>NZ_AKKA01000072.1 GCF_000282035.1 Rhizobium sp. CF122
TCTCGAAGACGAAGTTGAAGGTCGAGCCCAGCAGGCCACCGAACGGCATCTGCTTTTCGGCGAGGCCGCCAACCCACAGGTCGATTGCATCGACACCGGTGGTCGTCACCCCGGTCGGGGAGTTGGCGTAGATGCCGGTGCTGTTGAGGAAGGCAAGCCGGTCGGCCTCGTCCGCGGTGAACGTCCTCTCTACGCCGCCTGCGCCTCCCGCGTTGATCACCGCGCTTCCGCCCAGAACCAGAGCTGAGGCAATGGCGCGTTTTTCCGCAAGCGTGTCGACGTCGGCCGCCGTCAGGGCGGCGTGCGTGCCGTAGGCGGCGATGAAATTGATAACCGACTCGGGATGCTTCAGGTTCTGCACCAAGTCGACCCAGCTCGTATAAGGCTTGAGTTGACTGTCGGAAGTCATTTCGTAAAATTCACGACGCGCGGCATTCAACGATGGCACGCCGGTATCACGACCACGCGCAAGGTTGATGGTCGGCAGATCAAGCGGCAGGCCAAGAAGGTTGTTGCGCAGCGCTTCCGTGACGAACTCGTCGATCTCGTTGCCGGCCTGGCGCGTTACGCCGCGCACGATGGCGCCGGTCGCCTCTTCCGGCGTTGGACCGCTTGCGGCAAAGGCGAGCGGGTTGAGGAAGGCCGCGATCAGGCCAACTTCGTTTGATACGAAATTGGGATCGAGGCGGTCGATTGTCTCGGTCAGCATCGAGTGCCCGAAGCGGTAGACCGTATGTGCAAACTCGGCAACGATTGCGGGATCGATCGTGGTGTCGAAACCTTCAGGCGCAAGAAACGCATCGACCTGCGGCTGGACCTTGCGCGCGAACTCCTCGAACACCAGGTGCTGGTACTGCATTTCGGTGCCGAATTTCGCCACCTGGAACAGGCGTTCGCCATCCCACTGGAGCGTGGCGATGTCCGTCAGCGCCGGGACCGTCAGCACGTCGACCACCAGCCATTGATTGAGGAAGGCAACCGCCTCAGCCTGCGTCGCGCCACCGGCAAGCAGCGCCTGGGCATCGCTGACAAGGACTTCCTTGGTATGATCGGCCAGCCGGTTGTGTTCGGCATGGAAGATCGAATGGACGGCGGTGAGGCCGATATTCTCGTTCACGCGGCCGTCGCCGGCGATGTAGTGCGCGTCGAGCAGCTCGTTATCGTAAAATCCCTGCTCCGGAGCTGTGCCACCTGCGACAGTGTCGACGTCCGGGGTCAATGCCTGAGGTGGTGTTGCCGGATTGCCGTCATGGTCGCCGAAGGGGTTGGCGGCATGCGCGATGTCATCGAGGAAGCCGTGTCCGGTGCTGATCGCCTGGGACGCATTGACCGGTAATTCCGGATTGCCTTCGACAAGAACCGGGGGAGGCCCGGCCGCGACGACGAGTTGTGGAAAGCCGTTCTGGCCCCCGATGAAGTTGCCATAAGCATCCGTGGCAAGCAGCGGCACGCGAAGCGCGTCGGCGTCCGTCAGGTTGATGCCGAGGATGTCGCGCGCCTGCGCCTTCACGACGGCCCAGGTGGCCATGCCGCCGATTTCTTCGTCATCGGCCGTGCCATATATGCCGTCGGCTCCGAGGTCGCGATTGGTGATCAGCTTGCCGGTAGGCACCGGCCTGCCATCGGCATCCAATTCATAGGCGCGCAGGAAAACCTGATGCGAGGGATGCGAGGAATAGGTCTGGTTCTGGTCGACAAACGGCGATGTCGTGTTCATCGCCTCGTGGGTTGTGTTGTCGGCGGACTCGTCAACGGCCGTCGTCGGGTCATCGTTAAGAATGCCGTTGGGGCCCGGCCCGGCAAACTGGGTCGCCCGCGTCAGCACCATGAAGTTTGTCGGGCTGCCCTCGACAAAGAGCGGATCATCCGGCTGCAGCGGGATGAACACGACATCATTCCCGCCCTTGGTCACGAGGTCGAGACCATGGTCGAAGAACTGGCCGAAAAAGGTGAACCAGGAATTGAATGGCGCAGACAGGCCTTCATCCGGCGTGGCATTGGGAATGAAGAAGACAGGCTTGTCGTCGGCCGTGCCAAACTGGCCATCCAGCCCGGGGCTGGTAGCGATATTCAGGCCAAGATCCGTTACCGTTTGATCGAACGCCTGCTGGGCGGCGATCACAGCCGGGTCCAACGTATTGCCGCCGGCATTGGCCTTGGCCGTCTCCAAAGCCTGGAGGGCAG
The DNA here is from genome assembly GCF_000282035.1 of Rhizobium sp. CF122. GTDB lineage: Bacteria > Pseudomonadota > Alphaproteobacteria > Rhizobiales > Rhizobiaceae > Rhizobium. The sequence continues at coordinate 2,185 of NZ_AKKA01000072.1, forward strand.
CGAGGAAGGAGGCGCTGTCTCCGGCAATGTCCACAGATCCGGCATTCTGGAGGGCGGCCGCAATCGCCGCCGGATTGTTCAACGACTGGTCGACGATCAAATTGCTGATCGTTCGCGGCTGCGAGTCGATGACCGTGCCACTTGTCTGCGCATATGAGGTTCCAGCTTGGGCATCACGGAACACCGGGTCCGTAAGGCGCGGGAAGATGTTGTCGGACGCGCCGAACTCGCTCTGATCCGCAAAAAGATTGTTGAATGATCCATCAACCGTCCGCAAACCGAAGGGGACGAACGAGTTCGGGACCAGGGTTCTCGGATCAGATCCGGCCGCGTGGGCCTCCGCGAGGAGAATTTGCTGCAGGATGAAATCCAGGTCCGAGCGAATAAATTGTACCATGCCACCCTCCCAATGATTGCCTTCGCCTTGGACAAAGCTTCGCCCTCGCACCAAACGAAGTGCGCTGCCGGCTGAACACGGCGCCGGAGCCATGGCCGCGACAGTTGTTAGGCTCTCGACCGACCAATCGTCGATGATTATGCAAGGATTATGTAAGCTTGAGCATCTGTATGCGAGGGTCCTTGGTCTCGCCATTGCCGAGACCAAGGTCCCAGTGTCGCTTGGCACCTGGGACAGTCCCCTGAACGCGGAATCGGCATTTGGATGACAGTCGCTCTTTGCCGTCATTCCCTGCGCCCTCGAATCAGGCGGCAGTGATGCCACGTGCATTGAGCGATGACCTTCGCAGTCGTGTTCTGGCGGCGCAGGCAGGCAGGATGTCGGCGCGATCCGTTGCGTCGCGGTTCGGGATCGGGACTTTTACGGCGATTGCCTGGATCGCAAGCGTAGGGCAGGGTCAACTGACTGCGGCAAAACAAGGCCGACGTGCTGGCTCCAGACTGGACGCGCATGGAGGCGAAAGGGTTCTATGGCACCAAGGTCGAGTCCAGTGATTTCCGACCGGCGCAGGCCCGGCAAAGCCGAGGAGCAGCATCGGCGGGCAATCGACGCTTCGCCCTTGGACGTCACGGGTAGGTACTTGTAAGACTCAACTAGAGCGCCGCGTTGGGAGCGGGCGACTTGCGGGACCCCGGCTAAACCACGTCGCAGTGCTATGCCGTCCGGCGCAGGTTCACGATCAAGAAAAGGTCAATCCACGATGCGGGGCGTGAACTTTGGCTGTGCTGGCTCTGCTGTTTCTTTGATGGCCTCGTCGTGATACCAGCAGCTTTCATAGACCGAAGGGATCATATCCCGTTCAATATCAACTGCCGGGCGACGCTCCGCCGCAGCAAAACGCTTCGCTGGAAACGCGTAAATTGTTGCCGTCTCGTGATGCACACCAATGGCCATAAAGTGCCTCCTTGCTCATCGACGCCCGAGGACGATAACACGACCATAACAGAACTGCACAGTAATTGCGCGAGCTGATTGAAAAATATGCACCAGATGTTGGGATTATGGGCATTCGAATCTGCTGGCATTTATATCGGAATCTCAGTGAGTATAAAATATAATCATATGCACAAAAAATAATCGCTTGAGTTGAACTGCGAAAAAAATGTTGCAGCCTTCTCCGGTCGCGTCGGCCGAACTCACGCTCCGCAACTGCCTTCGGCAGCTAACTGCTTGAGTCCGCAGCCAGTTCCACGCTCAGTCATCTCCGTGGAGCAAACTCGGTCGGTCGGCTTGTCGGGCGCTCTCGATTGGCGAGCTGCATCATCGCACACAAACTGGCACGCCACGTGCATGTAATTTGGCATCCCTTCGCGGCCTGATCGCTTCAACGGTCGGTTCGCTTGAGGATTTGCTCACGATTTATGTTTGAGAGACTCGCAAATGACCAAGTATAAGCTCGAGTACATCTGGCTCGATGGGTACACCCCGGTACCAAATCTCCGCGGCAAGACGCAGATCAAGGAATTCGACGCTTTTCCGACACTCGAGCAGCTCCCGCTCTGGGGCTTCGATGGTTCGTCGACGATGCAGGCAGAAGGCCGCAGCTCTGACTGTGTGCTGAAGCCCGTCGCGATTTATCCGGACCCGGCCCGCACGAACGGCGTTCTCGTCATGTGCGAAGTCATGATGCCAGATGGTGTTACCCCGCATCCGTCCAACAGCCGCGCCACCATCCTCGACGACGAGGACGCCTGGTTCGGTTTCGAGCAGGAATACTTCTTCTACGAGAACGGCCGTCCGCTGGGTTTCCCGGAAACCGGCTACCCGGCTCCGCAGGGCCCCTACTACACGGGCGTCGGCTACTCGAACGTCGGCTCGATCGCCCGCGAGATCGTTGAAGAGCACCTTGACCTGTGCCTCGCCGCTGGCATCAACCACGAGGGCATCAACGCCGAAGTGGCCAAGGGTCAATGGGAGTTCCAGATCTTCGGCAAGGGGTCAAAGAAGGCCGCCGACCAGATCTGGATGGCACGCTACCTGCTGCAGCGCCTCACGGAAAAGTACGGCATCGACATCGAGTATCACTGCAAGCCGCTCGGCGATACCGACTGGAACGGCTCGGGCATGCACTGCAACTTCTCGACCAAGTTCATGCGCGAAGTCGGCGGCAAGGCTTATTTCGAAGCCCTGATGGCGCAGTTCGACAAGAACCTGATGGACCACATCAACGTTTACGGCCCGGACAACGACAAGCGCCTGACCGGCAAGCATGAAACGGCTCCGTGGAACAAGTTCTCCTACGGTGTTGCCGATCGTGGTGCCTCGATCCGTGTTCCGCACTCCTTCGTTAAAAATGATTATCGCGGTTACCTGGAAGATCGTCGCCCGAACTCTCAGGGTTGCCCTTACCAGATCGCTTCGCAGGTTCTGAAGACGATCTCGGAAGTACCGACGGCTGGTTTTGCTTCGGCCGCGGCCTAAGCTAGCGAGTTGCATTCACTGCAAATGGCGTCGATCGAAGGGTCGGCGCCATTTGTTTGTTGGTGGCGTCAGCGGACCGAAATCATGGCGCAATAGCATTTCAGGCGCGGCACTTTTCCAGTAAGTTGCGTGCCAAAATCATCTACCGGTTGATAAATTCAACCGGACAAGCATAATCCTTTTGCGTTGCCATTGTTTGTCCTTATACTCGCCATCGGATTCTCCAATCGCGAGTTGCTCGTGACAGGCAAGCAGAACCGTCTTCTCCGTTTACTTGGAACGCCCGCGCTTTTCGCGCAGGGCAGCGAGATCGTCTTGCCGGAGAAAGCTTACGCGTTGCTCGCTTTTCTGGTAACTGCACCGCAATGCGCGATGGAGCGGGAAATCCTGCGGGCGATCCTGTGGCAGTCGGATCAATCCAAACAGCGAGCCGGAAGCCTGCGCCAGCTTCTGGCGCGGATTGATCGCAGCATTCCCGACAGCCTGCCGCGCTTGCTCAAGGCGACGAATGCTCATGTTTCCTTCAACCGTGATGATTGGGACGCAGACGTACTGGCCCTCAGCGATACGGCGGCGCCCTTGCCGCGATCGGCGTGGGAGCTGCTTCGCGGTGATCTTCTCGAGGGGTTCAAGGCGCCGACGATCGAGGCCGAAGAGAGAATTGTCGTCGAGCGTCAGCGCATTGAGCAACGCCGCGAGGCTCATATAATTGCGCTTCTCGAAACGCCAGAGAAACGCACGTCCGACGACATCCTGATGCTTGCAGGCTCGCTGCTTGAGGCGGACCCTGCGAACGAAGTCGCTTGCCGAGCGCTGATGCAACGGCACGTGGACGCCGGTGATCTCGCAGCCGCACGTCAGGTGTATTTGCGCTGCCGCAATGAGCTGAAGGCTGAATACGGTGCGGAGCCGGATGGCCGGACCCTGGCTCTGGCGCAGGAGCTCGGCATCATCACGCCGGCCTCGCTTGCAGGCCCCTTGAAAGAAATACCCGGCAACGTCCCTTCTGACCCAGTGGGTCAGCCGCGGGTCCTCATTCTGCCGCCGGATACGATCTTGTCTGACCCGGTGCTGCAGCGTGTGGGGCGCGCGCTTTTGGAAGAGGTCACGATCGGACTAAGCCAGCAGCGCGGCTTCAAGGTGATTGCTGCGCACACGAGCCTGGAAATCGTCAATCGCAGTCTCGCTGGCGATCCCTTTGTGCCGACGCCACCCGAGCTGCGGTTTGATTATACCGTCTATGTTACGATCCATGGTCGCGAGGATGACATCTATTCCACGTGCCGACTGACGAAGAATTCGACGGCCGAAGTGCTCTGGGCGATCGACTTGCCGCTTGCCATGCAGAAGGTCAACCAATCCTTCGCTCAGCTTGCCCGACGTATTGTGATGACGCTCGCCGACACCATCGAACGCCGTGAGCTTCTGGATATGACGCATGACGTCAATCCGTCGGCCTACCGCCTGTACCTTGAAGGAAAGCGGCTCGTTTCGAAGACCGATCTTCAGCACCTGCGCCAGGCGCGCAAATGGTTCAAATCAGCGCTCTCCCGCCACGACAGGTTTTCATCGGCTCATGCGGGAATGGCCCGCGTGCTCGGTATGGAGTGGCTTGTGCGCGGGATGAAGGATACGCAATTGCTGGAGGAGGCGGACCGCTCCGCCTGGCTTGCTCGTGACAGCGACCCGAATAGTGGCAGGGCGATGCGCGAATTGGGCTTCGTCGCTCTTTATCGCCGCCGCTTCGACGATAGTCTCGAATTTTTCGCCGAAGCGCAGATGCTGAACCCGAATGACGCCGACATTCTCGCCGATCATGCGGATGCCCTGCTGCATGATGGTCAAAGTGACCGGGCGCTGGAGTTGAGCCTGGCAGCGCTCAAGCTCAATCCGTTGCCACCGGACTATTACTACTGGAATCTCGGCGGTATCCATTTCGTGCAGGAAAACTATGCAAAGGCGATCGAGGTCTTGGATCGCGTCAAGGATCGCCCTGCGACCTCGCGCCTTCTGGCTGCATCCCACGCCAAGAACGGTGACCTGCGAACCGCGTCGCGCTATGCCTCTATCGTCCTCGAGAATTTTCCCGATTTCCGCACCGATGATGTCTGGCAATTCGTGCCGGACCGCAATCCGGATGACACCCGTCAGCTGATTGACGGCCTTCGGATGGCCGGATTGTCTTGAAGCGTTACACTTACTGTGCTTTGGGCGCCGTCCTGGCGCGAATCCTGGTCACGCCGAAATAACGCCAGCCGGCGCATGCTCCTCCTGTCCGCAGCACGATGCTGCTTCTAGCAGGAGATGACACAATGACGACCACCCAGATCAAGCCAGTTGCAGTACGCCTTTCCGCCGCCGCTCAAGCCGTCCTGAAACAGGAAGCCGTGCAGCTTGACACAAACGCCACGGCAAACATTGTTCACGCGCTGAAGTTCCGTTGAGGTCGATGCGAATGTCTGTTCAGACCGCACTCGAGCGCCTGGTGCAAGATCTCAGTCTTTCATCAGCCGGCATCAATAGCTATCACGACCGCTCACTGACGCCTGGGCAGACATTCGCGGCCATCAAACCGCACTTCAAGGAACTTGGCATTACGCGGGTGGGTTTGCTCACTGCGCTCGACCTCGTCGAGATCCCCGTTGCTTTCGCGACGCGGCCAAACAGCTACACGCTTTCAGTTTTTCAGGGAAAAGGCATCGACGAAGAGGCCGCTATGACTTCGGCTGCGATGGAAGCTGTCGAGACGCGCATTGCTGAGATGCAGCCGAGCGACCTGGTGATGGCGACGCTGCACGGAATGAAGGCCGAACATGCGCCGATGATCGACCTCGATTCGGTCGCGCGCTGCGTTCCCTCCGAGATCGGTTCGCAGCCGATCGCCTGGAGCGAAGGTCTGGACATCATGTCCGGCCGCCCTGTCTTCGTGCCCTGGCCGCTCGTCGGTCTCGATCATCGGGGCGTCCGTCCCTGCGGGTTCGAGCAGTCGAGTGATGGTCTCGCATCCGGAAATCGGCCGGCGGAAGCTGTGCTTCACGGGCTTTGCGAGCTGGTTGAACGTGACGCCTGGGCACTGACGCAGTTGCGCCCGCACGAGCAACTGTGTGGCACGCGGATCGATCCGGCGGCCTTCGGCGATCCTGTCCTGGATATTGTCGTAGATCGCATCAGGCGCGCAGGAATGCGTCTCCTGCTGCTCGACATGACGACCGACATTGGCGTCCCCAGTTTTCTGGCAGTTATCATTCCCGGCAATCTTGGTGAGCGTGTGGATACGCGCTGGACCCATGTCTGCGGAGGATGCGGCTGCCACCCCGATCCTATTCGCGCAGCGCTCCGCGCAATCACAGAGGCGGCACAGAGCCGTTTGACCGCGATTGCCGGTAGCCGCGACGACTTTTCGCCGCGTCTTTACCAGAGGCTCGACAACGGCGGCCCGATGCAGGAACTCATCAATCTCTGCGACGAAGCGCCCGTCGCTCCCAAATTTTCTTTCGAAACGGCGCCGCGCAGCATCCAGGAAAATATCAGCCACATTCTCGATCGCCTGAAGGCGAAAGGTATCGATCAGGTGGTGGCCGTGCCGCTTCCCCACCCACGCCTGCCGGTTTCAGTCGTGCGCATGATCGTTCCTGGCCTCGAGGTGGATGTCAGCGGCCAATTCATTCAACTCGGGTTGCGCGCCGTCAACGCTATGCAGGGAGCAATGCAATGAAGGTTATCTTCGCAGGCCCGAGCTTTGGCGCCGATATTGGCAGTCTTCGAGACGAGAACCCTTCGATCGTCTTTCGCGGGCCGGCCGCGCGTGGTGACATATTGCAGGCCGTGCAGGACGGCGCACGGGCAATTGGGATTGTCGATGGCTACTTCGGGGAAGTGCCTTCGGTATGGCACAAGGAGATCCTCTACGCATTGCAGCACAATGTCGTCGTTGCGGGCGGCGCCAGCATGGGGGCGCTGCGCGCGGCCGAATGCGCAGCGTTCGGCATGGTCGGTCTGGGTTCGATCTACGAGGATTACGCGGAAGGTCGCCTGATCGACGACGAGGCTGTGGCGCTCGTGCACGCGCCCGAAGAACTCGGCTGGCTGCCGCTCTCCATCCCGTGGGTCGATTTTCAGCCGACGATCGACGGGCTGTACCGGCAGGGCGCTCTATCGCTTGCCGAACACAAGATGCTGTTGCTTGCCGGCCGCGCGCTTCATTTTTCGGAGCGTACCTATCCCAAGGTCGTCGGGGGCTGCACTTTCGCCAGTGGGGACCGCGCCAAGTCGATCCTGCGGATGATCCGAGCAGCCAAAATTGAGCGCAAGCGTCAGGATGCCGAACTCGTCCTGCAGTATCTGCAAGACGTGGAGTTTGCCGTTCAGGAGCGTGACTGGGGTTTTGCCGCCACCTCGCACTGGGAGCACTTGCGGGCGGAAATCACGGGGGGCGTCACGCCTGTAACGCCCGAGTAACGCCTGACCAGAATGATGGATCTCGTTGAAGCCTCGAAGGCTCATCAGCAGAGAAGGTGAAGGCGGTGGCAATGAACATTCTGACGAGGGATGAGGGAACGGGTAGCGAGTATGCCAGAATATTCCGGTTACTCTCGGCCGCGAAAGATGAAGCCCAGAAGCTCAAGTTGCATAATTTGATGCACTTGACCAACATGGCTCTTCTTCAGGTCGTGATCGATTGGGACGGCATTGACCCCGAACGCGAGCTCGACGTCAATCTCGAAAAGCTGATCGGCAAGAAGACGCAGGTCGCAATGAAAGATGCCAGCGAGAACCTCGTGCTTCTCGACTGTCACTAACGTTCGGACTGTCCAACTCCGACCAGAAAGCTATTGAGCATCGTCCAATTCCATGCCGGCAATTGCCTGCACGAGCTTTACGATCTTCTTGCGAACCTGTTCGTTCTTGATCGACAGAAACGCGGCGTTAAGCAATACGCCGTCACGGGAGACGACGAATTCCTCGCTGGGCGTGGGGTTGTCGTTGGCGGTGCCGGGGTTAACGTCCTCGAAGAAAGATCGGACGTCGACATCGAGCGCGCCGGCAATCTCAACCAGCATGCTCGCGGAAACGCGGTTGGATCCCTTTTCGTATTTTTGAATCTGTTGAAACGTGACGCCGACCCGATCGCCAAGCTCGGTCTGCGATACCTTACGCATCAGACGCTTTATGCGGATCGTCTTCCCGACGTGAACATCAACTGCATGGGGTCCATCTTTCATGGTTCTCTCCTTCCAACGCCGGTTGTTGCGCGACTATTATGCTAGCGATCAACCTAACGGAGATAATTGATCGGATCAATTGTGTTGATTCGTTTTTATTTGGCGTCCTGCGCGTGGCACAACGCATTGAAGATGCGGCCATCCGGCAGATTCGTGATTATTGAAACGTCAAATTACTGTTATTGTTGTGATCAACCATAGATCGTGATCGGGTATTCGCTTCAGTCTGAGAGGTCGGCATGCCGGCAAAGAGGAACTGGCTTTTCATCGCGTTGTTCGCCGTTTTAGTGGTCGGTGGCTATTACGCGTGGCAGAGATTCTCGAACGGCGGCCTCCCTGATAATATTGCCAGCGGCAATGGGCGCATCGAAGCGACCGAGATTGATATCTCGACAAAGACTGCGGGCCGCATTCAGGACATTCTCGTCAATGAGGGCGATTTTGTCGAGGCGGGTCAGATGCTTGCCCGAATGGACACCGAGCAGCTCGAGGCGCGACGCCGTCAGGCCGAGGCGCAGTTGCGCCGGGCCGTTATCGGCGTTGATACCGCAAACAGCCTTGTCAAACAACGAGAAGCCGAGCACGCCGCTGCCGTTGCCGTCGTTGCCCAGCGTGAGGCGGAAGCCGACGCGGCGCAAACGAAGCTTACACGGTCGGAGCAATTGCGGAAAAGCAACACGATTTCGCAACAGATTCTGGATGACGACCGCGCGGCTGCCCAAGGAGCAAAGGCCGCGGTTGCGGCAGCGCAGGCGCAGCTCGCGGCCGCGGAAGCCGCCATTACCTCTTCGAAGGCGCAGGTGGTGGATGCGGAAGCTGCGGTCGATGCCGCAAGAGCAGAGATCGAGAGCATCGACGCCGACATCACCGACAGCGTCCTGAAGTCACCGCGTGAGGGTCGCGTGCAATATAAGGTAGCGCAACCGGGCGAGGTCCTTGCCGCGGGTGGACGCGTGCTCAATATCGTCGACTTGAGTGATGTCTACATGACGTTTTTCTTGCCGACCGACCAGGCGGGACGCGTACCGATGGGAGCAGAGGTACGGCTCGTGCTCGATGCAGCACCGAAATACATCATACCGGCCAACGTGACGTTCGTCGCAGACGTCGCCCAGTTCACGCCAAAGACCGTCGAGACGCAGGAAGAACGAACGAAGCTGATGTTCAGGATCAAGGCCCGGATCCCGCCGGAGCTGCTGCGCAAATATGTTCAGTTCGTCAAGACGGGCCTCCCAGGCATGGCCTATGTACAGCTCGACCCCAAAGCGGAGTGGCCCACCCATATTTCCGGGCCGGTGCTGCAATGAACGGCGGGCCACCCGGCGAGCCAGATCGCCAGGTCGCTCGCCTTGAGGGCGTTAGCCTCGCCTACGGCGAGACAAAGGCGCTGGTAAACATAACGCTCGACCTGCCGGCGAACCGTATGATCGGCTTGATAGGTCCGGATGGCGTGGGCAAGTCTAGTCTTCTGTCGCTCATTGCCGGCGCACGTGTCATCCAAAAAGGGCGGGTGGACGTGCTTGGTGGCAACATCGCCGACGCGACACATCGCAGCATAACCTCCCCGAAGATCGCCTACATGCCACAGGGGCTTGGTAAGAACCTTTATCCCACGCTTTCGGTTTTCGAGAACGTGGACTTCTTCGCTAGGCTCTTTGGCCAGGCAAGGAAGGAGCGGGAGGCGCGCATTGCCGGGCTGCTGAAAGGAACCGGGCTCAGCTCCTTTGTCGATCGACCGGCCGGCAAGCTCTCCGGCGGTATGAAGCAAAAACTCAGCCTTTGCTGCGCCCTGATCCATGACCCCGATCTACTCATCCTTGACGAGCCGACAACCGGCGTCGATCCCTTGTCTCGCCGCCAGTTCTGGGAGTTGATCGATAGCATCCGGCAAAGTCGTCCGGGCATGAGCGTTATCGTCGCAACCGCCTACATGGAGGAAGCGGCGCGTTTCGACTGGTTGGTCGCGATGGATAGCGGCAGGGTCCTGGCGACCGGAACGCCGGTCGAGCTCATGAAGGCCACCGGAACGGCCGATCTCGATACGGCCTTCATCGCACTTCTTCCTGAGGAGAAGCGCGCCGGACATAGCGGTGTCGACATGCCGCCAAGAATGCCAGCCGCCGAGCAGGAGATCGCGATAGAGGCAAGCCATCTGACCATGCGGTTTGGCAACTTTACCGCCGTCGATGACGTAAGCTTCCGCATCGCTCGGGGCGAGATATTCGGGTTCCTTGGCTCGAATGGCTGCGGCAAGACGACAACGATGAAAATGCTGACGGGCCTTTTGCCGGCAAGCGAAGGAACGGCGCATCTTTATGGTCGCGAGGTCGATTCAAACGATATCGAGATCCGCCGTCGTGTCGGCTATATGTCGCAAGCCTTCTCCCTTTATACGGAGCTGACGGTTCGCCAGAACCTCGACCTTCATGCGCGGCTGTTCAGCATGGATCCGCAATTGATTCCTGCTCGCATACAGGAGACGATGCAGCGGTTCGATCTGGCCGATGTGATGGATGTCTTGCCGGATGCCCTGCCGCTCGGCATACGACAGCGTCTATCGCTTGCGGTGGCGATGATCCATTCACCAGATATTCTGATCCTTGACGAGCCGACGTCCGGCGTCGACCCGGTCGCCCGCGACAATTTCTGGCAGATCCTGTCGGATCTGTCGCGAAAGGATAATGTTACGATCTTCGTCTCGACGCATTTCATGAACGAGGCGGCCCTGTGTGATCGGATATCGTTGATGGATGCCGGAAAGGTGCTTGTGAGCGACACACCCGAGGCCATTGTGAAAGCGCGTTCCGCGACCAGTCTCGAGGAGGCTTTCATAGCCTATCTCGAAGACGCAACCGGGGACAAGGAAGCAGCGCCGGCAAGCTTTGCGTCTGCGAATGTGCAGACAGGCGATGCCGCGGGGCAAGCAGCGGCCGGTGGGCTGGGGCGACTTTTCGATTTTAGAAGGATGTTTGCCTACACGCGCCGCGAAGCGCTTGAACTCAGACGCGATCCCATTCGTGCGACGCTGGCGGTGGTCGGCAGTGTCATTTTGATGTTCGTCATTGGCTATGGCATCAACATGGATGTCGAAAACCTTTCCTTCGCTGTACTCGACCGTGATGACACAACGATCAGCCAGGACTACGTCCTGCAGATATCCGGTTCCCGGTACTTCGATGAAAGGCCGCCAATCATCGACTATGCGGATATGGACCGTCGAATGAGATCAGGGGAGCTCAGCCTTGCGATCGAAATCCCGCCCGGTTTCGGCAGGGATGTCTCGCGTGGACGAAGCGTCGAGATAGGGGCCTGGATCGATGGCGCCATGCCGAGCCGAGCCGAAACGGTCCGGGGCTACGTGGAGGGAATGCACGCAGAATGGCTCGCGCGCAAAGCGCAAGAGCGCGCCGGAGCCGCGGCTGCCACCGCAAATTTCCAGCTGGACATCCGCTACCGCTACAATCCGGACGTACAAAGCCTTGTTGCTATGGTCCCCGGTGTCATTCCGCTCCTGCTGATGATGATCCCCGCAATGCTTGCCGGCCTCAGCGTCGTGCGCGAAAAGGAGCTCGGCTCCATCATCAATTTTTACGTGACCCCGGTTACTCGCATCGAGTTCCTGTTTGGCAAGCAATTGCCCTATATCGCTCTCGCGATGCTCAACTTTTTCATGTTGAGCGCGTTCGCGGTATTTATCTTTCGTGTCCCTTTCACCGGCAGCTTCCTGACGTTCACCCTCGCAGCGCTGATCTACGTCACGATAACAACAGGCATGGGGCTGCTTATCTCAGCCTTCATGAGCAGTCAGATCGCCGCGATTTTCGGCACCGCCCTGATAACCCTCATACCGGCAGTTCAGTATTCGGGTATGATCGACCCCGTATCATCACTACAAGGGGCGGGCGCCTTCATCGGCAAGATTTATCCCGCCGCCCACTTTGTCACGATCTCGCGCGGGACCTTCTCCAAGGCTCTGGGCTTTAGCGACTTGGTCGATTCCTTCATACCATTGCTGATTGCCGCCCCGATTCTGACGTGCTTAGGGGCAGCGCTTTTGAAGAAACAGGCGAACTGACCATGCGTGTGGCCAGTGTCTATCGGCTGGGGATCAAGGAGCTCTGGGGTGTCGCACGCGATCCGATGCTACTCGTTCTGATTATTTATTCCTTCACGGTGTCGATATACACGGCGTCGAACTCTCTGCCCGAAACGCTAAATCGGGCTGCGATCGCTATTGTGGATGAGGACCAGTCGCCGCTCTCCGCGCGGATCATAACGGCATTCTATCCACCCTATTTCGTTGTTCCGCGCGTCATTGCGCTCCAGGAGGTCGATCGCCGCATGGATGCCGGGCTGGACACGTTTGCACTGGTCATTCCGCCGAATTTCCAGAGGGACGTGCTTGCTGGTCGATCGCCGAGCATCCAGCTGAATGTCGATGCGACGCGTATATCACAGGCGTTCACCGGCAGCGGCTATGTTCAGTCGATCGTCTCGGGCGAGGTTAACGAGTTCGTCAATCGATATCGCGGTGGCGAGCAGGTATCCGTCGCGCTGACGCTGCGATCCCGGTTCAATCCGGAGTTGGATAAGAGTTGGTTCGGCTCGATCAATAATGTCATTTCCTCAATTACGATGCTTTCGATCATCCTGACCGGTGCGGCACTGATCCGCGAGCGGGAACACGGCACGATCGAGCATCTGCTCGTCATGCCCATCACGCCGCTGGAGATTATGCTGAGCAAGATATGGTCGATGGGTCTGATTGTCGTTGCCGCCTCCACATTCTCCCTGATCTTTATCGTCCAGGGGCTGCTCAAGGTGCCAATTGAAGGCTCCTTTGCACTCTTTGTGATTGGTACTGCACTTGTCGTATTCGCCACCACCTGCCTGGGCATTTTCCTTGCGACCGTCGCAGGCTCGATGCCGCAGTTCGGCTTGCTCCTGATGTTGGTGCTGATCCCCCTTCAGTTGCTCTCCGGCGGTACGACCCCGCGCGAAAGCATGCCTGAGATTATCCAGAACATCATGCTCGCAGCACCAAATACGCACTTCGTGATCTTATCGCAGGCCGTTCTATTTCGCGGGGCCGGCCTTGCCGTGGTGTGGCCGCAGCTTGCCGCACTCGTGGCGATTGGCGCCATCTTTTTCTATCTCGCGCTGCGCCGCTTCAGGCAGTTCCTGCGCTAAGCGGCGATCGACCGGCAGATTCAAGTATATTCACGCCCGGATATGCTTCCTCAAGTTTGTTCGTTGTGCCAGAGATTGCTGGTCTGACAACAGGAGGCGTACTTTTCTTGACGATCGGGTTTGCACATGCCGAATTGATAGCCGTGCTCGTTGCGGTGACAGGCGGCGAGCCGCGTGTGATGACGATCCGGTCCGGAGAGGCTCTACCTTCTGGCCCGTTCGAAATGGGGCATCGTACCCTGCAGAGTGGTTTGCGTGAATGGGTTCAGGAGCAGACAGGCCATCCGGTCGGCTATCTGGAGCAGCTCTATACCTTCGCTGATCGCGACCGAAACAATGAGATCCTCGGCGGCAGGACGATCTCGATCAGCTATCTCGGTCTGGTCCGGGAGCAGGCCGCAACAGGCGCTGGTGGGCCCGCCTGGCATGGCTGGTACAGCTATTTTCCCTGGGAGGACTGGCGCGCCGGACGCCCTGCGGTCCTTGACGATATCGTCGCGCATCTCGTTGCGTGGGCAAAGCGCGACCCCATCCGTCAGGAGGAGCGGATGCGTCGGACGAATGGCGCTTTTGGATTGGGCGAGGTCGCGTGGAACGAAGACCTGGTGCTGCAGCGCTATGAGATCCTCTACGAGGCGGGTCTTGTGAAGGAGGCTGGCTGCCTGTCGGACGTAAATCCGGGTCGGCCGATGTTTGCCGACCATCGGCGCATTCTTGCAACCGGCATTGCGCGATTGCGGGCAAAGATCAAATACCGGCCCGTTGTCTTCGAGTTGATGCCGGAGAGCTTCACCTTGCTGCAACTGCAGCGCAGCGTTGAAGCTCTGGCTGGGCTAACGCTCCACAAGCAGAATTTCCGACGGTTGATCGAGCAGCAGGAACTGGTCGAGGAAACTGGCGATACGACGAGCGAAACGGGTGGTCGCCCCGCAAAGCTGTTTCGCTACCGCTGTGAAAGCCGCGAATACGAGTCACAAATCTAAACGGCCCCGGTGACGACCGAGATTTTACCCTTTTGCGTCATTTCATGCTCCTCAGCTCTGAATAACATCCGGGAACTGGACGCACAAAAGCTATCGGCCGAGAGACCGGCATCGGTTGGTGGTCCCCTCTAGAGCGGACCACCAACGTCGAGTTTGTTTCAGCGGGAATAGAACGTGATGCTACCGTCGGCAGCTTGCTCGACATCGACGATGTTGGATACCTTTACGCCGGCCTGTTGAAGCTTTCCGGCAAGTGGTTTGTTCTGCTCAATCGCTGACCGGATCCCTTCGATGGCACCGATCGAGCGGTCTGACGCGGTACCGCCCCGAGTGAGGTGCTCCGGAGAAAGGTCCCAGTTATTGACCTGGCGGACGTCGAAAGTGGCGTTGTAGGAACGAAGGGTCGTTTCGAGCGCGTGCGCCGTATTCATGTCGAGACTGTCGGCAAGTGTAACATTCGCGAAGGTAATCGAAGAGATGACTGCGACTGCAGCGAGGCTGAGAATGCGATTCATGTTCTTAACCTTTCGGGGGGGGGGGTCAGGCATTCGCTTCGCCTAAGGCGAGGATCAATCTTTTTCGATACTCCACTGGGCGAAGACCATGGAAGTGTACGTAGCTGCGAGATGCTTTGGTACCAGACGACAGGCGAGGCTCCACTCGACCTATGTCTAGCTATGCGCGGTCGCTTGCACGGATGATTTCGGCTGGAATTCGTCAAGCATGTGGTTATCGCGCGAGGCCCAACGCGGCTCGAAAGGCCGTTGGGCATCCTTGTTGTCTTGTCCTGATTTACGTTGACTTTATAATGAGTTAGAGGTTGGAAAGCTCCCCAGTCTTGACATAAAATTCTGGCGGTTTTCCTCATCCTGCCAATGCGAACTCCCGAGCTGAATGATGGGAACCGTCGGAGGAGTTACCCATACCCTCCGGTGAGAACAGGCGAGCGCGCTTTAGCCCTTTGTGACCTTATTGCCTTCTGCTCTAAGAGAGTGGATAGTCGCTCGCCTTAGAGCTTCCCCATCATGGCGTGCATACGCAACTACCGCCACAAAGCGTTGATCACGGAGGGACTTGTGACGATATACGATGAACTTCGCAAACCGCCGTTCAACCTTGATGACGCCGCGATCGCCTGGGTCCGCGACGTTTATGCGTCGCTCGATCTCGACGACAAAGTCGGCCAGCTCTTCACCTTGATCATGATTGGGACGGATGAAGAGGAGTTCGCGCGCATTGGTGCATTGAGGCCGGGTGGGGTGACCCGATTTTTCACGCCGGACCTCGACTTCGAGCGGCGTGTCATCTCAGACCTCGTCGCCAGAAGCAAAGTGCCACCGGTCATCAGCGCAGATCTGGAAGGAAGCCGCCATTCCTTCGCTTTCGGCACACCGGTGCTAGGGCAACTTGGTCTCGCCGCCGTCGACGATGTCGAGGCGACCGAGAAAAGTTCCGAAATCTTGGCCCGCGAGGGTAGAGCAATGGGGGTACGGTGGTCCTTTACTCCGGTCATGGACATCAATGCTGCCTTCCGATCACCGATCGTCGGCACGCGCTCCTACGGTTCGGATGTCGACAGAATTGAGCGCCACGCCGTCGCCCATGTTCGCGGCCTCCAGCAGAATGGAATTGCCGCCACCGCGAAGCACTGGCCGGGCGAGGGATACGACGACCGCGATCAGCACCTCGTTACGACCGTCAATCCACTCTCGATGGAACAGTGGGAAGAAACTTTCGGACGACTTTATAGAAGGCTGATCGGCGAGGGCGTGCTGGCCGTGATGAGTGCGCATATTTCCTTACCGGCCTATGTCCGGTCTAAGATTCCCGATGCTGGGCTTGAAGCTTTCCGGCCGGCCTCTGTTTCCCGGTTACTGAACATCGATCTTCTCCGTGATCAGCTCGGCTTCAATGGCATCATTGTCTCTGACGCTACGCCGATGGGTGGCTTGTCGGCCTGGGGTCACCACACGAAGACCATGCCTGACATTATCGCCAATGGCTGCGACATGATCCTCTTCAGCGACGCACCGGAGGAGGATATGGCAGCGGTCAAGTCCGCTGTCGAAGATGGGCGAATAACGCCTGAGCGACTCGAGGAAGCGGTTCTTCGCGTGCTGGCTCTCAAAGCGCACCTCAAACTCTTTCAGCCGTCGGATGTCCTGCCCGACGCTGCGGAAACGCGCAACCTGCTTGCGCATCCCGACAGCGTTGCTGCTTCCAAGGAGTACATCGCTCGCTCACCCACGCTTGTGAAAGATGTCCACAGCATCTTTCCGCTTGATCCTGCGAAGACAAAACGCGTCCTGTTGGTCGATGGAGGCATCATCCATCCGCTCATGCAGCAGCCACTGAAATTCCTGCTGCCGGAGCTCTTGGCCAAAGAGGGATTTGAAGTCACGATAGACCGGCCGGACATCGTGCCAAGCCCTGACGACTTCGATCTGGTGATTTACGCCCTGGGCGACGAGTCGCTGCTCGTACGGGGCCGGATATTCGTCGACTGGCATCGGATGGGCGGCGGGGGCCTGTTCAAGGCCATGTATCGACCCTGGACGAATATTCCCTCCGTGATGATCTCCTTCGGTCATCCATATCATCTCTACGATGCGCCGCGCATACCAGCCTATATAAACGCGTACTCGACGATGGATACCGTGCAGGAGGCCGTTGTGGAGTGCATGCTTGGGCGCAAGCCTTTCCTTGGCACAAACCCGGTCGATCCATTTTGCGGCCTTGAGGATGCGCGCTATTGAAGCGTAAGGCCCGGTCACGCTCACGGTCGGGCAACATGGGCTCTCTTGCACGGTGAAGCGAATTTAGACCTGCCAGCGACACAAGGCTCGCACGGTGTCGCAAAGCTTCGGAACCGGCTTGTCAACTGTGCGACGCCCGAAATCGGATTAACAATCGGACGCTCGCGTTCCTTCTTCGCTCCAGGCGGCTGCACTGTCGGCGGTGCCAGCGACTTCTTGTCGGCGCTTCAGGCTTCTTGGCCATCGGCGTCACGTCCTTTGGCCGCCTTTGCTTGCGCGTCGAGTTTGTGTCGTTCGTCTTCATAGCGCTCACCATCTTCCGCCTTTTGTTTCGGCCAAAGCGCGAGATATTTGGTCGCCAATCCAAAAGACATCGAATCTTGAAGACGTCCTTCTTGGTCGTTCCTGAACCTGTCGCACCACGGCCAGCGTGCCGCGGATTACGTCCGGACTGCCACTAATCAGGAGCAATCTCAGCCACGTCTTCCTGGAAGAACGCGCCCTTGCGGGATCAAAACTGCCGCTCTCCCGCAATTGACATATGCTCAGTATGAGGATATCCATGGCCGCATAATATACTCAGATAGAGCATAAGCAGGAGTCGGCCATGAACCACCGCGTTTCCGCGTCCTCCCTTTATGAGCGCGTTCGCCGCGTCATTCCCAAGGCGGAGTGGATGTCGTTCGAAGATGACGTCGAGGCGATCCTTAAGCTGAAGCGGCAGCGCAACGCCGTCATTCTCGCACACAATTACCAGACGCCGGAGATTTTCCACGGCGTCGCCGATATCGTCGGCGACAGCTTGGCGCTGGCGCGCAAGGCGATCGACGTCGAGGCTGACGTCATCGTGCTTGCCGGGGTGCATTTCATGGCCGAAACGGCCAAGCTCCTCAATCCTAACAAGACAGTGCTCATCCCGGATATGGGGGCGGGCTGCTCGCTAGCGGATTCGATCACGCCGCAGGACGTGGCGCTTCTGCGCGAAGCGCACCCCGGAGTGCCTATTATCACCTATGTGAATACCTCCGCGGCCGTGAAGGCAGCGTCCGATATCTGCTGCACATCCGGGAACGCCAAGCAGGTCGTCGAGTCTCTCGGTGTACCGCGGGTGCTAATGATCCCGGACGAGTATCTCGCCCGCAACGTTGCACGCGAAACAATGGTCGAGGTACTTGCTTGGCATGGACATTGTGAAGTCCACGAACTGTTTACGGCCGATGACGTCAGGCAGTTGCGCGAGAATTATCCTGGTGTAACCGTGTTGGCGCATCCCGAATGTCCGCCAGATGTCGTCGCCGAGGCGGACTTCGCCGGATCGACCGCAGTGATGTCCGATTTCGTCGGGCAGCAGCGTCCGGCCCGCGTCGTTCTCTTGACCGAGTGCTCGATGAGCGACAACGTCGCGGTGCATCATCCCGATGTCGAGTTCATCCGCCCCTGCAATCTTTGTCCGCACATGAAGCGGATCACGCTCGCCAACATCCGTACCGCACTGGAGGAAAATCGCCACGAGGTCACGGTCGACCCTGACATAGCCGTCGCCGCCCGGCGCGCCGTCGAGCGGATGCTTGCGATATGACCGAGCTTCTCGACGCGTTGAGCGGACAGGTTGTCGTCGTTGGAAGCGGGCTCGCCGGCCTGATGACGGCATTGACGCTCGCGCCGCAGCCCGTCGTTCTCATCACCCGCGGTGCCATTGGGACGCAGACATCAAGCGCCTGGGCGCAAGGCGGAATCGCGGCCAGTCTTGGTGAGGATGACAGCGCTGAGTTACACCTTTCCGATACGCTTGCTGCCGGCGACGGGCTGTGTGATCCGCATGCTGCATCCGAGATTATCGCTGAGGGCCCAGCCGCCATTGCAGCCCTGGAGCGTGCCGGCGTCTCTTTCGACAGGGACGGCCTGGGGAGGCTGGTACTTGGTCTGGAGGCCGCGCATTCGCGTCGACGCATCGTGCATGCGTCAGGCGACGGGTCTGGTGCTGCGATTGTTGCCGCTTTCGTACGAGCGGTCGCCAACACGCCTTCGATCACGGTACTTCAAGCAACCGAGTTGCGCTCGCTTATGGTCCATGACGGCTCGGTCAACGGTCTGATTGTTTCCAGACGTGCGCAGATTGCCGCCATCATGACCAACAGGGTGGTGCTGGCGACGGGTGGCATCGGCGGGCTCTATGACGCGACGACCAATCCCATGTGCAATTTCGGCCAGGGACTTGCGCTGGCGGCCAGGGCAGGGGCGCGCCTTGCCGACATGGAATTCGTGCAATTTCACCCGACGGGTCTTGATTCTGCGCGCCGGCCGCTGGCGCTCGTCAGCGAGGCGGTGCGCGGCGAGGGCGCCGTCCTCGTCAACGACCGTGGCGAACGCTTTATGTCGGGCATCGATGGAGGAGAACTGGCGCCGCGCGACGTTGTTGCGCGCGCCATCAGCGCAGAAATTTCACTGGGGCGGCATGTCTTCTTGGATGCCCGTTGCGCGCTCGGCGATCGCTTTGCACTCCGATTTCCGACAATCCAGGCGCTATGCCGCGAGGCCGGCATCGATCCGGCAATCGATCTCATACCGGTGCGCCCTGCAGTTCACTACCACATGGGCGGAGTTGCGACCGATTTGACGGGACGCAGCTCGGTTCCAGGCCTGTGGGTGGTCGGCGAGGCGGCCTCGACCGGGCTGCATGGCGCCAATCGTCTGGCCAGCAACTCGTTGCTTGAGGCGGCCGCGCTAGGCATGCGGGCTGCCCGTGATCTTGGCGGGACGTCGACGGGTCGGGTTTGGGCGGCGCCGGGAGTGCCGCCTGTGTCAGCGCCAGATGCCTCGTGCGTGCGCGCGATCGTGTCGCGCCACCTCGGCGTGCTGCGTAACGCCGGGGCTCTCCAGGGAGCAATCGCGGCCCTGTTGCCGCTCGCCGAAGCCGACGGCCCTGCCGCCGATCCGGCGATTGTTGCGTTGACGATTGCTGTCTTTGCAATGCTGCGCAAGGAGAGCCGCGGCGCACACGCGCGCACCGATTTTCCACTGAAGCTGCCGCTTGCCGAACGCCGTTTCATGACGCTCGCCGATGTGCTCGACGTCGCGCGTGCCGACACCCATTCTTTTGCCCGGAGTGCCTGACATGTCTCTTGCCCCTTTGCCGCGCCTTGTCATCGAACCGCTGGTGCGCGCGGCCCTCGTCGAAGATCTAGGCCTAGCCGGCGACATCACTTCGGCCGCCGTCATCCCGGCGGATCATCGCTCGTCTTTGGTCATGGTCGCGCGGCAGCCTGGTGTCATTGCCGGTCTCGACGCCGCCGAGCTCGCCTTCCAGCTCGTCGAGGCCGCAATCACGATGACCCGCCACATGGAGGACGGGTCGCGCGTCGAACCCGGCGACACCATTGCCACGATCACCGGGCCTTCGCGCGGCTTGCTGACGGGGGAGCGCACCGCGCTCAATTTTCTTGGACGCCTGTCTGGCATTGCGACGGTGACGGCAAGCTTGGTCGAAGCTGTCAGCGGCACGAAGGCATCGATTGCCTGCACCCGCAAGACGACGCCCGGGCTGCGGGCTCTGGAAAAATATGCAGTTCGCGCAGGTGGCGGCATGAACCATCGGTTTGCACTTCATGATGCCGTCCTGATCAAGGACAATCACGTGGCGATTGCTGGCGGCGTTGCCGCGGCGATCGCCCGCGCCCGCGCTGGCGTCGGGCACATGGTCAAGATCGAGGTCGAGGTGGACACGCTCTTGCAGCTGCGGGAGGCTATGGAACAGGGCGTCGATGCAGTCCTGCTCGATAATATGACGCCGACGCAACTGCGCGAAGCGGTCGCAATCGTCAGCGGCCGTGCAATCACCGAGGCCTCGGGTCGGGTAACGCCCGCAACAGTCGCTGCAATCGCCGCCTCCGGTGTTGATCTCGTGTCGGTTGGCTGGTGTACGCACAGCGCCCCAACGCTGGATATCGGGCTCGATGTGCTACGCTGACTGATATCATTGGCAATTCGTCGGCGCGTGACTATGTTCGCGGCGCGTCAACGAAGAGACTTGGAAAATGCGCCTCGCCAGCCTGTCGATGTATGTCGATCCACCGCCGTTGATGGAGGCGACTGCTGCGCTCTGGCGCTACATCAGCGGCTACCTTCGAGAAGAGGATGGGTTGTCGGACGTGCCAACGGAACTCGATCGTTCGTTGTCCTACGACGAAGCCTGGCTCTATCCAGATCTCATCCTCGCGCAGACCTGCGGTTATCCCTATGCGAAGCGACTGCGCAGCTCCGTTCGTCTGGTCGCAACGCCAATCTACGATCTGGCCGGCTGCGACGGCGCCTTAATGCGCAGTTTCATTGTCGTTCATAAGAACGCGGCAGCTCGATCGCTTGTCGAGCTCCGCGGTTTGCGTGCCGCAGTCAACAACCATGAGAGCAACTCGGGCAGCAATCTCTTCCGTGCCGAGATAGCCCCACTCGCTGAAGGTGGACACTTCTTTTCCGAGGTGATCGAGACCGGCGGCCATGGGGCGAGCATCGCTGCAGTCGCGGCCGGCAGGGCCGACGTTGCCGCAATCGATTGTGTGACCTACGGCAACATAGGGCGCTTTGCGCCGGAGAGGCTTGCCAGTCTGCGCATCCTTGCCGAGACGGCCAGCGGTCCTGGACTGCCCTTCATTACCTCCAGCGGCGCCTCGGATCGCGAGGTCGAGCAACTGCGCGATGCGCTTCAATCGGCGATCACCGAGCCCTCCTTGGCGCGCGTTCGCGAAACGCTTTCGCTTTCGGATTTTGTCACCCTTTCCGAAGCAGACTATCAGCCTCTTGTGGATTTGGAACGCAAGGCCGTCGCACTTGGCTATCCGCGGATTGGCTAGGCAAGTGCGGAAACGCACACATGTTCCATATACAACTGAGGCTATTCCTCAAACACCTTTCCGGTGCGGGCCTCCAGCCGGTAGCGGTTGCCGGGATAGATGAGGCGGGCCGTAGAGACGACGTGGCGCCCTGACCAGGTCCGGCGGCGGATCGCCAGGCATGGTTCGTTCTTGAGGATGGTCAAGAGCTTGCACTCCCAGGACTGCGGCATCGCTGCCTCGACAATGTGTTCGGATCCGCTGAGCGGGGCGGCCGCCGTCAGATAGGCGTTGGGTGTCAGCGAGGCAAAATCCTGCGCCAGGTAGTCAGGGGCCGCTGCCGGATTGACGAAACGGTCTTCGATCTGCACCGGCACGCCGTTTTCGCTGTGCACGATCAAGGAGTGAAAGACGGGCGCGCCGATTTCGAGCTCCAGCGCGTCCGCCGTCTCTGGAGAGGCTGCTTCCTGGGCTAAAATCACCACCGCGGCCTCATGCACGTGGCCGCGCTCAGCAATCTCTTCGGCGATGTTGCGCACCTCGAACAAGGCCGAGTAGCCCTTGCGCTCCGCGACAAAGGAGCCAACGCCCTGAATACGAACCAGCTCGCCCTCGCTTGCGAGTTCACGCAGCGCCCGGTTGGCGGTCATCTTGCTTACGCCGAGCTCCGTGACCAGTTCGTTTTCGGAAGGCACGCGATGCTTCGGAGGCCACTCGCCGCTGTGGATGCGGTCGAGTATCATCTGCTTGACACCGGCGTAGAGCGGTGCGGTATCGTTATCCCTCTTCATCTCGCTTGGACGCTTCATTGCCTATTCCTTTTGCAACGGCGGAATCCGCTCGATAAATCGACTTTCCTCTTGCATAACACAAAATATCTCATATGGTACCCTATACAACCTCTCGAAAGCTCGACCAGCAAAGGTCGGCATCGGGCAAGCCGGCGAAGACCGGTGTCGGACCGCAAGGGTCAATCGTCACTTCAGAGGAGATAGAACCAATGAAATTCAGCGCGCTTCTTCTTTCCAGCGCCTTTGCGCTTTCGGCCTTCGCCGCTCCTGTCGCCGCCAAGGACTGGAAGACTGCCACCATTACACTTGAGGGCGCCTATGCGCCTTGGAACATGACCAATGCCGACGGCACGCTCGGCGGCTTCGAACCAGAGCTTGCCAAAGTTCTGTGCGAACGCGCCAAGATCGAATGCAAGCTCGTCGCTTCCGACTGGGACGGCATGATTCCTGCGCTCAATGCCGGCAAGTTCGACGTCATCATGGATGCACTGTCGATCACCGAGGACCGCAAGAAGGTCATTGGTTTCACGATCCCCTACGCTGCGACGCCGGCAGCCTTTGCAACGGCCAAGGATAGCCCGCTTGCCAACGCAGCCGGCACCGGAGCAACGATCAAGATGACGCCCGGCCAGACCGGCGTTAAGGAAGTGGATGCGCTGAAGGAAGCCTTCAAGGGCAAGACGATCGGCATTCAGGCCGCCACCGTCTATGCAAAGTTCGTTTACGACAATTTCGGCGACATCGCAGAAATCCGCGAATACAAGACCGGTGCCGACCGCGATCTCGATCTGCAGAACGGCCGTATCGATCTCGGCTTCGACGATGCCGTCTACTTCGCCAATGCTTTCCAGTCCGCAAACGATACGCTGGCCTTTACCGGCCCTGAAATCGTTGGCTCGATCTGGGGCGAAGGTGAAGGCCTCGGTATCCGTCAGGCAGATACCGACCTTCGCGACAAGTTCAACGAAGCGATCAAGTCGGCGCTCGCCGACGGCACCGTGAAGAACCTGTCGATGAAGTGGTTCAAGGTCGACGTCAGCCCGCAGAACTGATTTCCGGCGGAGGCCGGACGTCCCGGTCTCCGGCTTCAATGCCGGGGGCCGCATGCTATTCTGACACCGCCGAGACAGCGGCGGGCGCGGGGAACGTGATATGGCAACACTGGAACTGATTGGATTCGGTTCGACCGGATGGGGCGCGCTGCTTCTGCTCGCCACGTTGATTACACTCGCCGTGACTGCAAGCGCGCTTGCGATCGGAGCCGTGCTTGGTGCGACAATCTCTGCGGCCAAGCTATCCGGCAAGGCGTCGCTCGTCGCGCTCGGTAACGTCTACACGACCGTCTTTCGCGGCGTGCCGGAACTGCTCATCATCTATCTCATCTATTTTGGAGGTTCCTCCGCGGTCACCTCGATCGGCAAGGCGATGGGCTACGAGGGCTTCCTCGGGCTGCCCTCCTTCCTCGCGGGTGCGTTAGCTGTGGGCATCATCTCCGGTGCCTATCAGGCGGAAGTTTTCCGCGGAGCCTACCTTGCCATTTCCAAGGGCGAGTTGGAGGCGGCATCTGCCATTGGCATGCATCGTGGCGTGCGGTTTCGCCGGATCATCATCCCACAGGTGCTGCGTTTGGCGATCCCTGGTCTCGGCAACGTCTGGCAGCTCAGCCTGAAGGATTCGGCATTGATCTCAGTGACTGGCTTGGCGGAACTGATGCGCACCAGTCAGGTCGCTGCCGGTTCCACGCGACAATATTTCCTGTTCTTCATCGTCGGCGGGATCCTCTATCTGATCCTGACGAGCCTGTCTGACCGGGTCTTCAATGGCGCCGAGCGACGCGCCAATCGCAGCATGCCGACGGCGGCCATGGGAAAGGCGTGAGGTAGCACGATGGATTTCGCTTTTCTCGCTCAAACGATGACTACCCTGCTCAAGGCCGTCCCGATGACCTTGGCTCTGTTTTCCCTATCGGTTTTCTTTGGTGGCCTTCTAGCGCTCCTGATCGTCTGGATGCGCGTCGGCGGCAATCCGGTGCTGTCGGCGATTGCCAAGGGATACATCTTCGTCTTTCGCGGCTCGCCGCTGCTGATCCAGATGTTCCTCGTCTTCTACGGCCTTGGCCAGTTCGGTTTCATCCGCTATTCCTTCCTCTGGCCGTTCTTGCGCGAACCGTTCGTTTGCGCAGTGCTTTCTCTGGCGCTTTGCACCGCAGGCTACTCCGCTGAAATTTTCCGCGGTGGCATTCGCGCCGTCTCGCCACGTGAGATCGAGGCCGCTCGCTCGATCGGCATGTCCGGCGCGCTGCTCGTGCGCCGCATTCTAGCGCCGATCGCCTTCCGTCACGCGCTGCCGGCCTATTCCACCGAGATCGTCCTGATGATGAAATCGACCGCGCTCGCAAGCCTGGTCACGGTATGGGAAGTGACCGGCGTGGCGCAGCGCCTGATCTCGCAGACCTACCGGACGATGGAAGTATTCCTCTGTGCGGCCATCATCTACCTCGTTCTCAACTTCATCATTCTGCAGGCGATGTCCCTGCTCGAGTATTCGCTCTCGCGACACCGCCGTGCGATCCCGCCGGCGTTGAAAGCCTAAGAGCGGAACGGACACGATTGGAGCTTTCAATGCCAGGCGTTACCCGACTTTCCGTCCGCAACATCCGCAAGAGCTTCGGCACGCATGAGGTCCTGCGTGGCATCTCGCTCGATGCTCAGGATGGCGACGTCATCTCCCTGCTCGGGGCCTCCGGCTCCGGAAAATCGACCTTCCTGCGTTGCATCAACCTGCTGGAGATAGCAACCGACGGCGAGATCTGGGTGGATGGCGAGCAGATCCGCATGATCCACAAGGGCGGCGCGAGCCGCCCCGCAAGCCAGAAACAGGTCGACCACATCCGCTCGGAACTCGGCATGGTTTTCCAGTCCTTCAATCTCTGGTCGCACATGACGATCCTGCAGAATGTGATCGAGGGGCCGGTTCATGTCCTTAAGCGTCCGCGCGCCGAATGCATCGCCGAAGCAGAGGTGCTCTTGGAAAAGGTCGGCATAGCCGACAAGCGACATGCCTATCCAGCGCATCTCTCCGGCGGCCAGCAGCAGCGTGCCGCCATTGCCCGCGCGCTTGCGATGAAGCCGAAGGTCATGCTTTTTGATGAGCCGACCTCCGCCCTCGATCCCGAACTCGTCGGCGAGGTGTTGCGTGTCATGCGCGCGCTTGCCGAGGAGGGGATGACCATGTTGGTGGTCACCCACGAGATGAGCTTTGCCCGCAACGTCTCCAACCGGGTTGTCTTCATGAAGGAAGGCCTGGTCGAAAGCAGCGGTGCGCCGGACGAGATGTTCGGTGGCGGCGCTTCGCCCGCCTTTCGCCAGTTCATCGGCCATTTCGGAAGCGGACAATGACCGTCACTATCGACACGCGGATCGGCTGGCGCGACGTGGCACGCGTCGCAGCAGGCGAGACGCTTGCGCTTTCGCCTGCTGCCTGGGCGCGCGTGGACAATGCCAGCCGCATCGTCGAACGGATCGTCGAAACCGGCGTGCGCGCCTACGGCATCAATACAGGCGTCGGCGCTCTCTCCGATACGGTGGTCGATCGCGCCTCCCAGAGCCGGCTGTCGCGCAACATTATCCTGAGCCATGCCTGCGGGGTCGGCGAGCTGTTGGCGCCGCGCGAGGTTCGAGCGATCATCGCTGCGCAAATCGCCAATTTTTCGCACGGGCATTCCGGTGTGCGTGCGGATATCATCCGTCATCTGGCGGCATTTCTGGAACGGGACTGCGTGCCGGATATCCCATCAAAGGGCTCGGCCGGTTACCTGACACACAATGCCCACACGGCACTCGTCCTGATCGGCGAGGGACGTGCATCGGTCGCGGGCAGGCGGATGAATGGTCGCGAGGCCCTGAATGCGATCGGCCTTCAGCCGCTCGTGCTCGGTGCGAAGGAAGGATTGAGCCTTGTCAATGGTACAGCCTGTGCAACAGGTCTAGCCAGTGTCGCCCTGGCACGCGCCGGCCATCTACTCGACTGGGCCGATGCGGTCGCGGCCCTGACGCTGGAGGCGGCAGGGTGCCAGATGGCGGCTTTTGACGAAGCCGTCTTGGCGCTGCGCCCATCGCGCGGAATCGCGAAAGTCGGCGCTTCGCTGCGACGACTTTTGGATGGTAGCGACCTGATCGTAGCAGCGCTCGGAAAGCGGACACAGGATGCACTGAGCCTGCGCTCGGTCCCGCATGCGCACGGCGCTGCACGCGACGTCTTTGATAATGCGTCCGACGTTGTCGATCGCGAGCTTGCCTCGGTGACCGACAACCCGGCGGTTTCAGGCACGCCCGAAAATCCGGTTGTCTCCTCAGAGGCGCACGCTGTCGCGCCTGCGCTTTCACAAGCCGCCGACAGCCTGGCGATCGCGCTTGCGCAGATATCGGCCATGAGCGAGCGCCGTATGGACCGGCTCGTCAATCCACTGGTCAGCGGTCTGCCGCCATTTTTGGCGAGCGATGCCGGCAGCAACTCCGGCTTCATGATCGCGCAATACACTGCGGCGGCGCTGAGCAACGAGAACCGCAGGCTGGCTGCACCGGCCTCCACCGATGGTGGCCTGACCTCCGGCCTGCAGGAGGACTTTCTTGCGCACCCGACGGCTGCGGCGAACAAGCTTCTCGCGGTGACGGACAACGCAGAATATATTCTCGCGATCGAGTTGATGGCCGCCGCCCAGGCACACGACTTCCTCGCGCCAACGGCTGCGCGCGCCAAAGGGACGGACGCAATCCATAGTGCGGTACGCCATGTCGTTGCGCACTATGGCGACGAACGTCCTCTTGCCGGCGACATAGAGGCGCTTCGGACCCTTATCCGTCACGAAGTGCCGCCCGAACTGATGTGAGTATGAGCCATGACAGCTGAATTTGACGTCGCCGTGATCGGGCTTGGCGCCATGGGGAGTGCGGCCCTTTCCTTGCTTGCAGCGCGGGGCGCCAGGACGATCGGGATCGATGCCTATTTTCCGGCCCATGCGCTCAGTTCCTCACATGGAGATAGCCGCCTCATTCGGCTCGGCTATTTCGAGGATCCTTCCTATGTACCGCTGCTGCAGCGTGCCTATCGAAACTGGCGCGCTTTAGAGGCCAAGCTTCGCGCAGACATATTGACGATCACGGGCGTCCTTCAAATTGGCACTGCGGATAGCAAGATCGTTGCGGGAACGCGCGCGTCCTGCAGGATGCATGGGTTACCGCACGAGGTTCTCGACAAGGCGGATATGGCGCGTCGGTTTCCTGCCTTTCAGCTGGACGATGAGGAAATCGCCGTCCTTGATCCCCAGGGCGGCTATCTCAGACC
The DNA here is from genome assembly GCF_000282035.1 of Rhizobium sp. CF122. Taxonomy (GTDB): domain Bacteria; phylum Pseudomonadota; class Alphaproteobacteria; order Rhizobiales; family Rhizobiaceae; genus Rhizobium. The sequence continues at coordinate 30,174 of NZ_AKKA01000072.1, forward strand.
CGAGGCTGCCGTGATGGGTTATCTCAAACTGGCGGCCGAGGACGGTGCGGTCCTTCACTTTGGCGAGCGGGCCACCGCTATCGAGCCGGGGGATGGTGGTGTGACGATCCGTTCTGCTGTCGGCCAGTATCGCGCCAGGAAAGTCGTGGTCGCCACCGGCTCCTGGATTGGCGAGCTCGTTCCGCAACTGAGAGAGCATGCTGTCCCGATCCGCCAGGTCGTTGCCTGGTATCAGCCGCGCGACGGGTTCGCGACCCAACCGCAGCGCATGCCCTGTTTCCTGAGGGACGAGGGGATGGAGGGTTCGTATTTTGGCTTCCCGGCAATCGGCGTCGATGGCGTGAAGGTCGGCAGGCACGCGCATTTTCGTGAGCCGATCGACCCGAACCAGCCCAATCCGCCGGTCAATGATGCGGACACGGCACTGCTCGATGGCTTTATCGCCAAGCGCGTGCCTGCCGCCGCCGGGCTACGCGTCAACGCGGTGACATGCCGCTATACGATGCTGCCGAGCGAGGATTTCCTGCTTGACCTCGTGCCTGGCAATCCGAATGTGGTCATCGCCTCACCCTGTTCCGGGCATGGCTTCAAGTTCACTAGCGTCGTTGGCGAAATTCTCGCCGATCTGGCACTGGAGGGTGGGACCAGCCTGCCGATTGCGGCCTTCTCTTTCGATGCCATGAACCGCTTCGTCGCGGCTCGAAAACCCGTCTGATCTCGCTATAAGGGGTCGATTCCGGTGAGGGCGGAACGACGCCCTAAGCGATTGCCCCTGTGGGCCATAGATATTCGCCGGTCCGGAGGATGTGCGCCCGGCCCAAGCGCGAGATGTGAGCCGGAAGCTCTGGCGGCACATCAAGACCTTCATTCCGCCGTTCGGTGACAGCATGGCGAAGATGGACAGTGTTCCAGTAGATGATGATTGCCGTCAGCAGGTCCAGCTGACGGTCGGCTGAAACGGCAGGCGGCCACCGGCTACGGTAAGCGTGCGCTGATCGAAACCGCCATCGGGCGATACAAGGCTTCGATCGGACGACGCCTGCGGGCCCGATCCTTTCCGGCTCAACAGACAGAGGTCGCCATCGGGTGCGCCGCTCTCAACCGCATGCTGGCATACGGACGCCTGGAGCCAATCCGCCACCATGACAAACAGACATAACAGGCGGCATCAAAGATCGAACTGTGTCGAACTTCGGCTCGGTGCACCAACGCCCCGCTCGATCAAATTCGTAACCAATGAATCCTCGAATGAACCCTGCGGTTGACACCTCCGTCATAATCGCGTTACACGAGCAATATAGTTGATTAAAAGAATCAAGTTTTAGATTCAATGAACGCAAGAACGGTAAGCTGGAGAACCATGACGTATCGTTTTCTCTCGCCTCGCGATCTAACTCCCACCGAAGAGACCGATCCAAATCGCATTGATGTCGTGCTGGGTCAGATTCTAACTGCCGGACGCTGGACGGTTCCCATTCTGGTGGAGAAGAGCGCGCTTTTTGTGATGGACGGCCATCACCGGCTTGCTGTGGCCCTACGTCTGGGTCTTGAGGCGATTCCCAGCATGTTGCTCGATTATCGCGATGTCCGCGTGGAGGCTTGGCGCGCCGACGAGACAATCACACCAGACCTCATTTTCGAGATGGCGAAGAGTGGCAGGAAGTTCCCGGTCAAGACCACCCGCCATACCTACTCAGGAGACTTTCCCGAATGTGACGTATCGCTCGACGAACTGCGCCATCGGACGGTGCGGCAGCCCGTAGAGATTTCCGATCGGAGGGCCGGATGACGCTCCAGCCGGCAACCAAAATCGACAGCGAGCTGTTCCCGGTCCTTTCGTCACCGATTGCAACTTTTCTCGCGGGGAACACAAGCAAGATGACTGCTTGGGTCGAGCAATATGGCTCGCCCCTCCATCTGATCTGGCCGTCAGAACTGATGAGGAATGTTCGAACCTTGAAGGACATTCTCGAAAAACACCAAATCGATCACACAATTTTTTTTGGTGCAAAGGTCAATAAATCCTCCGCTTTGATGGCAGCAGCACTCCGAAGTGGCGCCGGCGTAGATGTGTCGAGCGTCTATGAACTGCGCGATGCAGTACGCGTCGGTGCTGGCGGCCGAGACATTGTGGCAACCGGGCCGGCGAAAAGCAGAGAGTTCCATGAAGAACTTGTTCGCTTGGGTGCATTTATCTCTGTCGACAGCCCGGAAGAGTTGGACGATCTCCTCAAGCTAATTCCCTCGGATGCGAACGAACAATCTGTCCTTTTGCGAGTGCGTCCAGAAGGGCATGAAAGAAGTCGTTTTGGAATGCCAGAGGAGGCAATCAGATCATGCCTTCGCCGGATTGCAGGCGATACACATCTGCGTCTGGACGGCTTCCATTTCCATCTTGGCGGATATCGATGGGAAGACAGGGCAGCGGCAATACGAGAAACTTTCGGCTTGATCGGTGAGGCGCGGGCTTTCGGCCTGTCACCGCGGATGATCGATATCGGCGGTGGGCTGCCGGTCCAGTATGTCTCGGAAGTGGCCTGGGCAGCGCATCTGGACGATCAGAAGGCGGAGGACTATCGCACGGGAAAAGTGCCGGATTCGTTTTATCCTTACGGGGGTGTGATATCGGCCGGCCAGTGGCTTCGAGATTTTCTTTCCGCGCAGGCCAACACAAGCCAGAGCATCGCTGATTACTTGCGAGAGCAAAAGCTGACGCTCGCTATGGAGCCGGGTCGATCCCTGGCTGACCAGGCTGCCCTGTCCGTCTTCCGCATCACCAGAGTCAAGGATATGGGCCGCGGTCACAGCGTGATATTCGTTGAGGGAAGCAGCTTCAGCGCTTGCGAAACTTGGTTTGCGTCCGAGTTCCTCGTCGATCCCATGCTGGTGCCGATAGCCGAACGGGTGGAACCGCCGAAATCGGTGCGCGCTTACATCGCCGGGCACAGCTGCCTGGACGAGGATGTGCTGAGCAATCGCTGGCTGAATTTCTCCACAGCACCTCAAGCCGGCGATCTTCTGGTCTGGGCCAATACGGCCGGTTACCAGATGGACCTTCTGGAGAACGAGTTTCACCGGCATCCCATGCCCAAACGGTTGTGCGTTACGGAAAGCCCAACCGGAGAACTATCCGTCAATCCTGACAACTAGGAGAGGAAAGCATGCTTCCGACGAATGTGACGCAGTTGATTGGTCGCACCCCGGTTATGTCGATCGAGGTTCCAAGCCGGAGTTCCGTTTTGGTGTTGAAGATAGAGAAGAACAATCCGGGCGGCTCGATGAAGGATCGAATGGCTCGCAGCATGGTCGTGGCCGCGCTGAAGGATGGCCGTCTCGGGGCAGGCGGCACTATTGTCGAATCTTCCTCTGGAAACACCGGGATCGGACTGGCGTTGGCGGCCGTGGAGTTCGGGCTCAACTTCATTGCGGTCGTGGATCATCATGCTGCGCCCGACAAAATCCGCATGATGCGGGCGCTCGGCGCCGAAATCCGTTATGTCGAGGGTGATTTCAAGGAAGACGAAGTCGCCGTCGTTGCAAGGCAGAGGCTAGCCGCACAGCTGGGAGCGCAGTTGCCGGGCGCCATGTTCATGAACCAGTCCGACAATCCAGCCAATCCCGAGGGCTACGCGGATTACGTCGATGAACTGATGGCGCAACTTCCGAACGGTATTGACGCCTTTGTGGGATGCGTCGGGACCGGTGGCTCGATGACCGGCATCTCTCAGCGTCTGAAACAAAAGATTCCCACGGTCCGCACCATCGCTGTAGAGCCGGCCGGCTCTATCGTCTTCGGGCAGCCAGGACATCCCTATTTCCAGTCCGGAACGGGCACGCCGGCGGGCGACGAGGTCGGTAAGGTGCTGGACTACGGTTGCATCGACGAGGGCGTACAGGTGACCGACGTCCAGGCGTTCGAAACCGCGCGCTATATTGCTCGGCGCAAGGCTCTTCTCGTCGGCGGCTCGACGGGCGGAGCGATTTTCAAGGCACTGGAGTTCATCGCCACCGGCAAGCTTGGCGGTACGGTTGTCACAACCGTGGCCGACGGCGGCGAAAAGTATCTCGGCTCCGTCTTTGACGACGAGTGGATGGCAAAGCGTGGGCTCCTCGATCCGTCCATTGCGGACCAATTGGACACGTGGCTGCTCGGACGGGTCCGCGCGGCATGAAAGTGACAATTTGTGGGGCCGGACGCACCGGCCATCTGAATGCCGTCCTGTTCAAGCAACAGGACGGCATAGAGGTGTCCGTTCTGACATCGTCTGCAGATCTCACGAGACGGTGGAGGGAAGGGGAACAGGTCTGGCAGGCGCATATCTCCGACGATAAGGTTCTTAAGGGAAAAATCGATCTTGTCGGAACAAATCCCCGGATAGTGCTTGCGGATACGGACCTGGTGGTCGTGACGCAGCCTGCGCAAGCCCGTCCGGTATTGCTGCAACAGATTGCCTCTCATCTGCCGAGACACAAGCCGGTCTATGTCGGTGCGATACCCGGCTTTTGCGGCTTCGACTGGCTCGCGGAAAGCGCCTTCAGCGGGCACGACAATGTCGTGATCTGGGGAATGAAGGATGTTCCGCACACTGCCTACAATCTCGCTCCCGGCAGCGAGGTGCGAATGGGTGGCGCCAAGGCGGAGCTTTACATCGCTCTTCATCGCCGCGAGACGGCGAAGGCAAGAGCCGGACTTCTCGACATGGTAGGCCGGCTATATGAAGCGCCGGTGACCATGCTTGAAGACTACCTCGAAATCACGCTGACACCCGGGAATGCCCTGATGCATCCGGCTGTGCTCTACGGTCTGCTTGGACCGGGAGCTCCGTGGCAGCATCGGCCTTTCGATGAGCCGATTTACTGGTGGAGCGATTGCCCGCAGGTCGGCGCGGAAATGCTGGAAGCGTGCGACGCTGAAAACCAGGCCATCAAGCGTGCCGCCGAAAGGCGCCTAAATATCGACCTCGCTAGCGTCAAGCCCCTCCGGCAGGAGCTTATTGAAGCTTATGGCGACCAGATCGGTGATGACAGCACCATGTATTCGCTGCTGAGAACCAACAAGGCCTATGCCGGCATTCAGGCGCCGCTTGTTCCGAATTCTCCAGGACCTGGCCTTGTGATCGACCGCGATAGCCGGGCGTTCCATGAGGATATCGCCTTCGGTCAGGCGCTTCTATTGGAAATCGCCAAGCGGCTGGACGTCGCGGTTCCTGCCATTGAAACCACCTATCATTGGGCAAGAGCCTATCACGGCAATCTATCCCAGCCACCTCTGAACTATGTTCCCGCGAAATGGGCGGAGGCAATCGCATGAACAAAAACATTCTCTCGTCATCGGAAAAGCCGACAAGAACGCCGGAATCGCAGGCCTTGGAGCCGGCGAAGCGGAATGCGCTCACCCGGCTCGTACGGTGCCTTTTCGCGGAGCGAATTCTCAACCCCGACGCCTTGCTGTGGCCTGTTGAACATAGTCAAGCATGGCTTCCTCTGTGGTCTTCCCGGAAAATTCTTCATTTCACCAACCTGCGCCGATTACCTGCAAATACGATGCTGAATCATGGGGACATCGAGGTTCTGGACGAGAAGGGGCAGCGCCGCCGCTTGGACGACCCTGCTGACCTGATTGCCGAAATCAGTACTGAGTGGTCAGTCGAACCGGCACCGGATGGCGTCGCGCGTTTGCTGTCTGACATCGAAAGCAGCATGGAGAACGATGCTCTGGTCCGTTGCCATCGGAGAGACTGGACCGCTTCCCTCAAGCAGGATATTGAGACTGCTGGAAAGAGCGGCTTTATTTCCTATCTCAATGCAACACTGCCCAGCCATCAGGCTGCCATGGTACTGGACCAGTGGGGTTCGCTTGAGGGGCATCCTTTCTATCCGACCTGGAAGGCCAAGCCGGGTCTGTCCGCAGCCGAAGTCAAGGCGTTGTCGCCAGAGTGCGGTGCTCGAGTCAATCTTCGGATCGCTGCATTGCGCAAGGACTGGGCCTATGCCGAGACGATGCCCCATGTCGACAGCTACAATGGCTGGTTCTCCACGAGCTACCCGGAACTCTGGTATGCCTGGACCGAAGCCTTGGCTGAGGAGGGGCGGGTTCCGCAAGATTGGTTGCCACTGCCGATCCACTCATGGCACTTGGAGCACTTCGTCCGCCGCGAGTTTGCCAATGAGATCGCATCCGGTGTCCTTGTCGTAGAGGGGCCGGACATCGTAACGATCCCGTCCATGTCGTTCCGGACCATGTTGCCTGATCGCGATGAACCACAGCCGTTCATCAAGCTTCCAGTTGCGATCTGGATGACGAGTGAGCAGCGGACGCTGCAGGCGAAATCCATTCATATGGGGCCACGCCTAAGCACACTGATCTCGGATATTCTTGCCGCGGACGACGACATTCGCGGCAAACTGGAGTTCTTCCGCGAGGAACTGGGTGCGATTCTGCACGACCCCGACACCGGCGACGAACATCCGGGCCGTTTCCTGTCGGTCGTTTATCGGGAGATCGGCGCACTCGCCCGCAACGACGGGTGGATGCCTGTTACGGTTGCTGCGCTGCTGGCTGCGAGCCCCGTCAACGGCCGTCCGCTAATCTGCGAACTGATTGGCCCAAACGGAGGCGACAAATCGGCGGCGGCTGAGTTTTTCCGATCCTATGTTGATGTCGTTTTGCAGCCGACCATGGCTATGTATCTTCTCTACGGAATTGCATTCGAGGCGCACCAACAAAACAGCACGATCCTGTTTGACCCCTCCGGGCGTCCCAAGAGGTTGGTGATCCGGGACTTCGGCGATGGCCGAAGCTTTGCGCCCTTATTCGAGGCCCGCGGGTACAGATTGAAGCCCTTCACCCGCGCCGGCATCCTGCCTACCACGTTCAACGATGACATCCGGCTGGTGCGGTCATTTGTGATTGATGCCTGCTTAGTGTGCCATCTCCATGAGGTTGCGCTTTGCCTCAACGAGCAATACGGGCTGACCGAGGCCTGGTCCATCCTCCGTCAAGGTATCGAAGAGACCTTCGACCGCCTGCGTCCAAGGATGTTGTCGGACGAATTCTGGCTGGAAGAACGTAACGCGTTTCTAAAGCTGCCCTGGCCGACGCGTTCCGTCCTCCGTATGCATCTAGAGCGATATCGCGACTACCGCGTGGAACATGAATTGCCGAATCCATTGGCCGAAACTCCATGACCGGCACAATTACCATCATAAAAAGCTTCGGGCCGGTTTTTGGCATTCTTTTCGCCCTGCAATTCATCTCCATGGGAGCCATGGAGATGAGCGGCCCTTTCTGGCCGTTGCGTATCGAGGAACTATCGTCCTCCACCGGTGTATTCGCGCTGGCGGGTATTGGGGTCTATGTCTGCCCGATGCTCGGCGTCTCACTGACCAGCACGCTTTGGGGGAGAGTGGGAGACCGCTTCGGCAACCGTCTGATGATGGTACGGGCGCTTACGGGGCTTGCCGTCACGCAGCTTCTCGTTGCCTTCGCCCAGGATGTCTGGTCGATCCTGTTCCTTCGATTTCTGCAAGGGGCTTGCGCTGGGTACATCGCGCCTGCTCAAGCCTATGGTATCCAGATCACCGGCGGCCGCCATCGTGGGGTGCTGCTCACCTGGCTTCAGGTGGCAACCAATGTTGGCTCTCTCGGTGGTGCCTTCCTGGGGGGGCTCATCCTCGACGCGTCGTCGTTCATGGCGATCAACCTTGCAGCCGGCCTCATCTGCGCCGCCTGCACGTGTGTCGCCTGGATCGTATTGCCGCAACCTTCAGGAGGAGAAGGCGCTTCGGCCAAATCGAGCCAGGTACCAGTTCACTCCACCCCGCAAGAGGCGCCGGTTTGGGGTCTCCTGATCTTGATGGGAATGATGCTCGCCAGCCGAATGGTTTTGCAAGTGCCGTTCGCGCTTTATATGCAGGACGTTTTTCACGCGCCACATTGGATGACGGGCTTCAGCTATGGCCTGTTAGCGTTTGGCTTCATCGTAGCGGCACCTGCCTGGGCTCGCTTTTTCAATGACCGTTCTGCCACGTTCATTCTGGGCTGGATCATCATCATTGCCGGAGGCGGCGCCGTTCTCGCCCTCGTCGCAGGGATGACGCGATCCCTCACGTTTTTTGCCGCTCTCTATTTCCTCTGGGGCGGATTGTTGGGGGGAACGACACCGATCCTCGTGTCACTCGTGTCTTCCGCAACCGTGAGCAATCGCCAAGGCTCAGTGCTGGGGCTCTCACAGTCATGTCAGCAGATCGCGTCCATCGTGGGCATCTCCATCGGTGCCGGCATGACCCAACTGTTCGGCCTCCAGACCATTTATCCCCTTGTCTCGCTGCTTTATGCAGCGTCCCTTGTCGCTGCGCTCGGGCTGTGGTTGTCCGTGCGGTCGCATATACCGATTGGAGACGCATTGTGAATCGACGACGCTTTGGTTTCATGTCCCTGCTACTTCTGGCTTTGTACATTCCGGTGGCAACCCGCGCCGGAGATAAACCTGTTCAGCAAACATCGATCACGGTTACGGACATTGCCGGACGAGAGGTGAAGGTGAATGTGCCTGTCCGCAGTATGCTTCTGGGAGAGGGCCGCCAGCTCTATCTGGTCGCCTCACTGGACCGAGAAAATCCGCTGGAGCGTATCGTCGCCTGGCGCAACGACCTGATCGAGGCCGACCCCGCAACTTATAAGCAATATCTCGAGAAGTTTCCCGAGCTCGCCAAACTACCGACCTTTAAGGGACATGAAGGCAGCCTGATCGACATCGAATCCGCCATTGTTAAAAAGCCCGATGTCGTTCTCCTCAACCTCGAAGCCAAGCAGGCCACTGAGGATGCTCAGTACATCGAGAAGCTCGCGATGCTCGATATTCCGGTGCTCTATATCGACTTTCGGCATTATCCGCTGAAGAACACCGACCCGACGATCAGACTGCTCGGCAAGATCATGGGACGGCACGAGCGGGCGGAAGAGGTCATCTCATTCCGCAAGGAAGCGATGGATCGCGTGGAAAATGTTCTCGCCAAAGCCAAGCCGACGCGGCCCAGCGTATTCATCGAACGCATTGGCGGATATTCGGAGGATTGCTGCCTCACGTTTGGCGCCGAGAATTTCGGAAAGTATGTGGAGTTGGCGGGCGGATACAATATCGGCAGTGGCATCCTTCCATCGACCTTCGGCCAGCTCAATCCGGAACAGGTGGTTGTTTCCAATCCGGACCATGTCATCGTCACGAGCGCCGATTGGCAGGCTTACGTGCCCGGCGGACGATGGATTCCCGTCGGCCCGGGCGCCGACCTGAACGCTGCCCGCAAGAAGCTGGAATGGTACACCACACGCGATGCCTATATCGGAACGACTGCGCAGGAGAAGCGCAATTTCCACGGCATATGGCACCAGTTCTACAATAGCCCATATGAGTTCATTGCGGTTCAATGGATTGCGAAATGGCTCCACCCGGACATCTTTGCGGATCTCGATCCCGATCAGACATTCGCCGAATATCATCGGCGCTTTCTGCCGATCGGTTACAAGCCGGGTTACGCCGTTAGTCTCGACCCTGCACTCCGATAACGCAGACACGGACAAAATGGATGGGGAGATTCGGTCGGTTGCGATCAGGCGGTGAGTTTCAGGAACTATCTGGTCTTGGGCGTTCTGCTCGTTTCGCTTATTCTCGCTTGCCTGCTGGACGTGGCAACCGGTTCCACCTGCTACGGGCCGGATGGATGATGTCTTGCCCACTGCGCTTGCGCCTGGGATGGGCAAGCGCAGATGCGTATCATCGTCTGGTCCATTCGGATCCGTCTATCCTGACGGCGATGGTCGTTGGACATGCACGACCTCAATCTGGCGCTGAAATTCGCCGACAAGATCGCCACCTCGCTGACGGCACCCTTCGTGCATTCGGGCCGGGTCGGCGATGTGCTCACCCCGGATAAACTCGGCGTGGCATTCCGGTGTAAAGTCGTCTGAAACGTGCTCCCAAGGCCGGCTTCGTTTGATCGTCGACGATGCGATTGAATCCGGCCTTGGGTTTCGTAAAGGCTCTCTGGTTAGAAGTCGGTGGCCATGGAGAGTTTGACCGTCAGCGGGGCGCCTTGGGCGATCGTGCTGAAGCTGGCGACGCCGGACCAATAATTCTTGTTGAAGACATTCTCGACCGACGCCCGCAACGTGACTGGCCTGTTCTCAATTTCCGTCTTGTAGCGAGCACCGAGATCTACGCGGGTCCACGACGGGATTTTCAGCGAGTTAGTCGTGTTGATATACTGCTCGCTTGTATGGATCACGTTGCCGGTCAGGGTCAGGCCCTCCAGGAACGGGGTGTCCCATTCCGCACCAATATTGGCCTGGACCGTCGGAACGCCGACCGGCCTGTTTCCGCGGGTTGCCGCAGATGAGGTCTTCGTGAGCTCGCCGTCGATAAGCGTCAGTCCGCCAAGCAGCCTCACATCGTCGGTCACTTCGCCAAAGACGTTGAACTCGAGGCCGCGATTGCGCTGCTCGCCGCCGGCTGTAAACAGCAAGCCGCCACCGGTCGATTCCAGCTGCCCGAATGGCTTCTCGATCTGGAAGGCGCTGACTGTCATCGCGATCTGTCCCAGATCAATCTTCGTTCCGATTTCATATTGGGTGGCCTTGTAGGGCGCCAGCGTTTCTCCAGCATTGATCGCAGTTGTGGGGGCCGACTCCCCGATGCTGAGACCCTCGGCATAGTTCGCGTAGAAGGAAACCGCATCCCACGGCCGGACGACGACTCCCACCAGAGGCGTAACAGCGTTCTCGTCGGATGAGGTCGTAACCATTCCGGTGGCGTTGAAGTTCTTCGAGTCGATCTGCTGGAAACGCCCTCCAACTGTGAACTGCAGGCGATCATCCAGCATGGACAATGTATCGGACAGAGCCACACCTGACAGAATGCTCTCTGAAACCTTCGGTATTGATCTGGGATCGGCAACGAACTGCCGGGGACGAGAAACAGGGTCATAGATGTTGCTGAGCTGCGCCCGTCCGGAGATGATCGCTCGGTCAAGGTCTTGCTTCAGGTAGCTCGCCTGCAAGGTCACTGTATGAGAGATAGGATCAGTGTCGAACTTGGCTCTGACGCCTGTCTCCGCTGTGAGCCTGTCGACGTCGAAAATCGCGTTCTGCGGCGTAATGCTGACGTCGCCGGCGGAGTTGAGGATCGTCGGGAGGCCGAACAGGCGATGAACATGCGAGTTGCCGCCGCCCAGGGCACCAAACCAGGTCACATCGTCTGTGAGATCGTATTCGACACGGCCCAGGACCGAACGATCCGTAACTTTCGACCATTCCCATGGCTCTTGCACGTTCAGGGACCCGTCCGGCGCATCCGGTACGACGAGACCAGTCGTCTGAAGGAAGGGGCGCTGCGGCGCGTCAAAGGTCTCACGTTGCCCCAAGACGTCCAGTGTCGCTCGGAGATTCTCGCCCTGATAATCAAGTGCCAGCGAGCCGACAAAGAAATCGCGCGTCTGGTCGTCGATCGGTGTGTCGCCACCGTGAAGGCTGCCGTTGAACCGGATGCCGAATTGTCGCTCGTCGCCGAATCGGCGAGACACGTCGAGGTGCGCACCTCCCTGCATGTCGGAAGCGTAGAACGTCGTCAGCCGGGTCAGATCAGTGTCTAGAGCGCGTTTGGGAACGATATTGATGGTGCCGCCAACTCCACTGTTGGGAGAGATACCATAGAGGAAAGCCGTCGGCCCCTTGAGCACTTCGATCCGTTCAGCATATTCGGTGAAGACGCGATATGTCGGCGCGATCCCGTACATTCCGTCAAAGGCGATTTCACCGAAATTGCCTTCGGCGATCGGGAATCCCCTGATGTAGAAGGAATCCAAGATCCCACCGGACGAGTGCGTATTCCGGACTGAGGGATCGCTCTCAACGACCTCGCCTACGGTTTGTGCTCCCTGATCCTCTATTTTCTGCGACGTAAATGCTGTTACGCTGAAAGGAATATCCATGAAGTCTCGATCGCCCAATGCGCCGATACGGGCACCTTTCGCAACCTGCCCGCCGGGATACTCTTCCGGAAGCGCTCCAATCGTCGAGGTCGCGTCCCCCTTGATAGTGATCGGTTTTAGTTCAGTAACGCTTTGCGCGCGTACGGTCCCGTTCCCAGCAAGAGCCAGAGCGGCTGCCACGCCCAATCGAAATTTCATTATAAATAACCCCTATTGATCGCTTGCGCGCACCGCGGGTTTTTGCAACCCGCGCCGGCCGTCCCGAAAGCACCTAATTAACTTGATGATTATAGTCAAGAATATGCGCAGCTAAATCGCGCGCCGTGGCTAAGTCCGCTTTGGGATGGCACGCCACAGGAAAAAAGCCAGGGAAGGGAGATCTGGCAAAACGCTCAAGTTGCTGGAAGAGTTCTTTAGAACGCACCCTGCCAGTCAGTGAACTCCGTGCCACGGTGGTGATCGAATAGCGGGCAAGATGGCAGGGTCATCGTTGGCCAAAGCCTTAGCGTAGGATTCCGCCCCTCCCGCAAACGACCCCATACAGGCCCATGGGTCAGCAGATCGGGCGACAGCAGCCTTCCCTCGCGTTCCTGGTTCGCGACGACTTCGCCAAGCTTCATGGTGTTCCAGAAGATGATGATCGCGGCGAGCAGGTTCATGCCGGCGATCCGATAGTGCTGCCCTTCGGCGGAATGGTCGCGGGTTTCGCCCCGGCGATGGAAGCTGATGGCTCGCTTCAGCGCATGATGCGGACGAAGAGTTCGAGCCAGGCTCAAACTGACGCAGCGAGACGAAGCGGGTCACCCGATTGTCAGCCGTCTCCTCGAGCAATGCCAGTAACTGTTCCCGGATCGGCATAGACAACCGACCGGCAATCCGCGTCTCGATTTGCCGCTCGGCATCGACCAGAGCCGTGGCGCAAAGCCGCTCGATCGTGGATGTCGCGGGAAGAACGGTGCGGGTGCGTCGGCACTCGGTCACGAAGCGACGGGCGACATCCTCGTTCGACACCGCCAGTTCGGCTTCCCGGAACAGCTAACCCCTCAGTTCGCGTACTCCGCGTCTGGAGAAGGTGCGGAACCCATGGAGTGCCCGCAACCAGGCAAGATGCTCGTGCCGCGTCTCTTCACGGGAGGCATAGTCAACGAGATCATCGGCGCCGGCGGTCGGTTTCCAAGGGCTGCAGCGGGTGGTTTTTGCCCTCCGTCTCGCCGATCGGAACGAGCAGGCAGCGCCATATCCGGGCCTTGCCGACGATGCGGCGAAGGTCGCATCTCGGATCCCTTTCCGGGCCTTAAGCCGCTGAGCGCAGCCGGGTCACTCCACCTTCTCGATGTCACCTGGGACCCAGCTCTTGTCGAGGGCGGGTTCGGTCGGGCCGTAGAGCCGGAGGATGGCGAAGTATCCTCTGCCCGGCACGGTGGCGCGCCAGTTGCCTTGTTTGCCTTCGGGTGCCTGGGTCCGAGGAAGATATCCGTGCTGCCGTCGGCGTTCTGCGCCGGCTTGTCCTTTGAACCAAGCGAAGGGAACGGCTGGCCATTGGCGAGACCGGAAGCGTTCTCCGCCTCATAGAGCGTCACCGACCAGAACAGGCGGGCCGGGATGTTGGCCGGCAGATTCAGGCGATAGCTGCTGCCGCCCACCAGGGGCGTGCCCTCGCTGTCGGTGAAAGCGATCACATACATGGCGGCTGCGCCCGGACTTTTGGACACCATCCCGGGGCTGATCGAGTAATAGTTGGTGAACATCCAGATCCGGGCATCGAGGTCCAGATATGGATATGTTCCAGCGACATTTTCCCAGGCCAGGTTCAAAGTTCCTGTTGGATTGGCGGGCGTCCCGTCTGGGAATGGATTTACCCAGCGGCGGTCCGAATACATGAGATAGGAGTTGCCACTGACCTTTTCGTCGAAGCCGATGACGCGACTCATCTTGTAACCGGTCTTTGCGGCCCGATCGAGGATCTCGCGGATGTGCGCATCCGGTGTGAACGGCTGACCCTTGACGATGCCGATCGCCGCCAGCATGCCGAGCCAATCCGGACCGGCGAGATTGTCGCCCTCCGTGTCCACGAGCCGCTTGAGTTGCTCAAAGACGCTGCCATCGCTCATCGGCAGCATGTTGGCCGGGATGTCAGAGGCGTCGGGGAACTTCATCGCCTTGGCGCCGCTTTCGCCGTTCAGTGGATAGATTCTCGTCTTTTCAAGGTGCCCGGCGGCCGGCGTCAGATTCTTCGGGTCTTCGTAGAACCCGCGCAGGAAGATGAAGACGTTGTTGGTCCCGGAACGGTAAACGAAGTAGCCTTGCGGCACCTCGCCTTTGTAACCGGGTGGGAGGATCAAGAACTTGCCGCCCTTACCGGCATCCGGCCCGAACAGCCCGACGTCACCAAAGAACTTGCCACCATCGACCGGGATGGGGCGCTGCCAATAATCTAACAGGATGCCTTGCAGCATGGGTGGGGCATCCATCACCACCGGCCCATCTTTGCCCAAGTCAACGTAGCTCATCGCGTAGAGGAGGTCGGAGTTGGGAGTCGTCACCAGCGTCTTGGCGTCGAGTCTCTTCTTCCAGATCGGCAGGACGTTGTAGCCGGCGCCGAAGTGCTTTTCCGACCCGACCTGCATCCCGAGGGTGTTGATCAACGGCAGCGCCCAGAGATAGGTCTGCGTCGCCCGTTGGAAGAGCAGTTCGTCGCGCAAGGTCTGCGCTGTCTCTTTTGTAGGCCGGCCTTCCGCGAACGGGAGGTTGGCCAACTTATCGAAGGAGGTCTCCTGAGCGAAAGCCTGCGGTGCAAGGCCGTTCGTTGCCAAACCGCCAACCAGCGCGGCGGCGATAAGGCTGAGGGTGCGAGTGGTTGTCATGTTCATGTTCCTTCTGCGCTTGATCGGCTTATTCACTGCACCATCGCGATGGTCGGCGGCGTCCAAGTGCCGTCGAGGATAGGCTTGTCGGGCCAATAGGCGCGGATGTAGAGCGAGAACGTACCTTCGGGCGCGGGCAGCCAGTTGCTTTCCTTGTCCGCGCCCGGCGACTTGGCGCTGGCGTAAAGCGTCAGCGAGCCGTCCGCGTTGTATTTGATGGTCTTGTTCTTCGTGCCCAGCGAATAGCGCCTCAGTGGATTTGGGTTGAAGAAGTGGACATCGTTATACAAGGTCAACGACCAGAACCCCTTGACCGGTGGCGTCTGACCCTTGGCAAATGTGATCGTGTAATTGTTCTGTCCGTTGAGTTGTGCACCCTGGTTGTCGTTGTCCGTGTAGATGTACTTGGTTTCCTCAGGCCGGTTG
This sequence comes from Rhizobium sp. CF122, assembly GCF_000282035.1. Classification (GTDB taxonomy): domain Bacteria; phylum Pseudomonadota; class Alphaproteobacteria; order Rhizobiales; family Rhizobiaceae; genus Rhizobium. The sequence goes on from NZ_AKKA01000072.1 coordinate 45,449, forward strand.
TCGTACATGTTCGACTTGGAGGTGCCCGTGCGATTGACGTAGTCGGTCCCCCACTCAGCACCGTTCACCGGCGAATTCCAGCCATTGCCAGCGGGACGGCCGTTGTTGCGCCACAGAAGGAATGGGTCGATCATCTCGCTTGCAGCCGCAACGGCGGTGTCTTTGAGCGTCTGCTTGATTTGCGGGTCCTTGGCGGCCGCCTCCAGCACGCTACCGATCCAATTGTAGAGGGCTTCCTCGCCCGGCATCGGCGGCACTTGTTTCATCACCTCAGGCAACTCGTCGAAGAAGGTTTCCGGGTTTACCCACTTGGTCTCACCCTTGCCGGTGGATTTCGGTGCCGGGAAATGCGGAAGCTTGCTCCAGTCCCTGATCTTCATCTTCCCGTCGAACTCCGACAACGGGTAGTAGACGACCTGGCTGAGCAACGGCTGGACGGCTTTTTGATCCTCGGCGCTGTCATCGATGAAGATGCGCGGAATGACAAAGGCAAGCGACGTGGAGGAGCGCACCACCGCCGTGATGCCGGCTGGCGTTTCGCCCTTCCAGTCTGGGCCGACCATCAGGTAGAAGCCGGGCTTGGTGCCGTATTGCCTGCCGATCTCGGAAAACTCGTCGGTGCGCGCGTCATAGTGCGCATAGACCCAGAAACGATCGCCAAAATCCGGGACCTGGAAGACGATGGGCTCTTTGTCCAGTGTCATCCAGCCGGCACCATACGCGACATCCTGGTTCGGGCAGGCGATGATCGTCTGGTCCGGGCTGATATACCCGGTCAGCATTGCGTTCCCGTTGAATGCGATTGGAACCACTCCGCCGATCAAGCCTGGTTGGGGAGCCTTGGAAAAGGCGATGGAGCGGTTGACCGAATTGACCAGTGGCCAGCCCCACAAGTAGGCCATGCGCCCGACCGATTGCACGTAGGCCGTTGTCATGGCCGTGCCGCTGGGCGGGCCGGGAACTTGAGCGGCGGTTGTGGGGATCTGGACCTGCTGCGCGTGGGCCAAGTTTGGCGCCATCGCAAAGCTCAATGCGAGCGCGGTAGCAACGACGGATGATTTCATGCGGCTCATGATGGTCTCTCCCGGCGGGCTCGTGATGGTCTCTCCTAGCCCGTGATGGTAGTCCCAACTGACCCCTGGCGATATTGCCCTTTGGGGATGTCAAGCGAATCGAGGAATTGACCCAGACGCCAGCCACGCCTGGACGTTAGCGTTAGCCAGTTCCAGCGCAGTAAATGTCGTTGCGAGGAAGGGTTGAGCCCGGCCGGGTGGGCGGCAGAAAATCTGACCGACGCCGATGACCGTTTTGCGCGTCATCTTAGGACGTCGACGTGCGATGCCGGCAACATCTCAGTTGGGTCAAGGCTTGCCGTAGAAGTTGCCCAAACGAAGGGGCGAGAAGGGTTGCACTTTGCCGTCTACAGGGAGACTGTCCGATGGCTGTTGTGTGGCGAAACCCGCCAGAAATCCCTATCGTGTGAAAGTTGTCAGGTCGCTAGGGTAAACCGCCCGATCGCTTAAGGTAGTATTTCGCCTCCTTCCGCACACGACCCCTGTATGAGGCCGTTCATAACAGGGCGCGACTGCCGATCACTAGCAAGATTTGAGTTTAACGTCGTGCCGGTACGAGCTGTTCGCGCTTGAGAACGGCATTCGTTGACTACGTCCATATGCTCTCCGGCGTAAGAATATCGAACGGCACGATGCGCTGTTCGATGGAGGACGTATCCCGGCGCTCGATCAGTCTGAGCATGACGTCGATAAGCTCCCCCGGCATTTTGTCGAGAGGATGGCACAACGACGCTGTGATCAGGCCTTCGCTTAGCCCTTTGCGGGTTTCAGGTCCGACGTCGCTGCAGACAATTCGAATCTTGCCTTGCCGTTCTGGCGGGAGCTCACGCATGGCTCGCAGCACGCCTGATATGCCGCCGCCATTGACGAAAATGCCCTTGGTCTCAGGTTCCTGCGCAATCAAACTCCGTACGATCTCATACGCGTTTTCAGGGACTTCGTGTGTAAGAAGCGTGTCGCTAATCTGAAAGGCTGGCGCGTTCTCTCGCATGTAGGACCGAAAACTGGCATCAGCGATGTCCTGGCACTGATAGCGGTTGCTACCGACCAGAGGGAATACCTTTCCAGGTTCATTAGCCGTCTGGCTGATAAACCAGGCAGCTGTTCTTCCTCTTTTCCAATTGTCGGTACCGACAAAGCCGGCACGGCTCGCGGCCGACAAATCGGTAACATAGGCAACCACGGGAACACCCTTGCCACGTAACTCGTCAATTGCCTGGCTTACGAGGGGGTGATCTGCTGTGATCACTGCCACGGCATCTGCAGTCTGACCGATCTGCAGCAGGTTTGCAGAGACCGCTTCAGGAGATAAATCGTCTTCAAATACGACCTCTGGTTCGATGGCGGCGTCAGTCCTCCTATGGGCTGCCGCCCTCAGCCCCTCTGCCCACAACTGGTAAAGCGGCCTATGCGATTGCTGCATAAGAAAACTGAAACGGCGGTGAGGCAGATTGTCGTGTTTGCGCTGGCGCAATGCGCCTAAGCCATAAAATCCAATCTTGTCTGCGGCCCGAAGGATCCGGTCGACCGTATCAGCCCGCACAGTCCCAGTTCCGTGCAGAAGCCTGTTGACCGTGGACAGGCTGACCCCGGCGGTGTTCGCCAGGTCGGATATGGTGGGTCTATTCATCAACGTCCTCCGATGTGCCATCCATGAATGAAATGTTTTGGCACATAATATGCTCCCGCACGCCAAACCAATTTCATTCTGGCATTTCGCGCGCTACATATCAACACGCATCCAGTCCTTGGGGACGATGGAAACGGGAGGAGAAGTTATGAAGGGAATGAAGCGTCTCTGCGCAGCGATGCTTGCGACCACTGTCGTTGCGTTCACTGTGTCTTCGGCGATGGCCGCCAATATTGCCGTCGTTGGCGGCAAGAACGATGATGCGTTCTGGAATCTGATTAAGAAGGGGATTGATGATGCCCGGCCAGTCGTCGAGGCAAACGGAGGCAAGGTCAACTACCTGCGCCTTCAGACCTATGACAACTTCGCTCCGGACGTCGTCCAGCTCATTCAGACGGCAATGAGCCAAAAGGTCGATGGCCTGGTCATCCCGAACTGGGTTCCTGAAGGCGAAGACCCTGCGATCAAGGAAGCGGTCGCGGCCGGTATCAAAGTCATCCTGATGAACGCGGGTGGGATTGACAAAGCCAAGGAACTCGGCGCCATCAACTATGTCGGATCGGATGAATATCTCGCAGGCGTCGCAGGTGGCGAATATTTCTTCAAGAATGGCAAGAAGAATGTCATCTGTGTGAACACGGTACCGGGAGCTGCCAATCTGGAGGCGCGCTGCAAGGGTGTCATCGAGGGCATCGCCAAGAGCGGAGGTGCCGGGAAGCAGCTTCCACTGCCCGCAACCAGTTTCGGTGACGCAACCGCCGTCGCTGAAGCGATCAAGGCGACGCTGCTTCAAGACGCCAAGATCGATGGCGTCATTACGATCTCGGCTGGTGACGCGGACTCGGCTGCCATCGGTATTCAGCAAGCTGGTAAGACCGAAGCCGCTCTTCTTGGAACATTTGACCTCAACCAGTCAGGCCTTGATCGCATCAAGGGCGGAACGCAAGGTTTCGCGATCGACCAGCAGCCCTATCTGCAGTCGCTGCTGGCTGTAACTCTCTTGGCTTCGGCAATTGATTTCGGAACGAATCTTCCGACGTCACCGCTGCTGACCGGTCCGAGCATCGTTGATAAGTCCAATATCGACGCAACCCTGGCGGGCGTCTCGAAGGGCGCACGCTGACCGCAAAGCAATGTCTCACGTCGATCCCCGACATATGCTCGGCGGATCGGCGGGTGCATTCGCTGATCTCTGTCAGCTGTTTCAGAATGCGGCCAATACTGGGAGTGAATTACGTGAAAAACCTGTCCTTGGGTGATCTTATTCGACGCCCCGAATCCGGCGCCTTTCTCGGCCTCGCCTTCGTGCTTGTCTTCTTCGTCGTGTTCGGAAGTGTCGAATTCTTGAAGCCAGCCGGCGCGGCAAGCTGGCTGAACGTCGCCGCCAACCTGGGGATCGTCGCGATCCCTGTCGGGTTGCTCATGATTTCTGGTGAGCTCGACATCTCCATCGGAGCCATGATCCCTGCGGGCGCTTTAACGGTGGCGATCATCTCCGGTCACTACGGCATGCCGATCTGGTTGGGCATTTTGGGCGCATTGGGTCTCGGTTTGGTGATCGGGCTGATCAACGGCTTTCTCGTCATCCGCACTGCTGTACCATCGCTCATCGTAACCCTTGGCACTCTGTTTGCCGTGCAGGGTCTTATCCTCGGATGCTCGGTGTTGCTGACGGGAACGACCAGCGTCGCGCTCAGCCCGGCTGCTTCCGGCGTGATAGCCAAGTCTCTCTTCGGATCTTTCGTAGGCGGCAGCTTTCAAGTGACGATTTTCTGGTGGTTGGCGCTGACGGCAGCTTACATTTTCTACGTTCACTTCTCGCCTTTCGGAAACTGGATCTTTGCCCTAGGGGGCGACGGTGCCAGCGCACGGAATGCGGGTATTCCGACAGACAAACTCACTGTCATGCTTTTCGTGCTTTCTTCGGTGAGCGCAGCGTTTGTCGGCATGTGCCAGGCCATTTTGTTCAATGTTGCGCAGGTTTCTGCAGGCATGACCTTTATCTTCAACTCGATCATTGCGGTGGTGGTCGGCGGGGTTTTGCTGACCGGCGGCTTCGGTTCGATCGTCGGGATTTTCCTCGGCACGGTGACCTTCGCGATCGTCAACCAGGGCATCTACTTCACGACTTTCGACCGGAATTGGTCGAGCCTGATCATCGGCGTCATGCTGCTCCTGGCCGTGTTGATGAACAACACCTTCCGCATCATGGCACTTACCTATTCGCCGAAGAAGAAATGAGGCAGGTCATGAACACTCCAATTCTTGAACTCCGGAACGTCAACAAGTCTTTTGGGCCGATTGACGTTCTCCATGACATCTCCCTGAAGGTTCACGCAGGCGAAGTACTGTGCCTGCTGGGTGACAACGGCGCCGGTAAATCGACCCTGATCAAGACACTTGCCGGCGTCTATCAACCGAGCAGCGGCGAGCTATTGATGGATGGCCAGCCGGTGAGCTTCCCGGGACCACGAGAGGCGCAAAAGGCTGGAATTTCCACCGTTCATCAATTCGGAGGGACGTTTCCTCTGATGAGCATCGGTCGTTCCTTCTTCGTCGGCGCGGAACCGACAAAGGGATTTTGGCCTTTCAAGATCTATGACCGCAAGCGGGCCAACGAGATCGCCGTTAAGGCCATCCAGCAATTCGGAATTACTCGCATCGATGACGGAGACCGGCTTATTGGCGGGTTGTCCGGTGGCGAACGGCAGTCTCTGGCAATTGCCCGCGCTGTCCACTTCGGCGCGCGGGTGTTGATCCTGGATGAACCGACTGCGGCGCTCGGCGTCAAGCAGGCGTCCCACGTCCTGCGCATCGTCCTTGAAGCAAAAAAGCGTGGCATCGCGGTCGTCTTCATCACGCACCAGGTGACACACGCGATGGCCGTCGGTGACCACTTTGCTGTGCTCATCCGTGGAGCGGTCGCGGCCAACTTCCGAAAGGGAGAAAAGACCCGCGAGGAAATCACCGACCTCATGGCAGGCGGCGAGGCGCTCGCGAACCTGGGCGCTGAAGTCGAAAGCTACATGGCCGCACATGAGGGTCATCCCCCACCGGTGACGGCCAACTGAACGAATAGGGAGAAAGACCCATGAAAATTGCACTTGACCCTTTCATGCATCGACATCTGTCGCTGGAGGCCTTGCCGGCGAAAGTTCGCGAGCTTGGTTACGAGTGGATTGAGCTATCGCCACGCACTGATTTCCTCGAGTGGTTCAAGGCACCTCGCGTGTTTCCAGAGCGGATCAAGTCCTTCAAAAAGGCGCTCGCCGCTGAGAACGTGAAGATTGCCTCGTTGCTGCCGATGTATCGCTGGGCTTCCAACGATGAGAGTGAACGGCAGGCCGCCGTCAAACACTGGAAGCGCGCCATCGAGATCGCGGTCGAAATGGAAGTCGATACCATGAATTCCGAATTCGGCCGCGGCCCGCATCCCGACAAGGGGTCCTGCTACTGCTGCCATACCGGTTCGATGATCGAAGCCTGCGAAGACGCCTGGTGGCGCTCCATGGAAGAGCTGGTGCCGATCTTTGAACGCGAGAACATCAACTTGCACGTCGAGCCGCATCCGGAAGACTGGTGCGAAACCTTGCAGCCGGCCCTCGACATCATCCGAACGGTCAATTCGAAGAACGTCAAGTTCCTCTATTGCGCGCCGCACACCTTCTACTTCGGCGACGATACCAAGGCGATGTTGCGCGAGGCGAAGGATGTGCTCGCCCATGTTCATGTGGGCGACACCTTCAATCACAAGGCAAGCTCAGGTCTTCGCTACATCCTCAATCCACCCGGCACCCAGGCACGCGTCCACCAGCACCTGAACATCGGCCAGGGCGAGGTGCCGTGGGACGACTTCTTCGGTACGCTCGCCGAGATCGGCTTCGACGGTATCATGACCTCCTGTGTGTTTGCCTGGGAAGACAAGGCGGATCAGTCCGGACGCTTCATGTGCAAAGAGATGCAGAGCTACGTTGAGAAATATCAGAAGGCGTAGCCCGAGCTAAAAAGTCAGCCCCCTCGTTCCTTCGATAGCGGGGCCCCAGCCAAGCAGCAACGCGTGAAAGCGTGGACAATCTGACGAGAATCTTGCAGCGGCGCCCGATCCCAACCGCCGGACGAGCGAAGCTGTGTCTACGGAAACCGGCACAGGGCCGGAGGAGATATGAAATGATCAATGGTGAACAGAAAACAGAACGGCCGTTGCGTTGGGGTATGGTCGGCGGCGGCCGCACCGGGCAGGTGGGTTACAAACACCGCACCGGTGCATTGCGTGACGGCACCTATCGACTGGTGGCCGGCGCATTTGACCTTGATGCTGCTCGGGGCCGGGATTTTGGCGTCAACCTCGGCGTCGACGCGGAGCGCTGCTACGCTGACTACAATGAACTGATCGCCAAAGAGACGGCGCGCGAAGATGGCGTCGAGGTCGTCTCGATCGCGACGCCAAACTTCACCCACTACGAAATCACCAAGGCGTGCCTCGAAGCTGGCATCCACGTCATTTGCGAAAAGCCGCTGTTCTTCACAGTCGCCGAATGCGAGGAAATCGAGAAGCTGGCAGACGAGAAAGGTCTCATCGTCGGCGTCACCTACGGTTTCACTGGCCATCCGCTCGTGCATCAGATGGCGGCAATGGTTGCCAAGGGCATGCTCGGCGACATCCGCATCGTTGACCTTCAATATACCCACGGCTTCAACGCCGGTGACGACGTCGGTGCACCGGAAGCCGTGAAGTGGCGCACCAATCCCAAGACGGCCGGTCCGACCTTCGTTCTCGGCGACATCGGAACGCATCTCTACTATCTCTCGGAAATCGTGCTGCCGCATCTCAAGATCGAAAAGCTTCTTTGCGACCGCAAGGCCTTCATTCCAAGCCGCGCACCGCTGGAAGATCATGCGACTGTGCTGATGCATTACGACAACGGCGCCCGCGGCCGTCTCTGGGTGTCCTCCGTCAATGCCGGCAACATGGGCTCGCAACGCTACCGGTTCGTTGGTTCCAAGGCATCTGTCGAATGGTCGGACAGTCATCCGGATCAGTTGTTCTTCGACGTTCAAGGGGAGCCGAACCGCATCCTGCACCACGGTATGCCGTATCTGGAGGAAGAAAGCCTTGCCGTCGACCGGATGGGCGCCCTGCACACTGAGGGCCTCGGCGACAGCTGGTCGAACATCTATCTCTGGATCGCTCAGGCCATCGACGCCAAGAGCCGAAGCGATGACGCTTTCCTGAAGACCCATCACTATCCGGGTATCAAGGCCGGCACCGAAGGCGTGCGTTGGCTGGAGAACTGCGTCCGATCCGCCGATGCGGGCGCTGCCTGGATCGACTTCAAGTAGGCCCGCCTTCGGGGCGCGTTCCTCCACACCTCCCAAGCGCGCGCCCCATTTTTCTCCAACACTGGAAAGACAATCTGATGAAACTCTCCATTTGCACCGACGTAATGGGAAATCTCTCCTTCACGGAGATGCTCGACAAGTGCGTGAAGCTCGGCGTTGAAGGTATCGAGATGACTGGCGGCGGCTGGTCCAGCGCTCCGCACTTTCGCGCCGACGAGCTGCTTGAAGACAAGGGTCTTCTGAGGACGAAGCTCAAGGAGATCGAGGCGCGCGGACTGGAGATCGCCGCGCTAAACTGCTCCGCAAACCCACTCGATCCGGGCGCAATGGGCAAGCGTCATCGCAAGGAGATGGAACAGACGATCCGGCTCGCCGGTGAAATCGGCGTGAAGACCATCGTCACCATGTCCGGCCTTCCGGAAGCTGCTCCAGGTGACAGTGTTCCCAATTGGCTCGTCTATACCAAGAGTTGGCCCGACGAAATGCCGGAACGCGACCGCTACCAGTGGGAAGACCGTGCCTTTCCGCTGTGGCACGATCTGGTCAAGCTCGCCAAGGAAGTGGGCGTCGAGAAATATGCGCTGGAAAACTTCTCGGCAATGCTCGTCTGGAACCCCGAAACGCTGTTCCGTCTGCGCAACGAGGTCGGCCCGACCGTTGGCATGAACCTCGACCCCAGCCATCTCTTCTGGAAGGGTGCCGATCCGATCGCATCCGCACGCGCGCTGGGAAGCGCGATCCACCATTGCCACGGCAAGGACACGCGCATCGAGCGCGGGCTTGCAGACGTCAACGGCCTCCTCGAACTCAAGGACGTGACCGATGTCGCCAACCGCACCTGGAACTATGTCGCCGTTGGCGCCGGACATGATCTGCAATGGTGGAAGGAGTTCTTCTCCGTCGTCCGCATGGTTGGTTACAACGGATGGGTCAGCCTCGAAATGGAAGACTTCACCATGTCGACGGACGCCGGCATCCAGTCGTCTATCGACGCCCTGCAGGCGACGATCAGCCGATGACTAAGCCGTACAAGTTCATCGTTACGATTGAGCTTGTTGCGGGGACGCGGGACGAAATCCTCGCCCGCACCCCGGAGGTGCAGTTAGCGGCGAGGGCCGACAACGGCTGTCTTTCGTTTGACTGCTTTATCTGCACCGACGATCCGAACCGGCTGGTCTTTATCGAGTCGTGGACAGATGAGCAGGCCTATGCGGCACATCTTCTACGAGACCACACGCAACGCTTTCTCGAGTTTTACGAACCGCTCCACCGGTCCTTTAGCTTCGAGACAATCACGGCAAACACCTGATGCGCAATCCTATCACCATAACAACTGCGCCCTGCTGCTGGGGTGTCGACGACATAAACAATCCGCATCTCCCTGGGTGGGAAAGGGTGCTCGACGAGGCGCAGGCGGCGGGTTTCGGCGGATTGGAACTCGGACCCTTTGGTTATCTGCCGCTGGATCTCGGGCAGGTTTCCAAAGCGCTCGACCAACGCGGTCTTAAGATCGTCGCCGGTACGATCTTCGACAACCTCGTTTCCCCATCGAACCGCGACAATCTTCTGCGTCAGACCGACGAAATCTGCGCGCTGATCACCCAGTTGCCTCAGCCTGAAACGCATCTCGGCCAGCGCTATACCGCGCCTTACCTTACGGTGATGGATTGGGGCCACGACGAGCGCGACTATGCAGCCGGCCATTCTGATCGTGCACCCCGTCTCGATGAAGGCGCGTGGCAAGGCATGATCGACAATATCCGCGCCATCGCGGCGCTCGCGCGCGACAAATATGGCGTGCGCGCAACCATCCATCCTCATGCGGGCGGATATATCGAGTTTGCCGACGAGCTAAAGCGTGTCGTCGACGACATCCCGGGCGATCTCGCAGGGCTGTGCCTAGATACGGGCCACATGGCCTATTCCGGCATGGATCCTGTTGCCACGCTTCGGCAATACTGGGACCGCGTCGACTATATCCATTTCAAAGATATCGACGCCACGGTCTATGCTGAGGTCATGGAAGAGCGCATCCGCTTTTTCGATGCCTGCGCCAAGGGCGTCATGTGCCCGATCGGTCGCGGGTCGATCGACTATCAGTCCGTCCGCTCGCTTCTGAGCGAACTCGGCTACGGCGGCTACATCACCATCGAACAAGAGCGGGATCCGCGCAACACAGGCAGCATTCTCGATGATCTGGCAGCCAGCCGGGCCTTCCTGGCGCGCGCCGGATTCTGAGGAGGGGAGATCAGAAATGAAACCACTCGACGTCATCACCATCGGCCGATCATCAGTCGATCTCTACGGTCTACAGGTGGGTGGCCGACTGGAAGATATGGGCTCGTTTAACAAGTACATCGGCGGTTCGCCCACGAACATCGCCTGCGGGGCAGCGAGGCTTGGACTGAAATCCGGATTGATCACGCGTGTCGGCGACGAGCATATGGGCCGCTTCATCCGGGAACAATTGCTGCGCGAAGGGGTGGACGTTGGTGGCGTGGTCACCGATCCGGAGCGTCTGACCGCTCTCGTTTTGCTCGGCATTCGCGACGAGGATACATTCCCTCTGATCTTCTACCGCGAAAACTGCGCCGACATGGCGCTTTGCGAGGCCGACATCCAGCCGGATTACATCGCCTCGGCCCGCGCCGTCGTCGTAACAGGCACGCATCTGTCGAATCCTCGCACCGAGGCTGCTGTCCTGAAGGCCCTCAGTTTTGCGCGGGATAGCGGTGCCAAGACCGCGCTCGATATCGACTACCGGCCGAATCTCTGGGGCGTCGCCGGTCATGGTGACGGTGAAAGCCGTTTTGTCGCCAGCCGGGAGGTTACCGAGAAACTACGTTCGACGTTGCATTACTTCGATCTGATCGTCGGTACCGAGGATGAATTCCATATCGCCGGCGGGACGACCGACACTGTCGCGGCCTTGAGAGCGGTCCGGGCCGTGTCGTCTGCCACCCTCGTCTTGAAGCGCGGCGCCAAGGGGGCAGTCGCGTTTGAGGGCGACATCCCGGACAATCTTGACGATGGCATCTCGGGTGAAGGTTTCCCGATCGACGTTTTCAATGTGCTCGGCGCGGGCGATGGGTTTTTCTCCGGTCTGCTGAAGGGATGGCTTGATGGCGAGAACTGGTCGACCTCTCTCAAATACGCCAATGCTTGCGGCGCCTTTGCTGTCTCCCGCCACGGCTGCACGCCGGCTTATCCGTCATTGGCGGAGCTGGAATTTTTCCTGGAACGAGGCGTCAAACGGCCGGACCTCCGCAATGATACAGCCGTCGAGCAAATCCATTGGGCGACCAACCGTCATCGCAATCACGGCGAAGACTGGCAGGACTATCGGATCTTCGCCTTCGACCATCGGATCCAACTCGAGCAGATGCCAGGCTATACATTGGAAAGAGGCGGGGCGTTTAAAGAACTCTGCCTTAAGGCGGCAGTCCAAGTTCAGGCCGGCCGGCCCGGCTATGGCATTCTTTGCGACAACCGTATCGGCAAGAAGGCCCTGCACGCGGCCTCGGGAAGTGGCCTTTGGATAGGACGGCCTTGCGAATGGCCAGGGTCACGACCGCTGACTTTGGAACCAGAACTCGGGAGCGACTACGGGGGATTAAGCGAGTGGGCACGTGGCAATGTCGTGAAGGTGCTGTGCTTCTGCCACCCAGATGACGATGCCCAGATGCGCGCCGAGCATGAGGCAACCGTCAAACGGTTGTTCGAGGCGTCGCGGCGCAACAATCTGGAGTTTCTGCTGGAAATCATTCCGTCAAAGGTCGGCCCGGTTAACGAAGAGACTACCGCCATCCTTATCCAGCAGTTCTATGACATCGGCGTCTTCCCCGACTGGTGGAAGCTGGAGCCGATGACAACATCCACGGCATGGTCAAACACGATAGCCGCCATTGAAACGAACGATCGATACACCCGCGGAATTGTCGTGCTTGGTCTTGATGCTCCTGAGGCGGAACTTGCAGCCAGCTTTGATGTTGCGGCGAGTTTCGACCTCGTCCGCGGGTTCGCTGTCGGAAGAACCATCTTCGGCGATGTCGCGCGCGCCTGGATGAAAGACGAAATCGAAGACGCGGCCGCTATCGACGAGATGGCGAAGCGCTATGGGCGCCTGGCGTCGATCTGGGACAAGGCGCGGGCAGCCGCGCGGGAGAAAGCAGCATGACCACCACAATCAGGCTCACGGCAGCACAAGCGCTCGTAAAGTGGCTTTCTGTGCAGATGACAGAAGACGGCGAGCGTTTCATCGAAGGCGTTTGGGCAATCTTCGGCCACGGAAATGTGGCGGGCTTAGGTGAAGCCTTGCATGGCATTGGGAATGCCTTGCCGACATGGCGTGGCCAGAATGAGCAGACGATGGCGCATGCTGCCATCGCTTACGCCAAGACCAAGCGACGAAAGCACGCCCATGCCGTGACGTCGTCCATCGGACCGGGGGCCACGAACTTGGTGACGGCGGCAGCACTTGCACATGTCAATCGGTTGCCGGTGCTGTTCATTCCCGGTGATGTCTTTGCCAATCGCCGGCCAGATCCCGTCCTTCAGCAGATTGAGGATTTCGACGACGGCACGATCAGTGCCAACGATGCCTTCAAGCCCATTGTCAGATATTTCGATCGGATTTCGAGGCCGGAGCATCTGCTGACAGCTCTTCCACGGGCGCTCTCGGTCATGACCGATCCCGCGAACTGCGGGCCTGTCTGCCTCGCGTTCTGTCAGGATGTGCAGGCGGATGCCTTCGACTATCCGGCAAGCTTCTTCGAGCCGAAGGTCTGGCGCATCCGCCGTCCCGAGCCCGATCCGCGCGAGCTGGAAGAGGTCGCAGCCTTGATCCGTGCCGCCAAGCACCCGGTCATCATCTCCGGCGGTGGCGTGCTTTATTCGGATGCAGAAGATACGCTGGCCGCCTTCTCGAGAGAACACAATATTCCCTTTGTCGAAACGCAGGCAGGGAAGGGCGGCAACGTCTGGACCGATGAGTTCAACTTCGGATCTCCGGGGGTTACCGGCTCAGAATGCGCCAACCGTCTATGCGAGAATGCGGATCTCGTGATCGGTGTCGGAACGCGCTTTCAGGATTTCACAACAGGATCCTGGGCGCTGTTCAAGAACAACGGTCGGAAGCTTATCTCGATCAACCTTCACGGTTATGACGCAACGAAGCATGGTGCGGCTCCTGTTGTCGGTGATGCACGCGTGACGCTGGAGAAGCTGTCTGCCCTTCTTGCAGATCACAAGGCCCCGGAATTTGACGCAGCCTCGCGAACAAGCTGGCACGCGGCTGTGAAACACGTCACGGCAGCGCCTGGTTCCGGATTGGCGAACCACCTCCCGACCGATGCGCAGGTCATCGGAGCGGTGCAAAGGGTCTCAACCGACCAAACCGTGGTCATGTGTGCTGCCGGCACCATGCCTGGTGCATTGCAGGTCCTCTGGCAGTCCGCCAAGGGCGGCTACCATATGGAATATGGCTATTCCTGCATGGGCTACGAGGTGGCCGGTGCCATGGGTATCAAGCTGGCTGTTCCCGGGAAAGAGGTTGTCTGCTTCGTTGGCGACGGTTCCTACATGATGGCGAATTCGGAGCTGGCCACGGCGGTCATGCGTCGGGTCCCGTTCACGGTCGTCCTGACCGACAATCGTGGCTACGGCTGCATCAATCGCCTGCAGATCGAGTGTGGCGGCGCTGAATTCAACAACATGTACAAGGACAGTAATATCGAGGAGATGCCCGAGCTCGATTTCGTCGGTCATGCCCGCTCCATGGGTGCGCATGCTGAGAAGGCAGCCGACATTGCGGATCTCGAGCGGAAGATCGTTGAAGCGCGTTCTCGCACCAAACCGACCGTCATCGTGATCGATACAGATGCTGTTCCGGGCACGGGGGCTGGTGGTCATTGGTGGGACGTTGCCGTGCCCCAAACCGGTGGCCCTGAACGGCTAGAGCGCGCGCGCGAGCACTATAACCAGAATGCGCGTGACCAGCGGACTTTCAACTGAGGGCCCCGTTATGGCTGATCTTCTGCGCAAACCATTTGGCAACCACGGAAAAGTTCATGAGGTCACGCCGCAGTCAGCAGGTTGGCGCTACGTCGGCTTCTCGCTCTACCGCTTGAGGTCGGGCGAGGTGGCCACGGAAACGACTGGAGATCGCGAGGTTATCCTGGTGATGGTCGAAGGGAAAGCCGAGTTCCAGGCGGCAGGGGTAGACTGGGGCGTACTTGGGGATCGCATGGCCGTTTTCGAGAAGACACCGCCCCATTGCCTCTATGTACCAAATGGCCACGACTGGAAGGCGGTGGCTAAGACCGATTGCATCATCGCCGTATGTTCAGCACCGGGGCAGGGCGGCCACTCCGCGCGCCGGATCGGGCCGGACGGTATTTCCCTGACCGCGCGCGGTAAGGGCACGAACACCCGCTACATCAACAACATCGCCATGGAGAACGAGGACTATTGCGACAGCCTCCTCGTGACGGAGGTCTTCACGCCTGCCGGGCATTGGTCTTCCTATCCCAGTCATCGCCATGACGAGGACGACTTTCCGCGGATCACCTATCTCGAGGAAACCTATTATCATCGCCTCAACCCTGCCTCCGGCTTCGGAATCCAGCGGGTCTACACCGATGATAGACGGCTCGACGAAACGATGGCGGTCATGGACGGGGACGTCGTCGTGGTTCCGCGCGGCCATCATCCGTGTGGCACCCCTTACGGTTTCGAAGCCTATTATCTCAACGTCATGGCCGGGCCGCTGCGCAAATGGCGCTTCATTCCCGCGCCTGAAGTCGAGTGGATCATGGAGCGCGATGCAAAATGATCAAAAGAGCGCTTAATCAGAAAGCAGCCCATACCTTTCTTATGAAGCGTTCCTTGACTTGGCTAAGACGCTTGGTTGTGTGGGTGTCGAGCCTCGAAACGATCTTGGCCGAGGCCTGTTCGATGGTATTTCTCCTCGTGAAGCAGGAGCTATGGCCCGGAAGCGAGGTTTGGCTACTTTGTATCCACGCGTCTGAAAACGTCGGGCGGAAAGGCGAGCTTCATCCAAAGCGGCTTCTTGCAACCGAGCCATCCCGGCCACGCCTCAATTGTCGTGGCAGCTTGCCCCTCACCGGACCGCCCGATTGCATATGCTTCGGGTGTCATTTCGACCCGTACCGGAACCGATCCCTATAAGCGCGATCCGCTCTCTGCGTCGAAGAGGTGAATTGCCTCCCGGTCGAAAGAAAGCGTCAGCGGCTGGCCATTCTCCAAAGCCGTGCGCGGCGGCAGGCAGGCCATGATCCGTTGCGTGCCGGCAAAAGCGGTGACGACGAGCTCGGGGCCGGTCAATTCGGCAACCTCGCACGTCACCGGAACCGTGAGGCCGGCCGAGCCAAGTCGAAATGCTTCCGGCCGTATACCTATGATCAGCTTTTGTCCGTCCTTGGGTCGGGTTTCAAGTCCCTCCGGCAGCAGCAGCACGGTATCGCTCCCGTCGATCTGAAGCTCACTGCCGCGAGCCGTAACGTTCAAGAGGTTCATTGGCGGCGCACCGACAAAGGTGGCGACATAGAGGGTTGCCGGCCGGTCGTAAATCTCAGACGGAGTGCCAAGCTGTTCGATCCGCCCGTCTCGCATGACGGCGATGCGGGTGGCGAGCGTCATGGCTTCGATCTGGTCATGGGTGACATAGACGACCGTGGTCTTTAGCATCTGATGCAGGCGCTTGAGTTCTGTGCGCATCTCCATGCGCAATTTTGCATCGAGATTGGAAAGCGGTTCGTCGAAGAGGAAGACCTCCGGCTTTCGCACCAGCGCGCGACCGATCGCAACGCGCTGGCGCTGGCCGCCCGACAGCTGGCTCGGTTTGCGCTCGAGCAGGTTTTCGATCTGCAGCAGTTTGGCCGCATCGCGCACTGCCCGGTCGCGCTGGGCAGCCGCAACCTTGCGCATCTCCAGGCCAAAACCGATGTTGCGGTGAACCGTCAGGTTTGGATAGAGCGCATAGGACTGGAAGACCATGGCGATGTCGCGGTCCTTTGGATGCACGCCAAGGATGGAGCGCCCGCCGATGCGCACGTCGCCGCTGCTGGCTTCGGCCAAGCCTGCGATGATATTGAGCAGGGTCGACTTGCCACAGCCGGAGGAACCGAGCAGCACGAGAAACTCGCCGCTTTCGAGCGCAATGTCGATGCCCTTCAAGGTTTCGACATCGCCGTATGTTTTGCGGATGTTGACAATTTCAAGCGCACTCATTGAGCGGTTTCCTCGGAGGCGGACGGTCCGCCGTAATTGCGGGGAAGGGTGGAAATGGCCCGTGAGGCGACTGCAGTTCCAGCCGCAAGGCAGTCAGCGATAGACTTTTCCTGTGCCAGGGCCGCCAGAAAGCCGGCGTTGAAAACGTCGCCGGCGCCGATCGTGTCGACGACCGTGACCGCCGGGGCCGGGGCCGAGACGGTTTTCCCGTCACCGCCGATCGCGAGAGCTCCATCGGGGCCTCGTTTGACAACGACGATCGCACCATCCGGCATGTGCGATCGGATGTCTGCTGCTGCTTCGGCTGGGTCGTCGAGGCCGGCGAGCGTGGTGGACTCCACCTCGTTGAGAAGAGCGATTGCGCAGCGAGACAGCCAACGTCGCGTGGCATCGCAGTTTCTTTCCGTCCAGCCGTCGAGCGGCCAGCCGGTGTCGAGCGCGACCGCAATGTCGTGCTGGTCCGCCCAGTCGAAGAACGCATCGTAGTCGCGTGTGAGATCGTCCGTCAGGAACGAGCCGCAGAGCAACACATAGCCGCCCGACAGCTGCGCGCCATCGAGAACTGCAAGCACATCGGCCAGGCTGAAGCGCGGCAGGTGGCCACGGGTCGTGAAGAACGTGCGCTCCCCATCAGGATGGGTGATGCCGACGGACAGTGTTGTCTGCTCGGGGCGCACGGGCCACTTCGCGGCACGCTCGCCAAAAGCCTCGCTCAGCCACCGGCCGAACTGATCGTTGCCGACATTGGCTGCAATCTCGAACTCGACGCCGAGGCCGTTCCAGGCAAGGGCGCTGTTGCCGGCTGCTCCGCCGACGCGTAGTTCGTCATGATCGACGATGATCTCGGTACCGGCCTTCGGCCAGGGCGCCGCCGGGCCGAGGATGAGGTCAACATTGACATTTCCGATAACAGCAAGCGGACGCATCATTCGCTCCGGGTGATCTTGGTGGAGCGCACCGGTGTACCGGCGTTCTCGACCCGCGCATCAGCAAACGCAATCATGAAGCGCTGTGCCACCGGCAGCATTGCGAAGATCGCCGCCAGACCCGCGACCGCCTTGAAGCCGATGGTAACGGCACCTGCGACTGGCTCTTTGCCCGACGCATCGAAGATGATCACCGGAGCGCCGGTTTCGACTGCTGATACAGCCATGGCCGTGACCAAGCCGGCCGTGCTGTCTTCTCCTCGAAAAAGAACGACACCGATTGTCGAGCCAAGCATTTCCATCGGCCCGTGTCGCAACTGCCCGCCCTCCAGCGAAAAGCAGGGGCGGCGGGAGAGCTCGG
Source organism: Rhizobium sp. CF122 (assembly GCF_000282035.1). Lineage (GTDB taxonomy): Bacteria > Pseudomonadota > Alphaproteobacteria > Rhizobiales > Rhizobiaceae > Rhizobium. The sequence continues at coordinate 63,029 of NZ_AKKA01000072.1, forward strand.
TCAGGCCAAGCGCCAGCGCTTCCGCCAGGCCCTGGAGGCGCCTGCCGGACGTGACGACGGTCGAAACGCCGTCCAGCGCCGCAAGAGCGGCATCGATGTCTGGCGTTTCGGGAAAGGTGAGTGCGGCAAGCGCGGTTGCAGGATCCTCGCCAAGGGCCGCCAGCACTGCAAGATGCAGCGCAAAGCAGACAGTCAGGCTGCGGGTGGCCGCAAACGCCAGTTCCGTGCCGCCAGCACCGATGAGGCAGGGTGCTGTACGCGCCAGAAATGATCCTGCCTCCAGCGTCAGTCCGAACGTGTCGGAGCCGCCACCGGTCTCATTGAACCAGCGCACCACTTCGGCGCTTTCGCCGGATTGCGACGTAATGAGGACGGTTCGCCTCTCGAGCGAAAGCGGCTGCCCCAATTGCTCGGAAAGAGGCAGGGCGATCGCATCGATGCCGAGGGCGCGATAAAGCGGTTCGACGGCACGACCGACAGCATGGGATCCGCCCATGCCAAGAAGGAGGAGGCTGCCTTTCTTCTTCAGCGATGCCGCGATGGTTTGCGCAGTCTGCGTCGCGCCAGCGTAGGACGCCAGGGCGTCGGCATGCTGGCGCGACATTTCGTGATCGATTGCGATCAGGCCGGCTGGTCGTCTCGTTCCCATGGTGCTTGTCATCCCTTGACGCCGCCGCTGGTCAGCCCGGAAATCAGGGCTCGTTGCATGACAAGACCAACCAGCACCGGGGGCAGGGCGGCAAGCACGCCGGCGGTTGCGATCAGTCCGTAATCGGAGACACGGCCACCGGCGAGGTCGGCAATGGCAACCGTGAGTGTCTTGGCGCGCTGGTCGGAGGTGAAGAGCAGCGCATAGAAGAACTCATCCCAGCCGAGCAGGAAGGCAAACAGCGCCGAGGTTGCGACGACCGGCATGGCGAGCGGCAGGGTGATGATTTTCCAAGTCTGGAGCAGACCCGCGCCGTCGATCATGGCTGCTGCTTCGATTTCCTTCGGGATGGAGTCAAAGCCGGACTTCATGAGCCATGTCGTGAAAGGGGCAAGGATCGTCAGATAGACGAGAGCGAGGCCGAAAACGTTGTTCAGCATGCCGAGATGGGCCAAGCCCATGTAGAGCGGCACGGCAAGGGCCACCGGCGGCAGCATATACGTGGCAATGACCATTGAAAGCGACCAGCCGACGGAAGGCGTCCGCGACACGGCCCAGCCGGCCGGAATGGCCAGCGCGATGGCTGCAATCGTTGCCATGCCTGCAACTTCGATGCTGTTTCTGAGCGACGAGGTGAAGGCCGCGCCAGCGCTGTTTTCGATGGTCGACAACAGAACGCCGTAACGCGAAAAATCAGCCGACTGCGGCCACCAGCGCAGCGGCTTGGCGGCAAGGTCGGCAGCCGGCGAGATGCTCATGATGAACAGCCACAGGATTGGTGCGAGAATGACGGCGGCAAGCAGCAACGCGCAAGCATAAATGAAGACTGAAAAGATCGGGCTCTTGCGTTCCATCAGCCAGCACTCCCTGCGGTCTTGCGCACCAGCGCGGCATAGGCGACGGCAAGCAGCGTCACCAGCAGTGTAACGATCAGTGCCAGCGAGGCGCCGGAGCCAGCGCGCTGGAAGGAGAACGCTTCCTGATAGACCAGGATCGATAGCGTCCTCGTGCTGTTGGCGGGACCGCCACGGGTCATCACCCAGATGATGTCGAAGACCTTGAAAGCCTCGATGGTGCGCAGGACCAGCGCCACCATCAACGGGCCGGCGAGATAAGGCAGGATCACGAAGCGAAAGCGGGCGAAGGGGCCGGCGCCGTCGACCAGCGAGGCAGCGGTGACGTCACGCGGCACTGCCTGCAAGGCAGCAAGCGCAATGAGCGCTACCAACGGGAAGTTCTTCCAGCAATCGGCAACGATCAGGGCGGCAAGCGCCGTGCCCGGTTCGCCGAGCCACGAGCGATAGGCGTCTATCAGGCCGATTTGCGTCAGCGCTGCGTTGAGCGCGCCGTATTCCGGATTGTAGATCAGCCGCCAGAGCGTCGCGTTCACCACCGTTGGCAGCGCCCAGGGAAGGATCATCAGCGCGCGCAACAGCGCGCGGCCGCGGAAATCCTGATTGAGGAGAAGGGCTGCAAGAACGCCGATCACCATTTCGGCGGCGACCGAAATGACCGCGAACCAAGTGGTCGTGATCAGGCTCTTCTGAAAATTCGAGCCGGAGACCAACTTCACGTAGTTATCGATGCCGACGAAGTTGCCGGCGGTGGCGACGAGCTTTGCGTCGGTGAAAGACAGCCCTACTGTGTCGACGAGCGGCCATCCGATGACGGCGATCATCACGACAAGCAGCGGCAACATCAAAAGCCACGCGCGCGTTGTCATCCAGGTGCCGGACATGAGGCGCCCTCTCAGTTCATCGGATTGTCAAAGGGGAGCCAGGCGGCACCAGGCCGCCTGGACGGTTATATCGCTTAGAGACCGCTGTTCTCTGCAGCCGACTTCAGGGCGTCTTCCGGCGAGGACTGGCCGAGCAGGGCTTCCTGGATCGCCTGCTGCAGGGCCGTCGAAAGTTCCTGATACTTCGGGGTCGTCGGGCGCGGATACATGGCGGCGAGACCGATCTTGGCTGCAGCAATCAGTTCCTCCTGGCCCTTGGTCACGGTCTGGTCCTCGTAGGAGGAGGCCCAAATCGGCAGGCTAAGCTTGGCGTACTGGTTCTGCGTCGCCTGCGAGGTCATGAAGGCGATGTACTTCCAAGCCTCATCCGGATGCTTGCTGGCGGTCGTGACGCCAAGACCCATCGAGCCGTTAACGGCCGACGCCTCGCTCTTGCCTGCCACGCCCGGAGCCGGGACGACGCCGACCTTGCCCGCGACCTTACTGTCCTTCGGATCGTTCGCCATGTTGTACATGTAGGTCCAGTTCAGCGCAAAAGCGGCATCGCCGTTCTGGAAGACCTTACGCACATCCTCTTCCAGGAATTCCTTGGAGTTCGGGTTGGTCAGGCCAGATTTGTAGCTGGACACCATGTAGTTCAGCGCGTCGAGGCCGCCGCCATTTTGGAAGTCCGGTTTGCCGTCCTTCAGGAAGTCGCCCTTGTAGGCGCTGACGAGCGTGGTGTAGTCGCAGATCGCGGCTTCGGCCTGCGACCAGCTCCAGGCGATCGGCGTTGCGAGAAGGCCCTTGTCCTTGATCGTCTTTGCCTGTTCGGTCAGCTCGTCCCATGTCTTCGGCGGGGCCTTGATGCCTGCCTTTTCGAGGATTTCCTTGTTATAGAACAGATACTTGGTGTCTAGGATCCACGGCATGCCGTAATACTTGCCGTCGTACTGAACCGTCGTCCATGCGCCAGGCAGAACGCCCTTCTTCATGTCGTCGGTGATACGCGAGGAGACGTCGACCAGCACCTTGTTGGTCGCGTATTCGGCCGGCCAGATGACGTCGAAGAGGACGACGTCATAACCGCCGCCAGAACCTTGGGCAAGCACCGTCTTGTCGTGCAGGCCCTCGTAGGGAACGAATTCGAGATTGACCTTGACGTCCGGGTTTGCCTTTGAGAAGCCATCCGTCATGGCACGGACATCGGCTTCGCTATAGGCGGCCTGAGCCATGAACAACGCATTGATCGTCGTTTCGGCAAAGGCGTGTGGCGCAAAAGATGCACCAATCAGTGCCGCTCCGAGCAGCGTCTTGTTTAAGGATTTCAACATTCCAGCCTCCAGTTTTTTGACATTCACCCAATTCCTGAGGGCGGCGGTCGTCGCCATCAGCTGTCGAAAAGGCGCCGGTGAGCCAGCTGCCAGATTCAGAGCGTCGTCAGAGCCGTTTTCTGGCTCTTCGCGTTCCCTGGAACTCTTTGGTTCCTTATTAAGTCAATTGTCTTGACTTATTACTTCTTCAATATTCTACTGCTGTCAAGAGGGAATTCAGGATGAACGACACGCGCCCGATACGGGCAAAGAGTGGCACCAATCATGAAGGCACCAGCGCCCATAACCGGCGTGTGATGATGGATGCCCTGAGGATGAACGGGGCGCTCTCGCGCGCTGATCTGGCGCGCGCCACGAAGCTCACCAAGCAGACCGTGTCGAACATTATCGACGAACTCGAACAGGAAGGGCTGGTCACCGCGCAGGAAGCCGTCCGCAAGGGCAGGGGCCAACCATCGACACCCTATCGGCTGGTGCCGGAAGGGGCGTTTGCGATCGGGCTACAGATTGATCGTCACGTAACCCGTGCCATCGCCGTCGATCTTGTCGGCAATGTGCTGACGCGAGCCGAGGCGAACCTGCCGCCCGATGGCCCGTCACGCGGTGCAGCGGTTATTCTCGAACTCATCGAGAAGGTTCGCCGCGATCTTGCTGGGCTTGTCGCGCAATCGGAGCGGCGGCTCGTTGGTCTGGGTGCGGCAATGCCCGGCCCGTTCGGTATCGAGGCGACCGGTGACGATCCCTGGATGATGGCGGCCTGGCAGAAATTTCCGCTGCTGGAAACGCTTGCGACGGGCACGGGGCTTGGCGTTCGTCTGCAAAACGACGCGGCTGCATGCGCCACGGCAGAGCGCATGGTTGGCGCCGCCCACGGGCTCGATCACGCCGTCTGCCTCTATCTCGGTTACGGTATCGGTGCCGGCCTGATCCTCGGCGGGGAACTCTACAGCGGTGCGCATGGCAATGCCGGCGAAATCGGCATGGCCCTGCTTTCGGCAAGCGGCAGCCCGACCCCACTCGAACATCGCGCTTCACTCGCCTCGCTCTACCAGCATCTGGCGATCGATCCCGCCGATCCAGGCGTCTACGCGATGGTGAACGAACTGGCGCTGAAGGATGATGCGAGGATTCAGAGCTGGATTGAAGAAGCCGTGATGGATCTGCGCTGGAGCGTGCACCTGATCGAATCGATCTTCGATCCGCAGACCGTGATCCTCTGCGGCGGTGCGCCGGAAGCCCTGGCGCGGCGTCTGGTCGAGGCAATGCACCCACTCCCACCGTCGATCGCCGATCGCCGAGACCGGCTCATTCCTCGCTTCCAGCTTGGAATGACCGACCCCTGGGCCGTCGCCCTTGGCGCAGCCGCCGACCCGATCAGCCGCGCCTTTGATCCGAGCTTTGCGGCTATTCTCAAGGATTCACTGTAAGGGCGTTACTGCCTATGGATCGGATCGATCCATGGCACGTCTTCCGGCTTTTCGACCGGTTCGATATCGAGATTGACGACAACCGGCTCCTGGCCGGACCGGATGACGACGCATTCTAGGGTCTCGTCGCGGCTGGCATTGATCTCCTGGTGGGGCACGTAAGGTGGCACATAGATGAAATCGCCGGGGCCGGCCTCTGCCGTGAATTCGAGATGGTTGCCCCAGCGCATGCGCGCCTTTCCCTTGACCACATAGATGATGCTTTCGAGATCGCCGTGGTGATGGGCGCCGGTCTTCGCATTCGCGTGGATGGTGACGGTGCCAGCCCATATCTTTTCGGCCCCGGCGCGCGCACGATTGATCGCCGTTGCCCGGTTCATTCCGGGTGTCTGCGCCGTATTGGGATCAAGTGAGTTGCCTGGAATGACCTTTACGCCATGCTCGCGCCAGTCGATCTGATCGTGATGATGATCCTGGGTCATTCATGCCTCCCTGAGGGTGGTCACCCTTTCAGATGATATCGCTAGGCCCTGCGAGCAGGAGTCAACAGGCGATTGGTCAAAGGCCTCGGATGCCGGCGATATCGTCCAGCTTACCACGCAGCCTGCGCTTGACCTCCTCGTCCTGCTCCTCCATGGCGGCAAGCAATTCGCGAAGCGTTCCGCGCAATCCATGAATCTGATCGATGAGATCCATAATGAGGTCGACGCCGGCGTCGTTGACACCCATATGCCGCGTCAGGTCGAGGATGAGCTGTGCCCGCGCAACGTCAGGGTCGCGAAAATCGCGGGCGCCGTTACGTGTCTGCGGCAGCAGCCATCCCTGCTCAACCCAGACCTCAAGCACCCTCACATCGATCTTCAGAAAACGGCGGAATTCAAGATCATCCATGGCTATTCTCCCATGCCCTTTCTCGGATCCTGCGCATCGCCTGCCGTCCAGCCGGTCATGAACTCGGTCAGCTGTTGATCGGGTGCGTCCGGCAGCACGATCTTCAGCGAGATGTAGATGTCTCCAGCGCTGCCGCCTTTCTTCGGAACGCCCTTGCCCTTCAGGCGCAAAACCTTCCCGGTGTTCGAATGCGACGGCAATGTGAGGTTGACGGGACCGGACGGCGTCGGCGCACGCACCTTGCCGCCGAGCACGGCCTCGCGCAGCGTGATCGGCAGATCGAAGCGAATGTCGTCGCCATCACGGACATAGAAGTGATGCGGACGCACGCGAATTTCCACGAGCGCATCTCCAGATGAGCCGCCGCCAATACCGGGCTCGCCTTTGCCTCGCAGCCTGAGCGTCTGGCCATCACGCGTTCCAGGCGGTATCTGCAGATCGAGCGCTGGCCCATCCGGCAAACGGATCTGTGTCTTCGTGCCGTTGACGGCATCGAGGAAATCCACCTCCATCGAGTAGTGGCGGTCCTGGCCTTGTGCGCGAAATTCTCCTCCTCGTGCGCGTCGCGAAAAGAAGCTCGAGAATATATCGTCACTGTCGCCGAAATCGGCAAAACCCGCACTGTTGTGGTAAGGATTGCCGGCGTTGGCGGCCGAGGCATAGTCGCGATAGTAGTGGCGCTGCGGCTGCTCGGCGCCGCTCATGTCGATCTCGCCGCGGTCGAAGCGCCCGCGCTTTTCTTCGTCGCTCAGCAGTTCGTAAGCAGCAGAAATCTCCTTGAAACGGTCCTCCGCCTTCTTGTCGCCGGGGTTAAGGTCGGGGTGAAGTTTCTTTGCGAGCTTGCGAAATGCGCTTTGAACGTCTTTTTGCGTGGCGTCCTTTTTCACGCCGAGAAGCTCGTACGGGTCGCGGCTCATACATATCTCCGGTTCAGTCGGCAAAAATCGCCGGCGTTTTGCGGCTATATAGGTTTCCCGACTTGCTCCGACGAGAGGTCCTATCCCTGCAAAGGATCTCAGTTGCGACGCAGATTGAGATCGCTTGTCACGACCTGCTGGCCGGACGCCGGATCCACGTCGACCGTTCGGATCCGGATCGCATTGGCGTCCACACGCTGGATCGTCATGCTGGCGCTGCGATCGCCATTGATTACCTTCGACCAGCGCACGGCGAGATTGATAGCATCGCCGCTGCGCGTTCCACGCAGGCCCGAAACGCCCCCTGCCGGGCCGATGTAACTGCCGGCATAGTGCGCGCCATTGACTTTGATGTTGGCGGAAACCGCTCGTGTGACGACGATCATCCCACGGCAAATTCCCTGCATCGAAAGCGCCTCGCCACTGGCCTGCGTCTTGAAATTGCAGTTGAGGTTGATCGGGGACGAGGATGTCGTGCGCTTCATCATGCCTCCTCCGGTCCAATCACCGACCAGCGATTGGAGGAAAGGCGCCTCATCGGCATATGCAGCGCCTGTCACCACTAAGAAGAGCAGGGTGACAGCAGCATGTCGGCAGCACTTCATGACGTCCTCCCCTGAAGATGATCAAGAATGCTTCAGAATGTTGAAAGTTCCCTCAGTGAGTAGCCAACCAAGATGTCCCAACGAGATACGCAAGTGCAAGGGATTTCTCTTGCCTGGAGCGCGTCGGACCCTCGGGATCGCAGGGACGTCATGCGACGAGGAAATTTGCTCGTCAGCCCTGCTAAGCTATCGCTCGTTATGCAGCGTCAGCCATAACAGCGCCAAAACGGCATCGTCGATCCTGTCCTCATCGATCTCCATGGACCGACGTTACCACGCGCGGCGCCCAAAATCCCGCGGCCCTCCTCGGATGGATACGCTGCACTGTCCGATCTTCTGATCGAAAGTCTCAAAGCTATCGAAGCGGGACACCAGAATGACAAGCGTTTGACGACAGGGAGAGGTGTTTTCTGAGGACGCCGGCAGTCACCGAACTAGACAAGCGCCGTTTTGCTGGAAGCTTGGGTAAGTGCCCTTGTTGGCCGCTATTTAATTGCAGGCAGATTTAGGGCATAGCGCGTGTACCGTCGCTCACCCGCACGCTTGAGTGCACCTTTTTCCACTAAATCATGAAGGTCGCGCGTGGCGGTCGCTCGGGAACTTCGGGTGATCGAGATATAGTTCTCAGCGCTTAATCCATCCTTGAAACCCATTGGGCATTCACGAAACATGCGAGCAATGACCTTCTCCTGCCGCTCGTTGAGCCGATCGCGAAAGCGGTCATAGAAATGCGCCTTGGCGATGAAGAAGGCCACACGCTCCAGGGTCGTCTGCTGTGCCTCGAGAACGGTTTCGGCAAAATAGACCAGCCAGTCGGTGATATCGAGCGTGCGCTGATGGCGTTCGAGCTGATCGTAATAAGCTTTGCGGCCGCGCTCGATCGTGTAGGCAAATGCAATCAGGCTCGGTTGGCCGATATTCTGCGCCAGTGATTTTTCCGCAAGCGCCCGGCCAATTCTGCCATTACCATCTTCAAATGGATGGATGCTTTCGAAATACAGATGACCCAATCCCGCTCGTGTCAGAGCGGGCAGGGGACTTTCACCGCTCGGCGCTGATCTGTTGAACCAGTCCATGAAAGCTTCCATTTCTGCCGGCACTTGCCTTGATGGTGGAGCCTCATAGTGAACGGCTGGCTGGTCGATACGGCCGGACACGATCTGCATGGCGTCGTCATGGGTCCGATATCTGCCGATCGTTTCAAGATAACGGTTTCCTGTCATCAGCATTCCATGCCAGCGAAACAGAGTTTCGTGATTGAGTGGGCCCGAACAGGTCTCGTACACATCGACCATCATTTCGGCGATCCCGCGCTCTTGCGGCTTTACGGGCCAGTTGTCAGCATCGAGACCGAATTGCCGGCGCAACGAGGATTGGACACTCAGTCGATCGAGCATTTCGCCTTCTATCTCCGAGGTTTTTACGGCCTCGTCGCTTAAAAGCTCGACAGACAGCAGATTGCGCTCCTCATCACGGATGTGACGGACAGCCCCGATCACTTCCCCAGAAGATAGAAGAAAACGATCTTCCAGTGTCTTGAGGTGAGCCTCGTCATAAATGAATTGAGGCCAAGCTTGCTGCGTCCAATTCCACTTCATGAGGTATAGACGTCCTTTCTATAACTCATGCTCCTGCAATTTGTGAGCGATAGCAACCGATTCTATCGCTCACAACCGGCACGATTTGGGACGGCGACATAGCGAGTTGGGCGCGCTTCACTGAACGGTTTGCCGCAGCGGTTTCACGCCCGTCAAAGTCACATCCGAGGGGTACTCCGTGCGGAGACGATTTCTCTCCAGAAAATGTCCCAGCAAGAGCCTGGGACGCGAACACGGATCTAGTGATTACCTTGCGTGACCTTCACGAATTCCAACCGACGTCAGCTGCCTTCAACCTGTCGAGTAGAGGTTTCGTGATAACGTTGAACAGCTTGGGATCGTCCAGGGCCCGCGCTGACAACATCGCGCCGTGCACTGTTGCCATGAATAACTGAGCTTCGTCAGCGGGCTTTTTGGTGAGCTGGAATGCGCCTTGGTCCGCCCCAGCCTTCAAAACGTCATTCAACCATTGAGCCAACCGCTGGAAATGCGCACGCACTCTCGCGGCTACCTCCTCTGGCAACATTGCCATCTCGCCGGCGAGCATGGCGCAGACGCAGATCGGTGCCGATGCGTCCTTGATACATTGCTGCCAGTAACCGAGATAAGCTTTCAGTCGCTCGAGCGGGTTGGGAAAGCTCTCGTCCAGGGCCTTGAGGCCCTCGGATGCTTGCCGACGATATCGATCAACGAGAACCACGACCAGCTCGCTCTTGGTCGGGAAATGATGATGGATGCTTGCCTTCCGGATTCCAATGGCACCCGAGATATCGGCATAGCTGAAGCCATTGTAGCCACCTCTCACGATGAGTGACTGCGCGATGTCCAATATCTTGTCCGAGGTCGAAGGCATTGTCTCCATGGCTGTTCCTACCTATTGGTAGGAAGGCTGTCAACGTTCTATAGGAAGTCTATAACTACTTGACAGAATTTTCAGGGCTACCTACTAGAAGGTAGGCAAAACGTAAACGGAGCCAGCTATGATCAGCCAACAATCCTCGCAGTCCAACTGGTTGCGATCCTATTACTACGTGCGTGCAGCCTTCTCGATCATCTGGGTGGCGGCCGCCATTCTCTACGCCGGCAACCCGATCTTGGCATCGGGATTGCTCGTAATCTACCCTGCATGGGATGCCGTTGCGAACCTTGTCGACGCCCGCACAAATGGCGGCTTCAAAGCGAACAGCTCGCAAACCCTCAACATCTTCGTCAGCACCGTTACGACGCTTACCGTGATCTTGGCCGCGACGAAAAGCACCAATGCCATTTTGGCCGTGTTTGGTGTTTGGGCCATTCTGTCCGGTGCACTCCAGCTGATGACCGGTGTGCGCCGGTGGCGCGGCTTTGGTGCGCAGTGGGCGATGATCCTGAGCGGAGGCCAGTCCTGCCTGGCTGGCGGGTTTATGATCACCCAATCGCTCGGTACCACGCCGCCTTCCATTCTCGACGTCGCCCCATATGCCGCCTTCGGTGCCTTCTACTTTCTGATTTCCGCGATCTGGTTGACGGTGTCAGCTCGCAGGAACGCCGAAGCTTGACGGGCAAGCCCGGCCATAGCCTATCGCTATCGTTGTACTTGCGCCCAAGCTAAAATTGTATCTATCTCTGCGAACCAACTTCTGAGCAAGGGGCGTTCATGTTGAGGTTCGCAGTTGCATTGTCATGGATGCTTGCTTGCGGCTTTAGCGCCCAAGCAAAAGACGTTACGATCGCAAGCTGGAACCTTGGCTGGCACATGGATTTGGCGACGGCCAACCAGTGGATTGACCTCTGCAGCAAGCGATATGTCAAAGATGCCACGGCTGATGTCTGGCGCGAGGGAAGCGGTCCGGATTCCAAACCCGGCTGGTTCGTCGACGCGTTCAAAATCGACGGATGGGATACGACGAGGTTTCCCGTTTGCGGCGTTTACCGAGATCGGGACAACAAGATTGTCTTCGTAAAACCTGCCGGATACCAAGAACGGCATAAAAGCCTTGCAAGATACGTCGCATCCTCGGTGCCCGCAGACATTATTGCCTTCCAAGAAGTCAACGGAGAGGATTCCATTCGGGAAATCCTTCCGGATCACGGCAATCAGTACGATTTCTGCGCGGTCGTTGGATACAAGGTTCAGCGTATCGTGATTGCGTGGAAGAAATCAGTGGGAACTAAGATCTCTTGTGCCATCGAGGACCCTGTAAGCCTTCCCGGCAATCCCGAAAGTGAGCGGCCTCGGCCCGGCCTGGCGCTCTCCCTCGACATCGACGGGACGACCGTCCGGATACTGTCCGTCCATTTGAAATCCAGATGCGTCTCGCCCTTCGAGAACGGCAGGCTAGCGTCGCCCGGAGATCATTGCCCTATACTGCAGCAGCAAGTCGAGCCGCTCGAAGCGTGGATCGAGCGCGAGACAGCTGACGATGCCAAAGTGGTCCTAATGGGCGACTTTAACAGAAACTTTTGGCATGAACTGCGTGATCTCTCGCCCGTCAGGACGGACGGTGGTTCGCCAGCATCACCACACATACCGGCTTCGCTCACCAATTCCCTGATCGAGGATCTAATTGACGGTGCGCCAGCCACCAGCGTGATGCGCCTACTCGACGAACACTGCGAGACGAGTGAGGTCGGCTCGCTGCTCTGCGATGTTAGCGAAAGCCGTCCGTTGGACCGCGAAGAGCGCGCTTTGCTCAGCGCGCCAGGATATCTTGGTTGCGGCAACCCGGTTGGCCTTGATCACATCCTTGTCGGGCGCGGGGTCAAAAATTCACAAGGTGCCAAGCATTTAAGCATCAGCGATCTCGGTAGCAGCATAGCGGGAACCAAACCTGATGGTAGCGATCAAAAGCTCGCCATTTCCGATCATTGCCCCATCGTGGCGCAGATATCTTACTGAGCCGACGGCTGTCGTCTCTGCGGGGGCACGTCAGCCTCAGACGTCGTCCGGCTGCCTTGCAATGAGCACAGCGGGCGGGTTGACATCGAGCGGATCGTGGCAGGGCAACAGTATATTGGATGCGTGAACTTACGCCTCCACTCAAGGGCGTAGCCGTACCATTTGCTCGCCGGTCTGGGCATCATAAAGGGCGAGATCGACCACGAAGTCACCCGACCTGCCAACGAGATCGAGGATCGTCGCCGCAAGGCGCACAGCACAGAGAGGATTGATCGCCAGATCCATCGTCTCGCTGCTAGAGAGGGCAAGGCGGGCGAGCAGGTCGCCTTTTTCCGTAGCGGCGAACATTCGGAAGCTATCGACTTCCAGATATGCGTCTGCATCGCCTTCACTTGATGGGAGTTGCGCGTCGAAGAGGCGGACCAACTCGTCCTTCTGTTCAGCCGACAACATTTGCTCCTCCTGAAAGCTCAGCAATGGGAACGGACAGCCCAGACCTGACGGCATCAATGAACGCTCGCAGCGCAGGAGCCATCTGCCGCTGCTGCGGGTAGCAGACAAACCAACCCGGGAACGGCGCGGACCAAGCTTCGAGGCAACTGATCAAGCGTCCCTGCGCAAGATAATCGGCTACCGTGTCCTCGACCGCAAATCCTATTCCCATCCCTTGAAGAGCAGCATTCACCGCCGTTTCCTTGTCGCTCACGATCAGGGGACCGTTGACGGCGACGCTGAACCATGCGTCGTTCTCGAAGAATTCCCAGGCATAAGGCGCCTGATGTCCAGGCCAGCGCCACCGTACGCATCGGTGGTGGACAAGATCACGCGGATGCTCGGGACGACCATGCCGGCGGAAGTAGTCAGGTGTCGCGATAGCCAGTTGGCGTAACTCAGGTCCCAGACGGACAGCGACCATATCTCGTTCAATGACCTCGCCGATCCTTAGCCCGACATCATAGCCTCGAGCGACGATGTCAACCGTCTCATCATCGATCGTGATGTCGAGCACGATGTCGGGATAGCGTTCGGCAAAGCTCGTGAGGATTGGTTCGATATGCTTCTGCGCCGCCGAGCGGAACGTGTGCACGCGGACAGTGCCCGCCGGTCGCTCGCCAGCAATTCTTGTCTGTGCCAGGGCTTCACCCAACTCGAACGCCGCGGGTCGAACGCGTCGGAACAGGTTCTCGCCAACCTCCGTCAGTGATACGTTCCTGGTCGTTCGGTGGAGGAGCCTCATTCCCACCCGTTCCTCAAAGCTGCGGATCATCTGGCTAAGTGCCGATGGCGACACACCGAGCACCTCTGCGGCGCGGCTGAAGCTCAGGTATTCGGCAACGGCGATGAAGGCGCGCATTTGATTGTAGTCGTTGCCCGCCGGAAGCTTGTCCACCAACATGTCTTGCATTGTTAAGTTTGCCTAACAAGGACATTCACTTTCCTGCGGATTATACAGCGCCAGGCGATGTGGCAAGTTCCTTCTTGTCGAAAGCGAAGGAGCATTTCATGACCACTTGGTTCATCACCGGCATTTCACGCGGCCTTGGGAAAGCACTGGCCGAGGCAGGGCTAGCAAGGGGCGATACTGTCATTGGCACGGTCCGCGGGACCGACCTGCCCATAGAACACGGTCTGGGTCGGTTGCACGTTCTTTCGGCCGACCTTAGCGACGGCGAGGCCGCGGAGGCTGTCACACGTCGGGCGTTTGAGATCGCGGGACAGATTGACGTTATCGTCAACAACGCGGGCTATGGCCTACTCGGCGCGCTCGAGATGGCAGCCAACGAGGATGTCGCAAGGCTTTTTGCGGTCGACGTCTTCGGGCCATTCCGCATTATCAAGGCAGCCCTACCGCACTTGCGAGCGCAGGGACGTGGTCATATCGTCAATGTCACCTCTATCGCAGGCCGCGCCCCTGGCGTCGGAACCGCCATGTATTCTGCCGCCAAAGCTGCCCTAGAAGGGATGTCGGCGGCCCTTGCGCTGGAGGTCGCGCCTTTCGGTATCAAAGTCACAGCGGTCGCCCCGGGTGCATTCCGCACGGATTTCCTATCGGGCCACTCAATCCGAAAGAGCGATGCCGCCGGTGAACCGTACGCGGAAACGGTCGGGAAGAGTTCAGCAGCCTTTGACGCTGCCCATGGCCGACAGGCCGGCGATCCGGTTCTCGCCGCGCGGGCAATCCTGGCTCTCGCGGACTCCGATAAGGCTCCGCTCCATCTCCTACTGGGAAGCGATGCTCTCCGGCGCGCGCGAAGCAAAATCGATCACGTCGCCGAGGAGATCGACGCATGGGAGACCATCACACGCAGCACTGATTTCGTGGACGCATAGGGCAGGCGGGTTGTTTCCGAGCCTCGGTGTTGTCAAGGTCGCTCGCCTCGGCAACACTCAACTGCAGGCTGGCCTCGATAATAGGGGCAATAATCTCGTCGCCCTGCTCTGGAGGCGGCTCGGCAAAGCGACAGCCAAAATGGGCGAGCGACTTCCGGCGAGGAAGACGTCGACCTGCGGGGGGAGGATGCAGCCGTCGTCGGCACCGTGAAGCTGCAGCAGGGGCACCGCGATCGGCTGAGACAGGCGGCGCGTCGCCCCAAGCATGCCGGGTCGCAGCATCGCCCGGTAGTACTTTAGAGGCGCGGGCATGCTCGCCCGCAGGTGCTCGTGTAGCTCCGCGTGGAGAGCAGGATCGAGCGAGAGGCCGGGCGACCACTGACGCCAGAGGCGGTCGATGAGGGCGAGATCGCGAGCGGTGACCATCCAGCCGCTTCCCGGCAGTTGAAAGCCACCCTGCGGCGCGTGAAAGGTGCCGTGTGGCAGGTCGAAGGTGACGTGTTCGAACTCCATGTGTGTCAGCCTTTTCCAAGAGCGGTCGGACGAGAGATGCTGATGCCGGCTTCGGTGTCTGTGGCTTTGGACATGTGCGTCTCCTCAGGCGCCGGGTGAACTGCGGGGGCAGCCGACCAGTCGGTTTTCGATGACACCGGCCCCGCAACCTTCAGAATCCGATAGCCCGCGGCAACCGGAGAAGGGAACCTGTGCTCAAACCAGCATCGACTGCTGGGCGGAGATACCCGCCGTCGCGCCGTGCGATGTTGCCAGGGTGACCGAGGCCATGAGGGGGTTGGCGAGGTCGCCGGCGGCGTAGATGCCGGGCATGCTGGTTTCGCGGCGCTCGTCGACCTTGAGGGCGATGCCCAAGGGCGTATCCACCGTGGCGAGACCCAGTGATTCATGCAGGCTTGCGGACGGCTTGTTGCGCGGATGGGCGAACAGGATGTCGACCGCGACATTGCGGTGGGTATCGAGATAGACGGTGGCGGTATGGCCCCCGTTATGAGCGATCTCGATGATCCGGCCGTCGACGACAGGTATGTTGCGGCGCGCCAGATCGGCCCGGATATCGGGTGGAATGTCGTGACCATCTGCGAAGACCGTTAACGTGTCGGTCCAATCATGGTACAGCCTGACATAATTGTGCGACTGCGGGCCGGACCAGACGAGGCCCCAATGCTGGCCGGCGACTTCAAAGCCGTCGCAGTAGGGGCAGGGCACGATGGACGTACCCCAATTTTCGGCAAAGCCCGGAACATCAGGCATCTGGTCGGCGACGCCATAGCTCAGGATCAGGCGGCGCGCCCCAAGGCTTTCGCCATCGCCAGTGAGGACGGAGAAATCGTCGATGGCGCCGGAGACGCTGTCGGCCCGGGCACTGACCAGCCTGATCGTGGGATAACGCGCCAGCTGCTGCCGCGCCTCGGCCAGGATGTCCAGCGGTGGCTTGTGATCGTGGCCGAGCAGACCATGCGAGTGGCCGGCGAAGCGATTGCGCGGCAGGCCGGTATCGAGAACGGTGACCTTGCGGCGAGCACGGCCGAGCTGCAGGGCGCCGGCGAGACCGGCAAAGCTGCCGCCGATGATGATGACGTCATCCATGGTGATAGGCTCCGTGTTGTGGATGGAGGGGGTTGGGCTGGGCCCGGCGCGAAATATCGTCCAGCAATACGCGCTCGAGACGGGTAGCGAGCAGGGCGTCGGCATCGACGAGAGAGTCGCCCATCACTGTTTTGGCCGGCCGGACAATGTCGCATTCGATATCGCCGGGCGGCCCGGGGAAACTTGATTTGGAGGACACCTACGCATTGGCTTGCACCTTTAAGATACTATATGGTATCGTAAGTCAAGAATTAGGATACTGTCAAGGACTGGATTTGTCGTGACCGAAAATAGCCAGGCCCGGCGCGGCCGGCCCGCCAACGAGGCGCTCGGCCAAACGATAGTCGACGCCGCGTGCGAACTCTTTGTGGAATTGGGTTTTCAAGCGACGACATTGGACAAGGTCGCCCAGCGAGCGAAGATATCGAAGCTCAGCATCTACAAGCACTTCGAGAACAAAGAGGCGCTGTTCGGCGCGGCCTTTGCGGCCCGCTGCCAGCAGTTAATACCACAGGCCCTCTTTAAAGGCGTCGACGGCTCGGCCGAAGATCAGCTCATGGCGGTGGGATCGTCGCTGCTTCGCACGCTGTCGCGCCCGGACGTCCGCAATGTCGAAGCCATGGTCATGGCCGACACGCCGAACCAAAAGTCGTTGAGCAAGCTCCATTACGAAGCCGGCCCTGCCCACATCATCGCCCAAATCGAGGCCCTGTTGCGTCAGTTGCACGCGAAGGGGGCTCTGAACGTGCCCGATCCTCTCCGGTCCGCCCGCTTGTTTGCCGCGCTTATCAAAGGATCCGATCTCCTGATTATCGCACGCTTCGATCAGGCGAGAGCAGAGGACGACAACGAAATCGAATCCTATTGCCGGTCGGCTGTCGCCATGTTCATCGCCGCGCACGGTGGCAACGACCACGCGGGCGGACAGCCTGGTTAAGAACGGATCAGAACAAGGATATGGCATGGCAGAGAAAAATGCTTATCAGGTAGCCGACTGGAATGGCCAAAGCGGGGAGCGCTGGGTCGCTTACCAGGCCCGGCTCGATGCCATGATGGCGGTGTTCGGCCAGGCCGCGATCGAAGCCGCCGCGCCCGTCACGGGCGAACGCGTGCTGGACGTCGGCTGCGGCGCGGGGACGTCTAGTCTGGATCTGGCCGCCCGCGTTGGCGCGGGGGGCCATGTGCTAGGCGTGGACATATCCGAACCGCTGATCGGCAGAGCGCGCGCGCTAGCGCCGCAGGATACGCCGGCCCTGTTCCAGGTGGCCGACGCCAGCAGCACCGAGTTGCCCGAGGGCGCGTTCGACATCCTGTTCTCGCGCTTTGGAGTGATGTTCTTTGACGATCCTACGGCGGCGTTCGCTCATATGCGCCTTGCGGTCCGGCCGGGCGGTCGGGTTGCTTTCGTTTGCTGGCGCAGCATGGCCGAGAACGATTGGGTGCGCTTGCCGATGGGCGCGATCAAGGGCATCGTCCCGCCGACGGCGCCGCCCGATCCCGAAGCGCCCGGCCCGTTCTCGTTTGGCGACAAAGGGCGAGTGGCCCGTATTCTAACGGGGGCTGGCTTCACCGGTGTCGCTATCGCGCCCTTCGATACCGCCATCCCATTCGGCAAGGGGGAGACGCGGGATGCGGCTCTCGACGACGCAATGAACATGACACTCGAGGTCGGCCCGCTGTCGCGCGCTCTCGCTGATCAGCCCGACGACATCCGGGCCCGCGCCTCGGCCGCGGTTCGTGCCGCCTTCGCGGGCTGCCCCGGTGAGCGGTCGGTGATGATCGACGGCGCGGCGTGGATCGTCACCGCGCGCAATCCGGCAAGCTGACAGGGATTAATACGCCCTCTTGCTGAGTGAGACACTTGAGCTTCCCAAATGACGATGAATCAGAATCACTGTTGCAAACGGGAGGTTCGCGATGGGAGCAGCGATTTCATTACGGGCGGATTTTGACGCGGAAGGTCTTCGGCGTCTGGCCCGCAAGAGCAAGCATGCGGCGCAGGCGCGTCGTCTTTTGGCGCTTGCCTTGATCTATGGCGGAGGCTCGCGCTCGGATGCAGCGCGTCTTGGCAATGTCACCCTTCAGATCGTGCGTGACTGGGTCTTGCGGTTCAATGCGAATGGCCCCGACGGGCTGATCGATGGCAAGGCTCCCGGACCCAAGTCACGCTTGAACGATGCGCAGCGGACGGCGCTGGCAAGGGCCATCGAACAGGGACCGACGCCCTATCTCGACGCTGTCGTGCGCTGGCGTCTGTGTGATCTGGCCCAGTGGCTCTGGGAGGCGTTTCGTGTGTCGGTGAGCGAACAGACGCTGAGCCGGGAGGTGCGTGCCATGGGCTACCGCAAGCTGGCAGCGCGACCGAAACATCATGCGCAGGACCCTCAAGCGAGTGAGGCGTTTAAAAAAACTTCCCCGCCGCAGTGGCAGAGATCGCAAACGGGGCGCCGCTCAAGGCAAGCGAATAGAAATCTGGTTTCAGGACGAGGCTCGGATCGGTCAAAAGAACAAGATCACCCGCCGCTGGGCAAAGCGGGGCTCAAGGCCGTCCGCGCCGCATGATCAGCGCACACGCTCAGCCTATATCTTCGGTGCCATCTGCCCCAAGCTCGGCAAGGCTGCCGCTCTCGTGATGCCCTGGTGTGATACTTACGCCATGAACCAACATCTTCCAGAAATATCCCATCATGTTGCCGATGACGCGCATGCCATCCTCGTCATGGACCAAGCGGGATGGCACATGTCCAACAATCTCGTCGTGCCGGACAACATCACGATCCTGCCCCTCCCGCCTAAATCGCCGGAGCTTAACCCCGCCGAAAATCTCTGGCTCTTCATGCGCGAGAACTGGCTGTCGAACCGCATCTTCAAATCCTACGACAATATCGTCGACCATTGCTGCGATGCCTGGCGCAAACTCGAAACCCAGCCTTGGCGCATCATGTCCATCGGGCGCAGAGACTGGGCAAATGCGTTCTGATCAATGAGGATGCGTATTAATTAGTCTCGTCTCTTGACGTTCACGGCAATGATGATGACGACTACGGCGATCGAATAGCCGTTTGGCCCATACTATGCAGTATGTTCCGTTGGCGAAGCGAAATGAGGTGAATATCGCTGCGATGTTCGGAAGCACACCATTCTATGAGGGTTTGCATGCGAGCGTAGAAGCAGGGATTGAGGCCGTACTGTGCTCGGCGAAGTTTCTTGCCCTCGATGCGTTTCACACGAAGAGCCGGTTCCGACAAGACGCGCGGCAAATGGAACCAGAGTGCAAGATATGGCGGAGGAGTTCGAATGGTTTCGAGAACGCTTCGCTGGGGAGATTGCGCTCTCGGCAGATCAACACCAGCCCATCTCAGTGTTGGCCAAGAACGCGTACGTAATAAGTTCCTGGCTGGGCTCTGCGGCGAGCACGTCTGATGATCCGCTTTTGCATGCGGTATTACGTTCGGCCTTCACCAGCAACGAGCTTCGGAGTATCCCCGTTGTCCGATGGCGGTTGATTGCACCGTGATGATAGAAGGAGGGTAGAGGCTTGCGCCAAGGAATATTGCCTTGGCCGAGGCGATAAGCGGTTTCTACCTTGTGGCATTTGCTTCATAATCCGGATATTTCCCACCTGGAGACAAAAGGAAGCTCAGTCATGGGTAAGCTGGTCCCGGTAGCGCTTGGCCTGATCACAAGCGCTCTCTTCAATATGCCAGCCCAGGCGTTTCCGGCAATCAGCCCACCCGGGATCAAACCACCGCAGCAGGTAGAATCCGTACAATGGCGTCATGGAGACAGCGGCCCCTACGGCGGTTACGTTGCGAGCGTCGGCGGCGCATTAACACAGCCGCACTACGGTCCGTACCTTGCAACATATTACGGCTCCTCTTACAGATATCAGCATCGGCCGTATGGCTATTATAGGCCGTACCACGAATATGAACCGTCGGTCGCCTATGAGGGTGGGAGCCATGTGAGTTGGTGCTTTGCGCGCTATCGTACGTACAGAGCATTCGACAATACTTTCCAGCCCTACTATGGACCCCGTCTCCAATGTGTCGGACCCTATAAATGGCGCTAACGCTAGCCTGCTCGGGGCCATTACGATCTCACTCGAGCCACCTCAGAATTGCCGTAGCGCCAAATGCTGCGCCAAACCGTGCTCGTGCCGTCCGACAGACACAGGAGGGACCGGGTCAAGCGGAACAGCGGTCGCTTCAAGAAGACGACGATTGTCGCGCTCGCTCGCAAGCGGCTCGTCGCGCTGTGGAAATACGTCAATGCAGGCGACTTGCCAAGGGAAGCTACGCCAAAACGGGCCTTGGCGGTTTAGGACCGCCGTTCGCCCGGACGGCCGCACACTGGTTTGCGCCGAAAGCTGGGCGAAACGGCTGACATCGTTTGACGTCGCCGCCGACGGGAAACTCTCGAATCGAAGGGTTTGGGCCGATCTTGTCGGGCCGCCCGATGGTATATGTTTCGACACTGAAGGCGCGATCTGGTACGCCGACGTACCCAATGCCTGCTGCCGCAGGGTTCGTGAAGGAGGGGAGCTACTCGATGAAGTGAAGCTCGATCGCGGCGCATTCGCCTGCATGCTGGGCGGACCTGATCGAACCACCCTATACGTAACTGCCGCCAAATGGTTCGGGATGGACAAGATGGACCAGATGGGCGGAACTGGCCAGGTCTTGTCCGTCGAGGTCGAGACGGCTGGGGCGGGATGGCCTCACGGCTAGTCGGCATCTAGCCGCATCGGGACACAAGATCGGATCCTGGGGCGGCAAAGGGACGCGAGAAGCTACGAGCCTGGGACCCATTGGTTCCAATAACTGGGACTTTAATGTTCCTGGAACCATCCTGCAGCGTCAAAGGGGCAAACGGTGTTCGAGGCGTTCGCATCGCGCGTGGCGGTATCTCTTTCGATGCAAGATTTCGGCATGGACGATGGCCATTTTCTCCACGGCCCGGAATCTCAGCACCCTGTCTACGTGGGAGATATTGGCGCAGCAACCGATTTTGGTGTTTTCATTCGAATCGCGCTGCCAGGGTGATCGAGGATCGCAGAAGTAGATCTAAATGTCAGCGGCCATTGCCAGTCGCTGGCTTTGTGTCGGGTGACAGGGTCACCTGAAAAATAGACCCTATATGGTATAATCAGATCATCATATTCTCTATGAGGTATAGGGTGCTCAGGTTCGCTTAGAACACTCGCTTTCGAATTCTTTGGTCAGTGCCAGCGTTTGGGCCCTTGCGATCAACGTCTTGGCATAGTCTTCCGGCATCGGCATGTCCTGCAAGAGATTTCGCCACTCATCTGCGGCTTGCTCCACGACGTGCCTGACTTCTTTCGTTGCCCTTTTCTCAGGTACACCGCACAGCGACGCCGCTCTCTGGAAGCGCTGACTGGTGATGATGTGGCTGTCGTGCGTGCCGCGAAACCGCAACGCCATTTTGTCCGACGGGTCGTAAACGACGCTCGCGACGATATCGTAGGCAGGACTTAACTGGCCTTCGGATGGCGTCGGGTACCACAGCGACCAGTTCTTGGTATGCGCATCGGTGTTGCCCATCAGAATGTTGGCTGCGACGCGACGGACCGATTGCAAAAATGCCTGTGTCCCGCCGCCCAATCGGGTGGCGATGGCCATGATCGTCTCTTCGTTCGCTGCCGAATATTTGCGGTCTGGCTGGTCACCCAACACCTGCAGGAAGTCCTCCATATGGACGCGCCTTCCACCCTCCTGCCGGTCGAAGCGCTTTACCGCCAGCGCCAGGTCGCCGCCTTTCAGCAGACCCGCCTCGACGCCCACCAGATCGGAGATCGAAACCAGCTCGAAGTCCGGTACCTCTACACCGACAGCCTTGGCCAGCATCATAGACGAATACTCGACTTCCGGCAGGCTCCGGTACCGCTCGCTCGGCAGCTTGGCAATGAGGTCACCTATTCCACCAATGGCCGGAATCGTCAGGCGTTGGTCCTGCTTCTGCATTGACATCTTGAGCTGCACACCAGCTAGAGAAAAGCGAATTCCAGAGGACGTCGTCGATGGCTCGGTAGGCAAGGTTACGGGCAATGGGTTGGCTTCCTCACCTCGTACAAGGACCGCGCCCGGGAGGTCGCCACCCAACCAACGGAGAACGTCGAAATCGGTGGTCGAGCCGGTCGGCATGCCGCGCAGTACCAGGTCCTTCAACGCGCCTTCTGGAAGCAGGTTGGCGAACCAGGGATGAATGTCCCTGCCAGGTTTGCGCATTGAGCCATCGCGCAGCAACGCGACCGTCTGATCTTCGTCTCCGTAGCGGAGGAGGGACGAACTGAGGATCGGCCTATACTGCCCCAGTTCGATATAGGCTTCGTCGATATCGAAGCGCACGATGCCACTCTCGTCGCGCACGAGTGAGCCGACGCGCACCTCGTGCGCACCAGCGGCCAGATAAACGCCAAGGAGGTCAAATTTGCTCATGCATTCGGCCCGTGATCATCGTCATCACCATCATCATTGGCGTCGGGGATGAACAGTTCGTCCCGGACGCTCTTCACTGGCTCCGGAACCTGCTGATGATCGCGATGCAGGTGTTGTTGCACCACGTTGCGCACCGAGCCGATGACCCTTCGCGGGATTATGACGATCTCAGCATCGAGGGCTGCGCAGACAGAGCGCAGGGTTGCTAGCTCGACGTTGGCGGTACCGGTTTCGATGCCAGAAATCGTAGCTTGCTTTGTACCCGCAAGATCGGCCAAGGATGCCTGAGACATCTTTTTCGATTTACGCAGCTCCCGCACAGTCTGAGCCAAATCCATCGTAATAAACACTTTAAAGGTATAGTCGTGAATATTTATACCTTAAACGGACATAACACGCAAGCGTCGATAACAAGCATTGTCGGCCAACTACACCAACGCAGACGAGCCGTTTTGAGCTTCTAGCCGTGACGTCCTGGAAGTTGCGGCTTCGAAGTCCTAATAGCCCGACCAAGGCATATTGACGATCACGCCGCAGAACCGCGCTTTTCCAACCGTGGGTCCTGGCTTATCATAAGCGTTCAGCTTGCGGGCCAATGCCCGAGAGTTCGAGCGACGCCTACAAGGAAGCGTAGTCGATGAATGAAAAATCGGTCTTGTGCTACGCCCGGAAATGACAACCCGTCTGTAAGTATATGACTCCGACTGGCGTCTGGTGGCTGGCGGCGGCAGGTACTATGGCTACGCTGGCTTCCGGGTTAAGCGACGGCCAAATATTGCATCAATGCCAGGGGCACCTAGTAGATGGCACCGGTTCAGGCCACATCACGATGCGTTGTCGAGCGCGTCCCGCTGCTCGAGCAACTGCTTGTATAGTGCCTGCTGCTCTTCAAGGCGCTCCTGAATTAAGTCGTCATCCGACGCGCCGCTGACACCGGGAGCCTGCTCGATGAGGGTCCTGATGTGCTCGCTGACTTCGGCAATTCTGGCCTCGAGATCTTCTCGTTCTGTGGAGGCAGCCATCGATGCTATCCTTTCGATGATGATCATCTGCACAAGCGGTGGCACGTATTGTCGATTTCGATGCCAAGCGCTGGCCATGGGGCGCGGCTCTAACGCCGCGCGCCACGAGGTGGCGGTTAGACGAGGTCGAAACGGTCCTCTAGCCGCTCAGACGAGGGCGAAGCGGAGAAAAGCAGTATCGCCAAAAGCAATTTCAATATCCCCAGGCGTGACGAGTTCGATCGCGCCGCACAGCGTGCCCGTTGTGATGAGCGCCCCGGCCTTGAGCGACGTGTTCCGCCGCAGGCCATCGTTGGCGTAGTCCAAAAGCCATGTCAGCACGTCACCCTTCGGATGTTGAGCTGGCGCGTCAAAGATAGGCTGGCCGTTGAACGTTATCTTGAGCGGCGTGCCGCTTGCCCCATCGATGGCCGACTTTTCCACCCTAGGACCGAGCACATAGCCGCTATTTCCAAGCCGATCGGCCAGGAATAGCAGGAACGAGATCTTGCCGCTCTCCTCGACCGCGCTCGCCAGAAGTTCCGCGCCGAGATGAACAGCGTCGATCGTATCGACGATGTCGGCGCGGCTGTAGCTGCCCTCGCGGCGGATCGGCAGGTCGCGACCGAGGCGCACAGCGATCTCTGCCTCGAACTTTGTGCCTCGCTGCCAGGGAATCCGCGCTCCAGAGTCGGCTTGCACATAGGGATGCAGTGGCGCGGTCACGGCCTGCCCATCGGGCGAGACGGTCACTTTCCAGGCATTGCTTTCGATAGCCTCATCGGCGACAAGAAAATTCTGCGCGTCCATTGCGTGCCTGAGATCGGCAGGCAGCGCAAATTCCGCCGTCGGCGCCTGGCTTTGTGAACGGCGCAGGCCGTGTAGTTTTGCTGCAAGTGTACGCGGATCAAAGGGTGCGGCGGCTGAAGCTGCCATAAGGTCTCCTCCATTTTTCTTTGAGTCGCGAGCCTATAGCTAACGCTAAGATGGAGCGAGGGGTCGCGATGGAAAGACTGTTATGCCACCGCTGCGTGCCAAGCCTGGCGGTAGGCGCCGAGCCCGGGTATGGCGCTCGGCGCAATACGCCGCTCGCCGCCGGCAGGCGGCTTGATGCCGGTCAAAAGCGCGGCACCCTGGCTCGTACCGGTCGATCCGGGGATGGCGATGACATCGCGATTGGTGAGTGCGGCAAGCAGCATCAGATAGAAATCGTTGAGTGCAAAAGGTCCTTCGACGATAACCGGGCCTTGCGCGCCAATCAGATCGAGGCAGGCCTGGTTCATCAATGCGAGATAGAGGCACAGCGCGGCATACCGCTCTTCGCCGGTCGCGCTCTGCGCGTTGACCCAGCGTGCGCTTTTGCCCGGGAACGGTCCGGAGCCGGGTACAACGTTCGGAAGCAGCATCAGACCTTTCACGATGACCTGCCCGATTGCCGAGGCAACCTCTTCCTTGTCAACATGTCCGATCTCGCCTGAGATCGTTTCAAATTCGCGTCCGCCCATGAACCGGGAGGAGGGAACAGCTCGGCCATAGGCATCGACATTGGCAAGTGTGTCGCGCTTGGGATCGAGGTGATCGAGATCTCCGCCGACACCGAAACTGATCACCCATGTGCCTGTCGAGACAACTGCGAACGGTGCTGCTCGATCAATTAGATGCGGCAGAAGTGACGCGTTGGAATCGTGAATGCCACAATAGACAGGGATCTCGCGGGTGAGGCCGATCGCTTCGGCAATATCAGGCAGAACCGGCCCGAGCGGATCGAAGGCAGAGCGGATCGGCGCCATGAGATCGCGGACGCCAAGCGCGTCGACCAGCGAGGAATAGCGGCCCTCACGCGGGTTCCAGAGATCGGTATGGCAGCCGAGTGAGGTTACCTCGTTAGACACAATGCCGGTCAGCCGCGCTGTCCAGTATTGCGGATAGGTGAGGATCGTTACCACCTTGGCAAAGTCATCGGGCAAGGCGGTCTTCTGGTAATGCAGCTGTGCGCCGATATTCAGGCCCATGGTTTGGTGCGGCGAAAAGGTTTCCTCGAAGGGGGGGCGCAGCCGCGCATAGGCATCGCGAATATCGGCGGGATATTCGTGCTCGTAATCGAGCACCGGCATGGCCAAATTGCCGGCCTTGTCGAGAAGCGCAGCCGACGCTCCATGGGTGGTGATCGAGATGGCGTCGAAACCAGGCTCCTTGGCGAAGGAGCGAAGGGCATCCAACGTGAAGGACCAGAGCTTGTCGATATCGTAGTGCGGATAGAGACCGTCACTGAGGACCGTGTTCGGGGTCCTCGCCTCTGCGACCTCCGCGCCCGTCGCGCTGTCCAGGACAACCACTTTGGCATTGGTCTTGCCGATATCGAGAACGGCGATGCGGCTGTCGTTCGATGTCATGGCATATGGAAGACAGTGACGAGGTCGCTCTGGACGGGAGAATTGTCCGGGTTGGTTGCCATGATATCAGCCATGTGCGCCCACCACTTCTTCATCACGGGATGCTCGGGCAGGCTTGCCATCGTATGATCGGCGCGACGTGTCAGAACGCCGAACAGGGTGTTCGTTTCGCGGTCGAGATGGATCGAGTAATCGCTGGCGCCGGACTGGTGCAGCAGATCGATCAGTTCCGGCCAGATTTCGTCGTGCCGCTTCCGGTACTCGGCTTCCATGCCGGGGTTGAGCGTCATCTTGAAGGCGTGTTTTTCCAGCGTCATTTGGAGCTCATGGCTTTGAGGCGGCGGGCGACGATCGGGATCGCGATGGTGATGATCAAAAGCAGGCCGATGAAGATCGACATGACGATGCCAGGGACATTCAACAAGCCGAGCCCGAAGGTGACGAGGCCCATGACGAAGGCGGCGATGACGACGCCACCGATCTTGCCCGAGCCGCCGAGGATCGAGACACCCCCCAGTACGACCATGGTGACGACTTCGAGTTCCCATCCCTGGGCAATCGAGGGACGGGTAGAACCAAGCCGCGAGGTCAGGCAGACGGCGGCAACGCCGCTCATGACGCCGGTCAGGATGAAGAGAATGAATTTCACGCGCTCGACCGGAATGCCCGAGAAGCGGGCGGCGAAGTCGTTATTGCCGATCGTATAGACCTGGCGGCCGAAATTCGTGGCATGCAGCAGGATCGCAAAGGCGATTGCCAGCACAATGAAGAGCACGAGTTCGAAGGAGAAGACCCAGAAGACGTAACCCTGGCCGAAGAAGGCGAAATCCTCCGGATAACCGCCATAGGCCTGGTCGCCGAGGACGATATAGGAAATACCGCGGAACAGGCTCATCGTGCCGATCGTGACGACGATCGACGGTAGCTTCATGACGGAGACGAGAAAGCCGTTGAACATGCCGCACAGCAGGCCGACGCCAATGCCGATGAGGACCAAGCCGGGTGCTCCGACGCCAACTTGCGCTGCCGCTCCCATGGCTGTCGAGGCTAGCGCAATAATGGCGGCAACCGAAAGGTCGATCTCGCCGGCAATGACGAGCAGCGCCATGGCAAAGGCGATCATCGCCTTTTCCGTGAAGTTGAAGGTCGCGTCCGACAGGTTCCAGGCGTCCAGGAAGTAGGGGGATGCCAGAGAGTTAAAGATGAAGATCAGGACGGCGACCCCGAAGAGCAGAACCTCCCAGCTCGACATGATGCGCTTGAACGGCGTGCCGAGGCGATCGGGGATGACGCGCTTTTCGCTCGGGGTGGAAACGACGGTGCTCATGCTGCCACCTCTGCGGGGATCTCTGCTGCGGCCTTGTCGCGCAGAATGATGCGACCGCGATTGCGCTCGCGCCTTGCGTTGAAGACGACGGCGAGAATGATGACGGTGCCCGAAATCGCCATTTGCGTGAACGGTGAGATGCCGATGACGGGAAGTGCGTTCTTGATGACGCCGAGGAACAGAGCTCCAAGCACAGTGCCGATGACCGAGCCGACGCCGCCGGCAATCGATATGCCGCCGATGACGCAGGCCGCAACGCTGTCGAGTTCGAAGCCGCTGGCGATATCGACATAGGCGACGGCGTAGCGCGACACCCAGAGATAGCTTGCAAGGCCGGCAAGCGCGCCTGACAGAACGAAGGCGAGGAACTTCGTCCAGCCGACATCAATGCCGGCGTAGACCGCGGCCGTCGGATTGCCCCCCGCAGCATAGGTGGAACGGCCGAACTGGCTGTATTTCAGCAGCATGTAGATCAGGGCGACAATGACGATCGCAGCCCAGCTGAGAACCGGCATGCCAAGGACGACAGTGCGCGGAACGTTGAGGAACGTCGGCGTCATCTGGTGCGCGTTGACCCATTCGCCGCCAGACAGCACGAAAGCCATGCCGCGATAGATGGTGAGCGTACCGAGCGTGACGACGATCGGCGGAATTTCCAGTGCCCAGACGAGGAAGCCATTGATCGCACCGAGAAAGGCGCCGATCAGGATCGCCGCGAGGATGAGCACGATGAGGGGCAGGTCGGGATAGGCGGCATTCATCATCGCGATCGCCATGCCCGTGAAGGCAAGGTTTGCAGCAACCGACAAGTCGATCGACTTGGTGAGAATGACTGTCATCTGCGCGAGCGCAAGGATGATAAGGATGGACGTGTCATTGAAGATTGCGGCGAGGTTGCCAGGCGTTGCGAAATCCTGGGCTCTTGCAGAGAAGATCGCGACCATGACCGCGATAATGACGAAGAGCAGCGTTTCGCGCTTTTTTAGGAGTCTGGACATTCCGATTACCTCAAGCATTACCGGTCGCGGCGCGAACCAGCGTTTCCGGCGTCAGATCCTTGCGTTCGAAGAGACCGGCCATCAGGCCTTCCTTCATCACGAGGACGCGGTCGGACATTCCGATGATCTCCGGCAGTTCCGACGAGATCATAATGATCGATAGGCCCTCGGCGGCAAGCTCGCTGATAAAACCGTGCACAGCAGCCTTCGAACCGATGTCGATGCCCTTCGTCGGTTCATCGAGGATGATCACCTTGGGCAATGTCGCCAGCCATTTACCGATCACGACCTTCTGCTGATTACCGCCAGATAGCGTTCCGACAGGAACGGAGAGTGCTGCAGCGCGCAGATCCAGGCGTTCGGCATATTTGCGGGCGAGCGCAAATTCATTGGCCGCCTTCAGAAAGCCCTTGCGCGATGTACGCGTGAGTGATGGCAGGGTCATGTTCTGGTAGATCGGCATTGGCAGGGCCAAGCCGTGGCGGCCACGCTCCTCCGGCACATAAACGATGCCGGCTCGGATAGCATCAAGCGGGGAATGGACTGAAAGCGACTGCCCCTCAAGCTTCAGCGTGCCGGATGCAGGCTTGGTGATACCGAAGAGGGACTGGCAGAGCTCGGAACGACCCGCACCGATCAACCCGTAGACACCGAGGATCTCACCCTTGCGAAGGGTGAACGAGATATCGCGAAACTCTGTCCGGTGACAGTATTTCTCGACTTCGAGCACCGGGCCGCCGATGGCCACGTCGACCTTGGGAAATGCATTCTCGACATCACGGCCGACCATGAGCCGGACGATATCATCTTGCGGCGTCTGCTTGAGTTGGCCGTGGCCAACAGCACGACCATCGCGGAAAACGACGAAGTTATCGGCAATCTCGTAAAGTTCGTCGAACTTGTGGCTGATGAAGAGGATGGCTTTGCCCTGCGCCTTCAGCCCCTCGACAATGCGGAAGAGATCATCGATTTCCTTGCGCGATAGTGCTGCGGTCGGCTCGTCCATGATGACGATGCGTGCTTCGATCGAAAGCGCTCGCGCGATGGCGACGAGATGGCGCTGAGCAATCGAGAGATCCTTAAGGCGGATCGTCGGATCGATGTTGCTTTCAAGCGAATGCAGCAATTCCTTAGAGCGACTGTTCATCAGTTTCCAGTCGATCGTGCGGAACCTTGTGCGCGGCGCATGGCCGAGGAAGATGTTTTCTGCAACCGTCAGCTCATCGAAGAGCACGGTTTCCTGGTGGATGGCGGTGACGCCGACGTCGATGGCGGCCTGCGCATTGGCGAAGGTCGTGGGCTTGCCGTTAACGATGATCTCGCCTTCGTTTGGCCGATAGATGCCGGTCAGGATCTTGACGAGTGTTGACTTGCCGGCGCCGTTTTCGCCGATCAGGGCGGTGACCTTGCCCGGATAGAGCGCGATGCTGACGTTGTCGAGCGCCTTCACGCCGGGGAAAATCTGCGAAATGCCACGCATTTCCAGAATGGCGGGCGCGTCGTCGGTCTTGAGGCCTGCGACGGGTTGTTGAAGGGCGGTGTTCATCAGCGGTTACCGGTGTCGAATTGGGACGTCCCGGCGGCTTTAGCCGCCGGGTTCTGTTTCTTGAGCGAATTCAGGCTCAGAAGACCTTCGAGAACTGGTCGATGTTCGACGCATTGTAGACGAACGGGTCGGCCATAGCAGCTTCTCCGTTCTCGCCGATCTTGATCTTGCCCATGCGGCCGGCTTCGACTTCGGTGCCCGGCTTGCCAGTCGCGTCTCCCTTTACGAGATGGTAGGCGATTTGCGTTGCGGAGTAGCCGAGGTCGATCGGGTTCCAGATGGCGAATTCCTTGGTTGCACCCGACTTGATCGCGCCAGCCATTTCCGACGGCAGACCGAGGCCAGTCACATAGACCTTGCCGACAAGGCCTTTGTCTTCGACGACCTTGGAAGCGGCCAGAACGCCGACCGTCGTCGGAGCGACGATGACCTTGACGTTCGGGTTCGACTTCAGCAGGCCTTCGGCTTCGCGATAGGACTTGTCCGACAGATCGTCGCCGTAAACGGTGGTGACGAGGTTGAGGCCCGGGAAGTCCTTGAGCTGCTTCTTCATCTGGTCGATCCAGATGTTCTGGTTCGTCGAGGTCGTCGTGGCCGACAGGATCGCGAAGTCACCCTTGCCGCCTTCGAGGTGGTCCTTGGCGAGCGTCAGGCACATTTTGCCGATCAGTTCGTTCGACGACGGGTTCAGTTGCAGGATGCGGCCGTCCTTGTTGACGCCGGAATCCCACGAGATGACCTTGATGCCGCGCTGCTTGGCCTTCTTCAGGGCCGGAACAACTGCATCCGGGTCATTGGCGGAGATGGCGATGGCATCAACACCCTGAGCGATCAGCGAGTTGATGACTTCGATCTGGCCTTCGGCCGTCGTCGAAGTCGGGCCGGTGTAGATCACTTCCACGCCGCCGAGTTCCTTGGCTGCTTCCTGGGCGCCCTTGTTCGCAGCCTCAAAGAAGCCGTTGCCGAGCGATTTCACCACAAGACCAATCTTGACGTCCTTGGCGCTAGCCGCGCCGGCCATCATGGCGACGGCAAACGCCACGCCGATTGCGAGTGTCTTTGCAAGTTTCATGCTTTCATCCTCCCACGTTGATAAGACTTGACTACATCCTGACGGCGCCACTCACGCGACCGACGAGGAATCCTCCTTCGCTTGCGAGACAGTGCTCGCTATGACGAGCTTGATGCCCGCATCTTCGATCATCCGGACGGAGTCCTCGGGAACACCGTCGTCAGTGATAATTGTCGAAACGCGGTCGAGCGGGCACAGAATGAGGCTCGACCGGCGGTGAAACTTGCTGGAATCGACCATGACGACCAACTCGTCGGCCTGATGCATCAGCTTCTGCTCGCTCTGAATGATTTGCGCGTCGGCTTCCATGATGCCGAGCGGGCCGACGCCCTGCGCACCGATAAAGAAGCGGCGGGCGTAAAAATTGCGGATCGCATCGTTGTCGAACGGCGACAGGATCAGGCTCTGCTCGCGGTAGATGACGCCACCTGGCACCGTCACCGTATTCTTCGAATGCTTGACCAGGTGCTCGGCGATCGCAAACGAGTTGGTCATCACCTGCATGCGATGGGCCGCCATGAAGTGCACCATCTGGAACGTGGTCGTCCCGCCATTGATGATGATGGCATCGCCTGGATCGCACAGATCAACGGCTGCCCGCGCGATTGAGCGCTTTTTATCGATGTTGACTGATTCCGAAACCCGAAAGGGGCGTCCAGCGAGATTCCCGAGCTGCGGCGGGTGCACGGCTTCGGCGCCACCGCGCACACGCCGGATCTTTCCCTGCACGTGAAGGGCCGCGATGTCACGCCGGATCGTCGCCTCGGAAGCCTCGGTCAGTTCGGAAATATCCTGAATCGTGACGACCGACTTTTCCTGAACGGCGCTCAATATGATGCGATGGCGTTCGCGTTCGTGCATGGGGTTCCTCCTAGCTTGCTTATTTCGCAGTTGTGAGAATGTGTCAATCAAAAACGATCATAAAATTTCATAGTGCGCTGCAACATAATCGAAGTTGATCGTTTTCGATTGACAATGTCCATTTCGATGAGCGATACCGTCACCGCAAAGGAGCGCTGAGGTCGTTCGCGCTTCCAAGAAATTTTACATGGGAGGATGACATGGCGGCAACCGTCCGGCTTCTTGATAACCGTTGGGACGATTCACACGCGGCAGGCCTCGATGAGCCCGGTAAGCTTTTGTATCGCTCGAATCTGCTTGGCGCCGACAAGCGCATCACCAACTATGGCGGCGGCAACACCTCTGCCAAGGTGATGGAAACCGATCCGCTGACTGGCGAAAAGGTAAAGGTTCTCTGGGTCAAGGGTTCCGGTGGCGACGTCGGCACCATCAAGCTCGACGGATTTGCGACGCTCTATCAGGACAAGCTCGACTCGCTGAAGGCGATCTACAAGGGCGTCGAGGATGAGGACCGCATGGTCGGCTTCCTGCCGCATTGCACCTACAACCTCAACAGCCGCGCTGCCTCGATCGACACGCCGCTACACGGTTTCGTGCCCTTTAGGCATGTCGACCACATGCATCCGGATGCAATCATCGCAATCGCTGCCTCGAAGAACTCCAAGGAACTGACGAAACAGATTTTTGGCGATGAAATCGGCTGGCTGCCATGGCGCCGTCCGGGCTTCCAGCTCGGCCTGGACCTCGAAGCTTTCGTCAAGGCGAACCCGAATTCGAAGGGCGTCGTGCTTGAAAGCCACGGTCTCTTTACCTGGGCAAACGATGCCAAGGCCTGCTACGAGCTGACGCTCGAGATCATCAACAAGGCGATCGTCTGGTTTGCCGAAAAGACGGAAGGCAAGACGATCTTCGGTGGCGCCGCTACGCAGAGCCTGCCGGTTGAAGAGCGCCGCGCCATTGCAGCCCGCCTGATGCCCGAAATCCGCGGCCGCATCGGCAAGGCGGAGCGCAAGCTCGGTCACTTCGACGACCAGGACGCCGTGCTCGAATTCGTCAACTCCAAGAACCTGCAGCCGCTAGGCGCGCTCGGTACCAGCTGCCCGGATCACTTTCTGCGCACCAAGATCCGCCCGCTGATCGTCAATTTCGACCCGGCAAAGCCTGACGTGGATGCGATCGTTGCCGGTCTCGACAAGGCGCTTGAAGACTACCGCGCCGACTATGCCCGCTACTACAGCGACTGCAAGCATGCCAATTCGCCCGCCATGCGCGACGCGAACCCGGTTATCTTCCTCGTTCCCGGCGTCGGCATGCTGTCGTTCGCCCGCGACAAGGCGACTGCCCGCATCGCCAGCGAGTTCTACGTCAACGCCATCAATGTCATGCGCGGTGCTTCGACCGTTTCCGAATACCAGGGTCTGCCCGAGCAGGAAGCATTCGACATCGAGTACTGGCTACTCGAAGAAGCCAAGCTCCAGCGCATGCCGAAGCCGAAGAGCCTTGCTGGCAAGGTTGCCTTCGTCACTGGCGGTGCCGGCGGCATTGGTCGTGCAACGGCTGCCCGCCTGATCGGCGAGGGTGCTTGCGTGGTGCTTGCCGACATCGACCAGGATGCACTCGACAGCACAAAGGCCGATTTCGCCAAGCAGTTCGGCGCGGATGCTGTTTGCGGCGTCAAGCTTGATGTGACCAAGGAAGACGCGGTGATTTCGTCGTTTGCGGAAGCCTGCGTCGAATTCGGTGGTGTGGATATCCTCGTTTCGAACGCAGGTATCGCTTCGTCTGCTCCGATCGAAAGCACCGAGCTTTCGATGTGGAACAAGAACATCGACATTCTGGCGACCGGCTACTTCCTGGTGTCGCGCGAAGCCTTCCGTCTTTTCCGCAAGCAGTGCCTCGGCGGAAACGTCGTATTCGTCGCTTCCAAGAACGGTCTGGCATCCTCGCCGAACGCTGCGGCCTATTGCACGGCCAAGGCGGCCGAGATCCATCTTGCCCGTTGCCTGGCGCTCGAAGGCGCAGAAGCTGGCATTCGCGTCAACACCGTCAATCCGGATGCAGTTCTTCGCGGATCGAAGATCTGGAGCGGCGAGTGGCGCGAACAGCGTGCAGCATCGTCAAAGATCGAGATCAACGAGCTCGAGGAGCATTACCGCAAGCGTTCCATGCTGAAGCTCAATGTCTTCCCTGAGGACATCGCCGAAGCAATCTACTTCCTGGCGTCTGATCTCTCGGCGAAATCGACCGGCAACATCATCAACGTCGATGCCGGCAACGCGCAGAGCTTCCCGCGCTAAGTCCAACTGCTACGGCGGGCGCCATGCCCGCCGCTTCTTATCCACATATGTCGGGAGGAAACCATGGCCGAGTTCAAGATCGCGCAGGATCTGATTGCGCAAGAAAACGACAAGCGCGCGTCCGCGCTGAAATCCGACTACGAAGCACTTGGCGCCAATCTTTCGCGCCGTGGCATCGACATTGAAAACATCACACGCCGCGTATCCGAGTTCTTTGTCGCCGTTCCGTCCTGGGGCGTGGGCACTGGCGGCACGCGCTTTGCGCGCTTTCCCGGCAGTGGTGAACCTCGTGGCATCTTTGACAAGCTGGACGACTGCTCCGTCATCAACGAGCTGACGCGCGCCACGCCGAACGTCTCCCTCCACATTCCGTGGGACAAGACCGATGCCAAGGAACTGAAGGCAAAGGGTGATGCGCTCGGCCTCGGTTTCGACGCGATGAATTCGAACACCTTCTCCGACGCGCCCGGCCAGACGCATTCCTACAAGTATGGTTCGCTCAGCCACACTGATGCCGCAACGCGTGCACAAGCCGTCGAGCACAATCTCGAATGTATCGAGATTGGCAAGGCGATCGGTTCCAAGGCGCTGACCGTCTGGATTGGGGACGGCTCCAATTTCCCCGGCCAGAGCAACTTCACCAAGGCCTTCGAGCGTTACCTTGCGTCGATGGCCGACATCTACAAGGCACTGCCGGACGGCTGGAAGCTGTTTTCCGAGCACAAGATGTACGAGCCGGCCTTCTACTCGACGGTCGTGCAGGACTGGGGCACCAACTACCTGATCGCCCAGACGCTCGGCCCTAAGGCGCAATGCCTGGTCGACCTGGGCCATCACGCGCCGAACACCAACATCGAAATGATCGTTGCCCGCCTGATCCAGTTCGGCAAGCTCGGCGGATTCCACTTCAACGATTCGAAGTATGGCGACGACGACCTCGATGCCGGTGCGATCGAACCATACCGTCTGTTCCTGGTGTTCAACGAGTTGGTTGATGCCGAGCAGCGTGGCGTCAACGACTTCAATCCGGCTCACATGATCGACCAATCACACAATGTGACCGATCCGATCGAAAGCCTGATCAACAGCGCCAACGAAATCCGCCGCGCTTATGCGCAGGCTCTGCTTGTCGACCGCAAGGCGTTGGCCGGCTATCAGGACGAAAACGACGCGCTGATGGCGAGCGAAGCCCTGAAGCGCGCTTATCGTTCTGACGTTGAGCCGATCCTGGCGGAAGCGCGCCGCCGTACTGGCGGTGCGATCGATCCGGTCGCAACCTACCGCGCAAGCGGCTACCGCAGGAAGGTCGCTGCCGAGCGTCCGGCTTCGGTTGCCGGCGGTGGTGGCATCATCTGATCCTTAAGCCTCCCAAGGCTGTTTTGTCGGGCCGCTGTCTACGGGACGGCGGCCCGATCCCGTTTTACGGCTTCCATTCGCCGGCGATCTGCCGGGTGGCGATGTTCAGTCGGTTCCAGACGTTGATGTTGGCGATGGCGATGACGAGGGCCGCCAGGCTCTTGCCGTCGAAATGCCGCGTGGCTTCGTCCCAGATGTGATCGGGCACCGGGTCGGCGCGATCGCTGACGCGAGTGACCGCCTCCGTCAAGGCAAGGGCTGCCCGTTCGGCCGGCGTGAAGTACGGCGTGTCGCGCCAGGCGCTAACAGCAAACAGGCGCTCATCCGTCTCGCCCGCCTTCTTGGCAATGCGCGGATGCCCGTCGATGCAAACGCTGCAGCCATTGATCTGGCTGGCGCGCAGATTGACGAGTTCCAACAGGATTGGCGAAAGACCTGATTTGGCCGGTATTGTCCCGAGGGCATGCAGAGCCTGCATCGCTTCAGGGACGACGACGGCTGGATTTCCCATTCTTGCTTGCATCATATGTCTCCTTGAGGTGTTTTCCCAAATGACGCCGCCGGCTGTGCTTTGTCACATCGGCCGGGTTTCGTTCGTCATGGAGTTGACGAAACAGGCTGGAGGAATGTGACAATGGATAAGAAAAACTGGCTGGCTGGAGAATTCGAAGCGAACAGGGCGCATCTCAGCGCCGTCGCCTATCGTATGCTCGGCTCCCGCGCTGAGGCCGACGACGCCGTTCAAGAGGCCTGGCTGCGGCTCGGCCGTTCTGATGCGGACACGATCGACAATGTCGGCGGCTGGCTGACGACCGTTGTGGCACGCATCTGCCTGGACGTGCTGCGATCAAGAAAGACGAGGCGAGAAGAGCCGTTTGACCTACCCGTTCATGAGCGCGTCGCAGATACGTCCAAGGCGACCGATCCGGAACGGGAATTGGCCCTTGCCGACTCCGTCGGCCTGGCGCTGCTCGTCATTCTGGAGACATTGGCGCCGGCCGAGCGCGTCGCCTTTGTACTGCACGATATGTTCGATCTGCCCTTCGACGACATTGCGCCGATCATTCACCGCTCTTCGGCGGCAACGCGCCAGCTCGCAAGTCGCGCCCGCCGTCGGGTCCAGGGCAGGACCGATGTCCCGGAGGCGAACGCCGCGCGCAAGAAGCAGATCGTCAACGCGTTCCTTGCGGCTTCGCGTCTTGGCGACATCAAGGCACTGCTCTCGATCCTCGATCCGCAGGTGGTCTTCACCCCCGACGCTACAGCGATGCGCTATAACCCCTCCGTTCACGAGCTTCGCGGCGCAAATGCCGTCGCAGAAACCTTCAAGGGGCGGGCCCAGGCCGCCCAGCCCGCGCTGATCGATGGAGAGTTCGGGCTGGTGGTTGTTGTGGGTGGACAACTGCGCGTCGTCCTGCTTCTGACTTTCGAAGAGGAGAAGATCACTGCGATCGATGCGGTTGCTGCCCCCGAGTATCTCGGCCATCTAAAATACGAGTTGCTGGGAGAATAGTGGCGCCGATCCCCAAACCGAAAGAGCCGCCGCTTGGTCAGCGACGACTCTCACAGGGGCAGGGAAGCACCCGAAACTTCAGCAATAGCTGCACATGGCCGCTGGGTTGTTGGAGATCACGCTCAGAAATTTGCCCACTGGAGAGGTCCGTTGTTCGCGCTTCTTGGCGGCCGTCTCAAGCAGACGCTTGAAATCGTCAAGTTTCACGCCGTCGGCGCGGAGCACCATGGCGATCAGGGGGTCGCGAAGGGCTTCGGTAATGGTCAGGTCTTCTCTGGTCTTGCTCATGGTTTGCCTCCTTTCGTGGGCGGTAGCCCGTGTTCCACCCCGGCTGCATCATTCAACCACGTTGACTTCAGCGAGAAGTGGTGTTACCGGTAAGTAACAATGCATTTGTTACCGATCGGTCACATGGATGTCAAGGACCTTGTCCGCAAAAAAATCAGAATCATCGAGCCTGCTGTCTCCTGCAAATACTGACGAGAAAATCCCGCCACGGGAGCGCATCGTCTCGACCGCCGCCGAGCTGTTTCGTGAGCACGGTATCCGCGGCATTGGCGTTGATGCGATCGCAGACGCCGCATTGACCAACAAGATGACGCTCTACCGCCATTTTGGCTCTAAAGACGAGCTGGTCTGCGAGACGCTGCGCCGCGCTTCGGAAAAAGCCGAGGCGATCTGGCGCGATCTCGAGACGGCCCATCCGGGCGAT
Source organism: Rhizobium sp. CF122 (assembly GCF_000282035.1). GTDB lineage: Bacteria > Pseudomonadota > Alphaproteobacteria > Rhizobiales > Rhizobiaceae > Rhizobium. The sequence continues at coordinate 100,512 of NZ_AKKA01000072.1, forward strand.
CCGAAAGGGCAGCTCAGGGCATGGGTCGAAGCGCGAACGCAGAGCCTTTGCGGTGAACATGTTGGCTGTGATCTTGCCAATGCAGCCATCGAGCTCAAAGGCGAGGGGCATCCGGCCTATGGCGTGATCGAACGCCACAAGGCAGAGCAACGCGACAGGCTGGAAGCGCTCTGTCTTTCAGCCGGTGCGCGCGAACCGAAACTGCTGGCCGATACGCTGACGCTCCTTCTTGAGGGCGCTCGCGTGACGCGCCAAGCCATGGGCAACGACACATGTTGCAATCATTTCTCGAAGGCCTGCAACGCTGCCATCACCGCTTTTGCGTGATGGCGCCCGCCGATCGGCGGGAACCATACGCCTTTACACTCGTTTCGGACGATGTGGGAAGTAAAGGCATGGATTACACCTACCTTCACCGTCTGTATGCAAAACGAGCCGAACTCGAGGCAAAGCTCGAGCTCTATGAGGCGCGCGGTTGCTTCGGCGACGAAGAGATCGATGACGGCACCGATCAAGAGTTGCGAGAGCGGATCAATGAATTATCTGCTGAGATCGACGTGCTGGAGCATTCGAGCGCACTTTAGTTGCTCGCGTCCAATAACTGGATGGTGCGATCGTCGAACTCTCCCCGATAGAGCCGATCAATCACCTTGTGAAAAGGCGATCCATGTTCGCTGATCGCCGCAAACAGCGTCATGGAAGAGCGCAGCTTGAAATCATCAGGAGAGCCAAAGACTTCGTGCGCGGATTTGCCCTCGATAGCAAGGACGGCTTCGACGCAGCGCAGTAGCCTGCCGCCGAGAACGGGATCTGCAAGATAGGCAGCGGCCTCTTCCGCTGATCGGATGGCGTATTTTTCTGCCATGAATGATGAGCCGAGGCCGGCGATCTGGGGAAAGATGAACCACATCCAGTGGGAGCGCTTATGTCCGGCTCTCAACTCCGAAAGCGCCCGCTCATAGTCCCCATTCTGCGCGTCAACAAAGCGGCCCAGATTATAGTCAATCTCATCGGGCATCGACGATCCTCCTCTTGCGCATAACTATATCGCAGGGAAGGGTTGTCCATGCCCGCAGCGCGACAGATCCTCAGCAGGATCTGTCTGGGTACGGGCTGTGCTCACGGCAGTAATCGACCGCGGGCAACGATTCCGAGATCGATCCCACCGTTGCCGTGTCGAGGCCCGATGCCATGGGTGCCGTCAAATGGACCGTCAGCCCCGCAATGCCCAGAAGCGCAAAGGCTGCAAGAACGATGAAGCGTTCTGATATTGAAGGTTTGTGCGCATTCACATGCTCAACGTATTCGCGTTCGCCCATGCCGTCCAACTCGTCATCTATTGCGTGGTGGTGCACCACGTCGCCGTGCGCCGTGTTCCAACTCTCGCCGTTTGTCATTTTGTTAACTCCTACACGGATGCGTACACCGGCACATGATCGTCCTTTCGCCGGCAAACAGCACGCAAAAGCCATGTGTGTTTTCTTGGTCCCCAATGGAAGACCGGATACACAAACGCAGTGTTCATAAAATCGAACCAATCGGTTTGATTTGACTTTAAGGGCTTGGCTCGCCGAATAAATTCGGCTTAGTTCGGCAGGTCAGTCAGATTGTGGATACCCCCATGACGAAAACATTTGGCGCCATGTCCGTCGCGCAGCTTTCCAGTCTCATCCAAACGACAGCTGTCGATCCCATCGAAGTGACGGAAGCCGTCATCGATGGCATCGAAGCACATGCCGATCGGGCGGTCTTCACGACAATCCTGAAGGATCGCGCGACGGAAGAGGCGAAAGCCTCATCGAAGCGAATGAAAGAGGGCCGCTCGCGTGGCATGCTGGACGGCATTCCAATCGCCTGGAAGGACCTCTTTGATATCAAGGGTCGCACAACGACCGCCGGATCGACGGTTCTGGCAAGCGGTCCGGCTGCGCAGGCAGACGCGCCAGTCGTGGCAACGCTGAAGCAGGCGGGCATGGTCTCGATCGGCTGTACCAATATGAGCGAGTTCGCGTTCTCCGGGCTCGGCCTCAATCCGCACTACGATACGCCCCACAATCCGCGCAGCAGCGATGTTCCACGCGTTCCGGGCGGTTCGTCTTCCGGCGCTGGCGTTGCGGTGGCAGCTGGCCTCGTACCGGTGGCGATGGGGACGGATACGGGCGGCTCCGTGCGCATCCCTGCCGCCTTCAACGGCATTGTCGGATATAAGGCGACCCGCGGCCGCTACCCCATGGCGGGCGTCTATCCGCTGGCGAAAAGTCTGGATTCGCTGGGTCCGCTCTGCAGGACCGTTCAGGATGCGGTTTGGATCGACGCTGGAATGCGCGGTGCGGCGGCGCCGGCAATTGTTGCCCGGCCGCTCAAGGGGCTCGATATCGTGATCCCTGACAACGTCGTGTTCGATGGTGCGGAAGCCGGGGTTGTTGCGTCTTTCGAGACGGCAGTCGATTGGCTCGCGGCGGAGGGCGCATCGATCAGCCGGATCAAAATCCCGGCTTTTGATGAATTGTTGGCGCTCATGGCCCAGTACGGCGCCCTTGTCACGGCCGAAGCCTTTGCGCTTCACCGCGAACGGTTGGCGGGGCCGCAAGCCGCCGACATGGATCACCGCGTCGTGATGCGCATAAGGCTTGGCGAGAAGACAACGCTGGCGAACTATCTTGCGATCCTCGATAAGCGCGAAAGGTTGATAGGTGATGTCGAGCGCCTCGTCGGCGATAGCTTCGTCGCTTTTCCATCTGTTGTCCATGTGGCGCCGCCAATCGCGCCGCTTCAAGCCGACGACGATTTGTTTTTCGCAACCAACGGGAAGACGTTGCGCAACACGCTGCTTGGCAACTTCCTCGATTGGTGCGGCGTATCGATACCGTGCGGGACGGGAGATGCTGACATGCCGGTAGGCTTGCTGCTTTCTGCCTTGGGCAAACGGGACGAGGCACTTCTCAGCGCAGCGCTCTCGGTGGAGGAGGTTATCCGCGGATAACTCATTTAAGACGGTCGCTATTGCTCCTGGGAGGAGAACATGACTGAAGGCAATTTGGAGAATGGACGTTTTGCAGTTTCGACATGGTCGCTGCATCGGCTGTTAGGGGCCGTCTATCCCTACAACCCCGATCCGGACAAGAGTGCCACGTGCAAGGAGCCCTATGGGCCAGGGCGGTCCGCGTTGACCGATATCCCGGGGCAACTTGCCGACCGTGGCATCGGACGGCTTGAGATATGCTCGTTCCACCTGCCAAGCCTTGAACCCTCCTATCTCGCGGAGATGCGCGCCGCGCTTCAGGACGCTGGGATCCTGCTCCAGACGCTGCTCGTTGAAGATGGGGATCCAAGCCATCGCGAAACCGCCGAGCGGGATATCCAGTGGATCGCCGGCTGGATTGAGATCGCGCAAGCGCTTGGCGCCAAGAACATGCGGGTGATCGCAGGTAAGCAGCCGCCGACGGCAGAAAACCTCAAGCGGGCAGCGGGCCATCTTGGTTGGCTTGCGAAACAGGCGCACAACAGTAGCGTTCGCATTGTCACCGAGAACTGGTTCGACCTGCTGGCTTCTGCGAAGGAGACGAATTGGCTGCTGGATACTCTGCAAGGCAAGGTCGGTCTGAATGGCGATCTTGGCAATTGGGCTGCACCGGCAAAGTACGCGGGGCTTTCCGACATCTTGCGTCGTGCGGAACTCTGTCACGCCAAGGCCGATTTCAACGGATCGGGGCTAGACAGTGCAGACTACCGCAAATGCCTGGAGGCGTGCCGGACGGCAGGTTACAGCGGACCATATACCTTGATTTACGATTCATCGTTTTTTGCCGATGAGTGGGACGGCATCCTGCATGAAAAGGCATTCGTCGAGGACTTCCATCAAGAAAAGCAGCGCGCGGTTGGCTGAACCGCGAAAGGAGCATGGCATGAGTGGCGCAACGACGATCGACGGCTTCGCAAAGCGGATCCGAAGCGGTGAGGGCGGATTGATATCCGCGTGGATCGGCATTCCCGATCCGCTTTTCGTCAATCATCTGGCGCAAGAGGCCTTTGATGCCGTTGTGTTGGATATGCAGCATGGCGTTTGGGATATCGGATCGGCCGCTGTTGGTATTGGCCAAGGGAGGCTTGCCGGCAAACCGGTGCTCGCTCGCATTCCGGTCGGCGATTTCGCATCGGCCTCGCGTCTTCTCGATGCGGGAGCCTCCGGCATCATTGCGCCGATGATCAACTCGGCATCGGACGCCAGGGCCCTGGCGACGGCCACCAAATACCCACCCCTCGGCGAGCGTAGCTGGGGGCCGACCCTGGCGATGAACCATACGGGGCTTTCGGCAACCGAATATCTCGCGACCGCCAACCAGCAGACCGTGGCAATTGCCATGATCGAGACGCGCGCGGCCCTTGATGCTGCAGATGAAATCATGCGTGTCGACGGCATCGACGGCATCTTCGTCGGGCCATCCGACTTGTCGATCGCACTGTCAGATGGAGCGAAGGTGGCACCCGATACGGCGCAGGTCGACGCCGTTCTCAAGCACTTGATCGCCCGTTGCCGGGCTCACGGCAAATTTGCCTGCGTGTTCGGCAGCAATGGTGAGCGGGCGGGCGAACTGTTGAAAATGGGTTTCGATTTCGTTATCGCCGGGGCCGACACGCAGCAATTGCGTTCAGGTGCAGCAAGCGCGATTGCAGCCGCCAGGCGGGTCCAGGCAAGCTGATCTATTTGACGGCGAGCCATATGACGTGACGCGCGCCACCGCGCTTGCCGTTGGCGCGTGTGTTGACGGCATCGACGGTAAAGCCGCAGTCGCCAAGCCGCCGGGTGAAACCGGCGTCGGGACCTGATGACCAGACGGCAAGAACGCCGCCGGGTCGCAGGGCATCGCGTGCAGCGCGTAAACCCGCAAAATCGTAGAGGCGATCGTTGGAGCGGCGCGTCAGACCATCAGGCCCATTGTCGACGTCAAGCAGGATTGCGTCGAATTGCGCCTTGCTTCGCCGTACGAGTTCGCCAACGTCGCCCTCATGGATGGCGACGCGTGGATCGTTAAGGCAACCCTGAAATACGTCTGACATTGGCCCGCGTGCCCATTTCACCACCGCCGGCACGAGTTCGGCAACGACAATCGATGCATCTTGTGGCAAAACGGAAAGGGCAGCACGCAACGTGAAACCCATCCCGAGACCACCGATCAGCACATGCGGACGCGCACGCCCCTTGATCCTTTCATGAGAAAGCGTTGCGAGCGCCTCCTCGGAGCCGCTCAGGCGGCTGTTCATCAGCTCGTTCGAGCCCAGCATGATCGAGAACTCGCTGCCTCGCCGTTTGAGACGCAATTCACCGCTTTCTTCAGGAATGGGGGCGGAATCAAGCTGGATCCAGGGGAGCATGTTATTCGTGCCTCGCGTTGCGCGGTTCCCCTAGCACAGAAATGGCAGATCCGCGAACCTGGAAACGGGCTCGCGGTTGGCTGCAAGGTTTGCTTTCAGTTCCTCTCAAGGCAAGCTTGGTTGTTGCCTTGGACCCCACGGCGCTGTGGTGGGCATCGCGTCCATTGTATATTGCCGGACCCTGTCGTACTGCCGGTTTGGAACGTGTCGAACGGTATTGCGAATCCACCGCTCGGTGCCTCGTCTTCGCGGGAAGTCCCGAGCGGCGGTGAACCGTCGAAGCGGCCGCTGCTATCCATGCCCATATTCGCTTGCGCAAAGGCTGAACCGGCGAAACTGAGGACTAGGACTGAAGTCACTGCGATAAGCCTGCGCATGATCGAGATCCCTTCACGTTGATGCAATTATGAGTATAGCGCGCCGTTTGGTTTGTACCAGCGTCGAGAGGGGATATGGCGTTGAAATCGCGCGATGTCTTGGTGACGCTTGGCGATTGCCGCATGCTTCGCGACAGACCGTGCTTGAATTCTGTCCCAGTGTTCCAGATTGCCTACAAGGCACGCGAATGGAGACGAGCATGGGGAAGGATCGGAAGGCAGTGTTGGTGCGGATATCCGGTCGGGTCCAGGGCGTCAGTTTTCGCGTCTGGACACGCGCCCGGGCTGAACAGCTCGGTCTGGTGGGCTGGGTCCGCAACGAAGATGATGGAACCGTGAAAGCGCTCATCGCCGGCCAGGAGACGGCCGTCTCAGCGATGTTGAAGCAATTCTGGAAAGGACCGCCCGGCGCGTCGGTCGTTGCTGTCGAAGTGGAAGTGGCATCTCCTGAGGCCATACCCTCCGGGTTCCAGATCACAGTGTAGCTACGCCGACTGAAGGCGAAGAGGTGGTTCAGTGCATGGGGCGAGGTGGCCCTGTGAAGTGAACGGGGGAAGCCGCAACTGCCAGAGGCATTGTTGCACTCTTCCAACAGTCGTGACTGCGCGAGACGTTGCTCGAAACTTCTGGCAGTCTCAACCATATTTCAGCCATGGTATGAGCGAGTAGGGCATGTCTCACCTGATCAGACCACGAATCGGAATCTTTGAAATTGCATGCCACATTCATGATCGGGCCGCTGATGGCAGCGGCCGGCATCTCACTTCTTGCAGCCTGCACGCAGCTCCCGGCGGAACGAATTGTCGAAGCCGCCCAGTCCCCCTCCGTCGAGGTGGTCGCGCCCCAACAAGAGCGACAGCCCCAAACCCAGCCAGTGATCCCTGCTTCCGAAAAGCCGGATTATGCGCTCGCCTATGCCGAAGTGGATGACGGCGAATTTCGTTGGCCGGCTATAAATTATACGGCCGTCGATCCCGACTATCTGCGCCAGGAAGTCGATTACGCAACCGACGAGCCGCCAGGCTCCATCGTCGTCGAGACCGAGAAAAAGTTCCTCTACTTTGTTCTGAAGGATGGACGAGCCATTGCTACGGCGTGAGCCTAGGCGCAAAGGGTCGCGCATGGAAGGGACGCGCGATCATTCAGTGGAAGCGAAAGTTCCCGACATGGACCCCCACGCCTTCGATGATCAAGCGCAATCCAAAACTCGAACAGTGGAGGCAGGGCATGCAGCCCGGTGTCAATAACCCCCTGGGTGCGCGCGCACTCTATATCTTTCAGGACGGCGAAGATACGCTCTATCGCATCCACGGCTCACCAGAGTGGCAGTCAATCGGCAAGAACGCGTCGTCTGGCTGTGTGAGGATGTTCAATCAGGACGTCATCGACCTTTACGAACGCGTGAAAGGCAAGGCCCCGCTACTTGTAAAGTGAGTAGGAAGGACGAGCCGCCGAGCAGATGTCACTGCGGAGATCCAAGCGGGTGCTCGTGATCCCATCCACCGCCCACAGGGGCATCGACCACACAGACCACGCCCGCTGGGTCGTAGGTGATCGTTACTTCACCTTTCAATTCGGCCGCCAGCAGGCTTTCTATCAGGCGTGAGCCGAAGCCTTTGCGCGAGGGCGCAGTAACGGTCGGTCCTCCCGTTTCCCACCATTGCAGTCGCAGCCTGGAATGTTCATTCCTCTCGAACGACCATTCAATCGAAACGCGGCCTTCCGGTGTGGACAGGGCTCCATACTTGGCGGCATTTGTTGCCAGTTCGTGCAGTGCCAGGGAAATCGACACGACGGCTCGCGGCGCAAGTTGAATGCTCGGGCCGGAGATCGAAAACCTGTCCTGTTGATAGGGAGAAAGTGATTGTCTGACGACCGTCTCTAGTTCTGCTTGCTCCCAGTTGCCGTGCGTCAGGAGATCGTGGGCCCTCGACATCAAGGCAAGCCGAGCCTCGAACGCGTCCACGCCCGCTCGGTTTGCTTTCTCGCGCCCGAGCGTCTGCCGCGCGATGGCCATCACCGTTGCGAGCACGTTCTTCACACGATGATTGAGTTCGCCGACGAGAACGGTCTGGAGCCGTTCGGCCTCCTTTCGTGCGCTGATGTCGTGTGCTATTTTTGAAGCCCCGACGATCCTGCCATAAGCGTCGAAGATCGGTGAAACGCTGAGCAGGACGTCGACCAGCCGTCCGTCCTTGCGTCGCCGCTTGGTCTCATAGGGAGCGACCCTTAGACCGGCGTTGACCTGCCGGATGATTGCCGGCTCCTCTTCAATTCTGTCATCAGGAACCAGAAGCATGACTGAGCGGCCGATCGCTTCCTCGGCCGAATAGCCATAGAGCTTCTCGGCTCCGATGTTCCAGCTCGTGATTCTCATGTTCAGGTCGGTCCCGAGAATGGCGTCGTCGGACGAGGCAATGATCGCGGCAAGGCGACGCTCCACTTCCTGAGCGCGCTTGCGTTCGGTGATATCGACGACAACGGCGACAGCTTGCCGTATCGCTCCGTTCGTGTCGCGAAGCGGTGAGATGGAATTAGCCACCCAAACGAGGCTACCGTCCTTGCGCACATAGCGCTTCTCTATGTCAAAGCTCTGGCCGGTTTCCAACATTGTCCTGAATGATCGGACGTAGTCGTCCAGATCCCTGGGAAATGTGATGTCCTGCACACGCATCTTCTGAAGCTCGGCTTCCGTGTAGCCGACGATTTCGCAGAAGCGGCTGTTGACCAGGAGGAGACGCCCGGCGAGATCCGACTGACCGATACCCGCTGCCGTCTGCGAGAATATTGCACGAAACCGGTCCTCGCTCTCTCGCAATTCGGTTTCAAACTTAACGCGTTCGGTGGTCTCACTGACAATGCAGAAGACGCCGCCGACCTTGCCCTCCTCGTCCCGGATCGGTGAGTAGGAAATGTCGAAGTGAACAGTCTCGCGATAGCCGTGACGCTCGATAGAGAATGCACGGTCCTTGGCGACCACCGTTTCGCCGTGGTCAAGCACACGCCGCAGGAGCGGTTCCAGATCGCTCCACAACTCGCTCCAGTTCTCGCGGGCCGGGCGGCCGAGGGCATGAGGATGCTTGCTCCCGATGGTGGGCGCATAGGCATCGTTGTAAAAGGCAACGAAATCCTGGCCCCAGAAGATGACAATTTGAGCTTTGGCAGGCAGCATGATGTCGACGGCCGACTTCAAGCAGAGTGGCCACGAGGAGGGCGGGCCTAGAGCGCTTGCTTCCCAGTCACCGCCATAAATGCGATCGGCCATCTCGCCTGACTCGGGATATGTGTCGCTGCTGCGCAGGAGCTTCGTCCTCTCTAGAATGGCCTTTACAATTCAAAAGTTTGGCGCGCAAACCCCAAAAGGCAAATCAGGGAGGCGCTCAAGCTATCTCTCGACGTGACACCAAGCCGCCAGAAGAGGTCGCGCGGTGCACCGCATCGCGACGTTGTGGCCCGCTTCGTTGAAGAAAATCGAGCCGATGGAAGCGCGCTGCCAGCCCCTGTCGTCACAAGAGAACTCGCAGTCGGATAGTGCCAGAAAAACGCGGGAGCGATACTGTATATGATCTGGGAAGCGGCTGTAGGGCGCCATTATCGTCAGGCCGAGAGCCACGTCGCCTCGTTCCTCCGCGCCCGATATGCCCGCCACCACCGCATGCGCATGTGTATGCTCGATGTTGATGCTGGCAAATGGGCCGGTCTTGCTCGCAACCCATTCGAGGCTCTTGGCAACATCGTTGATGGCAGCCGCGACCTCGGCGAAGGGCTCACCCTTCGAGGCCAAATTGCGCAGTGCAAACTGCAACTGAGGTCCCAAGGGCACAGGCGTGGCTGGCTTCGTTGCGATTGCTCCCGGCTCCTGCAGCAGGTGGAACACCTTCCCAGCAACGAATTTTTCCATGAATGGAGCGGCGTCGGACAGCATGATGTTGCCCAATGCACCGATCAGACGTTGCACGGCGGCAGGCCTGCGCGCGCGGCTCACAGGATAGTCGCCGCTGGCAGCCCTGGTCCCACGATGCAGAAGGAGATCTGCCTCCCGTCTCAACCGGGGTTTCGACATCGATGTGGAAAACTCCTTGGTCACATCGGGGATCCTTATCCCGGCGGGATCAAAAAGCAAACCGTTCGAAGCGCCTTTTCCGAGGATAGTTGGCGCGATGCCTGCAGGCCGATGGCAGAATTCTTCGTCGAGCGAACGCGTTGTGTTTCTGTTTGGCCGTTGGTCGCCAAACAGAAACGCTTCGGACGTGATTGCTATAGCGCGCGCGTCAAGGCATCTGCCAGAATGGCGACGATCCTTTCAATTTCACCCGTCTCAATGATCAGTGGCGGCGACAGCGCGATAATGTCGCCGGTGACGCGAATGAGCAGTCCCTTCCTGAAGCAGTCCACGAAGACGTCATAGGCGCGTGTTCCTGGCGCGCCGTCGCGTGACGCAAGTTCGACGGCGCCGACAAGGCCGAGGTTGCGGATGTCGGCAACGTGGGGCAGCCCCTTGAGGGAGTGAAGAGCCTCCTGCCATGTGTCGGCCAAAGAGGCGGCTCGGGTGAGCAGGCCCTCCTCCTTGTAGATTTCCAAAGTCGCGATGCCGGCGGCACAGGCAACCGGGTGACCGGAGTAGGTGTAGCCGTGGAAGAGCTCGATCTGGTTTTCCGGTCCGACCATCAATGCGTCGTAGACTTTTCGGCTGGCAAAGACCGCTCCCATCGGGATGGCGCCGTTCGTCAGGCCTTTGGCGGTGGTGACGAGATCGGGGACGACGCCGAAATAGTCGGTCGCGAATGGCGTGCCCAGCCGGCCGAAACCGGTGATGACCTCGTCGAAGATCAGGAGAATGCCATGCTTGTCGGCAATGGCGCGCAGGCGCTCCAGATATCCGGCCGGCGGCAGGATGACGCCTGCCGATCCGGACATCGGCTCGACGATGACCGCGGCGATCGTCTCCGCGCCATGTAGCGCGACCAGGCGTTCCAGGTCGTCGGCAAGCTCGACGCCATGCCGCGGGAGTCCCTTCGAGAAACCATTGCGCTCGATGTCGAGGGTATGGCGCATATGGTCTGCGGGAATCTGCGGAAAGACCCGACGATTATTGACGAGCCCGCCGACAGAGATGCCGCCGAAGCCAACGCCGTGATAGCCCTTCTCGCGACCGATGATGCGGGTGCGGGTGCCATGGCCGATGGCGCGCTGATAAGCGATTGCGATTTTCAACGCGGTATCAACAGACTCCGAGCCGGAGCCGGTGAAGAACACACGATCGAGTTTTGCGGCCGGCCCGCCCGGTGCGATCCTTGCGAGCTTTTCGGCAAAGTCGAAGGCGACGGGATGGCCCATCTGAAACGTCGGAGCGAAGTCCATCGTCTGCAACTGGCGGGCAACGGCGTCCGCAATGCGCTTTCGACCGTGGCCGGCATTCACGCACCAGAGGCCGGCCGTGCCGTCCAGCACCTTGTTGCCGTCGACATCGGTGTAATACATGCCTTCAGCCGAGGCGAGCAGCCGGGGAGCGGCCTTGAACTGGCGGTTTGCCGTAAACGGCATCCAGAAATTCTCGAGAGAAAGTCGGTTCGACATGCTTACCTGGTCCATCACTATATTCTCCGTTGGGTTTGAAGAATGTTGAGTGATTTACAGCTATGGACAAGTCCTTTTCTGTGCGCGCATAAGCACTTGAAATTTATGTGTGTGAGACGAACATGTTTGATATTTGCAACAGGTAAAACACGCCATGTCCATCGATATCGGCAATCGTCTCCGTCATCTGAGGATGATGCACAATCTCTCCCAACGCGAGCTCGCCAAGCGCGCCGGTGTCACGAATTCGACCATATCTTTGATCGAATCGAATTCCTCCAACCCCTCCGTCGGCGCGCTGAAGCGCATCCTTGATGGCATTCCCATCGGCCTGGCGGAGTTCTTCGCGTTCGAGCCGGAGCGACCGCGAAAGGCATTCTATGCAGCCGAAGAACTCGTCGAGATCGGCAAGGGGGCAATCTCTTATCGGCAGGTCGGAGAAAGTCTGTTTGGCCGCAGCCTGCAGATCCTGAAGGAGTGCTATCAGCCAGGCTCAGACACTGGCAAGGTTCCCCTCGTTCACGAGGGAGAAGAGGGCGGGATTATCCTCTCCGGCCGACTTGAAGTGACGGTCGACGACGAGCGCCGGATCCTTGGGCCGGGCGACGCCTATTATTTCGAAAGCCGCCGGCCGCATCGGTTCCGATGCGTCGGACCGGTCGCGTGCGAGGTCATCAGCGCCTGTACGCCTCCGACCTTCTAGGCGCCTTGTATCCTCGCCAGAACACGGTCAAGCGCCAGGACCAGGGCATCGCGCCCGCCGTTATTGTGAAAATCGGACAGAACCTGTTCGTTCAGGCCGCCCTTTGTCGCGAATTCGCCGCTGAGCTCTTCGAGCGGAACGGTGTCTGAGCGCAGCGCCGTTTGCGAAAGGCTCGCAAACAGCGGCGCGATAAAGGCGCGCCCCTTGCCTTTGGCGAGGCCGCGCTGTTCCAGCCAGGCCGCCGAGACATCCATGATCCCAAGGACAGTGGACATCAGCGAGCTGGCGGCGGCCAAAAGGTCGTACTCCTCCTTGGTCTCGCATTCGACCGCAGTGCCAAGCACGGAAAAGAGCGCCGCAACGGGAGGGTCCGGCGGGAAGACGGCAGTCACCCCATCGCGATCGGCGACGAAGGGCAACGGAATGGCCTGTACGAGGTGAACATCTGCACCGATCCAGTCGAAAAGCGTCTTGCGGTCGGTCGCCGCGATAACGCTGAGGACGGATTGTCCCTTTCGGAACGTCAGTCCGCTCAGGACGTCCTGTGCAATCTGCGGCCGCACCGCCAAGACAACCATGTCGCTCGCGTCGATGACCGCCTGGTTGTCGGCAGCAACGGTGATTTCGGCAAAGTCGGCCGCCAGGCGTTGCGCGATCTCGGCGTTGCGCGGCGAAATCGTCACTTGCGAGACGGCGGCAGGCTTGGTCAGCAGGCCTCTGACCATGGCGTCGGCAATGGCCCCTGTTCCTATGAAGCCGATCTTCTGTACGTCCATCCGATTGCCCCCCGCACCGTCGAAACGCGCGATGTTAGTCGCACATGTCGTGGACAGCGGGATTATCGTCTCGCACGGCCGTTTGCAAGGCAGGACGGCGCGGGCTTGCCCAGCGGCCGAATGTGTTCGTCAAAGGCGTGGCAGATCAAACTCGCTTGCCATGTGGTGCGTTCTGCTTACTCCCGGGCGCGCATGGGAGCCAATGACATCGATTGGCCATAAGCCTGCGGCGATCGATTTCCTGGCAGATTTTCATCAAGCACGATCGTTTTGAGGTCGTCGGAGCGGACATCGAGCGCGACCACGCGCTGCCGCTTGTCCATCTGCCCGCCGCCCTGGGATGTCCTGCCGACGTTGCCGCAGGACGCAATTCAGGGCAGATTGCCCATCGTTGTACCGCCGGAGGTTAGGCATTGCTGGACAGGCTGATTGGTGAGTACGGCGTGCTCGCCGTTTTTCTCGGAGCCGCAGCCGAAGGTGAAACGGCCGCGTTCCTGGGCGGAGTTTTCGCCCATAGGCAACTCATCCCGTACTGGCAGGTCGCGTTGGCCGCATGCCTCGGATCGTTTGCTGCAGACCAGTTCTTCTTTCTATCCGGTCGCTACGCCACGAAGTGGTCCTACGTCCAGAAGCTGCTTGGATCGGAACCGATTGCGAGAGTGACGCGGCTCCTCGAAGCGCACCCCACGGGCTTCATCCTCGCCTTTCGCTTCATCTACGGCATACGAACGATCAGCCCCGTTGCAATCGGCGTCTCGAAGGTTTCGACGCGGAGGTTTGTCATACTCAACGCGATCGCTGCGCTAATTTGGGGCGTCCTGATAACTGCAATTGGGTTCCTCGCCGGGCAGGCAGTTGAGGCCTTGCTCGGACGGCTGCAACTCCACTTGCATTTGTTGATCGCGATGGCCTGTGTTGCGATCCTTGTTCCGGTCAGTGCCTATGTTTTCCGGCGAGCAGTGGCGAAACGTTCGGCTCGCCTGGGCGCCTGAGGAGAAGCGGGCGATCAACATGCGCTCACGGCCAACTGGTTGGCGTCAATCGAGCCGGAGGAGGCTTGGCAGGCGCCAAAGATGCTTGCCAAGGATGGCTCAAAAATCGCGGCGGAGATGAAGCGAAGCGTGCCTGGCTATGGTTCCTGGCTGTGTTGCGGTGATCCGATCCCCTGCAATGCTGGCGATCTTGAAAGAAGCGAAAGAAACAGTCGTTGCGACCGGCTTGGCGCTGGTGTTCTGTGGGAGAATGCCTATGTTTCGCGTAGTTTCGAAACTACAGGGTTCCTATTTTTGCTTCTCGAAATTTCAATCGTTGTTATTCTCACCATCTTGAATGGCGTCCTCGCCATGTCCGAGCTTGCGGTCGTTTCCTCACGGCCGGCTCGTCTCAAAGTCATGGCCGATCAGGGAAGCCGCGGGGCCGCCATGGCAATCCGGCTCTCTGAGCAGCCCGGTCGGTTTCTGTCGACCGTACAGATCGGCATTACGCTCGTTGGCGTACTGTCCGGTGCATTCTCGGGTGCAACGCTTGGCGCGCGACTGGCCGGTTGGCTAGGCACGCACGGCTTGTCACAGGCCGCAGCCGATGCACTCGGGGTCGGCTCGGTCGTTGTCGCCATCACATACCTGTCGCTGATCGTTGGCGAATTGGTACCAAAGCAGATCGCGCTTCGCGCCCCCGAGACGGTTGCAAGCAAAGTCGCTCCGGCGATGATGCTTCTGTCTCGCCTGGCCGCCCCGCTCGTCTGGCTGTTGGATTTCTCCGGCCGCACCATCCTTCGTCTTCTGGGTCAATCGGGCAAGTCTGGTGACGTGGTGACCGATGAAGAAATCAAGACCGTCCTGGCAGAGGCGCACAGCGCTGGCGTCATCGAGATGGAAGAGTCTGCAATGATCTCTGGTGTCATGCGTTTGGCCGACCGAAATGCCAGAGCCTTGATGACACCGCGCCGGGAGGTGGAGGTGATCGATGTCGAGGACGGTTTCAACGAGATTCGGGATCAACTCCGCCGGACCGCGCAGGCGCGACTGCCAGTGCGCAAGAATAGCTCCGACGAAATCATCGGCGTGCTTTTGACCAAGGATTTTTACGACGCGCTTGCGTCGTCCGGCCATGTCGACATCACCGCTATTGTGCAGCAAGTGCCGATCGTATCTGATCTGTCAGGCGCTCTCGACGTCATTCAGGCCATTCGTCGTTCACGCTGCCACATGGTGCTGGTCTATGACGAATATGGCCACTTTGAAGGCGTCATCACCTCCGGCGACATTCTGGAAGCAATCCTGGGCGCGGTCCAGGAGGACTCGATTGGCGAGAAGGCGATCGTACGCCGCCACGATGGCAGCTATCTCGTATCCGGCTGGACGCCGATCGATGAGTTTGCCGATTTCATGGGCTTCCAGATTGACAGTGACAGGGATTATCAGACGGTTGCAGGGCTCGTACTGGAAGAGATGAAGCATCTGCCTGACGTCGGCGAGAGTTTCGTGATGAACGGCTGGCGGTTCGAGGTGGTCGACCTTGATGGACGTAGAATCGACAAGCTTCTCTTGACCGCTGAAGTGCCGCTCGACGATGGCGCAAGCCGCACACTTCAGTAAGTCGATTGGACCTCGTTCGTGCGGGACCTTCATGTGGAAAGGGCGTTCCCCTTTTCATCTATGGAGGCAGATATGAAAGCTCTTACAATAGCTGCTGCAGCAGCACTTGCGTTTACCGGCACCGCTATGCCCAGACTGTTGTGACCGTGCCTGGCGAGGTGAGAACCTACATAACCGGACAGGAAGTACCGTCCGTTGCCTACGACTGATATCATTGTCGGATCGCAACTGCCGTCTTCGGTTGAAATACACACGATCCCCAGCAATGATGCATACGGTTACACAGTGATCAACAAGCAACGCGTGATCGTCGATCCACATATGCACAGCGTGATCGAAATCATCAAATAATCAATCTACTCACTGAGTTGGCTGACATTGTGCTTGCACTCGGATGCATCGACCTTGCGTTACGGAATGTGACCGTGCCCAAACGCTAGCTATTGGCTTGCGCGCTCCCGGAGTGCCGATTGGTCGGGTCCTAGAGTGATGAGCGCGTTTCCTTTCGACCGAGGAGCCAGAGAAGGTACGGTCCTCCGATCAGGGCGGCGAACAGGCCGACCGGCACCTGGTAGGGATAGATAACCACACGCGATAACCAGTCGGCCACGAGAAGCAGGCCGGCGCCGATCAGCATGGCCGCGAGCAGGTTATCGCTGGCCCGTCGAAAGCCGATCAATCTTGACAGGTGGGGTGCGATCAAGCCGGTGAGGCTGAGCGGCCCAATGAGGAAGGAAGAGATCGCGCTCATCAGCGCGGCGAAGGCTGCAAGCAGCAGCCGTGTCGATGTGACGCGAAGTCCGACACTGCGCGCCAACCCTTCGCCAAGCGGCAGGATCGCGAACCAGCGCGTCATCAGGAAGAGCGGTGCTGTCAGAATTGTTAGCGAGAGGATTGCCGTCCAGGCTTCGAGCGTGCCGGCGCGGTTGGTCGAGCCCGATATCCAGGTCAGCAGAATGTAGCTTCGCATGTCTCCCTGGGCGAGCACCATGCCGACGATTGCAAGACACAAAGCGCTGATGGCAACACCTGCAAGCAGGAGTGCCTCCGTCGATAGCCCGGCGCGCCGGGCAATGGCGATCATGGCCAGGAATGAAGCGAGTGCGCCTGATGCCATGCCGGCGATCATGATTGGAGGCGAGGGGAAGGCGAATATGAATAGCGTCACCGTCAGTCCAGCCCCGGCGCCGGAGGAGACGCCGAGCACCTCGGGGCTAGCCAGCGGATTGCCGGTCACGCGTTGCATGATGAAGCCGGCCGCACCGAGCATCGCGCCTGCTCCGGCCGCAACGACAATCCGCGGCAGCCGGAACGGTAGAAGATCTAAGAGCAGCGAGCCGATGGCTACTCTCCAGCCACCCTCGGTCGGTCCAACAACAAGCACGGCTACGAACACAAGCAGAAAGCCAGCGGCGAGGAGCAGAAGCGCCGGTGCTGGTCGCAATCGACGTCGCACAGCCCCGGCCGATCTTGCCGTAACCGCCGCCCGCCCGTGCACGCGCGGCAGCAAAAACAGCAGGAGCGGGCCGCCGATGAGCGCGGTGGCTGCTCCTGTTGGCGCAAGGTCAAAAAAGCCGGGACCGAGCAGCTGCGTCAGGCAATCCGTCAGAAACAACACCGCGGCGCCGGCAAGAGGCGCGGTCGTCATGATCTGACGCGTGGTGCGCGCACCGCAAAGCCGTGCGATCGCCGGCGCGGCAAGCCCGAGGAAGCCAATGATGCCGACCGTCGCGGTGACGGAGGCCGACAGCCAAACGGCAAGCATCAGAACGGCAAGCCGGACGGCGTGTAGCGAAACACCGAGACCTTTGGCGCTGGCATCGTCCAGAGCCAGCATGTTGAGCGGCCTGAGCAGAAGCAGCGCGGCGAGGATACCAGCAGCGAGCTGAGGTGCAAGCGATGTTACGCCACCCCAATCCTGCTGGTTGAGGGCGCCGGCGCCCCAGATGTGGATCGACATGGCATATTCGCCTCGCGCCAGCACCAGCGTAACGCTAAGTGAGGCTGCAACCATGCTGACGATCATGCCGCAGATGGCCACGGTGACCGGATCAAGACCGCGGCGCCAACTCAAGGCAAGGACAAGGGCGACGGCGCTCAGGCCACCGGCAAAGGCGATGAGCTCACGCGAGGCACCGGCAAGGACGGGCGAAAAACTAAGACCGATCGTCAGCGCCAGTTGTGCGCCGGAGGCGATACCGAGCGTCGAGGCATCGGCGATCGGGTTGCGCAGAATGCGCTGCAGGAGCGCCCCGGCGAGGCCCAGTGCGGCCCCCGAGATCAAAGCGATCACAGCCCGTGGCATAAGGCTGCTCCACAGCAGGATCGCGTCGAGCGCCTTGGCCTGCTCAGGATCGCCGGGCACCTGAGGACGCAACAGCAACAGCAGGGCGAAGGCGACGACGCAGGCGACGGCAAGTGTGCTAGCTGGCATGATTGGACTGCGTGAACACGCACGTGGTATGACGAGACTAGCGGTTTCGGACACGGGAGAATCCTTCGGCGAGAAAGTCGGCGAAGCGACCCGCGGCCGGAAGCGCGCCATAGGGGTTGATCGAACCGCTCGTCAGGATGCGGTCCTCGCGTACGGCCGGAAGGGCCTTCCAGAATGCGCTGCCGGTCAGGGCATCGAACGCGTCTTGCGGATGCGGCGGAATGAGGAGGATCCAGGCATCTGGCATGGACGCCAGAGTTTCAATGCCGACAGGCGCCGTGGCGGAATAGCTGGTCGCTCCTTTCCAGGCGTTAGACAGTCCGACCTGCTGCAATACTTCACCGAACATGCTGTCGGAACCAAACACCCGGCAGTGGCGGGCATCGCCGAGATTGATTGGCAGGATGGGGCGTCCATCGCCGCTGGCGGCAAACAGGGACTTATAGCGATCCAGTTTCGCAGCGAGATCCTCGACCAGCTGCCGCGCCTCCTTGCGCTCAAGGCGTTCGCCGATCGCCAGTGTTGCCTGCTCGGCCAGTTCGTAAGGACTTCTTCCGGGCACATAGATCGCATGACTTTCGACCGCTGCAATGCGGCTCATCAGCGGATCGGCCCAGGCGTAGAAGTTTGAGTTGAAGATCAAGTCGGGGCGCGCGAAGCGCAAAACCTCAAGGTTCGGCGTTCCGCGCAGCCCGAGATCAGCGACGGTCTCGGGCACTTCGGGTGTTACGGCGATCTGCCTGAATTGGCGCAGTTCCGTCGCCGCAACCACGTTGGCACCGATCGCAAGCAGCGTTTCCAAGAGCGCCCAGTCGAGCGTGGCAACCCGTGGTTCTGGCGACCGGCCTTGCGCCACACTCGTAACGAACGTGGCCGCTCCAGCCAGAAAAGTCCTGCGGGCGAGCAGTGATGCGCGCAAATTCATCTCCAGTCGCGCGAAGAAGGTCCGGAAGGGCCTTCTTCATATGCAAAATTATTATGCTACCAGACTTTGCTCAGCTTGAAGGTGAAGGTGCGTGCGTCACCATAACCGCATGCGCCTACACCACCGCAGCTTTCCACGTATACCTTGTCAAATATGTTGGTGACGTTGAGTGACGCGACCCAGTCGTTCTTTTTGTAACGGACCGCGGCGTCAACAAGTGTCGCGTCGGGAACCTTGAGTGTATTCGCTTCGTCGGCCCACGACTCACCCTTGTAACGCACGCCTGCGCCGAGGCTCAGGCCCTCGAGTGTGCCTGTCGTGACGGTGTAGTCGAGCCACAAGGAGGCTGTAACGTCCGGCACGATGTACGGGGTTTTCCCGACAAGCGACGGGTTGGGATCGTTCCTGGTGACCTCGACGTCATTATAGGCAACTGAGCTGAGAACCTTCCAGTTATCGTTGAGGTTGACCTTGCCTTCCAGTTCGACACCCTGGGATCTGACTTCACCCAATTGATCCTGCCACGGTGGTACTGCGATCGACACGACGTTGTTACGCTTGTTGATGTGGAAGACCGAGGCCGTGAAGGTCGCGTCCATGAAGGTCGGCTCGTATTTTACACCGGCTTCAAACTGCTCGCCTTCCTCCGGCAGCAGCGGGCCTTGCGCGCCGAGCCCAACCAACGGGTTGAAGAAGCTTGCGGCACTGATGTAAGGCGTCACGCCATTGGCGAACTCATAGGCGAGGCCCGCACGACCGCTCCATGCGCCTTCGGAGGTGCGGAAGTCGTCATTGGCGGGCAGCCGATCGTCCATCTCGCTGCGCACATAGTCGTAGCGGCCGTTAAGCGTGGCTATCCAGCCATCACCGAAGCGGATCTGGTCCTGGGCGTAGAAGCCAAGCTGGTTCATCGCCAGAACCTGATTGTAAAGCGGGTTGTTGGGCGGCAGCGGCAGCCCGTAGATCGGGTTAACCGGGCTGATCGGCGTCGTCCCGAACAGCGAGTTTTGAACATTATCGATGCGATAGTAGCGGTAGTCTATCCCGGCCATGACGGTATGGCTGGCACCGCCGAGCTCAAAATCGGTCTCGACGCGGTTGTCAAATGCCAATGTGTCGGCGCTGGTATCACCCTCAAAACCGATGCGCAGCAGGTCGTAGTTCGGCGCCGTCGGCGTGCCCCCGACATAGCCGTAGGGGTAGGGTCCGAATTCATACTTGTTGAGATGCCCGTAGCGAAAGTTCGACGACAGTTTCCAGCCGTTGTCGAACTCGTGCTCCAGCTCATAGCCGACCATTTCCTGATTGTAGCGACCGGTGTCGCTGTCCGGTTCGCCCGGGAAGAAGTCGCGGCGTATCTTGCCGAACGGCGCGTCCACCACGGTGCCTACATAGGGGAGGAACCCGTTGCCGATATGGACCTGATCGAGCCCGCCAGCGTAGGCCCATACGGTGAAATTGGTGGAGGCGTCCGGGGAGACCGTTAGCTGCGGCATGATGAAGCCGCGCAGGTCATGTGAGAAATCGGAATAGTTGTCGCCGCCGGCGATCTTGCCGGTCAGGCGATAACTCATGGTATCGCTGCTGCCGACCTTGTCCGAGAAGTCGAAACCGCCGAACCCGTTGCCGTTACTGTTGATGCCGGTCTCGGTATAATAATAGGGCTCGTCGGTCGGTCGCTTGCGTATCATGTTGACGATGCCACCTGGGTTGGAGCCGCCGTAAAGAACGGAGGCGGGCCCCTTCAGCACTTCGACACGCTCCAGCATGAATGGATCGATCTGGAAGCCGCCGAAGCCATAGCTGAACAGGCTGAGGCCATCGAGGAAAACGCCCGTTTGCGTGGCGTTGAAGCCGCGAATGTAAAACCAGTCCGTGTCAGGGTCGGTGCCATAAGGAGCAGCGGTCACGCCAGGCGTATAGCGCAAGGCTTCATCGACCTTGTTGACGACGCCGCGGTCATCCATTTCCTGCCTTCCGACAACGGAGACGGCCTGTGGAATTTCGTTGAGCGGCGTGTCGGTCTTCGATCCCGTCGTGGTTTCCTTGGCGACGTATCCGTTCACGGGACCGATCGCTTTGTTGTCGGCGCTCTTGCCCTGGACGACGATCGGCGCAAGTGCCGTGTCGGCCGTCTGCGCCTGCGCCGTCCAGGCGGCGCAAAGACCGATCAGCGCGACACTCGCACTCAGAGCCCGCCGCGCGCCCTGGAAATCTTCTACTTTTTGCATATTCCTACTACCCCGCTCATAGGCCCACCGGCGGCCTGTCAGGCGCCAGCTCCAATAAGCTGAGCGATTAACTCAAATTTAAAGGTCGGGCTTGGCCTGATCAGCGGCGATTGAACGATTTTGGGCAATTTCAAAATTCGTGGGCAAATCTTTGCAAAAATGCATCACTCACACTTAGACCGCTTCCAGCGCGCCGGTGTCGTGCCGACGTGCTTGCGAAAGACACGTGTGAAATGTGCCTGATCGGAAAAGCCCGTCTCCACGGCGATTGCGGTGAGGCCTTGATCGCCATCGCGCAGCAGCTCTTTGGCAAGCTCAAGTCTGGCGTTCATCTGCCAATCGTGTGGCGTGAGGCCGGTAGAGGCCTTGAACGAATGGCTGAAATGCGACTGCGACAGCCCCGTCAGTTCGGCCAGTTCCTGCAGGCGGATGTTGCGACCGCAATGCTCCTGCATGAACTCGGTGGCGCGGCGCAATTGCCAGGATGCCAGTTCACCGCGCTTGCGCGGCGGCGTCTTGACCATCTTCAGCACGTCGATGACAAGTGAGAGCGCAAGACCATCGCCGTAGAGATCATGCAACGGAATGGGGCTGGCGATCTCTGTGGCAATCAGTTCGGCAAGCGCCATTGCCCGCTGGTCGAAGAAGAGCAGTTGCGGCTCTCTCAGTTTTTGCGGATCGATATCTTCCATCAGCCGCTGGCTGATGACATCGGCATCGAAATGGACGTCGAGATGACGCATCTGGTGTACCTCTCTGATGTCCACCCACAGTTCCATTTCCGCTGGAATGTAGGAAATTGGACTCGCTCGACGGTCCTGCGGTGTCCCGGCTGCCGTCGCCGAACGCCTGACCGAAGGACGACCGCGCCCGAGGTGGTCGAGAAGGATGAAGAGGCGCGGATCGCGCGCCACGTAATGTCCGCCTGCATAAGCGCCGCATTCGACATCCCACAGGTCGGCTGTAATGCCGTTCCAGTTTCGACGCCTGAGCCCGCCAACGACCGAGAACCCCTCGATCGCGTTCTGCATGCGCGGCTGAAATGTCATGGCAATGTCCTGCAACTATAAAACATGTGTGCAATTATCAAGTTTATTGCATCGCTTCAATCGTGACGTTTCAGGCTTTTCAGTGGTTCCTCATCTGTGCATCATGCAGCCGGTTATAGGCGCCGCGTTTGGCGATGAGGTCCAGATGCGTGCCCTGCTCAACGATGCCCTTGCCGTCCACGACGACAATCCGATCCGCTCCCTGGATGGTCGCGAGCCGATGGGCAATGACGAGGGTCGTGCGTCCTTCCGACAGTTCGCCAAGTGAGCGCTGGATTGCGCGCTCCGTCTCGGTGTCGAGCGCCGATGTCGCTTCGTCGAGGATCAGGATCGGAGGGTTCTTCAGGAACATGCGCGCAATGGCGACACGCTGCTTCTGTCCGCCGGAAAGCTTGACGCCGCGCTCGCCGATGACGGTATCGAGACCTGCGGGCAGACCCGCAAGCATTTCTTCCAGCCGTGCCCTACGGGCTGCCTCGACGATCTCGCCCTCGCTGGCACCCAATCGACCGTAGGCGATATTCTCGCGGATCGTGCCGCCGAACAGGAAGACGTCCTGCTGCACAATGCCGATCTGTTGGCGCAGTGACACCTTGGTCATGTCGCGGATGTCGAGGCCGTCAATCGTGATGCGGCCACTGCGAACCTCGTAGAAGCGCGGCAGGAGCGAACAGATCGTCGTCTTGCCGGCGCCCGAAGGGCCGACGAAAGCGATCGTTTCCCCGGCGCGGATCGTCAGATTGACATGCTCGAAAACCGCCGCTGACGAACTGTATCCAAAAGAAACGTCCTCATAGGCGATTTCGCCGTTGAGATGATCGACCGTGACGGCATCAGGTGCATCGGCGATATCTGGCTCGGTATCGATCAGCTCGGTGAAGCGTCGGAAGCCGGCAATGCCCTTGGGGTAGGTTTCAATGACGGAGTTGATCTTTTCGACAGGACGGAAAAAGACGCCGACCAGAAGCAGAAAACCGATGAAGCCACCGGCGGTGAGGTTGCCAGAGAGCACGAAATAAGCCCCGGCGATCATCACGACCATCTGCGTCAGCCGCATGCTCATATAGCTCAGCGAGCTGCTTGCCGCCATGAGCTTGTAGGCGTCGAGCTTGACGCGCCGATAGCTCTGATTGTCCTTTTCGAAGAGCGTGCGCTCGTAGTTCTCGTTGGCGAAAGCTTGCACGACGCGGATGCCGCCGACATTTTCCTCAATGCGGGTGTTGAAGTCGCCGACCCGGTCGAAGAGATGACGGAAATTCTGCGTCATGCGGCTCCCGAAATGGCTCGTCACCCAGGCTGCCAGGGGCACGACAACAGCCGTTATCAGCGCCAGTTGCCAGTTGACCGAGAACATCAGCAGCAAGGCGCCGGCAAAGGTCATCAATGCGATGAAAAGGTCCTCGGGGCCGTGGTGTGCGACTTCGCCAATCTCTTCGAGATCCTTCGTCAGCCGCCCGACGATATGTCCGGTCTTCTGGTTGTCGAAATAGCTGAAAGACAGCTTCTGCAGATGATTGAACGCCGCGCGGCGCATGTCTGTCTCGATATTGATACCAAGCATATGACCCCAATAGGTGACGACCGTCATCAGGCCGGTATTGACGACATAGATTGCAAGCAAAGCTGCCGACGCAAGCAGGATCAACAGCCATTCATGGCTGAGCAGGAGCCTGTCGACGAACAGCTTGACGGCCATGGGAAAGCCAAGCTCCAACAGGCCTGACAGAATGGCGCAGGAAAAGTCGAGAATGAAAAGGCCGCGATACGGCCGATAATAGGAGAAGAAGCGACGCAACATTGAAGCACTCGAAATGAACAGGGGACGGCCGAATCCAATCAGCCCAAAATCCGCATTGGAGAAAATATGACTTGGCTTCTCCATATTCTGAAGCCGGCTGGATAGTGCGTTGCACGCCCAAATGCAACATCGTGCGGCTCGCGCCTTGAAGGCTCGGATCGCAATGCTTGTTGGCGACGCCATAGCGGTGTCACCGGTTCAATTTCGCTCGCCTATGAAACGCGCGAACGTCAAACAGCATGCCGCCGCTCACGAAGCGTGAGCACGCTTTGGAAGCAGGGCCAAAGACGCGATGCCTTTCTTCAAGAGCGCTGCAGGGTTAGACTTGGTTGTTGACCAGAGCGTCATCCGACGGCTGACACGCTGGCGCAAGGCGTGAAACGAGCCGATTGATTATCGAGTTTGGCAAAGGGGCCGTGATGACTGCGAAAACAATCGTGACGCTTGCGTTTGCCGCTCTTGCGGTATCGGCAAACAGTACGGTTGCCATCGAGGCACAATACGAATGCACCGCCGGCACACGTCTCCATGCAGCCTTTTCGTCACCCAGTGGTTCGCCCGGAAGTGTCGTGCTTGTCTTCTCGGGTTCATCTAGCGAGATCAATCTGCCGCAGGTCGTTTCGGCCGACGGCGGCCGCTACGCCAACAGTGATATGGAGTTCTGGATCAAGGGCCGGGAAGCCACGCTGACGCGTGATGGGAAGAAGGAAACATGCCATACCAACTGAGCGAGTTGGTTGATACATCTAGGAAGCCCGTTGGCAACGCGACTTCGCTGGCTGACGAGAATGGAGCGGATATCCGGGAAAGGAGACATTGTGAGTCTGAGGCCACCACGATCACTCTCCGGCCAGTCGAGTGCCTTGAATCCATTGGAATATGAGCTTGCCTCAGCGCGAGCGGACGCTCTGGGCCGTCAGGGCAGGAAAGCGGAAGCCGCGTTGGCGAGGCTTGCAGCGTGGTCGGTAGACGACCGAAGAATTGACCGGCAAAGCCTTCTCGATGACGCCTCCGAAGCCGTTTGGGCGTTGTTTATTCAACGCGAGATCTGCGGGCTCCACAATGGGAGGGATGTCATCAAGCGCTACGAAATCCCCGACGAGGTTCTTGCAAGGCTTGGCGCGCTGCGCAAGTGATCGGAGCGCGATCATCGAAGCCTTGCGATCGACCGCAGGTCATCTGCCGTTGTCGTTGGAAATCCAAAGAATTCCAGATAGGCCGGGATCTGCTCGAACAACATATCCGTGCCAATCTGAAATGGGCATCCACGCGCGCGTGCCGCGGCCAGCAGCGGCGTGATTTCTTCCTTCATGACGACTTCGCCCACGAAAGTGGACGCAGACAGCCGAGACACATCAAGAGGCAACGGATCGTCTTTCCCCATTCCGAGCGGTGTCGCGTTGACGACGATATCGAAACCCGTCGGGTCATTCGAGCCAGCAGTCACTTCTGTCTTCGGATAGTGTGTCGTCAGACGGCTTCTAAGCCCATTGAGCGTGACAGCGTTGTCATCATGAAGCGCAATCCGGCGCACGCCAGCGCCTGCCAGTGACGCAGCGATCGCCGACCCAACACCGCCAGCACCGACGATCAATACCTGCGCCCCTGTTATCGTTTGTCCCTTGCGCAAGAGTCCCCTCACGAAACCCTCGCCGTCGAACATGTCGCCCATCAACCGTCCGTCCGGCGCGAGCCTGACCGCGTTGCAGGAGCCGGCCACCTTCGCATTCGTCGACACCTCGTCAATCAACCCCATTGTCGTAATCTTGTGGGGCATCGTGACGAGGGCGCCGTGAATATTCGAAAGTCTGAAGACGAGCTTGAGGAATGACGGATAGTCTTCGGGCTTGCAACCCATTGGTACGACGACGGCGTCGATGCCATTCTTTTCGAAATAGGGATTGTAGATCAGGGGAGCCTTGAATGACTCTGTCGGATAGCCGAGATGAGCAATTAGCCGGGTGGTCCCAGTAATCATTTCAATGACCTCGTCGAACCTGGACTTTGTCCAGGTGGATCGTCTCGCCTGACCGCGCCGATGCCTTGATCGCCTCGATCACGCGCAGGGTCGCAAGACCTTCCTTGCCGCTGACAAGTGGCTCTGCTTCACGACGAATGACATCGCAGAAGTGTTGAAGCTGTAGCGCCAGTGGATCGGCCGGAGTGAAGGGCACGTGTTCCGTGACAAGCGGTTCAAGCCAATCTGGCTTCGACGCATTGGTCCAAAGCGCGAGTTGGGGAATGGCCAGCGATCCGCCCGTCCCCCCGATCTGGTAGCAAAATTGATCCTGGTGCGGAAACGCCGGGTTCTCCCCAGTCGTCATCTCCCAGCTCCAGGGAGAGGCGACGGCATCGGATGCATTCAACGTTGCGAGCACACCGCTCGCGAAACGGAGCAGGATGATGACGGTGTCCTCGACAAGGTGCTGGCGGGCCGAATTTGACTCCATTGCATGGACGGCTTCGACCTCGCCGAAGAAATAGCGGAAGAGATCAACGTCATGGATCAGGTTGATGAAGGTCGGCCCCGCACCTTCCTGTCGGCGCCAACCGATATTGAAGTAGCTTTCCGGCTTGGCGACCCAGAATGTCGCCTGGACAGTCAGGATCTTACCGAGCCGACCGCTGTCGAGAACGCGTTTTGCCGCCCGTATCATGGGATTATGACGGCGATGGTGACCAACCAGGATGGGGATGCCTGCCCTTGCGCCGGCGGCAACGAGGAGGGCCGCTGCTTGCGCATTATCGGCGATCGGCTTCTCGACAAGGACGGGAATTTCCGTTGCAATGGCCTCCAGGGCGTTGTCGACATGAAGTTGGTTCGGGGTGGCAACAATTACGCCGTCCGGGCGCTTGGCTGCTGTCGCCTCGGCAAGTGTGGAAAACCATGAAGCGCCCTTGCTTGCCGCAAAGTCACGCCCGGCATCAGAGGGATCGATGACGGCGGAAAGTATCGTGCGCGGCTCGGCCAGAATGCCTTCGATATGGCGCTGACCGATGAGACCGGCGCCCATCACCGCGATTTTCAAGGGGGCCGACTGCGATGGTGCTGACATGAAAATTCCCTCAAAGGTCCTAGTTGCGCAGGATTTCGCCGAGGAATTTGCGTGTGCGCTCATGGCTGGGATTGGTGAAGAACTCCGCAGGAGGCGCCTCCTCGACGATCGCGCCGCTCGCCATGAAGATGACGCGGTTTGCGACCTGTCGGGCGAAGCCCATTTCATGCGTCACGCAGACCATCGTCATGCCTTCGTCGGCAAGGCTGATCATGGTATCGAGCACTTCCTTGACCATCTCGGGATCCAGAGCTGAGGTCGGCTCATCGAAGAGCATGACCTTCGGGCGCATGCAGAGCGCCCGCGCAATTGCGACGCGCTGCTGTTGGCCACCTGAAAGCTGCACAGGATATTTGCCTGCCTGTTCGAGGATCTTGACCCGGCCTAGCAGAGAACGTGCGCGGTCCTCTGCCTCCGCCCTTCCAACGCCAAGCGCGCGCATCGGCGCTAGCATGCAGTTCTGCAACACGGTCAGATGGGGAAAGAGATTGAACTGCTGGAAGACCATGCCGACTTCGCGGCGGATCGCGTCGACTGCCTTCGCTTGGTTTCCGAGCAGGATGCCGCCGACGCGGATTTCCCCCTTCTGATAGGTCTCCAGATGATTGATGCAGCGGATCAGCGTCGATTTTCCGCTGCCGGACGGACCGCACAGCACAATCCTCTCGCCCTTGCGAACCGACAGGTTGACATCGTGTAAGGCCTGAAAGGCGCCATACCACTTCTCCACGTGGTTCATGGTGATAATGGTTTCGGTGGTCGATGCGGGCAAAGGACTGTTCATGAGTTTAATTCCGTCTCTTTCGTGGCAGGCGCCGGAGATCACCGCGACGCGACGAACTTCCGTTCAAGACGGGCGCCGAAAATCGTCAACGGGCAGCACATCAGGAAATACAGCGCGCCCACGATCCCGAAGACCGTCAGCGGCTCGAAGATCTGGTTGGAAATGATGTTGCCGGCGCGGGTGAGTTCCGTGAAACCGACGATGGAGGCGAGCGAGGTTCCCTTGATCAACTGCACGAGGAAGCCGATCGTTGCCGGCAGTGAGATGCGCAGAGCCTGTGGCAGGATGACGTCCTTCATGCGCGAGACATATTTGAGGCTGAGCGCTCTTGCGGCCTCGGTCTGGCCGTGCGGAACCGCTTCGATCGAGCCACGCCAGATTTCGCCGAGATAGGCGCTGGCATGCAGCGTCAGGCCGATGGCAACAGCCACCCAGGCATCGAGCTTGAAACCGATCAGGGCAAGTCCGTAATAGACCACGAAGAGCTGCATCAGCAGTGGTGTTCCCTGAAAGACCGCGATGTAGCCAGCCATCACTCGCTCCAGCAGCGGAATTTCCGAAGTGCGCGCGAGCGCCACACCGAGCCCGGCAATGCATCCGCAGACGAAGCCAACCGCGGACAAGACGACGGTCCATTTCAGACCGATCAGAAGGAAGACGAATTCTTCGCTGCCCATCGATTGCTCCTACTTGACCGGATAGGCGAAATAACGTGCCGAAAAGAACGCGAAGAGGCGCATCATCAGCCAAGAAATGACGAGGTAGAAAACCGTCACAGTGAAATAGACCTCGAAGCTGCGGAAACTCTCCGACTCGATGCGCTGCGAAACCGAGGTGAGCTCATAGGCCGAGATGGCCGAGGCAATGCTGGTCGATAGCGTCAGCAGCACGAACTGGCTGGTCAGCGACGGATAGATCGCCCTCAGCGCCGGCTTGAGGATGATGAGGCGGAAAACCTGCGCCTTGTGCAGGCCGAGCGCGAGGCCGGCTTCCATCTGACCCTTCGAGATCGACTGGACGCCGCCACGGATAATCTCGATGGCGTAGGCGCCGCCGTTGATCCCAAGAGCGATGATCGCCGTTGGCGTCGGATCCAGCCGGATGCCGGCAAGGGGGAGGGCGAAATACAGGAAGAAGATCTGAACCAGGAACGGCGTGTTGCGAATGAGCTCGACGAAGCCGATCACCAGCCAGCGCAGCGATTTGTAGCGCGAATCGCGCAATGCGACGCCGCCGATGCCAATCACGATTGCCAGCAGCATGCCGCAAATGGCAAGCAGCAACGTGCCGAGACAGCCGAGGAGCAGGCTCGGCAGGCCATCGATGACCGGCGTGAAATCCAACGTGTAGTTCATCACCTCTCCTCAGTCGCGTTCGACCATCCCGGCCATGGCTTGGATCGCCAATTCATAGCCAGCTGCGCCAAACCCAATGATGATTGCCGTTGCTGCACGAGAGATAAGGGACTTGTGATAGATGCTCTCACGCGCATGCACGTTGGAGATATGCAGCTCGATTTTCGGCGGATCGAAAGTCTTCAGCGCGTCCAGTAGTGCAATCGACGTGAAGGTGTAGCCGGCCGGGTTGATGATGATGCCGCAGGCCTCGTTGCGTGCCTGGTGTACGCTCTCTACAAGCTCACCTTCGAAATTTGTCTGGCGAAAGTCGATGTCGAACCCAAGGTTATTTGCCTTGGCGAGGCATTTTTCCTTGATCTGCGCCAGTGTTGTCGCGCCGTAGATGGCGGGCTCCCGCTGGCCGAGCAGGTTCAGGTTGGGCCCGTTGAGCACAAATATCGTATTGTTCATGATCGCGCTCCTCGAAACGCGCAAAGCCGTGCTTTTCGGCGTCGCGACACCGTCGGCGGGCATCGCAACGCCCGCCAGTTTGCTTTTGCCAAGCGGTTAGTGGCTCAGTTGGCGGTGAACGGAATGCCGTCCAGGCTCTCGGGGAACTCGGGAACCGGCACTTTCATCCACTTGTCATAGATCTTTTTGAGCTCGCCATCGGCCTTGATCTTGTCGACGAAGGCGTTGATCGAGGCGTTGATCTCCTTCTCGCCAAGCCGTGTGCAAGCGCCATTGTAGAGCTTCTGGAACTCAAGCTTGTTTTCGAATTCGCCCGGACGGGCTTTCTCGACACGGTCCATGTAGAAGATGTTGCCGCCGAGCGCCTGCACCTGGCCGGACACCAGCGCCTGGACGCTGGGTGCATCGCCGTCGAAGCGGCGGATCGTAGCGCTCTGGGGTGCGTTCTTGGTGACCTGGGTATCTTGAGCCGCACCTTTCGCGACACCAATCGAAAGATTGGCCATGTCGTCATTCGTTTTGACCGACATGGACTTTGGCGCAATCAGCACGATGGCGTTGGCGACGTAAGGCTTGCTGAACTGAACGGCCTTGGCGCGCTCCGGCAGCATGGCCATCGTTGCGAAGAGAACGTCGACGCGGCCCGTGGTCAGGGCCGGAATGCGGTTGTTGACTTCCAGCGGCACGAATTCGACGGAAACGCCCAGTTCCTTTGCGTAAAGCGTTGCAATATCGGCATCGAGGCCGTCCTGCTTGCCGCCGCTCGTCACAAAGCCCCACGGCGGGTTGTCGCCCTGGATGCCAACGATAAGCTTTCCTCTGGCTTTGATTTCTTCGGGCGTGACGGCGGCAGCCGGATTGGCAAGCCCGATGGCAGCTACGACAGCAGCGGCACCCAGCATCGCATTTCGGCGCGTCAGCAGCGATTTGAACATTGATTCCTCCTCCTTTTTGGCGGTCGCTCGGGACCCAACAGTCATCCTCTCCCGACTGCATGACCAACTTTTGCCAGAGGATCTGCTATAAATCAACATAGTTTTTAAAAATCATATGATACTTTTGAGTTGACCAATTGATTTGAAATGTTCACGACATTTGGCATAATGCCATGATCGAGAGTTGGCGCGTCAGGCAAAGTGGCCCATGGCGGCGCTCCGGTGCGCCGATGGAAAGGGTTTTGAATTATGAAGACCTCGATTGCGACGGTAACGCTCAGCGGCGAATTACCCGACAAGCTTGAAGCCATTGCGCGCGCGGGCTTCGACGGTGTCGAGATTTTCGAGAACGACTTTCTGGCCTTTGACGGGAGCCCCGCCGACGTCGGCAAGATGGCGAACGATCTCGGGCTCAAGATAACGCTTTTCCAGCCCTTCCGCGACTTCGAAGGCATGCCGGATGGGCTTCGAAGCCGTACCTTCGACCGGGCTGAACGCAAGTTCGACGTCATGCAGGAGCTCGGAACCGACATGGTGCTTGTCTGCTCGAACGTCTCGCAGGCAGCGCTTGGAGGCATCGATCGCGCGGCTGCCGACTTTCACGAATTGGGTGAGCGCGCGGCCAAACGCGGCCTCAAGGTGGGTTATGAGGCGCTCGCCTGGGGCCGCTACGTCAACGACCACCGCGATGCCTGGGAGATCGTGCGTCGCGCTAATCATCCGAACGTCGGGCTTATCCTCGACAGCTTCCATTCGCTCTCGCGCAAGATTGATATCAACTCGATCCGGTCGATTCCAAAGGAGAGGATCTTCATCGTACAATTGGCCGATGCGCCGCTGATCGACATGGATCTGCTCTATTGGAGCCGCCATTTTCGCAACATGCCAGGCGAGGGCGATCTGCCGGTAACAGCGTTCACCGAGGCCGTGGCGTCGACCGGGTATGACGGCTATTTCTCGCTGGAGATCTTCAATGACCAGTTTCGTGGCGGCTCCACGCGGGCGATCGCCGCGGATGGTCATCGTTCGCTGATCTATCTGGCCGACCAGGTTCGCCGCAATGTGCAGACGCCGATCGGCGTTCCCATGCCGGAACGTGCTGTCGTCAGGGGTATTGGCTTTGTTGAATTCGCCACCGATGAAGATGAGGCCGTCGAGCTGATTGCGCTCTTACAGGCCTTGGGTTTCCGCAAGAGGGCCATCCATCGATCTAAAAAGGTGACGTTGTTTGAACAGGGCAGCATCCGGATTCTGGTCAATGCCGATCCGCTCGGTTTTGCAAGCGCTGCCTATGCAGTCCACGGCACATTCGCTTATGCTCTGGCGCTCGTTGTCGAGGATGCCACTGAAGCTTATCGGCGCGCTCTTGCGATGGATGCTGAGCCCTTCCAACAGGCCGTTGCCGATGGCGAACTCGAACTGCCGGCAATTCGCGGCGTCGGCGGCGGCTTGATCTACCTCATCGACGACAAGAGCCCGCTCGGCCGTTTCTCGGAAATCGATTTCGAGCCGGTTTCAGAAGACGGCGGCAAGGCTGGCGCCGGACTGCTGCAGTTCGACCATATCGCCCAGACGGTCGCCTATGATGAAATGCTGACCTGGCTGCTCTTCTACACCTCAATTTTCGAGACCAGAAAGACGCCAATGGTTGATATCATCGATCCGAGCGGCGTTGTGCGCAGCCAGGTCGTTGAAAATGAAACCGGCAGGCTGCGCCTTACAATGAATGGCGCGGAGAACCGCCGCACGCTCGCCGGTCACTTCATCGCCGAAAAATTCGGTTCGGGCATCCAGCATCTGGCCTTTTCGACCGACGACATTTTCGTCACCGCCAGATCGCTTCGCAAGCAAGGCTTCAAGCCGCTCCATATCTCACCGAACTATTATGACGATGTCGAAGCCCGCTTCGGTTTGGATGCCGATCTCACCGAGCGCCTGAAGGCAGAAAACATCCTTTATGACCGCGATGAGCATGGAGAATATTTCCAGCTCTACAGCGGCACCTACGGCGAGGGGTTCTTCTTCGAAATCGTCGAACGACGCGGCTATCGGGGTTATGGCGCGCCGAACGCCATTTTCCGTATTGCTGCACTCAAGAGGCAGATGCGGCCCGAAGGTGTCCCGAAGGATGCCGTCTGATCGGCGTCAGTCGATGCGACCGCTCTTCAGGACGTGCGCCACGCCGCTTTCTATATGCCGGGCAATGACGGCTCGAGCGCCCTCGATGTCGCGCTTCAAGGCAAGTTCGAAAAGTAGCTTGTGGTCGTCAACGACGGCCTGACCGCGAAAGCTCTGGGCTAGCATGTGATAGCGTAAAAACCTGTCGAACACAGAAGATAGCGCCGCCATGAGTGTTGCGGAATTGCAAGCCGATACGATCGCCTGGTGAAATTCCCAATCATAGCGAACCCAGTCGATGGTGCGTGATGTATCGCCTGCTAGCAGTTTCTTCTCCGCTGCCGCCAGCTTGTGGTGGGCGGCGACGATGCGTCCCTCCCACTCGAGATTTCCGGCCGAAAATGAAAGGTCGATCGCATGGGTTTCCAACACGGTACGCAGATCGGCGAGCTCCTCGAGCTCCTTGCGGGAGGCCGGGCTGACTTCAAAGCCGCGCTGGCCTTCCGCTAGCACCAGGTTCTCCGTGGTCAGGCGGCTGAGTATTTCGCGCAGCGACGATACGCTAATCGAATAGCGCTCCTTGGCTTGCTCAAGTTTGATTTTCGCACCAGGCGCCAAGGCGCCGGAAATGATGTCCTGACGGATCTGCCGGAAAACGACGTCGCCTACAGTCTCGGAAGGTTCACCGGCAATTTTGAGCATGAGGTCCTCTGCTTTGCTCAGGCACTACGAGAGTGCCGACTATCACGATTGTCGTGGCACGGCGGATAACAGGCCTTTTCCAAGCGCATGCTCGACGCCTGCTTGTATATGACACTGCAGGACCTTCTTTGCGGTCTTGCTATCGCGTTGCAACGCGGCCTCCAGAAGTTGCCTATGTTCCTGTTCGGCAACGCTGCCGCGATAGGACAGCGCAACCATCTGATATCGCAGGTATTTGTCGAAAACGGCCGAGTGGGTCTCCATCAGCAGACGCGATCCGCAGGCGGAAATCAGGGCCTGGTGAAACTCCCAGTCGTAGCGCTTCCAGTCTTCCGCTCTGCTTGTGTCGCCCGACGCCATGACCTGTTCCATCCGCGCAAGCTTGTAATGAGCAGACACCAGTCTTGCCTCCCACTCCACATCGCCCTGTTCGAAGGACTGTTCGAGCGCGTGCTCTTCGAGAAGCAGGCGCAGAGCTGCGATCTCTTTGAGGTCCGCAACGGATACTCGTGCAACCTCAAAGCCTCGCTGACCTTCAGCCACAACGAGCCCTTCAGACGTCAGGCGGTTGAGAATTTCCCGGAGCGTACTGACGCTGGTCTCGTAAGCGCCTTTCAAATTCTCCAGCTTGAGCTTCTGGCCGGGCGCGAGGCGCCCGAATATTATGTCCGCCCTTATTTGCCGATAACCGCTCTCAGCGACAGTTTCCTCAATAATTTCCTGGCGCACGGTCTGTCTCCGAGATTTCTTCTTTCCTCCTATATATCCGGATAGCTAGGCCAAATTCAATAAGTAGCGCGGATTGGGCGCAGGATCATGAGTGGGAACGGGTCGCCGCCGATTCCATCGCGTAGGAACCCCAAACCTGCGTCACAGCCTTGATAGAAATGCCGCCTTTCGCAGAGGCTGAGCAAGATCAGGCGGCCCCTCAGCGCCTCACCACGACGCCGACCTTCGCTCGGAAGAGGCCTCCGGCGGTAACAGGAGATTCCGGGCCTAAGCGCTCAAGCCGACTTTGGCAATTTTGGACTTTCTGAAAGAATTCGCGCTTGGGCCACTGAAACGCCATAGGATGCCATCAGCCACAGACTGAGCGCAACGGCACGTGGGACCGGCTGCTCACCCGACGCCCACCGACGGCTAGCGAGTTCATCGACGCCAAAAAGCTCTGCGGCGACGCTTGCCGTCAATCCAGTGACAGCGAGCGCCGCCCTGAATTCGGACGGAGTCATTTGATGCGTTCCCGGCGCGCTTGGCGCGCGATTTATTTCGTTGTGACGCACATTAGCTTTCATTTAATTACGTGATATCGCATGTGCGACATTTTGTATGTTCTTTACGACTTGTGGCTTTTAGCTGCGGTTCGCGTATCGTTGCCGACAGCGTCGACTAAGCTGGTCCGTCACGCCAGGCCGAAAGGTGCCCAGCCAACCACTCGACGATTCCTTGTCTTCAACGAAGTTGACGTGCCACGACCCGTACCGAAATCAAGCGGCTGCACCGAGCCGTCGGCACAGCGATCATCGACGTGACCGACGACCAGGCCGAGGGAATGACGCTTGCGATCGCATCGTCATTCTCAAAGCCGGTGACATCCAGCAGGTCGGTACCTCCGACGAGATCTGTAAGCACCCTGACGAGCTTTTCGCCGGCGCTTTGTCTGTTCTCCAGTCGATGACGGGAGAAAAGGGGCATCTTGGCGCCTGGCGCCGCCGCGATATCGGGGTTCAGCGCGGCACGATACCCGGCTGATCGGCAGGGAATTTCGCAATGTCGGCGACACTGACATTGAGATGCTGTGCCACAAGCGCTGCCGGCGTGTGCGTCAGCCAGGACGACAGGCCTATCTCCTGATACTCAGCAACCTTGAAGACGGCCACGAATTGCAGATCCGTCTTGCCGGTGTTTTCGATGATGTGGCCCTGGCTTCTCTTTATGTATCCGATATCACCCGGCCGGAAGTCGGCCGTCTGGCTGCGCGGACCGGCGTCGAACACCGTCATTCGACCTTCCCCCTTGATCCAATACTGCCATTCGTCTGCATTCGGGTGCCAATGCATCTCCCGCACGGCTCCGGGCCTAATCGTCTCGATCGCCGCCGCAATGGTTTTGGACACCTTGAAGCTATTGCTGTCGGCAAGCTGGATCGTGCCGGATGCGTTCTGCTTCAGTGGAGCCGAGGCCGTCAGCCTGTAGGTAAAGGGATACGGCGGCAGTCCAGCAGAAGCGACGGCCTCTTGGTCGGCCGAAAGCGGACCGGGCTCCTTGCCCTGGAAGATCCAGAGATCCTGCAACGGAATGTTCTTGAACGTCTCCTGCGGCACGCCGAAGTTCTTGGCCAGAAGTTCCGGCGATGTGTGCGCCAGCCAGTCCGTCAGAAGCAGCGTGCCATATTCGGATTGGTCGCCTTCGTCAAAGACGATCACGAATTCGCAGCCATCCGGCCCAAGTCCTTGCAGCGAATGAGGGAATCCGGCTGGAAAATACCAGAGATCGCCTGCCTCCACATCCTGCACATAGGCTCGCCCCTGGGGATCAAGAACCGTGACGCGGCAGCGCCCGTTGGTCATGATCGCCCATTCGGCGGCACGGTGCCAGTGCATCTCGCGGATGCCGCCGGGACCGAGCCGCATGTTGACGCCGGAAACGGCCTCGGAGATCGCAAAATCCGACTTGGTGACCTGGCGCGCCCAGCCTCCATTCTGGATGCGCTTGGCGGCATTGTTGAACGATCCCCAAAACAGCTGCATGTCACCCACATCCGTTGCTGGCGGGTTTTGAAACGAGGGAAATTGCTCGTTGATCGCGGGGTTTTTCGGACCGGGATCCGAAAGGCCGGCACGATTGGCATTGATCGCGCCCTCGGCCGGCTGATCCGGATTGCCGAAGCTGGCGGCGTGGGCGGCACCCGCCGCGAGCGCCGTGCCTCCCATCGCTCCAAGGGCAAGCACTGTGCGTCTTGATAAGGGTTCCATGGCTGTCACTCCTGTTTGGACTATTCCGCCGGCGCTGGAACACCGGGAACTGCAGGTCGCTTTCGACGGATCAGTTCGCCGAGCTTTTCGAGGTAGAGGTAGACGACCGGTGTTGTGTAGAGTGTCATGACCTGGCTGATCAAAAGGCCGCCAACCATGGCGTAGCCGAGCGGTTGGCGAAGCTCCGAGCCGGTGCCGTGACCGACCATCAAAGGC
Organism: Rhizobium sp. CF122; assembly: GCF_000282035.1. Classification (GTDB taxonomy): domain Bacteria; phylum Pseudomonadota; class Alphaproteobacteria; order Rhizobiales; family Rhizobiaceae; genus Rhizobium. The sequence continues at coordinate 136,946 of NZ_AKKA01000072.1, forward strand.
ATGCCGGCAAGCAGCGCCGCACAAGTTGTCATGATAATCGGACGGAAGCGCAGCAGGCAGGCCTGCCGGATCGCATCCTCCGGTGACAAGCCCTCTTCGCGCTGAGCCGCGATGGCGAAGTCGACGATCATGATGCCGTTCTTCTTCACGATCCCGATCAGGAGAATAACGCCGATCAGGGCGATTACGGTAAAGTCAAAGCCGAAGAGCCACAGCATCGCCAGCGCGCCGAGACCAGCGGAGGGAAGGGTCGACAGGATAGTCAGCGGGTGGACGTAGCTCTCGTATAGCACGCCGAGGATGAGATAGATGACCGCGAGAGCAGCAAGTACCAGCAGCGGCTCGCTCGCCAGAGAGCTTTGATAGGCCTGGGCGTTACCCTGGAAACTGCCGATCAACGTCGCCGGCTTGCCCATCTCCACCTCGGCCTCGCCGATGGCTGCGACCGCCTGGCTCAACGCCACGCCCTTGGCTAGGTTGAAGGACAGCGTGACGGAGGGAAACTGGCTTTGATGATTGACCGCGAGAACCGCCGTCGGTTCGGTGGTCTGCCTGACCAGCTGGTTGAGCGGCACCTGTTCGCCGGTCAGCGGCGACTCGATGTAGAGGCCATTGATCGCCAGCGGCGAATTCTGAAACTGCGGAGCCAACTCAAGGACGACATGATAGCTGTTCAAGTCGGTGAAATACTGTGTGACCTGGCGCTGACCAAAGGCATCGTAGAGCGTGTTGTCGATCGTCTGGGGGGATATGCCGAAGCGGGATGCCTGATCGCGATCGATTGCCAGGGTGACGGTAGCGCCACCATTTTGCTGGTCCGTGGCGACGTCGGTCAGCTCAGGCAGGGTCTTGAACTTGGCCAGCAGCCTGTTTGACCAGTCGTCGAGCTCGTCAGCGTCGCCATCCTGCAGCGTGTATTGGAACTGCGTGGCCGAACTCCTGCCGCCGACATTGATGTCCTGCGCCGGCTGTAGAAAAAGCTGCGCGCCCTGCATCTGTGCCAGCTTCGTGCGCAGCCGGTTGATGATCTCGCTCGCCGATGCGTCTCGCTCATCGCGCGGCCTGAGTGTGATGAACATGCGGCCCGTGTTAACCGTCAGCCCCGAGCCGCCGCCGACAGCCATGCCGATTGTCGCAACGCCTGGATCGCTCGCGACAATATTGCCTGCTTCCACCTGATGCCGTGCCATTTCGGCAAACGAGATATCCTGGGAAGATTCCAGGATGCCGGTGATCAGGCCCGTATCTTGCGTCGGGAAGAAGCCTTTCGGAATGTTGACGAAGAGGATGCCAGTTGCTGCGAGCGAGGCAAGGAATGCGACCATCGTCAGGCGATGGTGGCGCAGCGCGACGTCGAGTGTGCGCCGATAGACGTCAAGCATGAGGTCGAAGATGCGCTCGGATGCAACATAGAGCTTTCCATGGCCGGACGCCTCGTCAGGTTTCAGGAACCGGGCGGCCATCATCGGCGTAATGGTCAGCGAGACGAGTGCGGAAACGCCGATTGTCATCGTCACGGTAATGGCGAACTCGCGAAACAATCTTCCGACAATGCCACCCATTAGAAGCAGCGGTATGAAGACCGCGACCAGAGAGATGCTGATCGAGATGATGGTGAAGCCGATCTCGCGGGCACCATCGATGGCAGCCTGCTTCGGCGTCTTGCCCATCTCCATGTGGCGATGAATGTTCTCCACCATGACGATCGCGTCATCGACGACGAAGCCGACAGCTATGCTCAATCCCATCAGCGACAGGTTGTCGAGGCTGAATCCGGCGAGATACATCAAAGCCAGCGTCGCCAGGAGCGCCAACGGCACTGTAATGCTTGGGATGACGGTTGCCCAGAGAGTGCGCAGGAAGACGAAGATGACCGTGACCACCAGCGCGATGGTGATCATTAGTGTCGTCTCGACGTCGAGCACCGACGCACGGATTGTCTCGGTCCGGTCGCTGAGGATCGAAAGATGAATGGCTGCGGGCGCGATCGCCTGGAGCAGAGGCAGCGTCGCCTTGATCTGATCGACGGTTTCGACGACATTGGCGCCCGGCAGCTTGAAGATCGGCAGCAAAATCGCGTGCTTGCCATTCGCCCAGGCGGCGAGCTGGGTGTTCTCCGGTCCATCAACCGCCTGACCTATATCGCGGATGCGAACCGGCGCACCGTCCCGGTAGGCAACGATCGCATCGTTCCAGGGCGCTGCATCCAGCAATTGGTCGTTGTCGTAGATGGTGTACGTACGCTCTGCTCCCTGAACGGAGCCCTTCGGGGCGTTGCTGGTGATGCCGGTGACAGCGGTCCTGACGTCTTCGAGCGACAGCCCCATGTTCGCGATTTTACGAGGATCGATCTGTAGGCGTACGGCGGGTTTCTGCTGGCCGAAGATCAGGACTTGGGAAACGCCATTGAGCTGGCTGACATGCTGGGCGAGAACGCTCTCGGCATAGTCATCAACCTGGGTGAGCGGCAGCGTGTCCGATGTTAGTGCCAACACCATGACGGGCGGGTCCGCCGGGTTGACTTTTCGGTAGGTCGGCGGCGACGGCAGGCCTGTCGGCAGTTGCCCGCCGGCGGCGTTGATCGCTGTCTGAACGTCCTGTGCAGCGCCGTCCACATCGCGTGACAGATCGAACTGAAGCGTAATCGAGCTGCTGCCGAGCGTGCTCGTCGACGTCATCTGCGTAACGCCGGGAATCTGACCGAACTGTCGCTCGAGCGGCTGCGTGACGGATGAGGCCATTGTTTTCGGATCGGCGCCCGGGAACTGCGTCGACACCTGGATCGTAGGGAAGTCGACCTGAGGCAACGGCGCGACAGGCAGGAGCGGGTAGGCAACGACCCCGATTGCAAACAACGCCGCCATCAGCAAAGAGGTGGCGATCGGTCTTTGAATGAACCACGAGGAGATAGACACCACGCTACTCCTTCTGCGCCGTGTTTGATGAGCCTTGCTCGACAGACACATGTGTGCCCACATCGAGCCGGTACTGGCCGGCGGTCACCACCTGCTCGTTGCCGGCAAGCCCGTTTGTGATGACGGCCCGGCCTTTCTCGATCGGCCCGGGAACAACTTTGCGGACCGCGGTAGTGCCGTTGCCATCGACGACGTAGACGAAGAAGCCATCCGCGCCCCGCTGTAGCGCCGCCGACGGGATCGTGATCGCCTGATGAAGCGTCTTCTGCCTGAGCCGCAGCAGCACAAATTGTCCCGGCCACAGAGCGTCGTCTTGGTTCTCGAACGTGGACTTGATGCGGATGGTGCCGCTGTTTTGATCGATCACGTTGTCGATCAGGGAAAGGCTGCCGGTCGCCAGCGTTCTGGACTGGTCCATCGCGAGCGCATCGACTGCAACGGGACCCGACTTCATCGCATCCCGAACAGCGCCGAGATCGTCTTCGCGAAGCGTCGATACCACAGAAATCGGTTGCGTTTGCGTAATCGTCACGATCGGCGTGGTGTCTGTCGTGTGGACCTGGTTTCCCGCGTCGACGCGGCGGATACCGGTGCGCCCGTCAATCGGTGATCGGATCTGCGTATAGGAGAGCGAGACGTCGGCGGCTTCCTTGGCCGCCTGATCCTCGGCAAGCTGGGCCGTGAAACTCGCCACCTGGCTCTGTTGTTGCTCGACGGTCTCTTGGGTGGCAATCTGCTGTTGGGAGAGCTTTTGGTCTTTTGCGAGCAGATACTGCGCATTGGCAAGATCGGCTTGATCTTGCTGGATCTTTGCAGCCGCCTGATCGGCCGCGGCCTGATAGGGACGGGGGTCGATGACGGCGAGAAGATCGCCCTTCTTGACCGCCTGTCCTTCCGTAAAGAGGACGTTCTGAAGCTCGCCGTCGACGCGGGTCGTGATGTTGACCGTGTAATTCGCCTGCACAGTGCCGAGGCCATTGAGATAAACCGGCACCTCTTGCATCGACGGTGCGGCAACCTGGACCGGCACTGCCGGAGCGCCGGCCTCAGGTGCTGCTGCGGTCGGCCCGGTTCCCGCGACCCAGAACGACGCTGCCGACACACCCGCGACCACGAGCACAACGATAGCGGCGGCTGCGGCAGATCGCCTGTGTTTCGGAGGGGTAGCAATGGTTCGGATGGTTGTCATTCCGGGCTCCAGAAATGTAGATCGAACCATTGTGTTGAGATGCGGCATCAGCCGATTGATGATCGATCGCGGTGATAGGAAGCCGTGCGCCGGCTTGCGTCCGCGCGGACGCGGACAGGAAGGTATTGAGGCTGCATCCAGAGACCCTCAGGACGGCGTGCTGCCGCCTCGATGGCGTCTTCAAATCGGATCGAGATTGACTTGACGATGTCGTCCAATAGCCGGGCCAGGACGGTTGGCTTGTTTTTGAACCTGGACATCATGTCCTCCTGTCAATGAATGTGATGACAGAAGGCTACAACTGGATGGGCATCGGCACATCTATACGCAGGTCTAGTCGGATCTCGCAAAAGGTATGAGCGTGATGCCAGGCGCCGATGTCGCCACCAATGCGCCAATGACCTCGGCCGGCTGTTGGACCGCTGCGGCGTGCGTCTAGGGCGATTGTTCCCGATTAGATCAGCCGAAGACAGCACGTGGCAGCGACCGCCTGGATCTGATTGACCACGTCCAGCCTCCCATGGCAGAGCGCAGATAGGTATTGACAGGGTGACTGCTCAAACCGCGGATGAGCGCGATTTCCTGGCTGCTCTTGCCGGCGGTAAACGATCTCGAGCATTGACCTGTTCGCTTGGCGATCGGCTGACAGGGGTAGACGGATGTCGATTCATGGAAGGTTGTGCGGCGGTCAATTGCCGGAAAAGGAGTTGTCGATCGACCGGCGGAGCGATTGAAGCCGCTCGTCGAAACGTGCCGCGTCAATCGTGTGGCCAGGCTCGTCGCGCCGCAGTTCGCACCGCAACGTATATGATCGACGCGAGACGTGATTGACCAGGCTGACACTCAGGGACAGCAAGCCGTCTCGCTCTGACAGCTGGGTGTTCGTGAATGAGAACATCATCTTGTCTCCTTGTGCATATTGCTTCGGGTATGTCTGGGCAAGCACCACGGGACCGCGTGCCCAGACGGTGTCGTCAGGGCATGTCCCGGTGAAGTACCGATTTGAGATGCGCCCATTGGCTTTCGCCAGGCGGGCCGTTTTTTATAGGCGATAATCCGACGCGCTAAAGCCTCGTCAATCGAAGCCGCGGCGCGTCAATCCGACCTAGTGCGCGAGCGCCTGCTCGAGGCAAACGATCAGCTTTTCGATATCGACCGGCTTGCCAAGAAAGGCGAATGCGCCACCGTTCATTGCCCTGCTGCGCGTCCGCTCGTCCTTGTACGACGTGACAAAGATCATCGGGGGACGCTGCGAATGCTTGTTCAACTCTGCCTGCAGTTCGATTCCGCTGAGGCCGGGCATCTTCACGTCGACGAGCATGCAATCGATCGCTGATCGCGGTTCGAAGACGAGGAATTCTTCCGCCGAGGCGAACAAACGGCACTCGTAACCGCAGGACTTGACGAGATCATCCATAGCTTCACGGATGGCCTGGTCGTCGTCGACGACGGCTATGGTAGGGACTGAGGGCAATGAACCGACCTTTTCTGACTGCTTTCACATTCTTGTTATGCGCTCACGCCCCATTCAAAGATATCATACTAAGATACAGGTGGTCGTACTCCTTCGCCCAGCATTTCTGTCTTCCTCACGAGCTCGGCGACCGAGCGAACTTCCATTTTCCGCATGACGTTGCCGCGGTGTAGCTTCACCGTGACCTCGCTGATACCGAGCTCATAGGCGATCTGCTTGTTCATCAGCCCCTTGACCACCGCCTCCATGACCTCGCGCTCGCGCGGGGTAAGGCTTCCCGCCAGCGAAGCGACCGCTTCGCTTTGCGCATTTTGCCGGCGGCGCGCAGCGTCACGTTCCATCGCCGCTGCAACGGCGTCGAGAATATCCTGGTCCTTGAAGGGCTTGGTCAGAAAATCGACGGCGCCGGCCTTCATTGCTCGCACGCTCATCGGAATGTCACCAAACCCCGTCATGAAGACGATCGGCATCTTGCTGCCGATGCGCTCCAGCTGCGTCTGGAAGTCCAAACCGCTGACACCTGGCAAGCGGACATCGAGGAGGATGCAGCCCGGACGGTTGAAGTTCGCGGTTTCCAGAAAGGCCGTCGCGCTCTCGAATGCCTCAGCGTCGAATTTCATCGATCGGAACAAGTCCGTCAGCGCTTCTCGCATCGAGAGATCGTCATCGACGATAAAGACCACAGGTTCAGGCGGCTCCTTTTGCAGCCTACGTGTATCAGGCATGTTCCACCTCCGGCTTAATCAGCAGGCTCATCTCGAAGATCGCGCCACCGTCGTGATGATTGGTCCCATCCAGCTTTCCACCACGGGCTTCCAATGTAGTGCGGCAAATAGACAGGCCCATACCCATGCCGGCCGCCTTGGTCGTGAAGAAGGGGGCAAACAGTTTGTCCTTCACATCGTCGGTGATCCCGGGTCCGGTGTCACGCACAGCAATACTAACATGCTCAATATCCGGCCGCGCTGTCGCTATCTTGATGATCCTCTGCGGGCTGCTGGCCTCATCCATTGCCTGAATGGCGTTGGTAAGCAGATTGATCAGTACCTGTTGCAGCTCGATCTTTACGGCTGAGACGGGCGGAATGTGAGCCTTCCGTTCGATATGCACGGTCGTCCCACTCCGCTGTAGCTCGTGCTCCATAAGAGCCATGGTCTCGTCGATCAACCTGTCCAGGCTGATACTCTCGAGCTTGTTGTTCGACGGAGAAAGAAGGCCGCGGGTGTTCTGGATAATGTCGCTGGCGCGCTGGCTGTCGCGGATCATTCGTTCGGCCGAGCGGCGCACAGCCGCGAGATCTGGCGGATCGCGATCAAGCCACCTCAAGAGCGTCTGAGAGTTTACCACGATCGCACCAAGCGGCTGGTTGAGTTCATGTGCCAGCGATGCCGACATTGCGCCGACCGTTGCGGCCTTCGATGCCATCGTCAACTCAGCCTGTGCTTCGGCCAAGGCCTTAAGGGCCATTTCGCGCTGTGTGATATCGACCATGCTGACAACCACACGGTTGAATGCGGCCGGATCCTCGGGAAATGCGATACTGAGCAGCACGAGTTTGTCTTCGCCATTGTCCGCGCGTACCTCGGCCTTGTCTTCAAAGACCCTCTCGCCGTCCATGATTGCCTGCACTACGTCGAGAAACCGTTCCTGCCCGGTGATGAAGGATCGACGCAGGCTGCCGACTGCGGAAGATTCTGGCCCCAGCATCTCGCGTGCCGCTTCATTGGCCGCGACAACCTTGATAAGGCCGATGCAATGATCGACGAAGGTCGGGTTGGTGCGCGCATGGGTCTTGATGTCGGTAACGCCCTGCGCCCTGACATCCATCAGATAACTCCGCAACTTCGAATAGTCTCGCTCCCAGAGCGCGACGCGCGTACGATCGAAAATCGAACGGTATCTTGCCTCGCTCTCTTTCAAGGCAGAATTGATTGAAAGCAGCGTAAGGCGCGCTGTCTCCGTTTTCACCAACAGCATCGTCGTTACGAACAGCGCCGCGAGAGCGACGATCAGGCGGGTGGTAGACTGAAGGTCAGCATTGTCCCCATGCGTCATGGCGTAGGAAAGGAGCGTGAGAGCGGCACATGCAGCCGCAATCACAAACAGGCCGACGCGCGTGGTGGCCTGGGCGGCAAGCAGCATGATGACGACATAGAGCACCGCGATGGCGCCCTCGATGTCGGTGTACGTATCGACATAAAAGACGGCCGCGGCGAGCCCGACGGCAATCAAGCCGAAGGCCACGTTGTGGCCTCCTTCAGCATCGCGGGCGCGAAGTAAAGTTGACACTATAGACATTGTTCCCCCAGTCTATTTGGGCGCGAGCATATCCTGTTGCAGACGCAATCTAACCTATACATAGGTGTGGCCCGATGCGACCATATCGTTGGCAGCCCGCCGATCAAGCGGCCTTCTCCTGTGCTGCCGGGGCGGCTTGAGGCGCATTGTGTTCAAAATCGGGGTGCAATGGGCCGAATGGCATAGCCCCCATGAACACCACCAGCAACAGGCCGGCCATCGCGAACCAGAATGACAGCACAAAGCCATCGGCATAGGCAAGCACATAGGCCTGCGCCCGGACCTGCGACGCGACTGCCGACAAGGCTTCCAGGCTTCCCCGCGGAGAGGTCCCAAACAGCGTCTCCAGTTTGTTGATCACGCCATGGAGATCGCGCGACGAAGCCGCAATCGGGCCGCCCAGTATGTTGGAGTGAAACTGCTCGCGCTGCCGCAGCCATGTGTTCAATATGCTGACAGCCAGCTCCGCACTGCCGAGCCGGATGACCTGGATATAGGCGGACGACGCCGTCGCGCGCTTCGGATCGGTGTTCGCCAGCAGATAGACGACGGTCGAAAAGAAGGTAAATGACTGGCCAGCTGTGAACAAGAGAACGACCGGCAGGAAACTCCACGGCGACCATTCAATCGTCAACCTCGAACCGATCAAGGATCCAAGGGCCATCGCCACGAGACCGATGAGGATGCACAATCGCGAATCCACCCGACGCTGCAGGTAGACGGCCAGGGTAATGAACACGAAGACCGGAATGACAGCACCAACAACGTAGAGTTCCGAAATCGCGATCGGCCGTAACCCTGCGACGTTTTGCAGGAACGACGGTATGACAATCGATCCGCCCGAGCTCGAGAATGTGAAGGCAACGATAATGCCGTAGCCAATTCCGATATTGCGCGACAGGATGACGCTCGCATGAGCCCAGGGACGTTTTACCACGCTCTCGTTGATAAAAAATCCAATGGCTAGAATACCGCCGCCCACAACAAGCGACGTGACGATGCCTGACTGGAACCAGTCGAGCCGGTTTCCCTGGTCAAGCGCGACATAGAGCATTGTCATTGACGAACCGAGCAGGAGCATGCCGCCCCAATCGGCAGTTTCAAGCAGGCTGACGTTGAGCTCTTCCTTGGGAGCAGCTACGATGAGCAATAGCGCGATGAGTGGCGCGACGATCACGTCCTGCCAATACAGCCATTGCCAGCCGATATAATCCCCATAGACACCGACGAGGACAAAACCGAGACTTTGCGAGAGCGGAACGCGAAGCGCGTAGATCGCAATTCCGATCAGCCAGTATTTCATGTCGAGGTTCCGGAAGATCACCATGATCGTTGCCGGAATGAACACGCCGAGCAAAAGCGCTCTTACGGCATGAAGGGCAAACAGTGCCGAGCCGTCATGGAGGAGTGGGATCGCCAACGAGATGCAAGCGTAGATAAGGCTCGAAGGGATCATCACGCGGCGGATGCCGAACACCGTGGCGAGCCATGCCACGGCCGACGAGACGAGAATTTGCGGTGCGTTGGCGATGGTGCTCAGCCACGAGGCCTCGTCGATTCCCAACGAGTAGGCGCCCCGGAGATCCGGAAGGCCTACGCTAAATACTCTGGTGTCGAAGCCTACCACGAAGGAGGCGAGCAATAGCGCAGCGACGATAAGGTGAGGGCGGCTCGCCGTCGTGCCGCTGGTCACCGGGCCAAAGGCGCTCGGTGCGACACTCATGGCGTCGTGTCCGCCAATGTATCGACGTTAACGATGGCCGACATTCCAGGCCGGAGCTGATCGATCAGCGGTTGGCCGGGATCGAGATCGATCCTGACCGGAATGCGCTGCACAACCTTGGTGTAATTGCCGGTCGCGTTGTCAGGCGGCAGCAGCGCGAATATGGAGCCGCTTGCAGGCGACAGCCGGGAGACTTTGCCGTGGAGCGTCTGACCCGGAAATGTATCAATGGTGATCTCGGCCGTGCGGCCCGGGGTCATCCGCGCAAGCTGGGTCTCTTTGAAGTTTGCTGTCACATAGACGCTAGGAAGCGGGACCTCCGAATTGACGCTGGTTCCGGCCGCAACAAAATCGCCTTCGTGGACGAGTTTGCGACCAAGGACGCCATCAAAGGGCGCATAGATCCTGGTGTAGCCCTGACGGATCAGCGCCGTGTCGAGGTTTGCCTGTGCGGCGCCGATTTGCGCGCGCAACAACGGCTCTTGCCCGTCGAGCACCTTGAACTGCGCTTCTTGCTGATCGATCGCGGCAGCGGTCGATTTGACGGCAGCTTGCGCCTGGAGATAGGACGACTGCGCCTGCTGAAGCTGCTGCTGCGACGTGGCATCGCCCAGGCTGGTCTGCCGATGAAACTCAAGCTCGGTCTGCGTCTGCTGGGCAAGCGCCGATGCGTTCTGCGCTTCGGCGGCCTCAATGACAGCCTTCTGCAATTCGATCTGGTTCGCAAGGTTTGCGAGCGAGGCGTTGGCAGATGCCAGGTTTGCCGTCGCCACCTCGACGGCGGCATCGTACTCGCGAGGATCGATCTGCGCGAGCAATTGGCCTTTCGTTACCCGCTGATAGTCGCCAATCGGCGTGCTCCGTATCGTGCCGCTAACCTGCGCGCTGAGGGCGGAGACATCGGCGTTGATGACGGCGTCATCGGTCGCTTGCCGGGCAGCACCCGCTACCCATCGGTTCCAATCTGCCATGACCAGAGCCACGCTGCCGCCAACGATGACGACTGCAAGAACCGGAATAGCGAGGCGCCGGATTGTCGCCACGGTCGTCGAAGGCTGCGCGATCGGCTTGGGCGCCTCTGCGGCCGGTGCTCGACTGGTCGCAGGCGACGGGCTGAGATTTGTGATACGAAGCTGGTCGGCCATGACGACCCTCACTTGTCGTTCCGGTTGGCGGAAATCTTTGCGCGGACAGTCGCGGGTGCCGGAACAAATGAAACGTGCCCGCTGCTGTGGAACTGCGCCCAATAGCCCAGTGCCATGAAGACCGAGCCGCCGATCAGATTGCCAAACGTAACCCAGACCAGATTGTGGATCGCACCGGCAAGTGTGATATTTGCGGGATGATCGCCGATCAGCGCCATGGAGAAGGTGAACATGTTGGCGACGGAGTGCTCATATCCGGCCGCGACAAAGATCGTGATCGGCCAGAATATCAGCATGATCTTGGCCGCGGCGTTATCGGTGCGCCCGGCCATCCAGATTGCCAGGCAGACCAGCCAGTTGCACAGGATTCCGCGGGCAAAAAGCTCTTCGGAGCTTGCCGACATCTTTGCCGAAACGGCTGAAAAGAACGCCTGGCTTCCATCGCCCAGCAGTACGCCGCCGCCTGCCATGTGGAAGAGGGCGGCGAGGATCACCGCACCGATCAGGTTGCCAATCCACGCGCTACACCAGACGAGCAGCACGTCCGAAAGGCGCGCGCGTCCCGTCAGCACCGCGAGCGGCATATACATGGCCGTTCCGGTGAAGAGTTCGGAGCCTGCAAACACGACGATCGTCAGGGCCGAGGAGAAGACCACGCCCATAACGAGATGGGCCCAGGCAGGATCGGCATGCGCACCGGCGGTGTACATGAGGATGTCGCCGAAGCCGATATAGGCACCGGCCATCGCCGCTCCAATCAGGAACGCGAAGAACTGCGTACGGACAATGAGCGCCTTGTGTTCGCCTGACTCGGCGAAATTTGTGATGGAATCCTGGTACATGACGAAATCCTCGCATCCTGCCCGGACCGGGCCGAGCGCTTCGCTGGTTGATGGAGGAAGGCTAGTCGCACGCGGCGCAGCGTTGAACCATACGTAAGTGTAGGTGGGTGAGAGGAAGGTCTAGCCTAGGCCAGCGTCACAGCCGCGAAAGGCAGAGCGAAGGCGGCGTGTCGCCGCCGGTCGGCAACAGTCCCCCGGCATCTGCGACGCCGGAGTTGGATCTGGCAAAGTCGGTGATGGGTCAGCTGTTGCTAGCGGTGACCATCACAGGCACACCCTTGTAGGACGGTGTTCCCGAGAGCCGGTCATAGTGGCGCAGAGACATGACCGCATTCATCTCCGGGTAGTAACCGGCAGCCGACCCCTTCGGGATGTTGTATTCCACCGCCGTGAAGCCACGCACGAGGTGCGTTGCTTGGCCAGCCCCGACGAGGCCGCGAATGTCGATCCGGTCACCGTCCTTGAGACCAAGACGGGCGAGATCATCCCTGTTCATGAAGATCACGTCGCGGCGACCAAAGACACCGCGATAGCGATCGTTCAGGCCATAGACCGTGGTGTTGTACTGGTCGTGGCTGCGGATCGTCGTCAGGACCAGAGCGTCCGGGTTCTTGATCAGCGGATCTTCGTCAAGACCTGGGGCGACAAGGAAGTTTGCCTTACCGCTTTTCGTGTTCCATCGACGGAAGGAGGCGGCGACATCAAGGCGGAACCCCCCGCGCGCACGCACACGCTTATTGAAGTCGTGGAAGTCGGGGAAGACCACCTCGATCTTCTCACGGATCCGGTCATAGTCTGCAATCAGCCCGTTCCAGTCGATGCCGTACCGATCGCCGAGCGTCGCCTTGGCGATGTTGGCGACGATGGCGGGCTCGGATTTCAAAGCCTCGCTCGGGGGTTTCAGGAAGCCTCGAGAGGCGTGCACCATCGACATGGAATCTTCGACGGTCACCGCCTGCGGGCCGGAGGCCTGCGTGTCGAGGTCGGTCCTGCCGAGGCAGGGCAGGACGAGCGACGTCTTTGCCGTCAGGAGATGCGAGCGGTTCAACTTGGTGGCAATATGGACTGCAAGATCGAGCTTGCGCATTCCCCGCCAGGTGGATTCCGGATCGGACATGGCGACGGCGAGATTGCCGCCGAGGCAAATCAGCGCCTTCGATTCACCGGCGATGATCGCTTCCACCGCCTCGATCGCATTGTGGCCCTTCTCCCCGGATGGACGAAAACCGAATGCCCGCTCCATCCCGTCAAGCAACGCCTTGTTTGGAATTTCGGTGATCCCGACAGTGCGGTCGCCCTGGACGTTGGAATGGCCACGGATCGGTGCAATCCCGGCTCCTTGCCGGCCAATATTGCCACGCAGCAGCAGCAGATTGGCAATCTGCTGCACGTTGCCCGTGCCGTTGGCATGCTGGGTGATGCCCATGCCATAGCAGACGATCACATTCTTGGCTTTCACGTAGACGTCGGCCGCACTCTCGATCGCATTCTTCGTAAGGCCGCTGACAGCGACGATCTGGCCCCAGCTGGTGGCATCGACATCCGCGCGCATGACGTCGAAGCCGACTGTGTGCTCCTTGATGAAACTACGGTCGAGCACACCGGAGCCGCCAGCAGCGATGTCGGCGGCATCGCGCTCGAACACCGCCTTCATCATGCCCTTCAGCGCCGCAAGGTCACCTCCGGTGCGCAGTTGGTGATAGGCGGAGGCAATCGGCGTGGAGGACAGCGTCACCATCTCGACCGGATCCTGTGGCGCGGCGAAGCGCTCCAATGCGCGTTCTTTCAGCGGATTGAAGACGACGATCGGCACGCCGCGACGCGACGCATTGTGCAGCGTCGTCATCATGCGCGGATGGTTGGTACCGGGATTATGACCGAAGCTGAAGATCGCATCGGCGTCGTCGAAATCCTCCAACGTCACGGTGCCCTTGCCGACACCGATCGACATTGGAAGCCCGACGCTGGTTGCCTCGTGGCACATGTTGGAACAGTCGGGAAAGTTGTTGGTGCCAAAGGCGCGGACGAAGAGCTGGTAGAGGAAAGCCGCTTCATTTGAGGTGCGACCGGATGTGTAGAACTCGGCCTTGTTGGGGTCGTCGAGTTTGTTCAGTTCAGCCGCAATCAGCTTGAAGGCTTCATCCCACTCGATCGGCTCGTAGCGATCGGTTTGGCTGTTATAGTGCAGCGGCGCTGTTAGCCGCCCGGCATCTTCTAGTTCATGGTCCGTCCACTTCCAAAGCTGCGAGACCGTATTGTTTTCGAAGAGCTCCGGCCCTGAGCGCTTGGCCGTGGATTCCCAGGTGATCGCCTTGGCGCCGTTCTCACAGAACTCGAATGACGAAGTGTGCTTAGGATCCGGCCAGGCGCAGCCGGGGCAATCGAACCCTTCCGGCTGATTGGCCTTCAGCAGCGTCATGGTGCCTTGCGCCACGACTTGCTGATGCGCAAGCGTCTTGGCAACCGCCTTGAGCGCGCCCCAGCCGCCGGCCGGCTGATCATATTGCTCGATGCCTTCTGGACGCTGATCCTTCATGTCGAAGCTCCTTCGATCCTGCGCGGCGACCAGGACGCCGCAGATGAGTGCACATCAGCCGAGAACCTAGCAACGCGTGCGAACGTTGCACACTATACAGAGGCATAGGGCGCCGATCGTTGGCCCGGTATCCGCACATGAAAATAGCGCAGGCCCCAGCTATCTGGTGCGCGATATCGCTCCGTGCGCCTGCCTTGGCCGGATACGAGCCATGTCTGTTCTTCTATCGCTTGAATCCGATGCGGCTCTCACAAGGGGAGAAGGCCGTCTCCGGGCGGATGGAGACGGCCTTTAGCGGACCTTGGGAGGATCCGCGGCCTCGGCGGAGGGGAGGGACACCGAAGCCGGTAGCAGCGAGGACGCTACCCGCCTCATCGAGGGGTTGAGGCGACGGGTGAAAGGTAGCCCCGTCCGGCAGGCCGCGTAACTAAACTTAGGTATTGGCCGGACTAGACCAGCAGGTAATTCCAGTCCACGGTTCATGTCGGCGGCGCGCCCAGCGCGTAGAGTATGCCGCGAAGCTCCGCCAGGCCGCGCAGACGCCCGATCGCGGGATAGCCTGGCGTCACGTTCTTGTTGAGATCATCGAGCATGCGATGGCCGTGGTCCGAGCGGAACACGATGGTCTCGTTTGCCTGACGCCGGCGGTCTTCGGCGACAAGCTCCTTCAGAACCGCAACCATATCGACGTCGCCCTCAAGGTGCGCGCTTTCATGGAAAGTACGGCCGTCGCCCTCGCGCTTGGTTGCACGCAGATGCGCGAAATGGATACGCGACGCGAAACGGCGAGCGATTGCCGGCAAGTCATTGTCGGCGCGCACGCCAAGGCTGCCAGTGCAGTAGCACATGCCGTTTGCCTCAGAGGGTACCGCCTCGAAGAGTGCGGCATAGTCGTCCGCAGTCGACGCGATGCGCGGCAGACCGAAGAGTGAGCGCGGCGGATCGTCCGGATGCAGCGTCAGCTTGACACCGCGAGCTTCCGCAGCCGGGGTCACTGCCTGGAGAAATTCGATCAGATGCTGGCGCAGCTTGGCGGCATCGATGCCGGCGTAGGCGGCAAGCTTTTCACGAAACTGCGGGATCGTCAGCGGCTCGGTTGTCGAGCCAGGCAGCGCGGACGTTATGATCCGGGTGATCTCCGCGACTTCCTCTTCGCTCATCGCATCGAACACGTCGCGCGCACGCGCCATGTCCTCAGGGGTGTATTGCTGCTCGGCGCCGGCACGCTGGAGTACGAAAAGATCGAAGGCGGCGAACGTCTCATGATCGAAACGCATGGCGGTGGCACCGGTATCGATCACATGGTCAAGGTCCGTGCGCGTCCAATCGACGACGGGCATGAAGTTGTAGCAGACGATCGGAATCCCGCAGGCGGCCACAGCTTCAAGGCTGGCGATCCAGGCCTCGATTTCGGCCTTGGCGCGTCCGCCATTGCGCTTGACGGCATCGGGGATCGGGATGCTCTCGACCACCGACCAGGCGAGGCGCGAGCGCCCGGGCGGTGTCGTTTCGATCATGGCCTGTCGCTCGCGCACCTCGCCTTCAGTCCAGGCGCGGCCGATCGGAACCTGGTGCAGTGACGAAACGATATTGGTGGCTCCGGTCTGGCGCACCTCATCAAGCGTGACAGGTGCCTCCGGCCCGAACCATCTCCAACCTTGGCGCATGTGTACCTCCTTGGGGTCTTCTTTGGCGTTGTCGGCTGATCGGCTCAGCGGAAATAATCTGGATATTGGCTGCGAAGCTCGGCGACATCGGGAACGACGGCACTGAGGTGCTGCATCATCGCCGCGCGCGCTATCTCAGCGTCATGGGCTGCAATCGCGTCGCGAATGAGCCCGTGTTCGTGCAAGACGTTGTCCATGCGGCCAAGAACCGGCAGCGTCAGACGCCGCGCCCTGTCGATTTGCACCTTGACGGTCTTTAGAATTGTCCAGATGCCGGGATAGCCGGCAATGCTGGCGATGGCCTCGTGGAAGGCCTCGTCCTCTTCGTGAAAGGCCGAGGTATCACCAAGGGCGGCAAGCGATCTCTGTCGCGAAATAATGGAATCCAGGCGGGCGATATCGGCTGCCGTTGCAATCTCGGCCGCGCGCTCCACCGTTGTGCCCTCAAGCGACTTTCGAACGACCACGGCCTCGGGGATCGCCGAGACCGGCACCTGCGACACCACGGTACCGGATTGCGGGTAAATATCAACAAGCCCGCCCTCGGACAGCCGCAGCAACGCTTCGCGCACCGGCGTGCGGCTGACGTTGAATTCTTCCGCAATCCGCTTTTCCTGCAACTGCATTCCGGGCGGCATCCGGAGAGCGAGAATGTCCGCGTAGAGCCGATCGTAGATGGCGTCGGCAGTTGTCACGCGGCGGATCTTCACCGGCCTGTCGGCTTCGGAAGCCATGGCTGCCGGGACGGAAACAACTGCTGCCTGCATAACGTACCCTGACGTTGACTTGATCGTGCATACTAGTATATCAATTTATTGCGACTGCCAAGGCACGC
Organism: Rhizobium sp. CF122; assembly: GCF_000282035.1. GTDB lineage: Bacteria > Pseudomonadota > Alphaproteobacteria > Rhizobiales > Rhizobiaceae > Rhizobium. Next base: position 153,570 of record NZ_AKKA01000072.1, read on the forward strand.
CGAGGAGGAACGGTGTTTTTGGCAATCATTTCAGGAGGTTTCACACATTTAAAGACAAGGTTCCGGTCCCGCAGCGACTGGCCCGTGGACGCCTAGCACCGTATTTGCAGCGTCCCGCAACGAGAGGAGGAGAAACACTATGAAAGTCACCCGCAGAACATTTGTCGGCACCGCGGCAGGCGCCGCCGTCGCAACCATGTTGCCGCTGAAAGTCTTTGCCCAGGCCAAGAAGCCGGCAAGCCCCGTCACCATCACGATCGCGGACGTCGCCGGCAACTTGGCGCTGACGCAGGGCATGTTCGAGGCCTATGCCTCGGAAAAGGCCGACTGGGTCTCCAGCTTTGCCTTCACGAAGGCGCCGGCACCGGAACTGCCCGGCAAGATCAAGGCGCAGCAGGCGGCCGGCAAGGTCGACATCGATCTCGTTTTGACCGGCACGGACGCGCTTTCGGCCGGTCTTGATCAGGGCCTTTGGATCGATCTTACGGCACATAAGTCTAAGCTTCCCAACCTCGAGCAGATCCTGCAGCCGCAAGCCTTCAAGATGCAGGCTCTTGCGAAGGATCAGGGCGTCGTCATCACCTATTACCCGTCCGGTCCGCTCATCGAATACATGCCCGACAAGGTGCCTACGCCACCGAAGTCCGCGCAGGAACTGCTCGACTGGGCGAAGGCAAACAAGAACCGCTTCATTTATGCCCGACCGGCCAATTCCGGTCCTGGCCGTACCTTCCTGATGGGCCTGCCCTACCTCCTTGGTGACAGTGACCCACGCGATCCCGCTAAGGGCTGGGCAAAGACGTGGGACTATCTCGCGGCGCTCGGCGAACACATCGAGTACTATCCGACCGGCACCGGCCAGGTGATGAAGGAGCTTGGCGAAGGGACGCGCGACATCGTCGTTTCGACGACCGGTTGGGACATCAATCCACGTGCGCTCGGCATCGTGCCGGCTGAGGCGAAGGTGCAGAAGCTCGATGGCTTCCATTGGGTCACCGATGCCCATTACGCCGTGATCCCGAAGGGCGTGTCGGACGAGAAGATCGGCGTGCTGATCGACGTCCTCAACTACATCCTGCAACCAAAGCAGCAGGCGATCGCCTACGATGCTGGCTATTTCTACCCAGGTCCTGCCGTCAAGGACGTCACCCTCGAAATGGCGCCGCAGGAAAGCCAGGACACGATCAAGGAATTCGGCCGGCCGGAATATGCCGAATGGATCGCCAACAATCCCCTGGAGGTTCCGCTGGAACCGAAGCAGCTGGTTGAAGCCTTCCGCATCTGGGACGAGAAGATCGGCGCCAAGAAGGGCTGATCGAAAGAAATCAGCCGGCCCGGGATCGCGTCTTGGGCCGGCAACCTCATTCTGCAGATGGAGATTGGTTTGACCTCGGTTTCGAATGCCGCCGCACCGACGCGCAAGAACGCACGCCTGGAACTCGATGGGATGCGTCGCGCTTTTGGAACGTTCAACGCCTTGAACGGCATAGATCTTGCGATCGAGCCGGGAGAGTTCGTGGCCCTGCTTGGTCCATCCGGCTGCGGCAAGTCGACCGCGCTGAACTGCATTGCCGGCCTGCTGGCACTGACGGGCGGCGAAATTCGCCTTGGCGGCACACGCATTGACCAGCTCGAACCCGAGCGTCGTGGCTTTGGCATGGTCTTCCAGAGCTACGCGCTGTTTCCACATATGAGCGTTCGCAAGAACGTCGGATTCGGTCTTGCCATGCAGGGCATAAAGGGCCCGCAAGCCGACCAGCGTATCCGCGATGCCCTGGCGCTGGTGCGTCTCGAAAGCCAGGCCGACAAGTTGCCGGGCCAGCTCTCCGGCGGCCAACAGCAGCGCGTCGCGATCGCCCGCGCCATCGTCATTCGCCCCCCGATCGTGTTGATGGACGAGCCGCTCTCCAATCTCGATGCGAAACTAAGGCTAGAGATGCGCGCCGAAATTCGCGGCATCCACGACCAGATCGGCTCCACGACCATTTATGTTACGCATGACCAGGACGAGGCGCTGTCGCTTGCCGACCGTATCGTCGTCATGAGCCAAGGCAATATCGAACAGATCGGCTCACCGCAGGATCTCTACCAGCGCCCCGTGAACGTCGAGGTCGCGGATTTCATGGGCTTCCGGACACGCGTTGCGGGCCGCATTACACGCGTATCAACCGATGAGGCCGAGATTGAGGTCGCCGGCGCGCGGCTCGTCGGCACCATGCGGTCGCCGCTCAGCGTTGGCGACGCAGCCATTCTGTCTGTCCGGCCGGAAGATCTTGTCGCATCAAGTGGCGAGGGAATCGCCGCAACCGTCAGCAGCATGGAATATCGCGGTCGTGCTTTCTTTGGCATGGCGCGGGCAACGGACGGTTCGGAACTCTATTTCCGGGCAGATGAGCCGTTGGCGCGCGGAGCGTCAACAAGGCTGCAACCGGCTGCCGGCCGGGCGCTGGTCTTTGCGGGAGCGGCGCAATGAGCGGACCGTCGTTGCAAATACGGCTTGCCGCCCGGGGGCTCGATGGCACGACGCTCCTGCTGTTGCCGGGGCTGTTCTTCATGATCGCGCTGTTTGTCTATCCGTTTCTTTATGGGGTGGCCGATTCTCTCGTGCCGAAAGAGGGCGCGTGGTACGCCAACTATGCAAAGTTCTTTAGTGACCCATTCCAGTACCAGACCATCGCTGCAACCATGTGGCTGGCGCTACCGGTGACCGTCATCAACCTCGCCTTCGCCGTGCCGGTCGCGCTACGTGTGCGCCTGATGCGCAGACAGCGGCTGTTAACCACCATTCTTGTCCTGCCGATCACCCTTGGTACTGTCTTCGTCGCGGACGGCCTGTTGACGTTTCTCGGGCCGCGCGGCTGGTTCAATCACACGCTATTGATGTTCGGCATTCTCGACGCACCGGTGAAGCTGACCAACAATTACTGGGGCGTGTTTGCCTCGCTGTTGATCACCGGCTTTCCCTTCGCGTTCCTTTTGACGCTGTCCTACGTGACCGGCATCGACCCGGCCATCGAGCAGGCCGCGGCGACGCTGGGCGCGGGACCGCGCCAACGGTTCTTCCGTGTCTTTCTGCCGCTTCTCGTCCCTGGGCTTGCAGTCACCTTCTGCCTGGCCTTTGTGCAGGCCTTCGCAGTGTTCCCCTCCGCCGTTCTTCTTGGGGCGCCTGCAGGCCCAACGCGCGTCATTTCGATTGCCGCCTATCAGGCAGCCTTCGAGCAATATGATCATTCCCTCGGTTCGGCGATCGCGCTCATCATGGGCGGCGTGGAGCTGGTCGTCGTGCTCGCCGTTTTGGCCACACGCTCACTCTTCTACCGCGGCCCGACCGGCGGCACGAAAGGCTAGTCATGATCCGAGATCAGGGCCTCACCTCGAAGATCTGGCGCTTTGCCATTTGGGCGCTGGCCATCCTCTTTGTCCTCAATCTGCTTGCTGTCATCGCGGCCGTCATCGTCAACTCCTTGGCGACGCGCTGGCTTGGCACATGGCTACCGGTCGGCTGGACGACACGCTGGTATTTCAGTGCCTGGAAGGAATTCCAGCTCTCCAGCGTGGTTCTTGTCACGTTCGAGATAGTCTTCACCGTCGTCATCATGTCCGGAATCTTGGGCATCACGGCCGCCTATGCACTGGCGCGGCGCGACTTTCCCGGAAAGCGTCTGGTCGTGCTTTTGTTCTTGCTGCCTCTGCTTATCCCGCCGCTGACTTACGGCATTCCGCTCGCAACCGTCCTTTATCAGCTTGGGCTCGGCGGCACGTTTTGGGGCGTCGTGCTGATCAACGTTGTCCCGTCTCTGCCCTTCGTCGTGCTGGTGATGATCCCCTTCATCGAACAGATCGACCCGCGTATCGAAGCGGCCGCACGGGTATTTGGTGCAGGAACGACGAGCCTCTTCCTGCGCATCTTGCTACCGTTGCTTCTGCCGGGGATGCTGGCTGCACTGCTGCTTGTGTTGGTGCGCACCATCGCAATGTTCGAGCTGACCTTCCTGATTGCCGGGCCGACGACGCAAACGCTGGTGGTGTCGCTCTACTACGCCGTCTTTGCGTCGGGCGTTCGCGCGGGTCAGTCGATTGATGCGATGGCGGTGGTCTACATGATCACGACATTGTTCTGGCTGGTTCTCGCTTTGCAGTTCGTGAACCCGACGCAGATCGTAGCGAGGGCGAAACAGCAAAGCGCCCACTAGTTCAAAATCTCAAGGAATTAGACCGCCTCTTGCAACGAGGCGGTCGGTTGGCGGCTCCGGCTATCGGCAGCGCGCCTCATAGGTGCGGCCATATCGGTCACGATAAACACAATAGCCACGACGTTCGGTTGAGCGTCCAATCAGAGCGCCTGCAACACCGCCCGCCACGGCGCCAATGGCTGCGCCTCCCCAGCTGTTGCTGACGGCGCCGCCGATGATGGCGCCGGTACCGGCACCGATTGCGGTTCCCTTTTCGGTGGCTGTGCATGACGCCAATGCACCCATAAATGCGCCAACTAGAATAATTTTTCTCATCCGCTACTCCTGCGATTGTATTATTGGTTTGCCGGGTAGGAACTAAGTCCGCTGCCCCAAGGTTCCATCGGACTTAGGTCCGACGTGGCCCTCCCTCCGGCGGCCGCTTCGTCACCTTGGCTTCACACGGGACCGCGCAAAGACAACCATTTGTTGTTAAATGCGCTCGTCAGCGCCCGAATACTTCTGTTCACAACGCGTCCTCGACGGCTATACCGGGGCGACGCAAAAACATTGAATGGACCTGCCATGACCGAAACCGTCCTCGATCGCTTTCTTCGCTATGTCGTCATCGATACCCAGTCGGATTCGGCATCATCGACACAGCCGTCGACCATGAAACAGAAGGACCTGGGGCGTTTGCTGGTCGACGAATTGTTGGCAATCGGCCTATCCGATGCTCATCTCGACGAGCATGGCTACGTTTATGCGACCGTTCCCTCGAATGTCGATAAAGCGGTTCCGGTCATATGCTTCTGCTCGCACATGGACACCGCTCCCGACTTCACCGGGACGAACGTGAAGCCGCAGATCGTGCACAACTATCAGGGTGGCGACATTCAGCTTTCCGGTGACAGGAAGCAGGTCATTCGGGTCAGTGACAATCCAGCTCTCAATGACCAGATTGGCAACGACATCGTGACTACCGACGGAACGACGCTGCTCGGCGCTGACGACAAGGCAGGCATTGCCGAGATCATGACGGCAGCGCAAATCCTCGTGGACGATCCCGACATCAGGCACGGAACCATCAAGCTGCTTTTCACGCCGGACGAGGAGATCGGCCGTGGCGTCGACAAGGTCGATCTGGCGAAGCTTGGCGCGCAGTTTGCCTATACGATGGACGGCGAAACCGCCGGGCACATCGAAGACGAGACATTTTCGGCCGATGGCGTCGAGATCACCATTGAGGGCGTCGCCATCCATCCGGGCTTTGCGAAGGGTAAGATGGAGAATGCGATCAAGATCGCAGGCGCCATCATCGACCGGTTGCCGAGGAATGCCGCACCAGAGACGACCGAAGGACGAGAAGGCTTCATTCATCCGACCGGCGTCACCGGCTCGATGGAAAGGGCGGCTGTCAGCCTCATTGTCCGCGACTTTGAGGAAGCCGGTCTCATCGACAAGGAGAAACATCTCGAAGCACTGGTGCGCGAGATCATGACTGACTATCCCGGTTCTTCCTATACCTTTCTCGTCAAGCAGACGTACCGCAATATGAAGGTCATGCTCGATCGCCACCCTCAGATTGTCGAGAACGCTGTGGAAGCTATTCGGCGAGCCGGCATGTCGCCAGTCCGGGGCAGTATCCGAGGCGGAACCGACGGTTCCCGTCTATCCTTCATGGGATTGCCATGCCCGAACATCTTTGCTGGCGGCCATGCCTTTCACTCGCCGCGCGAATGGATCAGCAGGCAGGACATGGAGAAGGCCGTAGCCACGCTCGTCGAACTCGCGAAGGTATGGGAGGAGCGGGCGTAAGCGGCGCAGAAGACTGTACGCTTACAACCAGCGGGTCGCAATCTCACCCGTGCGGCAGTATCCCACTCAGGCGAAAGTCTCGCCCGGTTTCGACCGCCCCGTCGCAATGTCGCGTCCTTCCTGAGCCTGCGCCATCGCCTTGACCAAGGCGACAATCTTTTCGCGCAGTTGAGTATCGGTGATTTGCAGGAAAGCGCGGTTGAGGGCGAGGCCTTCCTTCGAATGCAGGAATTCGGCAACGGGGTCGGCCGCGACAGTCATTTCAGATCCGGCCAAGCTCCGTGGCTCGGAGTCGTCCTTTTGAAAGAAGAAGCTCGGAGACGTGCTCAGTACCTCGGCAATCCGTTGCAGTCGGCTGGCACCGATCCGGTTCAGACCTTTTTCGTATTTCTGCACCTGTTGGAATGTAACACCTATCTGATCGGCCAGTTTTTCCTGGCTAAGACCAAGCAGTTGTCTGCGCATCCTCACGCGAGAACCGACATAGGTATCGATGGCATTCGGCGTCTTTGCATTCATCGTCAATGTTTCCATGAGCCGGGCTGGTGTCGCGATCATCGCTCGACCTCCGGTATACAGCACTCTCATGAAATGTGTATTAGCCGTCGACCAAATTCAATTGTTAGTTCATACGACCTGCGTAATATCATCTGGCAGAAATCAGACACTCACCGCAACAAGGTAGAACAGCACTGCAACCAGACCTTAGGTCGACGGCGACCGTGCTGGATGCGCCGAAGCACTCGGTCAACGCTTGAAGCGAATTGGCCGGATTTCCCTGTGCACGATCTTCAGCGACCTGTCAGGTTGTATCATGTAGGTCTCATCGATCTGCCGGCCCCACTGATCAATGAAGTTGTGCGGGAAGGTCGACCCGGGCGGGGACTTCGTCAACTTGGTGCGCGGCTGGCCGCCATAGGTGACGCTGCCCGGGATCGGATCGAGACCCGGCGAAGAAAAGTCCTTCGTCGTGCACCCGACAAGTGCGAGGACACCAATCAACGCAAGGGCCTTCTTCATGGTACCCTCGACCGTTTTGTTTCATTCCTGAAGCATATATGCAATCAATCGGGCCGGAACAGATGCCGTCTGGCGCAAGAATTCAGCAGGTCCGCCGCAACGCTTGCCCAACGCCTATAACAGGCCCCGCTTTGCAAGATTTGCCATCAGCGCGGTGATACCGAAAGTCCAGGGAGAGCACTCGGTCGAGAGCCGCACGGTATTGACGAGCGAGCCGAGGCCCGCCGACGAAATTTCGACGACATCGCCCACCTTGTGGGTAAACCCCTGGTTTGGTGCGTCACGATCCTGTGTCGGGGCAAACAGCGTCCCCAAGAACAGCATGAAGCCATCGGGGTACTGATGGTGAGGCCCGCAGGTCTGCTTGACGAGGTCGCACGGATCTCGGCTGATCTTCGACATCGAACTCTTTCCGTGAAGGATGAATCCATCTGTCCCAGTAACCTTGAGATCGAGTTCCGCCCTGCGGACCTCATCGAGGCTATAGCTCTCATCAAAGAGGCGAATGAATGGACCGATCGAGCACGACGCATTGTTGTCCTTTGCCTTGCCGAGGAGCAGCGCCGAACGGCCTTCGACGTCACGCAGATTGACGTCGTTGCCAAGCGTTGCACCCTTGATCTCGCCGCGGCTGTTGACGGCAAGCACGATCTCGGGCTCCGGGTTGTTCCAGCTCGAGATCGGATGCAGGCCGACATCGGCGCCCCAGCCGACAGACGAGAGCACCGGTGACTTCGTGAACACCTCGGCGTCCGGTCCGATGCCAACCTCGAGATATTGAGACCACATGCCTTCCTCGATCAGCGCCTGCTTGACCTTCAAGGCTTCCGGCGAGCCTGCCTTCAGGTTGTTGAGGCTACCGCCGATCAGCGTACTGACGCGCTCGCGGATCGCGGCGGCGCGATCTGGATTTCCGGCCGCCTTCTCTTCGATCACGCGTTCGATCATCGACTGAGCGAATGTCACCCCACAGGCCTTGATCGCCTGGAGGTCGGCCGGAGCAAGCAGATGGACGCGAGACGGGTCAGGCGTTCCGATACCAACGGCGTCGACTTCCTTGAGCGCGCCGAGCACAGGACCGCGCGCAGCGCGCACGAAGGCAGCCGGGTCGACCTGCTCCAGCAGTGCGCTCAACGTCGGCACGGTCTTGGAGGTGATGTCGACCAGATGGCCATCCCGAACCACCACGACGCATGGACCTCGGACAGCAGGGTTCCAGGCACGACCGATAAACAAGCCGCCAGCGGCGACAGCGTCCAGAAGAGTGTAAGACATCGATGTGTTCCGTCACGCGAGCGATGGAGGCGCTCAAAATCAAAACGAACCAGCCGCCCTCCAACCCGACGGCGCGGGGAAATCGACCACAATAGATGCCCGTCGGCAAGGTCAAAACCAATCAATCTCGACCTCGTTTCGAAAATGAAAAAGGGCGCGGTGCCGGAGTTGGCAACGCGCCCATTGTGCATGATCAGCCGTGGCTCACGTAACGTGCACTACTGCACGCCGGCGGCTTAGTGGTTGTCGCGCGGGATACCCTTGGTCTGTGCGATGCGCTGGTACTTGACGGCGGGCTCGAGCACGGCGCCGGTTTCCATCTGACCGACATAGGTACGCTGGATTTCCTGCCAGGGCGTCTGGCTCTCCGGATAGACATAACCACCGGCTGCCTCGAGCGCCTTGCGCCGTTCGGCAAGCTCCTCGTTGCTGATGAGGATGTCGGCCGTCCCCTTCTTGAGGTCGATGCGAACCTGGTCGCCGGTCTTCAGCAGCGCGAGCCCACCGCCAGCTGCCGCTTCCGGCGAAGCGTTGAGGATGGAGGGGGAGCCAGAGGTGCCGGACTGACGACCGTCACCGATGCAGGGCAGCGCGGTGATGCCCTGCTTCAAGAGGTAGTCGGGGGCGCGCATGTTGACGACCTCGGCTGCACCCGGATAGCCGATCGGGCCGGCTCCGCGCATGAAGAGGATCGTCGAGGCGTCAATCGCCAGCGACGGGTCGTCGATGCGGTGATGGTAATCTTCCGGTCCGTCGAAGACGACCGCGCGGCCAACGAAGGCTTCTGGATCGTTCGGGTTGGAGAGGTAACGCTGACGGAATTCAGGCGAGATCACGCTCGTCTTCATGATTGCGGACGAGAAGAGATTGCCGCGCAGGACGCGGAAGCCGGCACGCTCCTTCAGCGGTCGCTCGAACGGGCGAATGACCTTGTCGTCTTCGATCGTCGCCGTTGTGTAGTTCTCGCCGACAGTCTTGCCGTTGACGGTCATCGCACTTGTATTGAGGAGATCATGCTTGATCAGTTCGCCCATCACGGCAGGAACGCCACCGGCATGGTAGTAGTCCTCGCCGAGATATTCGCCGGCCGGCTGCAAGTTGACGAGGAGCGGAATTTCCTCGCCGTAGGTCTGCCAGTCGTCGACCGTCAGTTCAACGCCGACATGGCGTGCCAGAGCGTTCAGGTGGATCGGCGCGTTGGTGGAACCACCGATTGCGGAGTTGACCTTGATCGCGTTGATGAAGGCTTCCTTGGTCAGGATGTCGGACGGCTTCAGGTCTTCGCGCACCATCTCGACGATGCGAAGGCCGGTTTCATAGGAAACTTCCTGACGGTCGCGGTAGGGGGCCGGAATTGCCGCGCCACCCGGCAGTTGCATGCCCAGCGCTTCGGCAAGCGAGTTCATTGTCGTCGCCGTGCCCATCGTGTTGCAGTAGCCGGTCGAGGGTGCGGAGGATGCGACGAGCTTGACGAAGCCCTGATAGTCGATTTCGCCGCGCGCCATCATTTCGCGGGCCTTCCAGACAATTGTGCCGGAGCCCGTACGCTCGCCGCGGAACCAGCCGTTCAGCATAGGACCGACCGAGAGCGCGATCGCCGGAATGTTGACGGTGGCCGCGGCCATGAGACAGGCCGGCGTCGTCTTGTCGCAACCGATCGTCAGGACTACGCCGTCGAGCGGATAGCCGTAGAGAACCTCGACAAGGCCGAGATAGGAGAGGTTGCGGTCGAGACCGGCGGTCGGGCGCTTGCCGGTTTCCTGGATCGGATGCACCGGGAATTCAATGGCGATACCGCCAGCGTCACGAATGCCTTCGCGAACGCGCTTGGCAAGCTCGATATGGTGACGATTGCACGGCGACAGGTCCGAGCCAGTCTGTGCGATACCGATGATCGGCCTTCCCGACTGCAGCTCTTCCTGGCTCAGACCGAAGTTCATGTAACGCTCCAGGTAGAGCGCGGTCATGTCGGGGTTTGCCAGATTGTCGAACCAGGCCTTGGAGCGAAGCTGGCGCGATCCGTCCTGCTCTTGAACTGCGTTCTGATTCGGGGAGGGATTTTTCTCAACCACGATGAATTTCCTTGCTTTGAAGCCGCTGTTGTCATGCACTTAGCTGATCGATACAGGAATGTATAATCAGTCTTTCGCATTTTGATATGCAAATATCTTATATCGAGTGAGGCAATCGTGGGATTAGATGGTTTCAGACTGCGGCACCTGAAGATGCTCGTGGCGCTCAGCGAGCACGGCAAGCTCGGCGTCGTTGCCGAAATGTTTGGCATCTCGCAACCGGCCCTGTCGAGAACCCTCAATGAGCTGGAGCAAATGTCTGGGCACCAGCTCTTCGAACGACACAATCGTGGCCTCGTCCCCACCCCTCAGGGCGAAGTGATCGTTCGCCACGCCAAAATGCTGATCTCCGAAGCACAACGCGCAGAATATGAAATGGTTGTCGCAGCTGCCGGGCAGGGCGGCAGCGTGGCATTCGGCACGATCATGACGCCGGCAGCCGATTACGTTGCCCCTGCGCTGAAACGGATCTTCGAAACCCACCCGACGATCGACATCAGCATCTCCGTTGGCAGCAGCGACGTGCTTCTCGAGGATGTGCTGAACAGAAGGCTCGACTTTGCCGTCTGCCGCATTCCAAGTGGCATGAACCCACTCTGGTTCGACTATCTGCCGGTCGGCCAGGAGACGCTGCGTGTCATCGTGGCCGTGGATCACCCGCTCTCGGCCAAGCCTGTCGTCACCGAGGACGATCTCAGGCACCTGAGCTGGGTGCTCCAGCCGCATGGCTCGTTCCTTCGACAGGTCATCGATGATTTCATCCGTCGTCACGGCATCGTGCCAGCAAGCGTCGTTTCGACTTCCGATGCGCTTTTGACCATGTTGCTGATATTGCAGAGCCAGCGGCTCGGCATCTTTGCCGAGCCCGTGGCAGCCCTGCTCGAGCGGCATGGTCTCGTTAAGGCGCTGCAGATAGAGGGCGATATCTCCGTCCCAGGTTTTGGCCTCGTCAAACTCAAGGAACGCGAACTGTCTGCCTCCGCCGAGCTTGTCTACAATGTGTTTGCCACAACGCGAAACCCTTAATGCGGCGCCGCCTCCAACAGCCTAAGGCGCATACTGCGTGACCATGCGCGCATCGCGGCGGAAATCGGAAGGTGACATGCCCGCAATATGGCGAAACGACTTGTTGAAGGCGCTGATCGAGCCGAATCCGCTGTCCATTGCGACCTGCAACACGTTTGCCTCGTCGTTCATCAACATCGCTTGCGCGCGCGACAGGCGCAGCAGATTGACATATTTGCTGAGCGTCATGCCGGTCGTCTTCTTGAACAGGTTCATCGCATATTTCGGGTGAAGGTCGGCCGCACGAGCGATATCGACCGAATCAATTTCCTGTAGGAAGTTGACGGCGATGAAGTCGCACATGCGCGCCACACTGCGCGAGGATTGCGGATAGCACTGCTCGATATCGTCAGCATCGGTCGGCCCGAGTGTCGGAATCATGGAATAGGGCTCCAGTGCGATTCGCTCCACCCGCAACATCATCTCGTCGACGGCGTGCTGCGCCTTGGCAGGGTCGCCTGACTTGGCGTAGCGCACCCAGCGTGGAAAGTTTTCCCGGTCGGCGGCGTCGGTTGCCGAGGTGAACAGGATCTCGCCCTTCATCAGGCGGCTGGAAATGTTGATCGGCAGGCGCATGCGGAAGAAGTAGACGAGCGGAAGATGCCCGCCGGCATAGATCGCGTCCTCGGAGCAATCGTCCATCTGGTGCGGCTGCCCGCCCCAGAACAGGCACATGTCGCCCGCCCGCATGGTGATTTCGCAACCATTCACGCGATAGTGGACGCTCCCCTGCATGATGTAGTTCACTTCAACCTGTACATGCCAATGCGGCATCAACATGACTGGCGGGTGGTTGTGAAACATCTGAAGGGCCGTCGGCAACCCTTCGATACTGCTTGCTCCCGGCTGATAGACAGCCCGCCTTACGATCTTACTTTCCGCCAAATCCATGTTCCCTTTTTAGGAGACAGCGGCTCCCTTCCAGATAGTCTAGCCGCGTTCACTAAGGGACGGCAATTGAAAAGGGAGGATTTTCAATGCGCTTCAAACTTATCGGTGCGACCGCTGTTGTCGCGCTGCTTGCTTCCGGTTCTGCGTTCGCGCAGCAGTCGGGCAATCTCACCATCTGGAGCTGGAATATCGCCGCATCGGCGCTGAAGTCCACGCTCGAGGGCTTCAACAAGCAGCATCCGGACATCAAGGTCACGGTCGAGGACCTCGGCAACCAGCAGGTGTTCGACAAGATGCTGGCTGCCTGCGCTGCCGGCGGCGAAGGACTGCCGGACATCGTCAGCGTCGAGAATTTCGAAGCGGAAATCTTCTGGAGCCGCTTTCCCGACTGCTTCGCCAACCTGAAAGAGCTGGGCTACACCCCAGAAATTCAGGCAAAGTTCCCAGACTTCAAGCGCACCGAGCTAGAAGTCGGGGATGTTGCCTACGCCATGCCCTGGGATTCGGGCCCGGTCGCTGTCTTTTATCGCCGCGACTTCTATGAAAAGGCAGGCGTTGATCCGTCGACCATCAAGACCTGGGACGATTTCATTGCAGCCGGCAAGAAGATCTCCGCAGCCAATCCGGGCGTCGTCATGGCGCAAGCTGACTTCAACGGCGACAGCGAATGGTTCCGCATGATTTCCAACGAGCAGGGCTGCGGCTACTTCTCGACGGATGGCCAGACGATTACCATCAATCAGCCGGCCTGCGTTGCGACGCTCGAAAAGGTCAAGCAGATGAAGGACGCCGGCACGCTGACGGCAGCCATCTGGGATGAGAAGATCCAGGCCAATACGGCAGGAAAGGCGGCCAGCCAGATGTATGGCGGCTGGTACGAAGGCACGATCAGGTCCGGCTCCCCCGATCTTTCCGGCAAGTGGGGCGTCTACACGATGCCAAGCCTGACGGCCGATGGCCCGCATGCGGCAAACCTTGGTGGTTCGTCGCTCGCAATCGCTGCCAACTCGCAGAACAAGGAAGCCGCCTGGACCTACATCAACTACGCTCTTGGCACCAATGAGGGCCAGGTGACGATGCTGAAGTCCTTCGGTCTCGTTCCGTCGCTTTTGACCGCCGTTCAGGACCCGTTCGTCAACGAGCCGCAACCTTTCTGGGGCGGGCAGAAGGTCTGGGTCGATATCCTGTCGACCCTCCCGAAGATCGTTCCGAGCCGCGGCACGGCTTTCCAGACGGACGCCGACTCGATCTACAGGGCAGCGCAGACGAAGTACTTCGCCGGCGGCTACCCCGACGCGAAGGCCGCGCTCGATGACGCCGCAAACCAGATCGCCACGGCGACAGGTCTTCCCATTGCGAAATGAGTAACGGTGCCGGGCGTGGCAACGCGCCCGGCCTCCATCCTGAGGGGTGGCTCGTCTCGTCTGTGAGGAGAATACAATGCCGATCCGCAACCGAAACGCTTACGCCTTTCTTGCGCCCTACCTCTTGATCTTTGCCACCTTCTGGATCTGGCCGATCATCAGTTCGTTTCTGACCTCGTTTCAGAATACCCGCGTCAATCCATGGAAATTCAGTCTTTCCATTAACTGGGGTCGTCTCATCGGCGATCCGGCCTTTTATAACGCGCTCTACAACACGCTGATCATCCTGGTCATCCAGGTCCCGGTCATGATCATGCTCGCCACCGTAATGGCGGTGCTGTTGAACTCGCCGCTTTTAAAGGCGCGGCCGCTGTTCCGCTTCGCCTTTTTCGCGCCCGTCGTCGTTGGCGAGGTGGCCTATTCTGCGGTCTTCCGCCTGATGTTCAGTTTCGATTTCGGGATCGTCAACAAGATCATCACCTTGGTCGGTCTTCCAGCCGTTTCCTGGTTCGACAATGCCAACGCTGCCATGACCCTGATCATCATTGCGGTGACCTGGCGCTGGGCGGGATATAACGCGATCATCATTCTCGCCGGCCTGCAATCCATTCCTGACGACGTCTACGAGGCGGCAACGCTCGATCGCGTCAGCAAGACACAGCAGTTCTTCCACATCACGCTGCCGCTCTTGAAGCCGATCATCCTGTTTTGCGTCATCCTGTCGGTCATCGGCACCATGCAGCTCTTTACCGAACCATTCCTCATCACCAATCGCGGCGGTCCGGGAGGTGGAACGGAAACGCTTGGCCTTCTCCTTTATCGCGAGGGCTTCCGCTCGCTCAATTTCGGCTATGCCTCGGCTGTCGCCTACACGATGGCGGCGCTGGCGGTCGCGATCTCACTCTTCAACCTCTGGATCGGAAGGGAGCCCAAATGAGATCGAAGTCTCAATCGCTGCTGCTCCGGCAGATCGCCCTCCACGCCGTCCTGACGCCGCTGGCCATAATCTGGCTGTTTCCGCTCTGGATGATGTTCGTCTTCTCGACGATGTCGGACTTCGGCATATTCAGCCCCGAGATCGTGCTCTGGCCGTCGACCAACTTCGTCGAGAATTTCAAGAACCTGCAGGCCGATACCGACTTCATACGCGCCATGTTCATCTCCATCGGCGTTGCGGTGATCTACACGTTCCTGTCGGTGCTTCTGACCTCGATGGCCGGCTGGGCGCTGGCCCGCTATCGCTTCGTCGGGCGGTCGATCGTCATTGGCATCATTCTCGGGACGATCACGCTGCCCTTTGCCGTCGTTGTCATTCCGCAGTTCATCATGGTGGCCCGCGAATTCAGGCTGGCTAATACCTGGATTGCGCTGATTGTCCCACCGCTCTTCAACTCGCTCGGAGTGCTGTTCATGCGTCAGGCCTTCTCGATGATGCCTGGGGAACTCTTCGATGCCGCGCGTGTCGAAGGCGTCAAGGAATGGCAGATCTTCCTTCGGATCGCACTGCCCCTCGCAAGGCCGACGATGGCGGCGCTTGCCATCATCCTCTTCCTGCACTCCTGGAACAATTACCTCTGGCCGCTGCTCATCAACTCCAAGCCGGGGATGATGACGGCACCGGTGGCGCTTGGCACGCTGATTGGTCTGACCAAGGTATCGTGGGGAGGGATCATGGCGGGAGCAATAATGCTGACGGCGCCGATCCTTGTCGTCTTCGTGCTCCTGCAGCGCCACTTCATCGCCGGCATCGCGGCCGGCGCAGTCAAATAATCGGAAAACGCCTGATGTCTGAACTTTCGTTGAAAAATGTCGTCAAGCGCTTCGGCGCGCTGGCAATCATCCATGGCGCCAATCTTGAGGTAAAGGACGGCGAGTTTGTCGTCTTCGTCGGCCCCTCCGGTTGCGGCAAGTCGACACTGCTTCGCATGATCGCCGGTCTTGAGGACATCTCGGGCGGCGAGATCAACATTGGCGGCACGGTCGTCAACGATGTCGAGCCGGCCGATCGCGGCATCGCCATGGTCTTCCAGTCCTACGCTCTCTACCCGCACATGACGGTCGAGGAGAACCTGAGCTTCGGTCTGCGCATGAACGGCAACCCGAAACAGGACACGGAAAAGCGCGTCAAGCATGCAGCCAACATTCTGCAGATCAATGAGCTGATGCATCGCCGCCCGAAGCAACTATCAGGCGGCCAGCGCCAGCGCGTTGCGATTGGCCGCGCCATCGTGCGCGAACCACAGGTTTTCCTCTTCGACGAGCCGTTGTCGAACCTCGATGCGGAATTGCGCGTGCAGATGCGTGTCGAGATCTCCCGCCTTCACAAGCAGCTTGGCACGACAATGATCTATGTCACGCATGACCAAACGGAGGCGATGACGCTCGCCGACAAGATCGTCGTCCTCCGTGCAGGCAATATCGAGCAGGTCGGTGCGCCGCTCGACCTCTACGATGATCCCGCCAACCAGTTCGTCGCCGGCTTCGTCGGTTCGCCGAAGATGAACTTCCTCGAAGCAGAGATCATCGAAAAGGACGGTGCAACCGCGACGATTGCGCTTGCGGGTGACAGGAATGTCCGCCTGAACATGCCCGTGAGCAGCTCGGTCATGCCCGGCACACAGGTGACGCTCGGCATCCGGCCGGAGCATTTTGTCGACGCCGGGCAGGGTGAGGCAGATCTCACCGTGACGATCGACGTCGCCGAGCATCTTGGCAACACAAGCTACATCTATGCGACCACGGCAGGCGGCGAGCCGCTCATTATCGAGCGCCCGGAATCGCGCGCTGCCGGCAATCGCGACACACTGACCGTCGGCCTGAGCGCCCATCGCATCTTTCTGTTCGATGGCGACGGCAACCGCCTGCGCTGACTGTAAACCTCATCCCAAGATTTATGCAATGAAGAGGAATTCCCTATGAGCACAGACCAACCGATCCGTTGGGGCATTATCGGCCCGGGCACGATCGCCCGCACCTTTGCGGACGGCATCGCGCATTCGCGCACAGGAAAACTCGTCGCCATTGCCACCCGCAACCCGCAAAAGCCCGGACTCGGCGAGAACTTCCCCGGCGCCCGCATCGTCAATGGGTATGATGCGCTGCTGGCGGACGCAGAAATCGACGCGATCTATATCGCAACCCCACATACCGGTCATGCCGAATGGGCAATCAAGGCTATCCGCGCCGGCAAGCACGTTCTTGTCGAAAAGCCGATTGCACTTTCCGCGTTCGACGCCGATGCGATCTATCACGAAGCCAAGAAGGCCGGCGTCTTTGCAGGCGAGGCCTTCATGTATCGCGTTCACCCGCAAACGGCCAAGATCGTCGAACTGATCAAAGGCGGTGTCATCGGCAGCGTGCGCATCATCCGCTCGAGCTTCGGTTTCAACATGGGCTCGTTCAAGCCCGAGCATCGGCTTTTTGCCAACGAGACGGCCGGCGGCGGTATCCTCGATGTCGGAGGCTATCCGGTCTCCATGGCACGGTTGATCGCAGGAACTGTCGAAGGCAAGCCGTTCCTCGAGCCGGAAAGGGTCTCAGGCGTCGGTCACCTCGGTCAATCGGGGGTGGATGAGTGGGCGTCCGCCGTTTTGAAATTTCAAAACGGCGTCATCGCCGAAGTGTCCTGCTCGATCATGGCGCAGCAAGACAATACGCTGCGCATCATCGGTTCGGAAGGGCGCATCGAGGTCAAGGATTTCTGGTTTGCCTCCGGCCACAAGGGCGGCACTGGCAGGATCGAGATCTTCAAGGGCAACGAGCAGCAGACGATCGAGGTCAAGGAAGACCGCTGGCTCTATTCCTTTGAGGTCGATGCAGCCGGCGATGCGATCCGCGCCGACGAAAAGGAATTCCGCGCACCCGGCATGAGCTGGGCCGACTCGGTCGGAAACCTGCGTGTTCTTGATCAATGGCGTGCCTCGATTGGTCTGGAATACGGCGTCGAGAAGGCAGACAAGCGAACCGCGAACATCGCAGGTGGTGCGGTTCGGCGCGGAAACAGCATCCCGCAGCGCCAGATTCCCGGCATTTCGAAGCCGGCTTCGGTCGTCACGCTCGGCTTCGAATTCTTCCCGAACTTTGCTGCGGCGTCTCTGACCCTCGACGCATTCTACGAGGCGGGCGGCAATGTCTTCGACACGGCCTTCGTCTATGGTGGGGGCAAGACCGAGAGCATCTTTGGCGACTGGCAAACCAGCCGTAAGGTGCCGCGCGAGGAGATCGTACTGATCGGCAAGGGCGTCCATTCCCCGCTCTGCTATCCCGATGTCATCGCCAAGCAGCTCGACCAGTCGCTGAACCGTCTGAAGACCGACTATGTCGATATCTACTTCATGCATCGAGACAATACCGATATTCCGGTTGGCGAGTTCGTCGATGCCATGGACGCAGAGGTCAAGCGCGGTCGAATTCGTGGCATCTTCGGCGGATCGAACTGGACGCGCGAGCGCGTGGACGAAGCCGCAGCCTACGCCGCCAAGAATGGCAAGATGGCGCCGGCTGCCCTTTCCAACAACTTCTCGCTTGCCGAGATGCTCGATCCGATCTGGGCTGGATGCGTGGCGGCTTCCGATGACGACTGGAAGAAATGGCTGAATGCCAAGCAGATCCCGAACTTTGCATGGTCGAGCCAGGGACGCGGCTTCTTTACGGAGCGCGCCGGACGCGACAAGCGCGACGATGAGGAAATTGTCCGTTGCTGGTATTCGGATCGCAATTTCGAGCGCCGGGACCGGGCAATCGAGCTCGCAAACAAGCTCGGACGCAGCCCGATCCACATCGCGCTCGCCTATGTAATCGCCCAGCCGTTCCCGGTCATTCCGCTGATCGGACCGCGCACCATCGCCGAGTTGGAAGACAGCCTCTCGGCGCTCGACATCAAGCTGACACCGGAACAGGTGAAGTGGCTGGAAGCGTGACGCGATAGCAACGATCGCCCGGGGCTGGGGGCGCCAGTCCCGGGCGTGTGGCTTCACTTCCCTCCTGCACAAAGGACCACTGGACGCTGGAGCAGGACACCTTCGGGGCGTATAGTTGAGAGCTTTAGGTCGGACCAGCGGCCTCACCCTGACTGTCAATAGGGGAGCGAAAACGATGAAACGGCTGGTATTGACCACGGCGTCGATGACGCTCGTGGCCTTCAGTGTTTTGGCTCAAGAGCCTGTCGTCGGCACCTGGAAGACTCAAGTCGGCACCACTGCGGCCATCGATGAATGCGCGCAGGGCTACTGCATCACGATGAAGACGGGCAACAATGCGGGCAAGCGCATCGGCTCGTTCCAGGGCAGTAACGGTAACTTCACCGGAACCATCGTTGAGCCGGAGAGCAAAAAGACTTTCACGGGAGTGCTCACACTCAGTGGCGACACGGTGCACATGCGCGGCTGCACGATGAAGGTGATCTGCGTCTCGCTGATCTGGACGCGGTTGTAACAGGCGAGTGGAACTATGCCGGCTGCTTTGTGCGCTGCTAGTTCCGGCGCTTCAGCCCGTCGATAACCTGTCGGTATTCCTCGGCGATGGAGATTGCCGCTTTTGCGACCACCGGACTGATCGATTTGCGGTCAATGGCGTCCGAGCAGGCTTCGAATACACCGCGCAGCTCGCGTTCGATCCACGACAGCTCCGGGTATTGCTCCACCAATACCTGCGGAAGAAATTTTGCCTTTGCTTTCATTGACTTGGAGCTAACGATGATGCTGGGATCTGCAGCCGTGACATCGAGAATGGCTGCTTCGAGTTGTCCAGTGGCGCTGACGATATCGGTAACCAAGGCCGTCATTTTTCCCTCCTAACAAAGGAACCCCTGAAAAATGCCATGCATTCCTCGTGCCAAACTGGTGACCGGAAGGTTTTGCGACTGCTAACGTTAGTCTGGTGGCAGAAGGTTGCCATTGGCAGCCATCGATGACGAAGTATTGATGGCACACGCTGTTTTCCCAGTCTCACCGGGACCTAGTTTCTGTCCAGTTGGTGGCAAACTATGTCGTGAGGATGAAATGAAAACGCTTCGCAAGATGATGTGCCTCGGGATGGTCGTTGCAATCGCGGGCGTCGCAACAGCGTGTTCGACAAGCTCAGACGCTCCTCGAACAACGGGGTCGGTTGGGTATGGCGCTCACAACGCAGACGTTGCATTGCGGCCAGCGTGCAGCGGTGGATTTGGTAATGATCGTCCCTGTAGCTACTAAGCGTTGGGCGCGGTGCTTCGCCCAGGCTTGTTCGACTGCAAGCCGTCGAGAACCTCGAGTATTTGAAGCCCTACCGCAACGCCACGACAACACACGTCGTCGACGATGGCTCACTTCAGCCCGGGGGAGAAAAATTGTTGTGGGGAAAGTTTCAATGGAAATGTCGGGCGAAATGAAAAACTGACCCCCCCTAACGAAGCGAAGAACTGCCCCCTCGTATCAAGACGAGGAGTGATAGATGACGATCGAGATTTCAGGGCATCCTGCATTGTCGCGAACGATGCAGGGCGGGGATATGCTTCAGGCTGATGAGGTGGTGGCGATGTTGCGGCTGCACGAGCTTGGTTGGGGTGCCAAACGTTTATCCAAGAAATTTGGATGGGCGCGGAATACGGTTCGCCGATATCTTCGAGAGGGCGGATCTGCACCATTAAGCAGCTTGCGGGCGAGCGCGACAACCGTCGTCTTCTTGAGACGGCCACCATTCTTCTTAACTCGATCTCTAAACCACAAGGTGAGCGCCGCGTGCGGTTGATGACGCACCCAAAACCAAGCCGTCTGGATCAACGTCGTTCGGAGCCTCGGATTGCCGGACTTCGAAACCCCTTGGTCGTGATGGAAGTCAGGGAGATACACAATCTGATGCACCGCTCACTAGATAGGTGCTGTTGTTTCCTCAGAAAGTCATCGCCTGGCGCGACCTGCACCTAGCTGTGTACGACAACGAACGTCTGGTGTTCTAATTTGCCACCGAGACGCGACTGATGCGGCACGTCTCGACAGCTTCTAGAGGTCGAATTGATAGCTAGCTGGAATAAATCGGTAGCCATCGGTGCTCGTTTCCAGGAAGCCCAGCGACGGGTGGGCCATGTGGTAGCCGATGAAGGGCACCCGATCCGTCGCGAGCATATCCAAAATCTTCTTGCGGGTGCCAGCGGCTGCGGTCTTGTCCACGTCGAAACGGACCTCCCAGTTGGGCCGCTGGAAACCGAGTGCGTAGTGCACGACCGTGTCAGCAGAGATCACGAGGCGGCGTCCCTCGGACTCGACAAACAAGATCATCTGTCCGGGCGAATGACCAGGTGCTGATACTGCCGTGATGCCAGGAGCGATGGTCTGCTGGTCGGAGACGAACCTCGTCTTCGGAGCGACGGGCTTCACGCACTCCAACACCTGAAAATGGTTGCCGTCTGCAGCTGTGCCCCTCGTGCATCGGAAACCCAGAAATCATACTCAGTCGCATTAACAGCATATCTGGCTTTGGCGAATGTTTCTGCACCCGCCTCGCGGAGTCCGCCAATGTGATCCCGGTGAAGGTGGGTCAAGAAGACCATTGTAATCTGATCTGGCGAGTAACCAGCTGCCTGCAGAGCTCCCAGCATTTTGCCTGCGCCGTTCGACCGGCCGTCTTCACCGAATCCGGTATCGACAAGGATGACCTCCGTTCCGGTATCGATGATGATCGGCGCGTAGCTAAGGACGAACTGTTCGGTAGGTAGAAAATTCTGCTGTAAGAGCGTCTTCACTTCTTCGGGCGGGCGATCCGTTCCAAACGTCGCCCATGGACGGTTCTGGATCGTGTCGCCGTCGCTGACGATTACAATTTTCATCGCGCCCAACTGAATCTTGCTCACGCGATAGCTCTCGCGCTGGCTAACTGAGTCCTTGGCCTAAGCATCGGGAGCTACGAGGTTCGAAGAAAGCAGGTAGGGGGATGCGAGACCGATTGTCGCCGCTCCGAGAAGTTTGCGCCGAGTAGTCAAATGATTTCCGAGCATAGTCCTCCTTGCCGGATGAATGATCACATCCAGATTGCTGCCTTGTCACGGTGAAGGGTGACGGGGCTACTATTCTGCCCCGTCCAGTTCCTTACTGGCCGATGCGCTCGTTGAAGAGCTGCAAGAGGCGCGACCAGTGGCGTTTGGCACCTCTCTCGTCATAGACACCATCTCGATCTGGAACTGTCCATCCGTGGGCCATTCCGACGTAATTCTCGATAGCGAAATCGGCACCAGCCTGGCGGAACGCGTCCGTAAAGCGCGTCGATTGCTCGGGCGGGAAGCTCTGATCCTCGCCAGCCATTCCGATGTAGACGCGTGCTTTAATGTCGGCCGCTAACAGGTGGGGACTGTTCGGAGCGTCGCTTGCCAGGTTGCCGCCGTGGAAGCTTGCAGCGGCTGCAATCTGTTCAGGGTAGCGAGCTGCGACGGTCAAAGCGCGGCTGCCACCCATGCAGTAGCCAACGACACCATAAGGACCGGCAACCTTCTCCTTGTCGAACACCGCGAGGAAGGCTTCGGCATCTCTCGCGGTCATCTCCTGGGTCGTCTTAGTGATCATTTTGATCAAGTTATTGCGAGAGGTTTCATGTGCAAAAGATGAACCGGAAAATGGACCGTATTCCCCAAATCGATAGAACAGGTCCGGGAGCAGTACGAGATAGCCGTCCTCGGCAAGCAATTGTGCCATGACATCCATAGATGGGCGCGGTCCCATTGCATCCATGAAAAACAGGATGCCGCCTTTAATCTTCTGGCTGCCATGCGGGGAATAGAGCCATGCGGGTGCGGCACCGTCCTGCGTGGTGATCGTAATGTCGCGTTTCAAAGGCGCGTCTCCAATTCGATGTGTTAATTTATGAAGATATGTCTCAGTCACATCAAGACACGTCTTTGTGAAATTTTCTTTGATGGAGCTGAACAGGCTATTTCGAAGGTCGTCATTCTCTTTGGCGGCGATCCAAGGCTTTCTCCAAGGCGGCAACAAGCTTCGTCTCTGAGATTTGAGCAAGCTTGCCTTAACAAACCAGGAGTGAATCCTATGAAGGCCTCATGGATTTTGGCGACGCTGATCGTTGTGGCGTCGTCCTTTTCCTCTGTTCGTGCCGAAGATGGCGCATGGAGGATGGCAAAGCCTATGCCGGTCGCTCAGAGCGAAAATTCAAGCGCCGTTACTGGTGACAGGTGGTACATCATTGGCGGGATTAACGTCCCTCTGACTGCACCCGTCGGTTCCGTCGTCGTTTATGATGCAAAGGCCGATAGCTGGTCGCAAGTCAAAGACATGCCGATGCCCGCGCACCATACCGCAACCGTCGGCCTGGACGGCAAGATTTACGTTTTCGGCGGCTTCGTTGGCACCCCTGGAGCGAGACAATGGCAGCCAATCGCGGATGCATTTTCCTACGATCCGAAGAATGACACATGGGCAAAACTAGCGCCAATGCCGACGGCTCGTGGCTCTGCACAAGCAGTTGCATTGAACGGCAAGATCTATGTGCTCGGTGGAGCACACACACACGACCATGGTCGTGAGATGAAGGAGCCCCTTTGGGCAGGCGTCCCGAACATTGTTGGCACGACCGCGGAAGAGTACGACCCCGCTACGAACACCTGGCGCGAGTGTGCACCGATGCAGGTTGAACGCAACCACTTCTTGGCGGCCGCAGTAAACGGTGAAATATATGCCATTGACGGCCGGGTAGGGCTGCCCTTCGTCACCAAGAGTGATGTCACCGATCTTGTGGAGGCCTATAATCCCAAGACCGACAGCTGGACGTTCAAGTCCCGCTCTCCCACCCGCCGGGGCGGCGTTTCCGGTGCGGCCTATAACGGGAAAATCTACGTGACGGGCGGCGAGTATCAGGACCCGGAAGGCAAGCACACGTTCTGGGCATTTGAATCTTACGACCCGGCAACAGACACTTGGCAAACTCTGCCACATATGCAGATCGCTCGACACGGATTTGTGGCTGGCTTCATCGGCAACGAGTTCCATGTGGCCGGTGGATCGTTCCAGTCAGACGGGATGCCGGGGATCAACGCGCAAATGGATACTCACGAAGTCTTCGCCGTCGCAAAATAGCGTCCGGCGGCGTGGGTGTGGCCGAGCTATACATACTCTCAAGTTACCGCCCCTTTGCGCCTACATTCATCAGGTCCTTTACTTTGGAAACGATATCGTCATCGGGATCGATACTAAGCGGAAAGCCTGCAATATCCAGGATCCGGCTTTTGAGCTCAACGACCAGCATCTCGTCCTGCGAAGAAGTTTGGCAGTTCCCAGTTCACCTTGAACGGGCAAGGTGAAGGAAAAGCTGAAATTCGGGTGGTGCAACGCTGTCATCGGTGACCTGATGGCAAAGAATCAACAACGCCGACGCTATCTCAAGGCAGAGCGCATGTAACTGAGTTCTGTGTTGACATGCGCGGCGGGAGTTTGAAGGGCGTGATCGGTGTGCTGGCGTCATTGACACCTGCGCCGACCATGCCCTGTCCGGCAGCAATCAGTTGCAAACTCGTTAGCTTGCTGGTGGCTTAGGCTCTCGCGACTGTCGTCAAAGTCGCTCGATCTTCCGGACCGCTTCGTCAATAATATCCGCAACATCCAACTGAAGTTCACGGGTAGGGTCTCCCGCCAACTTTTGCCCCAGGGCAGTCTTCAACCCTTGCATAGCGCGTCCCACAGGACCGGCCGACACATCAGTGCCACGAAAACGCAACGCCTCAATCCTTGCCAGCACACCCTGAGCCTCCGCGCGATGCTCATCGAGGTAGCGTTTTCCCTCCGCGTTCAGCACATACGCACGTTTCTGATCGCTGGGCCCCGGCGACGATAGGAGCTTTTGATCCATCATCGTGGCGAGCTTTGGATAAACGATCCCCGAACTGGGCGCGTAATTTCCCCCTGAACGCGTTTTGATCTCTTTGATCAGGTCATACCCGTGGCGCGGCACTTCGCCTTCAATTAACAGCAATAAAAGATATCCCAACTCGTCGCCGTCGAGCATTCGACGTCCAGCGGGGACTTCAGCATAGATACCATTCTTCATCATGTTTGCTCTAAGCCATCTCTAAGATATATCTTGACATTGATCTATCACATTCTATACATGACGCCAACGCCGCGCTCGATTGTCAATGCGGCTCATTCAAGCGTGAGAGCGAAGATGAAGAAAGTTGCAGTCATAGTTGGCTCGCTGCGTCGCGAGTCCATCAACAAAAAATTCGCGAGGGTTCTTGGTCACCTAGCCAAGGATCGCCTTCAGTTTGATATCATCGATCTCAGCAACGTCCCGCTTTACAACGATGACCTCTGGGAGAATGTACCGGAATCCATCGTGGAGCTTAAGCAGCGTATCTCCGAAGCCGATGGCGTGCTCTTTGCGTCTCCCGAATACAATCGCTCCTTCACACCAGTTCTCAAAAACGCCATCGACTGGGGCACGCGCCCGTATGGGAAGAATGTTTTCTCGAACAAGCCTGGCGCCGTGGTTGGCACGTCGCCCGGCGCAATCGGGTCGGCTGTCGGCCAAAGCCAGTTGCGAACAGTCCTGGCTTCCATTCACGTCGTCACGATGGGGCAGCCCGAAGTTTACCTCTCTTGGAAGGAGGATTTGTTCGATGCTGACCTAAACATCGTCAACGAGTCCACGCGGAGCTTCCTGGAGAACTGGGTGGATCATTTTGCCCGTTGGATTGACCGCATGGGTCCGGAGAATTGATCAACTCGTGATGCCGTCGCGCTACTGCGGCGGCCTACAAGGAAGTTCGTGATGCCCCACAAGTACAGGGTCGCGGTGGAAGAGATCGGCGATGAAGTCGACACCAAGGAGCCTCTGGTCTTCGAAGTGACCAATCATGATAACCTGATGCATATCCTGAAACTAGTTCAGGAAAAGACAGTGGTTCCACCTGAAGAGGCGGCCGAGCTGACGGTCGGGCTCAAGTTATTCGCTGAGGTGCTGTTGCGTCATCGCGCCAAGCCGCTGTTTGCAGACTTCTTCCCGCACGTCAAAGAATTCATGCTACAGTTGAAGCGCTACCAACCTCAGTAGCGCTCTATGCCTTCTCAGAAAGCTTTCGATGACGACCGACCAGGATCTGTTGATCGCCGTACACGCCATCGTAGGCGTTGATGGGAAACTGAATAGCCGCGACCCTTCTGAACTGAGAAGGATCGCAGAATCCTTGCATCAGCGGTATCCGCATCGAACATCCGACGAAATCGAAGAGCGCATGAAGAGCATCTTGCGTCACAAGCGCTGAGCTTCTCCCATGGCCATCGGCCGTGAACGCGAGCGGGATCACATTGCTCAGGCTCTCGGGCAATGTGTCTTGACCAACGAAGAACAGGGGGCTGCTGTTTGCATAGACCTGAAATGCGCGAGCTGGTGGCTTTCGTAGAAGTAGCGCGCCAGCTCAACTTCACGCGGGCTGCCGCGAATGTGGGCGTCTCGGTCCCGACTTTTAGTCAAACTCTACGCGGCCTTGAAGAGAAGCTCGGCGTCCGCCTTCTTACACGGACCACCCGGAGCGTCTCGCTGACAGATGCGGGAGACGAGTTCCTGAAATCATTGGAGCCGCTGCTCGAAAGCCTTGATGTGGCGCTGGACGGCCTAAACCGGTTCCGCAGTGAGACCGGTGGACGCCTTCGGATCATTGGTTCGCGAACTGCTGCGACACTGCTTGCAGCGCCACTGATCGGCCAGTTCTTGTCTACCCATCCGGATATCGAGGTTGAAATGCTGGTTGACGATCTTCACGTCGATCTCGTTGAAAACCGGATCGACGCGGGGATTCAGGTTGGAGAACGCATTGAAAAGGACATGGTCGCCGTTCGATTGGTCGATGCGTTCGAAGAGGTTTTGATGGCATCGCCCGACTACCTCCGAAATCGCGAGGCTCCTTCCACGCCGTCCGATCTGAGCCAACATTGGTGCATCCGCTTGCGGTCCTCCTGGGACGGAGTTGTTCGTCCTTGGGTACTGACAAATGGCAACGAGAAAGCTGAACCGGCGATCGGTATGCATTTCGTGGCAAACGACCTTCGCGTCCTAGCCTCAGCCATTCGCGGCGGAGGTGGGATCGGTCTGGTCCCGAAGGTGCTGGTGAAGGATGCGCTAGCCTCTGGCGAACTTGTCCAGGTTCTCGACGGTTGGAGCTTCTGGGTATCGGGTATTTACCTGTTTTACCCAAGCAAGCGGCAGATGCCTGCCACCCTCAGTGCTTTCATCAAGTTTATGCGGGAGAACAAGCCGGGTCCCGAGTGGTTATCAGCCCAATGACAGGCGTTTGTGATGATGCCGCTCAATCTTGAGCGAGACCGAAAACACAACTAACGCCGCGATACCGAGACCGACACCCACGACACCTGTCGATGCAGGCCCAAATTTGGTCGTGATGAGCGCTCCGCCAAGCGACGCTCCAACTGCATTGGCAACGTTGATCGCGCAGCCATTAAGCATCGCACCCAAGCTCTGAGCGTGTCCGGCCACATCCATCAGTCGCGCCTGTAACGGGGCCACGAGGGCAAGAGCAGAAAATCCTGCGAGGAACGCAGCACCGGCAATCAAAACGGCGCTGTGAACGCTGACCAGAAACAAGGCAAAAGCGATGACATTTAGGGCCAGCAGAAGGCCAATCGCTCGCATTACGCCCTTATCTGCCAACCAACCTCCGAAGAAATTGCCGACAACCATGCCGCAGCCGATGATGACGAGAAACAGCGGCGCCTTCTGCTCACCAATCCCAGTCACCGAGATCAACGTCGGCACGAGGTACGTGTAGACTGCGAAAAGACCAGACAGGCCAAGGGAGCCGATCGCAAAGGTTAACCAAACCTGTGGCCTTGCCAGAGCACCCATTTCCTTGGCTGCGCCCGAACCCTCCGCAGCAGGCATCTTTGGTACCGTTAAGTGACATCCCAAGGCCGCTACGAGGGCAACCGCTCCGATAAGGAAATAGGGAATTCGCCAGTTTGTGCCTTCGCCAATGAAAGTGGCAATAGGCGATCCAAGGAGGTTGGCGACACTCAGTCCCATCATGACGCGAGCGACAGCCTGTGCCCGTCTGCCGTGCCCAGCCATTGCGGCTGCGATCAGCGCAGCGATGCCAAAATACGCCCCGTGCGGCAGTCCGGAAACGAACCGAGCAACGATGAGCATGGGGAAGTTTCCAGTCAGGGAAGTCAGGATGTTCCCGACAGCGCCAATGGCGAGGAGTATCAGGATAGATAAGTGTCTCGGCGTCCGGGCCGAAACGATTGCGATCAGGGGAGCGCCGAAGACCACTCCCAGGGCATAGGATGTGACAGACGCTCCAGCGACATCGATGGCCACACCGTTTGCCTTGGCCATTTCGGGAAGGAGACCCATTGCCGCAAATTCTGATGTCCCGAAGATGAAGCCGCCAAGGATCATTGCCGCTTCTGCCGCAAGCGTTCGAAATTTTTGACGATGGTGGGTCATCGTGCCTTCTCGTCCATGGTTGGAGACAGGTTGGCCGCAGGCCGGACATGGGGGTATTGTCGGGCCTGCGGCTCTTAAGGCGGTCGCGGTCAGTGTTTTAGGGAAGCCAAACTGACGTACGAGGGTAGGACCGCCAGCATTTTCGTCATGACGTAGGGACGAAAATGTCTCGGGAGTAAACGGGAAGTGACGTGACCGAGATTAGGTTTTCCGATCCATCGAAGACCGCGGCGAGTTTGCTGCCGGTTGCCTTGAAGGTGTAGGAATGAAGACGATCACTCTTTGAGCCCGCTGCCTGAACCACGTCGGCTGCTTCGTTGTAGCGGTAGATGCGAGAGAAGCTCGGCTTCAGCTGCGAATAGACGTGGCTGTCAGCCTTCTCGGTGTGCAGCGGACCACGTTCGAATTCGGTCTCCAGTGAAACCATCTCACCACCGCCTTCGAAGGTCCACGCCTCTTTCACCACGGTTGGGGCAGCGCTGTACTGGACGGAGCGATAAACATTGTCCGTTGCCTGTTCAGCAATTCCATAGGGGCCAGCGCCACCACGGGAGAGGCCGTCGAAAAGCATGAGCACATCTTGATCGCTGCCCTTCTGATGGACCGGGAAGCCGAAGAGCACGTACCGGTAGGGTGCACCCACCTTGCCATCGGTTCCGACGGCGAAAAGTTGGTCGACGAACTCGACTTGTAGATTTGCGCCTGCTGAGGCCCCCTCTTTAAAGGTGCTGAGTTCCCAGCCTTCGGGAACAAAT
The DNA here is from genome assembly GCF_000282035.1 of Rhizobium sp. CF122. Lineage (GTDB taxonomy): Bacteria > Pseudomonadota > Alphaproteobacteria > Rhizobiales > Rhizobiaceae > Rhizobium. Next base: position 182,441 of record NZ_AKKA01000072.1, read on the forward strand.
TTTCGAAGTGCGGTATCCGACGCCTTATAGGCGAGGATCGTACGAACGTCGGTGTTACTTCCGCTGAACGTTTCTGTGGCTTGTGCGGGCAGGGGCATTGGCAGCATTGTCACTATCGGGGCTGCCAGAGCCGCGATCAGCAACGCCGCATCCAAGTGATGATACTTGAACATGATAATTTTCCTCTGAATGAAAACAGATCTTCGCTGCTCCCGCGATTTACGTCGCGGCGAGGCCAGCCTTTGCGCAGACGTCGTCCTGGTCGCCCGTGCCACCGCTCGCTGCCAGAGCGCCAATGATCTTGCCGTCCTTGACCACTGGCCAAGCGCCAGGCGCGGCGAGTACGCCGGGCATCGTCAGCATGAACGGACCGGCCTTTGCCGTAACATCATAAAAGGCGCGGGTCGGACGCTTGTAGAGCGCGGCTGCCGCAGCTTTTTCCTGAGCGGCCTGTGCGCTGCCGAGTTCGGTATCGTCCATCTTTTCGTAGTAGACGAGAGCGCCGTGCGTATCGGTCACGGCGATGGCCATCGGCCATTTGTGAGCGGCACATTCTTTGACCGCAGCGGCGGCGATGACTTTCGCAGTGTCGACAGAGATGTCTGTGCCGTACTTCAGCTCATCCTCGGCATGCGCCAGGGACGACATGGAAAGAAGGCCAATCGCAGCAGCGACAGTCCATTTGGAAATCGACATGGGTGTGTCCCTTCGTTCTTCGCATTGATCGGCCCGCGTTCTACGAGCGTTCGATCCGGTTCTTGGAGGGCCGAGCAGGATGGGAAGTCTGGGTCCCTTTACCCGCTGGTCTTGAACACAGAATTACCCCTGAGGCTGGCCGTTCTGAATGTCGAAGAGTGAAATGGACTATTAGGTCCCGCCTAAGAAACGGCGCGTGCGATCGAAAGGATAGAGCGGGCGCTTACCCGGGCACACCGGTTTGAATGCGTGGAGCAAACAGATGCGAACCGGCTAGAGACGGCGACCCAACCGGAGAAGTGCGTTTCACCACCGAGCCACGGTCCTAGGTGATTGCTGGAAGGCTGTCTGAGTGCAAGCCGAGCGCGGCATGCGTGCGCAAGTTTCGCAGTTTCGAGCTCTATAGACGAAACCTGTTGAGGCCGGAAATCATCGCGTTCGACGAACTGTATCAGCGTGCGCGTCATATCGTTGATGCTGAAGCGCGTGAGTGATTTGGCGAGCGGTCACCATCAAAATTGCCGATGACCACATAGCCCTAGACTACGTTGACGAGATCGGCCCGTTTGCGCTAACGTTAGCAACAAAATGGAGATTGAAATGAAAATAGTGCGATACCAGTGCGTCGATGGAATTCACTACGGGATCGAGAGCGGTGGCGACATTGAACGTATCGCAGGCGATCCCTTCAACGCGATACGCCGGACCGGAGAGGTAGATCACCTGTCCAATGTTCGCCTGCTGTGCCCAGTCGAGCGTCCCCGCATTTTTGGGGTGGCATATAATTACCGAGAGCACACAAACGAATCCGGCAAGGAGCAGCCTACGCTGCCAGTTTTGTTCATGAAGCCCAGCACAGCAGCGAGCGGCAATGGCGATGCGATCGAGTACCCGTCAGACGGTGAAATCGTTCACTATGAAGCTGAGTTGGTCGCGATCATTGGCAAGGGTGGTCGCCACATCGGCAAATCGGCGGCACTCGACCATGTCCTCGGCTACACATGCGGCAACGACATTAGCGATCGCATTATCCAGCGTCAGGAAAGCAAATTCGGCTGCCTGCTTGCGGGGAAGGGCTACGACACGTTTGCGCCAATGGGCCCGGCAATCGTGACCGACCTCGATCCGACAAATCTCGACGTCATCCTTCGCCAAAACGGGACCGTCAAACAGTCGGGGAATACGCGTGATCTCGTCCACTCCGTAGCTGATATCGTTGCATATCTCAGTCGCTTCATGACGCTTTTGCCAGGTGATGTGATCATGACCGGCACTCCAGCTGGTGTGGGCTCGATCACTCCGGGCGACGACCTCGAAGTTGAAATTCCGGGCATCGGCATCTTGAAGAATCCGGTTGTCGCTGCCGCGCATTGAGGTTCGCGCAGCCGGCGTTAGCGTCATGTTTTCGGCGCTCAAGTCGCTTGTCAGTAACGCGTCTAAAGATTGTTGAGGCGCATTATTTCACACATGGCGACACGAGGGGTGCTCCTGAAACTAACGGTTTGAGCGAGGAGACAGACGCCTGGAGAGAAGCTGTGCAGCCCTCAGCGCCATCTTAGTGCAGTGGGTTCGGAAAAATTTTTGCCCGGAAACTGCTATCCCGGAGGCCTCGATTTGCATTTGTGCGGGGATAAAAATTCAGTTGACCTTCCGGTTTTGGATGATATCAATGCCAACGTTAGCACATATTCGAGTTTTCGCCACCGTCTGAGCTGGGGCACTCGAACGATGGGAATTTGCGGACGACAACCTGAGGGTGGAGAAATGGCACGAGTTAGATATGTTCCGACTGCGGAACTGGCAGAAACGCAAGCGGCGCTTAATGAGCGCCTGCAGAAGGAACGAAAGGTGCCAACAGGAAACATTTTCCTTGCGCTCGCAAACGCGCCAGCGATTTTGAATGACTTCCTGACCTATGCCAATGCTGTTCGAGCTGCTGACCTCAGCCCGAAGCTGAGAGAGATGGCCATCCTCACGGTGGGTTACTGCACCAACTCGGAGTACGAGATTGTCCACCACCATTCGCACGGCCTGAAGGCTGGGCTCACTGAGGATCAGCTAAAAGCTATTCCTGAGTTCGAGACGTCCGACCTCTTCAGCGAAGAAGAAAAGGCGGTCATGGCTTTCGCCAAAGACTCGACCCTCAATGTCAACGTCTCCGACGAGGTATGGAGCGGTATCGCCAAATTCCTTTCCGAGAAACAATTGGTCGAATTGGCGATCAACGTCGCCTGGTACAATTCCGGCGTACGTCTGATGGGCGCATTGAAAGTCGATCTTGAGGACTCATACAAAAAGAGCGCGTGATATCACGATCGTCGCCTTTAGCCTGGCCCTTGTGTCTGCCCCATTATTTCGAGTTGATTGCGTCCAACTATCGGAATCATGGTGGCGAACCGAAGGTAGGCGGAGAAAAGAGGTGTCGCCCCAGGGCGGACACCTCTTTCTTTTTGGCGCCTTGAGGATCGGAAAATTACGCCCTTAACGCTTGGATGGGGCGGCGGTGCTGCCACGAACGACCACCTGGGGCGGAGAAACGAAGCTGTACGGCTTGCTGAGGTCGCCCTTGTTCTGCAGATGGTGCAAGAACCAAAGTCCACAAGCGGTCGCAAGCTCTGAAACAGGAAGCTGCACGGTGGTCAATCCTGGGCCCCACCACCGATAGCCAAGCTCATCTCCGAACCCGACGACCGAAATATCTCGGGGCACGCTCAGGGCTTGATCCTGGATTTCATCGATGACGCCGGACGTATTCTGTACGGCACCAATAACGAGGGCAGTGGGCCGTTCTTTCAACGAGAGTAGCCGACGTACGGCTTCCCTACCGAACTCGGGCGAAGAGGGAGCTCCGAGCTCCTCATAGATTTCGACTTGATCACCCGAGGCTTTGACTGCTTCTCGGAAACCTTGAACGCGAGCCGCGCCTGTTGGCAATTCTTCTGTCCCGCCGATGTATGCGATCCGTCGGTGACCTTCATTTAAGATGTGCGTCGTGCTCTCGAATAGTGCCCGCCTATCATCGATGCCGAACCACTGCTCCCCAAGCAGTTGCTGCTTGCGAAGCAGTTGAATGTGCGGGGTCATTTTCAGAATTCGAGCGGAATCGGGGTGAGGCTTAGCGCTTGGCACCAATATTATCCCGGCTACGTTGACACTAGTGAGCTCCTTTATGTGACGAAGCTCAAGCATCCGATCGTCATCGGTCTCGCACAAGGTTAGCTGGTAATTTGCAGAGAGAAGGCAGCGCGAGAGCGCGTGTGCAATTGTTGAATAAAAGCTGTTCCGAATATCTGGAACTATCAGACCCACCAGATTGCTTTGGATTCCGCGCATCATGCGAGCCGCACGATTGGCGACGTACCCTGCTTCAGCTGCCGCGTCGTTCACCTTGCGTTTCATGTCGGCACTGATACGCCGATCATCAGCGAGAGCACGTCCTACAGTGGACGGTGAAACTTGCAGTATTGCTGCGATGTCTTTAATTGTTACCATAGCGGTCGGCTCGATTGGTTTCCCCTAAGCCAACGATAGCATTGACTTGGCGGTTGTCAAAGCACTCAAATCACAAACAGTTTTCCATGATCCCGCTGGGCTCAACTGATGAAGCGATCGCAACTGATCGCACCATCGGTTCCGAGCTCTTTCCAAAAGAGACAGCTATGCCAGCGAGATAGCTATTATTGCTAAATTACGAGCCCATAAGTAACTGGCGTCAAAAGGATTGTTGAGCCGCGGATCCTCGTGACAGTCAAAAACCGTTGATGACGTTGACAACAATCGTCTCTTGTGGGAGATTTGTGCGAACGTTAGCGCAATGGGAGGAGACATAGCGCATGGATGTCGTAGTCTTGCTGGTGTCGGTTATCGTGTCCATCGAGGGGCACAGAACCTCATGACCGCTACTCTTTTCTTGCAGTCCGCTGTTGGCGGCATTTTGCTCGGTGGAATTTACGGTCTTCTGGCTATGGGACTCAGCCTGAGCTGGGGTCTGCTGAAGCTCGTGAACCTCAGTCACTTTGCTCTGGCTTTCCTTGGCGCATACCTGACCTATCAGCTTGGAACCGTTCACGGGGTGCCTGCGTATTTCAGTGCTCTTTTGATAGTTCCACTGTTTTTCGCACTCGGTGTTGCTCTTCACAGCGTGTTCGTACGCTTCAAGGTGAAAGAGTTCGCGTCGCTACTCGTTACCTTTGGCGTCACGATCCTGATTGAATCGCTAATCCAGTGGATCTGGTCGGCGGATTTTCTCCGGTACGAGACACCTTATGCTCAGACCACAGTTCGAATCGGCTCGATCTTCGTGCCCGTGCTGGATTTGTCAGCGTTCATCTGTGCGGCACTGTTGGCAGGAGCTGCCTGGTTCGCACTGAACAAGACCATGCTCGGCAAGGCATTGCGTGCTGCCGCCCAAGACGCCTCCATCGCGTCAGCATTCGGGATCAATTCTACCCGTGTGTCATACATCCTGGCCGGTCTTTGCTCGGCAACTGCCGGTATTGCGGGTGTCTTCATTGCCCTGATCGGTACGTTGGCTCCTTCCCAGATCGAATCCTGGATCGGGGTTGTCTTTGCTGTCGCTATTATTGGAGGATTGGGTAGCCCCGCCGGTGCATTGGCCGCTGGAATGCTGATCGGCCTGGCCGAGAGCCTCACGATGACTGTGGTGAATCCTGCCTGGGCGCCACTCGTGGCATTCAGCGTGCTCATTGTCATCCTCCTGCGTAAACCGGTGATATGACTATGAAAAAGCTTTTGCTCACAGCGCCGGTACTGGCGGTCTTGGTCTCGCTGCCCTATCTTGGACTGGCTGACTATTACCTTTCATACCTGTACATCGTTTTCTTCTGGGTCGTCCTGGCAACGAGCTGGGGTATCCTCAGTGGTTACACAGGTTACTGGAGTTTCGGGCACGCCGCATTTTTCGGAATCGGCGTGTATACGACGGCCACTCTTGCCACCCAATTTTCCTGGCCGTTCATCGCCACGATACCGGTTGCCGCACTTCTAGCTGCGGTCGTTGCGGTCCTCGTGGGCCTGGTGGTGTTTCGCTCAAAATCCCTTCGCGGAGAGTTTTTCGCGCTGTTGACGTTGTCGGTGACATTTGTCATCGCGGCGATTGTCTCAAACACCTCGCTGGATTCGGGCACCGGCGTATTCCTTTCGGGTATCGAGATCCCGATGATCGGGGCTACGGCATCGGGGTCCCTTTACCTGTTTGGGCTCATCGCGGCTCTGATCGCATTGGCAACCTCGTACTTCATCTTTCACAGCAAGTTCGGCCAGGGATTGCTCGCGATCCATGACGATGAGGATGTCGCTGAAGTCAAGGGAGTTCCGACGTTCCGCTATAAGCTGGCTTCCTTTGCTATATCGTCGGCGCTCGCAGGCGGAATGGGAGCGATCCACGCCGTCTATGTGGGCTACGTTACCGTCGGCGAAACCTTCGCAGTGACCGTTCCGCTGTATGTCGTACTTATGAGCATTCTTGGTGGCGCTCGCCATTGGGCGGGTCCTGCGATCGGCGCGACTATCATCACCGTGCTTCAAAGTGCCATCGTCAGCGGTGCTCATGCGGAGTTCGGCCGTGCTGGGGTTGCTCTCGCACTGATCATCGTGATCCTCGTGCTGCCCACCGGTATCGTCCCGAGCATTGTCCGGAAGTTTGCCGACAAGCGCAACGGGGTAGGTGGCCGTGAAGGAGGCGCGCACGTTGCCGCCGTCTTGTCGCCCACCACCCAGGAAGGTTCTGGATCTATTCTCTTGAAGTGCGAGGCGGTCAGCAAGACGTTCGGCGGTGTCCATGCCTTAAACGGAGTGACGTTGGACGTTCGTAGGGGCGAGATTCTGGCGCTGGTAGGACCGAATGGTTCCGGCAAGTCCACACTGATCAACATGATCAGCGGACATTATGCCATGAACTCCGGTACGATTGCGCTTGGGGGAGAACAGATCTCCGGTAAATCACCTCACGAGATCGCTCAAAGTGGCATTGCCCGGACTTATCAGATCCCACGCTTGTTCAGTAATCTCACGGTTCTCGAGAACGTGCGGCTTTGCGCGGAGTTCGGCAGCGTCGGTGGCATGGGCGTGGCCGCTGCCGATGAGGTAGCGAAGGCGGCTCTCGCTTTCACCGGCCAGGCGGAAAAAGCAAATGTGCTCCCCGAGGCCTTGAACCTCCACGACCGGAAGTTCGTCGAGTTCGCAAGAGCGCTCGCTGCCAAGCCTCGTCTCCTCCTACTTGATGAGGTGCTCTGTGGCCTCAATCCGGCCGAGGTCGATCACGCTGTCGAAATGATCAAGCGCATTAAGGCCAGTGGTACGACGATCATCTTCGTTGAACACCTGATGCGAGCCGTCGTCGCGCTGGCGGATCGTGTCGCTGTGCTGGATCAGGGCAAGGTTCTGGCCCTTGGACAGCCGACCGAAACGATGCGGGATCCAGCAGTGATCAGCGTATATCTGGGAGGCAGTCATGCTGCTTGAGGTCGAAAAGATTGAGGTCGGCTACGGTGACGCGACCGCTCTTTGGGATGTTTCTATCAGCGTGAAACCCGGTGACATCGTTTCCGTTGTTGGTCCGAACGGGGCAGGCAAGAGCACTCTGGTGAATGCCATCGCCGGGATCTTGCGCCCGCGCAAAGGGAAGGTCGTCATAGAGGGTAGCGATGTTTCCAAGGTGCCAAGTCATCGGGTTTGTGACTACGGCATCGCCATCGTCCCAGAAGGTCGACGTCTGTTTACGGAAATGACCGTGTTGGACAATCTCCTGCTCGGTGCCTACCGATCCGCAGCCCGCGCTGATCGAGGCTCAACCCTTGCCGAAGTGTTCGAGCTGTTTCCCGTGTTGAAAGATCGCCAGGACTCGCCGGCAGGGTCATTGTCAGGTGGACAGCAGCAGATGCTTGCCATCGGTCGTGGGCTAATGGCCAAGCCACGCGTCCTCTTGATGGACGAACCATCTCTCGGCCTATCTCCTTTGATCGTTGGGGAAATGTTCAAGATCATCCAAATGATCAACGAGCGGGGGGTGGCCGTGCTGCTCGTCGAGCAAAACGTAAACAAGGCGCTTGAGATCGCGCACCAGGCCTATGTGATCGAGCAGGGTCGAGTGACCGCGTCGGGGCTGCCGCAAGTCCTCATCAACGATCCAAGTATTAGGGAGGCATATCTTGGTCTCTGAAAATTCAAACGGCAAAGTGCCGGTCAACGTTCGCCGTGTGGTCACTAAAAACGACACCAAGGGGGCAGCTACCTTTTCTCAAGACGGTAATCCCCCACGAACCGACGTGTTTAAGTCCATCCCTGGTCTCGTCTCGCGAATGATCTGGGCGACATCGTCGTCGACAACTGTTCAGTTCGATGGAACCGACCCGACACCGCTTGTAACGGACTTCATACCCAAGCCGGGAGAAACTCGCTTTCTAGTGCTAACGTTCCCACCAGATGCCGTTTTCAGGTCACCCGATTTTGACCCGCAGGCCGCTATGGCTGAAAATCTGGCTGTCAGTCCCGGCCTGGCTGAGCGGTTCGAACCGGACGGCAAACATCGGACCCCAACGGTCGACTATGGCGTCGTGCTCGACGGCGAGATCTGGATGGAACTCGACAATGGCAGCCAAACACATTTGGTCCAGTTCGACACGTTTGTGCAGAACGGAACGCGCCATGCTTGGCGAAACAAGAGCGACAGACCAGCGACCATCGCGGTCGTTCTGGTTGGTGCACTTACCCCCGATGAGCTGGACTACGAAGATGGTCTTTGACCTATCGAGCACACCAATTGCAATCTGACAATGTGGACCATTTGAACATGAGCAGTACCGAAATTCGAAAAGTTCAGGGCCGTCGTGTCTGGGATTCCCGCGGCAGGCCCACAGTTGAAGTCGAGATCACGCTTGGTTCGGGCGCGATCGGTAGGGCGATTGCGCCCGCCGGAGCGTCCACCGGAACCGGTGAAGCACTCGACCTTCGTGATGGGGGCAGTGCCTTGGCTGGCTTGGGCATAAACACGGCTTTGGCTGCGGTAAACGGCGAAATCGCCTCCTTGCTGATCGGGCGGGATGCCAAGGATCAATCCGAACTTGACCATGCCCTGATCAAGCTGGACGGCACTCCGAACCGAAGCAGGCTTGGAGGAAATGCCTCCGTTGCCACGTCGATGGCTTTGCTGCACGCGGCCGCTGCTGCGTCCGGCTATCCCATCTGGCGATATCTTGCTGGTTCCGACCAGGGCGTCACGATGCCGTTGCCGGAAATCCAGATCTTCGGGGGTGGCGCACATGCTGCACGTCGCGTGGATGTGCAGGACTTCATGATCATGTGCCCCGCGGCTGCGTCGTTCTCCGAGGCGCTAGAGTGGACCGCTGAGGTTTATCGTGCGGCCGGCAACATCATGAAACGTGCCGGGAAGCTTCAAGGCGTGGCGGATGAGGGTGGCTACTGGCCCGCCTTCGCCAACAACGAAGAGGCACTGGATGCCTTGGTGCGCTCGATTGAAGAAGCAGGTTTGAAGCCCGGCAATCAGGTCGTCATTTCGCTCGACATCGCGGCCTCCGAGTTCGGCCGCGATGGAAAGTACTCGCTTGCACTGGAAGACAGGCAGCTCGATACGGCCGACATGATCGATATGCTCGGCGGCTGGCTGAAGGCGTATCCGATCGTGTCCGTCGAAGATCCTGTCGCCGAAGATGATCCGGAAGGCTTCAAGGAGTTCACCGCCCGGTATGGCGCCAGTTGCCAGATCATCGGCGATGATTTCCTTGTGACGAATGCTGCGCGTGTTACTGACGCGATTAAGAATCAAAGTGCCAATGCGGTTCTGATCAAACCGAACCAAGCCGGAACAATTACCGAGACCTTCGATGCGCTGTCAGTGGCCAAGAAGGCTGGTTTCCGGACTATCGTTTCAGCTCGGTCTGGCGAGACCGAGGACGTGACGATTGCTCACTTGGCGGTTGGCTGGGATGCTAAGCAGCTCAAAGTCGGATCGTTCTCTCGGTCCGAGCGTATGGCCAAATGGAACGAGGTTCTTCGCATCGAAGAAGCGCTCGGAAAAGAGGCCGTGTTTGCCGGTTGGTCTGCATTGAACCTGGCTGAAAAGCCCGTCTCTGCGGTTACAGTAGGATGACATTTTGGATGGGCCCGATGCGGGCATCGCTCGAAAAGAAGCGTTGACAAAAGAATCGGGATTTTTATGCTAACGTTCGCAAAGATACACGAGGATGACATGCTTCCGGCCGTTAATTTGAAGCCGCCGTTCAACATCACACGCTTCAGCCACGTTGTGTTGGAGGTCAATGATGTTGAGCGTAGCCGCGATTTCTACGTGAATGTCGGCGGCTTGGTCGAAACCGAATTCGTTGATGGCGTTTCTTACCTCCGTGGGTTGTCAGAGGCCTGCCATCACAGTCTTGTCCTTGCACCTGCAGGAGGCAGACCAACATGCAAACGGATCGGTTATCGGGTGTTTCTGGAGGAAGACCTCGATAAAGCTAAGGTCTTCTTTGACGAGAAAGGTCTCCCGGCGGAGTGGAGCGACGTCGCGAACCAAGGGAGGACCCTCCTTGTAAGCGATCCTGCAGGTGCTCGCATCGAGCTCTGCGCCTCGATGACGGTCCATCCCCGCAAGTTCCTGGAGGTCCATGAGCATCGTGGCGCCAGAGCACAAGGTCTGGATCACTGCCAAGTCATTGTTCCCGATCCGCTAGCATTGAGCGCCTTCTACGGGGAACTGGGCTTCCGGACTTCGGAATACATCGCTGCTGGCGATAACCTCCTTGCGAACTTCATGTACCGCAAGGGCGGTTGCCTAGATCTTGCCCTGGTGCCAGGCGTCGGACCGCGGATGCACCACTTCGCCTATATCGTTTCCGAGAGCAGCGACATCTTCGCGGCATGCGACTTTGCGAGCCGTTACGGATATGCGGAAAGCGTGGAGCGCGGACCGGGACGACATGGCCCATCGGGAGTCCTGTTTGTCTACCTGCGCGATCCGGATGGGCATCGAGTCGAGTTCTTCAACAACCACTATACGACGATCGACGTCGAACTGGAGCCGATCCGTTGGGACGCGGCTTCACTAAGCACGAACGTACATTGGGGTCTGCCTGCGGTTTCTAAATGGTACTTCGAAGCCAGCGATTTTACGGGAGTACCGCTGGAGCAGCCCGAAAAGTTGCCAAACCCGATGACACTGGAGCGTTATGCGGAAGGGCTCAACAAAGGCTGACCGCTGCGGAGGATTGTGGCGGAGGATCGGCGTAATGCGAAGTCCGCGGATCGCGGTGAAATCTAACTGGATGCGCTTGGGAGGATGAGATGAGTGCGAATTCCATTAAACTGACCAGAAGATCATTCTTGGGTTCTGCGGCAGCCGCGGCAGTTTTCGGCTCGATGCCGAGTGCGTTTGCCCAGGAGGGGCCTATCCGGGTAGGTGGCACGCTGCCATTGACGGGGCCACTTGCTGGCGTCGGCGCCATCCATAAGCTCGCGGCAAATGTCTTTGTCGAACAGATCAATGCCAAGGGCGGTATCCTTGGCCGCAAGGTTGAATTTGTTCTTCTCGACGACCAGTCGCTACCTGCGAATGCTCGCACTCTCTACGAACGCCTGGTGACCGCTGACAAGGTCGACCTGCTGATGGGGCCTTACGGCACGTCCTCGATCATTGCAGCGATGGGTGTCGCTGCACGCTTCAAGAAACTTCTTGTCCAAAGCAGCTTGGGCGACCCGAGCCTCGCGCCATATCCGCTGCAGTTCCCGTCTCTGCCGATCGGACCCGAGCCCCATATCACTGATACGGAGGTCGTCCTGGACGCATACGCGAGCCTTCCGAACCCTCCAAAGACCATCGCGTTTGTCACGAGCAAGTTCCCGTCTGCCCTCACTATTGCCAAGGGCGGGCAGGAAGTTGCCGAGAAGCGTGGGATCAAGAATGTTCTCAGCCTCGAATACGAATTCGGCACGAAGGATTTCGGTGCAATCGCAAACCGTATCAAGGCAGCCGATCCGGATCTGCTTTGGTCAGGTGCGGTTGGAATGGAGGCCGTCCAGCTTCTCGATGCAATGAGCCGCATCGACTACCAACCCAAGAATCACTTTTATCTCTTCCCGGCTCCAGGCCCGACTGCCGCTCATCCCAAGGCCAATGGCTTGACCTCGCTGACCTGGTTTGAAGAGCAGGAACCCTTCCTTTCCTATCCGGGTGCCAAGGAGTTTGCGACCGCGTACAACAACAGTGCAAAGGCTGCCGGTTTCCCGTACCCGCGCACCGAGTATCAAGCTGCTGTCGAATTCGCTGCATGGCAGATGCTGGCTGCAGCGGCAGAAGGCGCAGGAAAGCTCGATGACCAAGCAATGGCTGCTTGGCTGCGATCGAATACGGTGGACACTGTCGTGGGCCCAAGAACTTTCGACGGCAAGTTCAATGCCGGGAAGCAGTCAACGAAACTCAAGCAGGTCCAAGGAAAAGATTGGGTCACCGTATGGCCTACCGAATTCCGTCCGGCCGGGACGCAGTTTCTCGCACCCTGACGAATATTGCTTCGGTTCGTTGCCGAGCAAGCTTTACTGAAACAGCAAAGATGCATTCGGTCGGGCAAGGCCTGGCCGGTGCGCCCTATGGAGGAGTAAATGGCTAAGACTATGATCGCAGCTCGGCTGCATGCTTTGCATCAGCCGATGTCGTTGGATGAGATCCCGGTTCCAACGCCCCGGCCCAACGACGTCCTGGTACAGGTCAGGGCCTGCGGTATCGTTCCCAATATGGCAAATGTCATCAATAACTGGCCGACCTGGTTTCCTCACCAGCCGCTGCCGAAGTTTCCGGCCGTTTTTGGTTTGGATCCAGCCGGGGTGGTTGCAGAAGTCGGTGAGGCGGTCACGAATGTTAAGGTCGGCGACCGTGTTTACGTGAGCCCACTCAGGTCCTGTGGTTCCTGTAAGGCCTGCCGATCCGGGAATCGCAGCCAATGCCGTTATTATACCTTGAACGGATATTTCAGCACGAGCCGCGATGGTCAGAGGATCTTTGACCTTTATCCGTATGGCGGCTTCAGTCAGTACATGACCGCCCCGGAATACTCACTTATCTGCCTGCCAGATAACGTGACCTTCGAGCAGGCGGGTCGATTCGGCTATTTGGGTACATCGTATGGTGCGCTGAAGAATGCGCAGGCAGGCCCTGGTCAAGTTGGCCTCATTGATGGGATCACCGGCACCCTTGGCATCGCAGCAACGAAGCTTGCGCTCGCAATGGGCGTTTCAAAGATCTTGGGGACTGCCCGCCACAAGGAACTGCTCGATCGTGTGAAGGCCATCGCTCCTGACCGTATCGAGACATTCGTCCTTGGAGAGGGCTCCACCGGCGAGTGGGCTAAGGCACATACGGGCGGCGAGGGCGCCGACTTCGTTATAAGTGCACTTGGCGCGAGAGCCCCGGCATCGACAATGATCGATTCCATGCGGGGCGTCCGTCGCGGCGGCCGCGTGGTCGTTGTCGGAGGCGTCGCCGAAGATGTTCCGGTGGACGTGAAGTGGCTAATGGACGAGCAGGTTCAGCTCATCGGATCCAATTGGTTTACTGCTGCGCAGGGCCAGGAAATGGCCGACATGGCAGCGACAGGAGCGCTAGACCTCTCGTACCTTGAGCACAAGATCTACCCGCTTGAGCGAGTGAACGAAGCGATCTCCGGCATAGGCGAACGCGATGGCGGCTTCAGCAACTACGTCGTCGTTCCACCGATCCCATCCTCACATTGATAGCAAGTGCGAGCGTCGTGTGGTCGACGCTCGCACCATGAAAAGGGAAAAAATGTCCAAGAAAGATGTTGTGGTCCTTGTCGGTAGCCTTCGACAGGCTTCGATCAACCTGAAACTGGCGCGTGCGATGCAGAAGGTTGCACCGGACGCCCTGAATCTGGATATCTTGCCTATCGGCGATCTGCCGCTCTACAACCAAGACCTCGAAACCGAAACACCTCCGCCCGCCTGGTCGTCTTTCCGAGAGCGCATCAAGGCCAGCGATGGTGTGATTTTTGTAACCCCTGAATACAACAGGTCAGTGCCTGCTGCTCTGAAGAACGCTATCGAGGTCGGCTCTCGGCCCTATGGGAAAAGCGTGTGGGAGCACAAGCCCGGCGCAGTAACCGGTGCGTCTCCCGGCCTCATTGGCGGTGCCGCCGCGGCGCTTCAACTCCGCGTAATTCTTACCAACATCAACGTTCCTACTTTGCCGCAGCCGGAAGTCTATCTCAGCACCGCGGACAAGCTCGTGGGTGACAACGGGACGTTCCTTAATGAAGGAACGCAGAAATTCATTGAAAGCTTTCTTGCCGCGTTTGAGGTTTGGCTCGCTCGGTTCAAGTAAGGAAAGACTCCGATACCTCCCAAGCGTACAACTGCCATCGCTCCGTAGGGCGATGGCTTCTTTTTGACGCCGGTACTCGAACCGGTTTTCTCGATCGGATAAAGCAGCTCTTTGGCGCGAAGAACTGGATTTTTCGCACCGGCGCTGCGAAAATATGCCATCCAGCGGCCGATGACCGGGTCCCGAATTGCCTGCTGGACTTGGCAGAGCAACTGGGACCGATCACCGAACCGCCGAATGGGGTCGGGCCAAGCGTGGATCTTGTCCTGTACTAGGCAAACCAAACCTGCGCGATGTCAGCCAGCTTCGTGCGCGGCGACGTGATCAATGGAATAGCTGTCTTACGAACAAGCATTCGTTGGTTTTCTTCCGTCACGTACTCCACCGGCGATTTGCCGTCGACACGGGCTAAGAAGAGGGCGGGCAAGAGGCTTGCTGCGCGGGCTTCGAGAGCTTGCCGATCTTCCCAATCAACTTCGTTAAGATAGGCAGAAGTAAGGGCCGTGAACGAGGCTGCGAGCGCGTTGGCCGCTTTCTCAACAACGAGCTTCTTCAGTAAGAGATGATTCAGGCAGAAGGCGAGATCGAAGGCGGGATCGCCAAACCATGCGCATTCCGCATCCAGGAATACGGGCCCGCTTTTTCCTAGCAGAATGTTCTTAGGGCTCACGTCTCCATGAACGAGCGCCAGCTTCGTATTGGCAGTGCGATCCACCAGTTCGGAAAGGCGGTCGCCGACGAATGGGTGTTTGTCAGCGGTTGCGACCAGGTAGGGCTCAAGTCGCAAAGCGTAGAAGTTGGTGCCGGATACGAATTTCTCCGGCAGCCCTGGTGTGCGGGCACTCACAGAGTGAATTTGTCCGATCCGTTGTCCCGTAATCTCTGCCGCCTTCGGATCGACGTGTCCTTGCAGGAGGTTAGCTTTCCAGAGTGGATACTCGTCGCCCGGAAGGAATTCCATTGCGAACACGCCAGACGAAGTGTCATGGGCGAGAGGCTTCGGAACTGCAGAGGGAAAATGCTGAGCTACAAACGAAATCCAGTTCCATTCGTACTCATTCCTAGACACCGGCGCTTGCCAATGGGCAGCCACTTTCAGCTTGGGGAGGGCACGCTTCACACAAAGAACCCGTCCTGGAAGCTCCACCCGGTAGATGTCCGAAGAAACACCACCCGTCAGGGGCTTATACACCGCTTCTTCCGAGGCACCTTTCAGCCCGCTTTTCAGCAGGAAGTCATCGTATATCGTCGTCTCAGCTACAGACATGAAGGAGGTCCTATGAGGCACTAGCGGTGGGGGCTGTTGCGGGGCTGTTCAGGCTTTTCTCCAGAGAGCACTCTGACAACCTCTTGCGCGGCGCGCCGGCGCAACTCAATGAGCGATGCGTCCGAGGAGAAGGCGACATGTGGAGTGATCATCGCGCCAGGATGGGCAATCAATTCTGCCGGAACGCTCGGCTCATCCTCCAGTACGTCGAGGCCGACACCACTCAAGATGCCGGAGGCCAGTCCTTCGATTAGAGCGTCGGTGTCGACAACGCCGCCTCGGCTGACGTTGATCAACAAGCTGCCTCGACGCATTTTTGAGATCGCGTCGCGATTGATCAGGTGGTGCGTTGAAGGCGTCAGCGGTGTGTGGACCACGACGATGTCGCTTCTGGCAAGTAGGGTCTCGAAATCGACCAGTTGAATACTGTCAGGAGTATTGGATGTGTAGGGGTCGTGCGCCAACACCCGGCAGCCCAGGGCTTGCATCTTCGCTGCGGTAGCACGGCCGATCCGGCCGAAGCCGGCGATACCGCAGGTGAGTTCCGACAACCTGCGGAGGTTTGCCGAGGCGGGATCCCATTTTCCGGACCGCACTTCGCGATCAAAATGAACAAGACCACGAGCCCAGGCGATCGCAAAGCCAACTGCGTGATCTGAAACCTCTGCGACGCAATAGTCGGGCACGTTCGTGACCCAAATGCCGCGCTCGGTGGCCGCATCAACAGCGATGTTGTCCAATCCCACGCCAAGACGCGCGACGATCTTCAGGGCAGGCGAGGCCGCGATCGCTGTCGCGCTGACTTGCGCCCAGCAAGTCATAATGGCATCGGGCTGGTGCTGTGCCGCCAGTGCATCGATCTCGGCGGCCAAAGATGGCTTGGCTGGGCCGCTGACCAAGGTGAAACCAGCCCGTTCAATTACCTCCCGCTCGACGATGTCATCCGGCCATGCATAGTCCGTCAGCAGCACCGTATGTGTCATGAAAGTTCCTCCTACGTTTGTGCGAACGTTAGCGCAATGGATTGGTCAGGGTCAAGGAAAATAGGCGGGCGGCACTACCCGCTATTTCGCAGCGCAGCAGCTATTCCGTTGATGGTTAAGTGCAGCGCTTCTTCCGCATCTTCCCGCGTTCCCGTGCGGTGGCGCCGAAGCAATTCAACCTGCATGCAATTAAGAGGGTCTAAGCAGGGCAAGCGGTGGCGAATGGACTGTTTCAGCGCGGAGTTGCTTTCCAGCAGGGAAGTTTGGGCAGTGATTTGGAGGAGGGCACTTACTGTATCTCGCCACTCCTGTTCGATGCGTGCGAAGATAGTACGGCCTGTGTCCCTGTCCGTAACCAGGTTCGCATATCTGGCCGCAATTCCCATGTTCGATTTGGCCAGCACCATTTCCATATTCGCAATGAGGGTTTGGAAAAAGGGCCAGGTGCGGTGCATGTCACGAAGGGTCTGGAGGCCGTCTGGACAACTAGAAAGCCATTGCTTCACGCCCGATCCGAAACCAAACCACCCCGGCAGCATGATCCGGCTTTGCGACCATCCAAATACCCAGGGAATCGCTCTCAAATCCTCAATGGCACCTGATGAGCTTCTCGATGCCGGTCTGCTGCCGATATTGAGTTTCGCAATTTCGCCGATGATCGTTGCTTCCCAGAAGAAGCGTTCGAACCCCTTGGTTTCGTAGACCAGGCTGCGGTAGCTCGAAAATGCCAGCTGAGATACTTCGTCAATGGTGCGGACGTATTGTGAACTTGGCTCAAGCTCGCTGGCGGGCCGGAGTGAAGCCTCCAGCGTCGCGGCCATCAGGAGCTCGACGTTGCGTCGGCCGAGCGCAGGGCTGGAGTATTTCGCGGCGATAACCTCGCCTTGCTCAGTGACCCTTATCGAACCCGCTACCGCTCCAGGTGGAAGGGCAGTAATGGCTTCAAAGCTTGGACCGCCACCGCGCCCGACGGAACCGCCACGTCCGTGGAAAAGGCTGAGCTGAATCCCCTTCTCCTCGAACAAGCGAATGAACGCGGTCTCGGCCTTATAAAGCTCCCAGCCGGAGGTGAGGTATCCGCCATCCTTGTTGCTGTCGGAGTAGCCGAGCATGATTTCCTGGCGGTTTCCCAACGATTTGATGGACGCCCTATATGCCTCGATGCCCAGGGTCACCTCCATGACATCGTGGGAGTTCCTAAGGTCGGAAATCGTTTCGAACAGCGGCACGATGTTGACGGAAGCACAATTCGGCTCACCGGGCTTCAGCAACCCTACCTCGCGAAGCAGCACCATCACCTCTAGGATATCAGAGGGGGTTGCTGCTTTCGAAATGATGTAATTGGGAACACTGCGGCGGCCATACCGGTGATGCGCATCGGCGGCCTCACGGAAAACGTTCAGCTCCGAGGTCGTCTCCGAGGAGTACACCTTGAATGGCGTAGACAGCAGTCGCGGGGAACGCAGCTCGTTGCTGAGAAGCTCAATCTTTTCAGTTTCTTCCAGAGCTTCATAGTTGGCTCCGGGCTCGACTACCTCAAAGAGTTCGTGGACAACCCGGTGATGGACTTCAGAATTCTGCCTGAGGTCAATGCTGGCAAGGTGGAAGCCAAACACGTCGACTGCTCGGAGGAGTTTTCGCAGCCTGCCGGAGGCGATGTTTGCGGCGCCGTTGAGGGTGAGTGATTTGCTGATTGTCACCAGGTCTTTGGAAAATTCATTCGGATTTGTGTAACTGGGGGCTGCCGCAACAGGGGCGCGATCCACTACCGTGCTGCCGAACTTGACCGCTGTCGCGGCAAGGCGGGCGTATATGCCGGAGATCGCAAGGCGATAGGGCTCGTGCTGGCGCTGTGCGGATTTGTCAGGCGAGATTTTTGCCAGATGGCGCAGTTCGTCAGTGACGTTTACATAACGATCGTCAAGCGATAGTTCGGCTCCGAGAATGTTTAGGTCCGCTAAGTAGAATGAGAAGACACGTTCGCTTTGAAGGCGCAGGGCCTCTCGCAAGGTTTCGGCGTTTACATAGGGATTGCCATCGCGTGATCGGTTTCAATTGCCAAGGGGGCGTCAAATGATGTCGCAAGGCGCTAGGCCAGAAAGGTCTTCTGGCCATTTATGACATAGTTATTCCGCCTTGCCAGCATCACCATCCTCGTATCGGCCGATCTCCTCCAGCAACCACGCGCGAAAGGCTGCGACTGGACGGAAATCCGCCTTGCTGAGCGGTGCGACAGCATAGTAGGCGCTTGGGCTCTTAACCTGATGCGGAAAGGCTTCCACGAGTTGGCCGCTAGCCAGTTCCGAGTCAATCAGGAAGAGTGGCATCAGCGCCAGGCCGAGCCCCGCGATGCAGGCTTGTGCGACGCTGCCGAACTGCTCGAACCTCATCGCTTGAGAGGGTGTACCAGCAATCCGAAGGCTTTCGAACCAATGGCCCCAGGCTCCGGGTCGAGATGCCATGTGCAGCAGGGGCATGCGCAGCAGATCTTCTGCCTTATCGATCGGATGCGACTTGAGGAAGGTGGGGGAAGCGACCGGCGCCACCATCTCATCCATCAGGAAAGTGCAATCTGCACCAGGCCAATTGGGCTGGCCGATATGAATTGCCATGTCGATGCCGTCTCGATCGAAATCAAAGACGCCGATACGCGTGGCGAAATTCAATGTGATCTCCGGATGGCGAGCGACGAAATGCGGAATGCGGGGCATCAGCCAGCGGGTACTGAAGGTTGGTAGAATCGCGAGATTGAGTTGATCGTTATGTTGTTTGGTCATGGCTTGGAGCGATGCGGAACGGATCTCGGCCAAGGCATTGGCAATCGCCTTGGAATAGTCTGCACCTGCCGCCGTGAGGTTTACCCCGCGACTAGTTCGATCGAATAGCAAAATGCCCAATTGTTCTTCAAGCGCAGAGACTTGGCGACTGATTGCGCCTTGCGTTAGCGACAGTTCCTCCGCTGCAGCGGAAAAACTGCCCAACCGGGCCACGGAATCGAAGGCCGCGAGGGCAGAGGTAGAAGGAAGCAGTTTTCTAGCAAGGTTTACCATGCCCTATTACTATAGCTCATAGGTCGATGAGTAAACGGCGCTTGTCCTTCGCCAGGCGCGGGAGATAATTCGGCCAACTTCAAACTGCCTCAAACGGAGGATGACCCCTTGGCCTTTTCCTGGAATGACCCTTTTCTGCTCGATGATCAGCTGACTGAAGATGAGCGGATGATCCGCGACTCGGCGGCCGCTTTCGCAAAGTCTGAACTACTGCCGCGCATCCAGGAAGCCTATCTCGACGAAACGACAGAGCCCGAGCTGTTCAAACTGATGGGCGAGACGGGGCTGCTGGGAGTGACGCTGCCCGAAGAATATGGTGCTGCCAATGCATCCTACGTCGCCTACGGCCTCGTCGCCCGCGAAGTCGAGCGCATCGATTCCGGCTACCGCTCGATGATGAGCGTACAGTCCTCGTTGGTCATCTATCCAATCTTCGCATACGGCTCCGACGAGCAGAAAAAGAAATACCTGCCGGGCCTCGTTTCCGGCGATCTCATCGGCTGTTTTGGCTTGACCGAGCCCGACGCCGGATCCGATCCCGGCGGCATGAAGACCCGCGCCGAAAAGATCGAAGGTGGCTATCGGCTGCGCGGCTCCAAAATGTGGATCTCCAATTCACCGATAGCCGATGTCTTCGTCGTCTGGGCCAAGTCGGAAGCTCATAACAACGAAATTCGCGGCTTCGTGCTGGAAAAGGGCATGAAGGGGCTTTCTGCTCCAAAGATCGGCGGCAAGTTGTCGCTGCGTGCCTCGATTACCGGGGAAATCGTGATGGATGGCGTCGAGGTAACTGAAGACGCCATCCTGCCAGGTGTTTCCGGTCTGAAAGGGCCGTTCGGCTGCCTGAATCGTGCCCGTTACGGTATCTCTTGGGGCGTCATGGGAGCCGCCGAAGATTGCTGGTTCCGCGCCCGGCAGTATGGCTTGGACCGCAAACAGTTCGGCAAGCCGCTTGCAGGCATGCAGCTCTATCAAAAGAAGCTTGCTGACATGATGACCGAGATCACACTCGGGCTGCAGGGCTCACTGCGCGTCGGCCGACTGATGGATGAGCACCAGATGGCACCGGAAATGGTCTCCTTGGTCAAGCGTAACAATTGCGGCAAGGCCCTGGACATCGCTCGGCAAGCCCGTGACATGCACGGCGGCAACGGCATCCAGATCGAATACCACGTCATGCGCCACGCCCAGAACCTGGAAACGGTAAATACTTATGAGGGGACGCACGACGTTCACGCGCTGATCCTTGGCCGCGCCCAGACGGGCATTCAGGCCTTTTTCTAGGTCGAACGTTTGAACTGCCGCGCTGGCTGAGATGTCTCCGTAGGACTCGAGGCTGGCGCGTACCTAAGGCGGTTGCCGTGCATAGATGTGGTCGGCAACCAAACCGAAGATCTGACGCCCCGTTTAACACCTCCGAGCTGCTGAGAGGCGACCTGCGCATGGCTATCAATATTTCCACCGTCGCTATTATCGGCGCCGGACAGATGGGTACCGGAATCGCGCAGGTCGCGGCTAAGTACGGATTTGGGGCACTGGTTTATGATCTAGCTGAAAGTCGGGTTAACGCGAGTGTCGAAGATGGAGCTCGGTATTTTGGCCGCCAGGTAGAAAACGGAAAAATGTCAGGACAAGCCGCTCAGGAGGCTGTGTCTCGCATCAAGGGCGCCTATTCGCTCTCGGATCTGGCAGACGCTGATCTGGTCATTGAAGCCGTAAGCGAAAATGAAACAGTCAAGAGGCAGGTTTTTGCGGACGTGTCCGCCGTCCTAAAGCCTCAAGCAATTCTGGCAACTAACACTTCATCCCTGTCTATCACGCGCCTCGCGGCCTCCACGGATAGGCCTGATCGCTTTCTTGGAGTTCACTTCATGAACCCTGTGCCGGTTATGAAGTTGGTCGAACTTGTTCGCGGAATCGGAACTAGCCAAGAGACTTTCGCCGCGGCCAGGGAGTTTGCCATATCGATCGGCAAAAGCGTGACGGTATCCGAGGATTTTCCAGCTTTCATCGTGAATCGCGTTCTTATCCCGATGATCAATGAGGCCGTTTACACCTTGTACGAGGGGGTCGGTAACGTTGAAGCGATTGATACAGGTATGAAGCTGGGCGCCAATCATCCTATGGGGCCGCTCGAACTTGCAGATTTCATCGGGTTAGACACATGCCTTTCAATCATGCAGGTGCTCCATGAAGGGTTGGCCGACAGCAAATATCGTCCTTGCCCGCTGTTGGTTAAATACGTGGAAGCTGGCTGGCTGGGCCGCAAGGCGGGCAGGGGGTTTTACGATTACAGGTGCGATCCACCGCGACCCACTCGGTAGGCATTCAGATTGGAGCGGCGACCGGCATCTCCAAAGCATGGGCAATTTAGGCGTATATCATGAGCGAACGAAATGACACT
Organism: Rhizobium sp. CF122; assembly: GCF_000282035.1. Lineage (GTDB taxonomy): Bacteria > Pseudomonadota > Alphaproteobacteria > Rhizobiales > Rhizobiaceae > Rhizobium. The sequence goes on from NZ_AKKA01000072.1 coordinate 204,207, forward strand.
CCTCGGGAAATGATGGAATTTGACGTGGTGATCG
>NZ_AKKA01000073.1 GCF_000282035.1 Rhizobium sp. CF122
AAGGCATTCAGGGAGGAGTAGCGTATCGAACAGTGCAGACCTCGGAGACCGGGGTGGTGCCGACGATCGGGCACCTAGAGCGCTACCGCTGTCATCCGACTGTGGTTCGCAAGCGCGTGCGATGCGCATAATTTCAAATGGGAAGGAGTAGAATGGTGCCGCTTACGTGACTCGAACACGTGACCCCATCATTACGAATGATGTGCTCTACCGACTGAGCTAAAGCGGCAACTCTGTGGCCGAACGATGCGGCCCACGATTTGCATGGCGCTGATACAGGCATTGTTTGAAGATTTCAAGCGCCCTGTCATCTCTTCGGTAAAAAAGAAGGGCGCTGTGGAAATCTGCGGCCAGCCCCTAGAGCGACAGCCGCGTCCGGGCGGCTTTATACTCGGCCTCCAGCCGATCGACAAGCTTGCCGACGGGTTCGATCCCCTTGATGGCACCGATGCCTTGTCCGCTGCCCCAGATGTCCTTCCAGGCCTTGGCGCCGCCGACGGCCTGTTCGAAATCCATTTTCGAGGGATCCGCAACCGGCAGGTTGTCGGGGTCGAGGCCGACGGCCCTGACCGACGGCTTGAGATAATTGCCATGCACCCCGGTGAAGTAGTTAGAATAGACAATGTCGTTCGCCATGCCGTCGACAATCGCCTGCTTGTAGGCTTCCGAGGCGCGCGCCTCTTCGGTGGCGATGAAGGGAGTGCCTACATAGGCCATGTCGGCTCCCATCGCCTGCGCCGCGAGGATGGCGCCGCCATTGGCAATCGCGCCGGCAAGCAGCAGCGGCCCGTCGAACCATTCGCGGATTTCCTGGACAAGCGCAAAGGGCGAAAGCGTGCCGGCATGGCCGCCGGCACCGGCTGCGACGGCGATTAGCCCGTCAGCACCCTTGCGGATGGCCGAGTTCGCATGCCGGTTATTGATGACGTCGTGGAGCACGATCCCGCCGTAGGAATGCACGGCGGCGTTCACCTCCGGTACGGCGCCGAGCGACGAGATGACAACAGGCACCTTGTATTTGACGCAGAGCCTGAGATCGTGCTCCAGCCGTTTATTCGACATGTGGACGATCTGGTTGACAGCAAACGGGGCAGCCGGGCGTCCAGGGTTTGCGGTGTTGTGTGCGGCGAGATCCTCGGTGATCATGGCAAGCCATTCGTCGAGCTGGCTCTCCGGTCGCGCATTCAATGCCGGAAAGGCGCCGACGATTCCGGCCTTGCATTGCGCCAGCGTCAGCGCCGGGTGCGAAATGATGAAGAGCGGCGAGGCGACGACCGGCAATCTGAGATCTTGGGTCAGGATCGGGGGTAGGGCCATGGGACACCATAAGAATTGACGTTTACGAAAACGTCAATGTGATAGCAGAGACTTTGTCGGAGGAAAAGCTCGCTCTATCGATTCCACAAATATCGGCTATTCTTTGCAAGAACATAGGATGGCGTACGGCAACCCTGCGTTTTCCCCCGCCGATGCGGATTGCAGACATGGCGGAGGCTTGCGATTTGCCGTGGCAGCGGTTACCGCATTTACGAAGTGTTAAGGACAGGCCCAGTCTCAGAATAAAGGACCGGACGTGAGCGGATTAGAAACGGCTATCAGAACGGCGCTCAGCAATGCCGATCGCGACAATCCCGAAGTCCGTGCAAAGATTTACCAGTCCGCGCGTCAGGCTCTCGAAGCCGGTCTTCGCAAGCAGGACATCACCGACACGGAAGCGGTTGCCTATCACCGCCACCGGCTCGAAACGACGATTCACATGATCGAAGCGGAGGAGCGCGAGCGTCTTCATCCGCGCCAGGGACCGCCGGAGGTTCCTGTTCCACCCGTGGTGGAAATACACGAGCCTGTTGCCCATGTGGCAGCGGACGAGGCGACGAGCGTTTCGATCGGCGGAGAGACCCGCGAGCATTCGATCACGGACCCACGCTTCGACGACGAATCCAGCCTCGCTGGCGTCCATGCCGGCAGCGGTGATCATCTAGGCGTCGCGCCGGCTGCCGAGGCGCCGGTCGCGGAACGAAAGTCGGCCCAGATGGACTTCCGGCCGGAGCGCGCGGCCGTTCGCCGTAGACCTCGCAAGTTCTTCTCCCGGCTGCTGGTCGCCTGCGTGCTTCTCGCCTTCATCGGCATGGGGGCCTGGTGGGTGTACTCTTCGGGCTTGCTGAAGAGCGCCGCAGAGCGAGATACAAGCGTCGCCAATCCGCCGGCGAGTACCCAGCCGGAAGATTTCAATGGTGCCGACGACGGCAACGGCAATGCTGCCGCAGGTGGCAATGCGGCACCAGTTGCGATCGATCCTCAAAATTCGTTTTCTGCCGACTGGATCGAGGTTTTCACGCCGTCCGACGTGGATAAGATCAATGCCGGCCCACAATCTCAGATCCAGAAGGTCGCCGAAAACGATGGCCCGGCGGTGCGCCTGATCTCGCAGAGCAGCGGCGCCGACGGCAATGTCGGCATCAGCGTTCCGTCCGATGTGCTACAGCAACTGGCCGGCAAGTCCTCGACGATTGCCATCACGCTGCAATCCACCTCCGATGAGCCGACTCAGATTACGGTGGAATGCGATTTCCAGTCACTCGGCGACTGCTCCCGGCATCGCTTCTCCGTCACCCGGCAGAAGTCGGATGTGTTGCTTCAGGTCCGCTTCGATCGATCGCTGGCGCCGAACTCTGCCGGTAGTCTGATCATCAACAGCGACGTGGACGGCAAGGCGCGCGGCATCAACCTCTACGCCGTGCGGATCCTCCCGGGACAGTAGGCTATTTCAGGAAGCCGGGACCTGAACCGATGATCTTTTCGTCGAGCTTACCGACCGCATCTTTGTCCTTTCCGTCGTAGTCCATCGTTTTCAGCATGTGCCGAATGAGGTTCAGCCGGGCCCGGCGCTTGTCGTTGGCATGAATGACCGTCCATGGTGCGAATTCCGTATGGGTCTCCTTCAGCATCCGGTGGCGTTTCTCGCTATAGTCGCCCCATTTCGTCAGTGCCGCTATATCCATCGATGATAGTTTCCAGACTTTGAGCGGGTCGTGGCGTCGATCGTGGAAGCGCTTCAGCTGCATCTCGCGGCCGATATCGAGGTAGAACTTGAAGAAGAAGATACCCTCGTGGGCAATCACCTTCTCGAGCAGGGGCGCCTGGTTCAGGAAGTCTTCATACTGCTTGGGCGTGCAGAAGCCCATGACGGGCTCGACACCGGCGCGGTTGTACCAGGACCGGTCGAAGAGAACGAATTCTCCGGCTGTCGGGAACTGCGCGATGTAGCGCTGGAAATACCATTGCCCGGCTTCGCGCTCGGTAGGCTTGGTCAAGGCGACGACGCGGATAAGACGGGGATTCATGTGCGCTGACGAGGCGGAAATCGCACCGCCCTTGCCGGCCGCGTCTCGCCCCTCGAAAAGCGCCATGACGCGCTTGCCGGTGGCCTGCAGCCAGAACTGCACCTTCACTAGCTCGATCTGCAGCCTCTCCAGTTCCTCAAGGTATTCCTCTTCCTTGAGCTTTTTGTCGTAGGGATAGCCGCCGGATTGCAAAGCGGCCTCGTCAACCCAGTCCGGCAGCACGGGATCGTCGACATCGAAGACGCGCTTCTTTCCGCGGATGTCCAGTTCGACGGCTCTGCTCTCGACATCATCGGCCATGGCGTTCTCCCCGCTCTGAGTTTTGTTGAACACAGGCGACCATATTTCTCGTTAAAAATCAAATGTCTTGCAGTTTGCCGAAATTCCTGTGCGTTCCCATCATGGCTTTTGCGTCTGCTGGCTGCAGCCGAAAACTTCTGTCATGATTCACGGCTATCAGGCAGAGTTTGAAGATAGAAGTACGAGTCGAAATCGCGAGGGGCAGTTGCAAGACGAGACGCCATGGACACGAAGCCTGATTTTGCGCATTCGGCAGGAGTGCCCCGTCCTGCTCGTGGCGCTACTGATCGCACTGATCGCGCTTGCCGCAGGCGCGAACAAGTGGGTCGTGCTCGGTTTTCTGTTGCTGATGATCGTTACCGCTTTATGGCACTCGGTTCCGATCATCCGAGACGTCACGCCAGAACCTGTTCCCGAGACTATCGACCTCCCCGCCAGCCGCCTGGTCGAAGTTACCGCGACGCTAGCGGCGCTCGATATCCCGGTCATGGTGCTTTCCGATGATGCCTCGGTACTTTACCAGAACCATGCAGCCGAAAAGGCGTTTGGCGAGGCCACGATTGGTGCCCATATTTCCGCGCGCCTGCGCTCGCCTGGCGTCCTCGACATCATCAGTGAAACGATCGCGACCAATGCACCGAACCAGATCGAGCACTCCGAACGCCTGCCATCCGAGCGTGTTTACATCGTCCGCAGCGCGCCTGTGGATCTTGACGGGCAGCAGCCTGCTGATGAGCGTTTCTTCGTGGTTTCTTTTCGGGATATATCCGAAGTCCGCCGCATCGACCGCATGCGTTCCGACTTCGTCGCTAATGCCAGCCATGAGTTGCGCACGCCGCTTGCGTCCCTGCGCGGCTTTATCGAGACCATTCAGGGACCGGCAAAGAACGACGCGAAGGCGCAGGAGCGCTTTCTCGGCATCATGCTGGATCAGGCTACCCGCATGAGCCGCCTCGTGGACGACCTGCTGTCCCTTTCGAGGCTGGAACTGAAGTCTCATATCGCCCCGGACGAAAAAGTCGATCTGGTTCCTTTGCTCGGGCACGTCAGGGATTCGCTGGTGCCTCTTGCAAATGACGTCGGGGTCGAGATCGCTTTGCATCTTCCGCAGGGCAAAGCAGAGGTGCTTGGCGACCGTGATGAGCTGGTTCAGGTCTTTGAAAACCTCATAGAAAATGCCTGCAAATATGGGCAGGAGGGCAAGACCGTTGATGTCTTCCTTAAGAACGGTCAGGGCGAGCCGGTGGAAGTTACCGTGGTCGACAAGGGACCGGGCATTCCAGCCGAGCACGTGCCGCGCCTGACGGAGCGATTCTACCGCGTGAGCATCGAGGATAGCCGCTCGAAGAAGGGCACGGGGTTGGGCCTTGCTATCGTCAAGCACATCCTGACGCGACACCGGGCGCGCCTCATCGTCAAGTCGGAAGTCGGGAAGGGGACGAGCTTCACCGTGCGGTTTTGACATAAAACTGTAAACGTTTGCTATTGCAATAGAATTTTTATCAATAAATTCAGATCTTTAACCTGTCACAAATGTTTCGTCAAAATGACATAAAAGCTCTAGCCATCAGAGGCTAAAGAGAGCGGGCCGCTGACAGACGGCACCGCCAAGGGCCGCTCAAGGCCGCACTCAGACCGCTATATGCCCGGGAGATTGTTATGAACGCTTTTAAACTCACGGTCGCAGCACTTGCCGCTTCCGCCGCTTTCGCTGGCGCGGCCGTTGCTCGCGACCAGGTTCAGGTTGCTGGCTCGTCCACCGTCCTGCCTTACGCCAAGATCGTTGCCGAAACCTTCGGCGAAACCTTCAAGGACTTCAAGACGCCGGTCGTTGAATCCGGCGGCACGGGCGCTGGCCTCAAGGAATTCTGCAAGGGCGTCGGCCCTGATAGCATCGACGTTGCCAACGCTTCGCGTCCGATCAACGCCAAGGAACTGGACGCCTGCAAGGCAGCCGGCGTAACCGACATCCAGGAAGTCAAGATCGGTTACGACGGTATCGTCTTCGCAACCGACTCGTCCAACCCGGACGTTGCCTACGTCCCGGCCGACATCTACAAGGCTTTGGCCGCTCAGGTTGTCGTTGACGGCAAGCTCGTCAACAACCCGTACAAGAAGTGGTCGGAAGTTAATCCGAAGCTCCCGGCTGTTGACATCGCTGCCTACATCCCGGGCGAAAAGCACGGCACGCGCGAAGTCTTCGAACAGAACGTTCTCGCAGCAGGCTGCAAGGCCTCCGGCGCTCTCGACGTGATCGCCAAGGAAATCACCGACAAGGCTGCTCAGACCAAGGCTTGCGTCGCAGTCCGTAAGGACGGCGCTGCTGTCGACATCGACGGCGACTATCCGGAAACGCTGGCGCGCATCGCTGCCAACAAGACCGGCGTTGGCGTCTTCGGCCTTTCCTTCTATGAAAACAATGCTGACAAGCTGAAGGTTGCGAGCGTCAACGGTATCGTTCCGTCGACCGAAACCATCGCGAACGGCACGTACCCGGTTTCCCGTCCGCTGTTCTTTTACGTCAAGAAGGCACACCTCGGCGTCATCCCGGGTCTCAAGGAATACGTCAACTTCTTCGTTTCCGACCAGATGATCGGCCCCGACGGCCCGCTCGCTGAATACGGCCTCGTTGCTGCTCCGGACGCAGAGCGCGACGCGATCCGCAAGGGCGTTGAAGACGGCAAGACCATGTAATGACCTTTGCCGGCGCGATCACCAGATCGCGCCGGCATTGCCTTGTTCCGCCAGTTGGGGACGGGGTTTGAACTTCTCCAAGTTTGAGAGCCGGATCGGTCCGCCTGCCGTTTCCGCTTTTTGGGGTCAAAGGGCCTGGGGACCTTACGAATGAGCACATCCGTCATACTCCTGTGCCTCGTGGTGCTGGGCGCCGCTGCCTTTCTGGCAGCCCGCAGCCGCGCTACGGCACTTGTCAAAGGCAAGTCCTCTGCGTTGCATTCACGACCGGGTTACTATGGCGCCTATGCGGCGATCTGGACAATCCTGCCGGCACTGATCGTGCTGTGCGCCTGGTTGGCAATCAGCCCTTCGATCATTGAAGCCTCCGTCCGCGGATCGTTTCCGGACGACATCAAGGCGCAGCCCGCTGCGCAGCAGAATTTGAACTACGGCATGGTCAACGCCATTGCGCGCGGCTTGCCGCTGCTCGCTCCGGAGGAGATCAGCGGTGCTGCCAGCGATCCGGCTGGCCTCCAGGCAAAGCTTGCTGCGAAGGGTGTTCCGCTTGCTGGTCAGCCACAGCCCTACATGATCGATGCGGCGCAGATGCTTAACGCGGAATCCGGCTCCAGCCGCCTCGTCATGACGGCGCTGGTTCTCGTTCTTGCCGTTGCTGGCGCATTTTATGCGCTTCGCGAAGTCGCACCGCGGTTCCGTGCGCGAAACCGCGTCGAACGCGTCATGCTCTGGGGCCTGCTTCTGGCGTCGTCGATCGCCATTCTGACGACGATCGGTATCGTTCTGTCGATGCTGACGGAAGCCGCCCACTTCTTCGCGACCGTTCCTGCCGCAGACTTCTTCTTCGGAACGGTCTGGGATCCGCGCTTTGCCGGTGCCGGCAGCTCGTCCTTCGGGCAATTCGGCCTGATCCCGCTGTTGCTCGGCACGCTCTACATTGGCTTCGTGGCGATGCTCGTCGCGGTGCCGGTCGGCTTGTTCGCCGCGATCTACATGGCGGAGTATGCCGCTCCCAAGGTCCGCTCGATTGCAAAGCCGCTGCTCGAAGTTCTCGCCGGTATTCCGACGATCGTCTATGGCTTCTTCGCTCTTGTCACCGTCGGCCCCTTCCTCCGCGACCTTTCCTCGCAGGTCAACGGCCTCCTGACCGGCAACTATGCGAACTTCATTCAGGCGCAGAGCGTTCTGACCGCCGGTATCGTCATGGGCATCATGCTGATCCCGTATGTTTCGTCCCTGTCTGACGATATTATCACCGCAGTCCCGCGCGCCCTGCGGGATGGTTCGCTCGGTCTCGGCGCCACGCGCTCGGAAACGATCAAGAAGGTCGTGCTTCCCGCAGCGCTTCCCGGCATCGTCGGCGCGCTGCTGATGACCGCCTCGCGCGCCGTCGGCGAAACGATGATCGTCGTGCTTGCGGCAGGTGTTGCCGCCCGCATCCAGATCAACCCGTTCGAGCCGATGACGACGGTGACGGTCAAGATCGTCAACCAGCTGACTGGCGACCTCGAATTTACGTCGCCGCAGACGCTTGTTGCCTTTGCTTTGGGCATCACGCTGTTTTTCATCACGCTTTGCCTCAACATCTACGCGCTCTACATCGTGCGCAAATACCGGGAGCAGTACGAATGACGGATATTGTTTCTCCGGTTCAGGGTGTCGTTGTCTCCAAGGCACCCGAACGCCGCGATATCGGCCTCAAGCGCCGCTATGCCGCCGAACGCCGCTTCCGCGCCTATGGCGTCGCGGCAATCTCCTTCGGCCTGATCTTTCTGGCGATCCTGCTCACGAGCGTCATCAGCAAGGGCTACACGGCCTTCCAGCAGACGGCGATCACGCTGCCGATCGAGTTCAGCGAGAAGACGATCGACCCGAACAACAAGCGCGCCACCGATCCGTCGGTGCTGGTTGCCGCCAACTATCCCGTGCTCATCCGTGACGCGATGATCAAGGCGCTGAACCTCAATGCGTCGAGCCGTCCAGAGGTCCGTGACGCGACCGCGATGATTTCCAAGGGAGCGCCCATCCGGTTGCGCGACATGGTCATCGCCGATCCATCGCTGATCGGCAAGACGGTCAATGTGACGCTGCTTGCCGACGCCAACATCGACTCCGCCAACAAGGGTCAGATCGATCTGAAGGTGGACGAGAAGAACCGCAAGGTGAACGACAGGCAGGTTGGCTGGATGAACCGGCTGGCGGAAAGCGGGACGTTGCACAAGACGTTCAACACCGGGCTCTTCGTCAACGGCAACTCCAGCCGTCCCGAGGCCGCCGGTCTCGGCGTCGCCCTGATCGGCTCGCTTTACCTGATGTTGATCGTGCTCGTACTTTCGCTGCCGATCGGTGTTGCCGCTTCGATCTACCTCGAAGAATTTGCACCGAAGAACAAGCTAACGGACCTGATCGAGGTCAACATCAACAACCTCGCAGCCGTTCCCTCGATCGTCTATGGTCTGCTCGGCCTCGCCGTCTTCATCAACTTCGCCGGCCTGCCGCGTTCCGCATCGCTGGTCGGCGGTCTGGTGCTGACGCTGATGACCTTGCCGACGATTATCATCGCGACCCGCGCAGCGCTTCGCGCAGTGCCGCCGTCGATCCGGGCGGCTGCTCTCGGCCTCGGCGCTTCGAAGATGCAGATGGTGTTCCATCATGTGCTGCCGCTGGCCATGCCGGGTATTCTCACCGGCACGATCATCGGCCTGGCGCACGCGCTTGGCGAGACCGCACCGCTGCTCCTCATCGGCATGGTCGCCTTCGTGGCCAATGCACCGAGCACTCCGCTCGATCCGTCGACGGCTCTGCCGGTGCAGGTCTACATGTGGGCCAACGAAGCCGAGCGCGCCTTCGTCGAGCGTACCTCTGGCGCTATCATCGTCCTGCTCCTGTTCCTGATCGTCATGAACCTCGGAGCCATTCTCTTGCGTCGTCGCTTTGAGCGCCGCTGGTAAACGGAGTAGACATTATGAACATGTTGACGGAAGCAGCAGTTGAGAAGGCTCTGGATCAGAAGATGAATACCGTTCCCTATAAGATGATCGGCCAGGACGTCTCGGTTTACTACGGCGAGAAGCGCGCGCTCTTCGACGTGAAGCTGAACATTCGCGAAAACACGGTGACGGCGCTGATCGGCCCGTCAGGTTGCGGCAAGTCTACCTTCCTGCGCAGCCTGAATCGTATGAACGACACGATCGACGGTTGCCGCGTCACCGGCAAGATCACGCTCGATGGTGATGATATCTATGATCCTGACATCGACGTCGTGGAGCTCCGTGCCCGCGTCGGCATGGTGTTCCAGAAGCCGAACCCGTTCCCGAAGACGATCTACGAGAACGTCGCCTACGGCCCGCGCATCCACGGTCTCGCCAAGTCGAAGGCCGACATGGACCAGATCGTCGAACTCAGCCTGCAGCGCGCCGGCCTGTGGAACGAGGTGAAGGATCGCGTTCATGAAGCCGGCACTGGTCTTTCCGGAGGCCAGCAGCAGCGCCTTTGCATCGCCCGCGCTGTTGCGGTGAGCCCTGAAGTGATCCTGATGGACGAGCCATGCTCGGCACTCGATCCGATTGCGACGGCAAAGGTCGAGGAACTGATCCACGAGCTTCGCGAGAACTACACGATCGTCATCGTGACGCACTCGATGCAGCAGGCCGCCCGTGTTTCGCAGCGCACGGCCATGTTCCACCTCGGCAACCTCGTCGAAGAGAACGATACCGACAAGATGTTCACCAACCCGGACGATCCGCGCACCCAGGACTACATCATGGGTCGCTTCGGTTGATCGCCGGCGTCGGCAACCCTCACCATACTCAAGGATGAGCCCTATGGCATCGACACATATCTTTTCTGCCTACGACGACGATCTGAAATTCCTGTCCCGCCGTATTTCGGAAATGGGCGGCCTTGCCGAGCAGATGGTTTCGGATGCCGTTCGCGCTCTCGTCAACGGCGATACGGCCCTGGCCCAGAAGGTCATCTCCGACGACGTGATCCTTGACCACGCTGAACGCGAGATCGGGGACAAGGCGATCGTGACCATCGCCCGTCGCCAGCCGATGGCGGCCGACCTTCGCGAGATCATGGGTTCGATCCGCATTGCGGCCGATCTCGAGCGCGTCGGCGATCTCGGCAAGAACACCGCCAAGCGCGTCATCGCGGTCCAGAGCGCCGGCGTGCCGCGCAAGCTCGCCCGCGGCCTCGAGCACCTTTCCGAACTGGCGCTTGTCCAGCTCAAGGAAGTGCTCGACGTCTATACGAGCCGTGCTGCCGACAAGGCAAAGTCGATCCGTGAGCGCGACGAGGAAATCGACGCGATGTACACCTCGCTGTTCCGCGAGATGCTCACCTACATGATGGAAGATCCGCGCAACATCACCAGCTGCACGCATCTTCTGTTCTGCGCCAAGAACATCGAGCGTATCGGCGACCACGCCACCAACATTGCCGAAACCATCTATTACATGGCCACCGGCGCTCAGCCGGAAGGCGAACGTCCGAAGGACGATACCGCCAACACCGTCGGCGCCGTTACGGAATAATCGTTCCGCGACCGCGCCCCCAGGAGACCGAAACGAATGATACCAAAAGTAGCTGTCGTTGAAGATGAAGAAGCACTGAGCGTGCTTCTTCGCTATAACCTTGAGGCTGAAGGCTTTGAGGTCGACACAATCCTGCGCGGCGACGAGGCCGAGATCCGGCTGCAGGAACGCACGCCGGACCTTCTGATCCTCGATTGGATGCTGCCGGGCGTATCAGGCATCGAGCTCTGCCGTCGCCTGCGCATGCGGCCGGAAACGGAGCGCCTGCCGATCATCATGCTGACAGCCCGCGGCGAGGAGAGTGAGCGTGTTCGCGGCCTCTCCACCGGCGCCGACGACTACGTCGTCAAGCCGTTCTCGACGCCGGAGCTCGTCGCCCGCGTCAAGGCGATGCTTCGTCGTGCCAAGCCGGAGGTACTTTCCACGCTGCTGAAGTGCGGCGACATCGAGCTTGACCGCGAGACACACCGCGTTCATCGCAAGAGCCGCGAAGTCCGCCTCGGTCCGACCGAATTCCGGCTTCTCGAGTTCCTGATGGCATCCCCTGGCCGTGTCTTCTCGCGCTCCCAGCTGCTCGACGGCGTCTGGGGTCATGACATCTATGTCGACGAGCGTACCGTCGACGTTCATGTCGGGCGTCTGCGCAAGGCGCTGAACTTCTCCAACATGCAGGATGTCATCCGCACCGTTCGCGGTGCCGGCTATTCCATGGAAGCCTAAAGCTCTCCTGAGAGGCATCCACACCGTCCAACGAAAAACGGGCCCGCGAGGGCCCGTTTTCTTTGTTCCTTATCCGGCTTCCGGGTCAGGCGACCCGGTTGGCGGCCTTGCGGCGCTCGTTGACCGGCTGATAGGCCATGCGCTGGTGATAGGTGCAGTAAGGGGAGGAGTCTGGGGATTCGCAGCCGCAGAAGTGGAAGTCGTCCTTCAGCGGATCGCCGACCGGCCACTTGCAGGTGCGCTCGGTCAGTTCCGTCAGGCCGAGGCGGCGAGAAATCGGAACGACGACGTTTGCGGCCGGACGGTAGCTGATTTCCGCGATGGCATCGATTTCGATCTCTTCCTTGAGCATCGTCGCACCCTGCTGGCGGGTGACGGTGCGCGTGGTGACGCGAGATGCATAGTTCGGAGCGCGCGGCGCGGATGTCGTGCGCTTGGGCGTTCTGACAGTGGTCGTCGAGCCTCCGGCCTTGGCGCGGCCGGGCAAACTCAAACGGTGGACTTTGCCAATGACGGCGTTACGGCTTACACCGCCAAGTTGCGCTGCGATCTGGCTGGCGCTCAGGCCCTCGGACCACAGCTTCTTCAGTTTTTCAACGCGCTCGTCTGTCCAGTTCATGCCCCTGTCTCCGCCTTATTAGCGTTGGTGTAGGCAGAATCCCTCACCATTGCCCCGGACGTATCCGAGGCAAGAAACGCTTGCTCGATTTTGGTGACTAGTTCCGCCGCATGCAGTCTAGTAATTGAGTTTTAACCTAGTGTGAGGCTGACTCCGTGACAAGAGTCGGTTGAATCTCGGCGAATCGAATTTCAAGTTTTCCCCAACTTGCTGGGCGAGAGAGTCATTTCTGCAACATTAGTTGTTGATAGCTCCAGCGCCTCCGGATGGCGGCTTGACGCATGCAGGAAAACCTCAGTTTTGTTGACATTGCAGTGCGAAAAGTAAATAGTGCTGCTCGCCGCCGAAAGGCGGCATTTTTAATTTTCCGGACCCGCTTTCCTTAGCCGGAGTCCGGCCGCTTGTGGTCAATGACAGGAGATCGCGCCATGGCTGAAGCCGCGCTTTACGATACCTACTCTCGTGCCCCGCTGCGGTTCGAGCGAGGCGAGGGCGTATGGCTGATCACCGAAACGGGCGAGCGATATCTTGATTTCGGCGCAGGCGTTGCCGTCACCTCCGTCGGCCACGGCCATCCGCATGTGGTAGGCGCGCTGAAAGAGCAGGCCGACAAGGTCTGGCACCTGTCCAATATCTACGAGATCCCGGGTCAGGAAACGCTCGCGAAGCGGCTGACCGAGGCGACCTTCGCCGACAAGGTGTTCTTTACGAACTCCGGCGCAGAAGCCCTGGAATGCGCGATCAAGACCGCGCGCCGCTATCAGTTCTCAAAGGGCCATCCCGAGCGGTTTCATATCATCACCTTTGAAGGTGCCTTCCATGGTCGTACGCTGGCGACGATTGCTGCCGGTGGCCAAGAGAAGTACCTCGAAGGCTTCGGCCCGAAGGCGCCTGGCTTCGATCAGGTTCCGTTCGGCGATCTCGATGCCGTTCGCAGCGCCATCACCAGCGAGACGGCCGCGATCCTCATAGAGCCTGTTCAGGGCGAGGGTGGCGTCCGTGCGGCGGCCAACGAGTTCCTGAAGGCGCTTCGTGCGATCTGCGACGAGCACGGCTTGCTGCTGATCTTCGACGAAGTGCAGACCGGCATGGGTCGCACCGGCAGGCTCTTCGCACATGAATGGTCCGGCGCCACCCCCGACATCATGGCAGTCGCCAAGGGCATCGGCGGCGGCTTCCCGCTCGGCGCCTGCCTTGCCACGGCTGAGGCCGCTTCCGGCATGAAGGCTGGCACACATGGCTCCACCTATGGCGGCAATCCGCTTGCCATGGCTGTGGGCAGTGCCGTGCTCGACGTGATCCTCGCAGACGGCTTCCTGCAGCAAGTGCGCGACGTCTCGCTGGTTTTCCGTCAGGGCTTGGCCTCGCTCAAGGATCGCTATCCTGATATCATCGAGGACGTTCGCGGCGAGGGACTGCTGCTCGGCGTCAAGGCTGCCGTGCCGTCTTCCGAGCTGCTGCAGGCAATCCGTGACGCCCATCTGCTCGGTGTTCCCGCAGGCGACAACGTTATTCGTCTTCTGCCGCCTCTGGTCGTCACCGCTGACGAAGCCCGTGAGGGCCTTGCCCGCCTAGAACGCGCTGCCGAAAGCGTGCGCGCTTCGAAGGTCAAGAAGACGGCTTAATGGATAATGCCTGCCGGACGGCGGGCGTGATAGGTAAAGACAATGGCTTCCCCCAAACACTTCCTCGATCTCTCCGCCGTCGCGTCATCCGACCTGCGGCTCATCATGAATGACGCCATCTCCCGCAAGCAGGCCTTCAAGGCCGGGCAGGGTGACAAGCCGCTCGCCGGCAAAATGCTGGCGATGATCTTCGAGAAGCCCTCGACCCGTACCCGCGTGTCTTTCGATGTCGGCATGCGCCAGTTGGGCGGCGAGACGCTGTTCCTGTCGGGCACCGAAATGCAGCTTGGCCGTGCCGAGACCATCGGCGACACGGCGAAGGTACTCTCACGCTACGTCGATGCGATCATGATCCGCACCACCGATCATGCCCGCATGCTGGAGCTGGCCGAGCATGCGACCGTTCCCGTCATCAACGCGCTGACCGACGACACGCACCCCTGCCAGATCATGGCTGACATCATGACCTTCGAGGAGCATCGCGGACCCATCAAAGGCAAGACGATTGCCTGGACCGGTGACGGCAACAACGTGCTGCATTCGCTGGTCGAAGGGGCTGCCCGTTTCGGCTATCGTATGAATATGGCGGTCCCCCTTGGTTCCGAGCCAAAGGATCACTATCTGAACTGGGCCCGCAATGAGGGCGCCGAAGTCATGCTCTGCCATGATGCTGACCGTGCGGTCGCCGGCGTCGATTGCGTGGTGACCGATACCTGGGTCTCCATGAATCAGGAACATCGGGCCCGGGGTCACAACGTCTTCCAGCCTTATCAGGTCAATTCGGCTTTGATGGCGCAGGCCGGCAAGGATGCATTGTTCATGCATTGCCTGCCTGCCCATCGTGGCGAGGAAGTCACGGACGAGGTGATCGACGGCCCGCAATCCGTGGTCTTCGATGAAGCGGAAAACCGTCTTCACGCGCAGAAGTCGATTCTTGCTTGGTGCCTGGGCGCGATCTGAACCATACTGGACGCCACGTTTGGCCGGAAGGCTCGTTGGCCGCGCGAGCGGATGGACACTCTCGTCTGCCGCTCTCAGACTAGGAGAAGACTATGGCAGACCCTGCAGCCGCCCTCGGCGAGTTCAATTTCGCCGGCGATGATCACGTCGTTCCGTTTCAGGTCGAAGGCCTGGATGTGCGTGGTCGCGCCGTCCAGCTCGGGCCGATGCTGGACGCGATCCTTGAGCGTCATCGTTATCCCGCGCCTGTCGCGAGGCTTCTTGCCGAAGTCGTCGTGCTGACGGTGCTGCTCGGCACGTCGCTGAAATTTGACGGCAAGTTCACGGTGCAGACCAAAGGCGACGGCCCGGTGGACCTGCTCGTTTGCGATTTCTCGACGCCCGAGAACGTGCGTGCTTATGCGCGCTTCGACCAGGGCCTCCTCGACAAGGCCCTCGCCACCGGGCAGATCGAGCCTGAACAGCTGCTCGGCAAGGGCATGCTGGCGTTTACGATTGACCAGGGCAAATTCACCCAGCCCTATCAGGGCATCGTTGCGCTCGACGGGGCCACCCTCGAGGAGATTGCCGGCACCTATTTTCGCCAATCGGAGCAGATCCCGACGCGGGTGCGTCTTGCCGCTGCCGAGCTCTTCGACCGCGACGAAGCGGGCAAGCCGCGTCACCGCTGGCGGGCAGGGGGTCTCGTCGCCCAATTCCTGCCGGAAGCGCCGGAGCGCATGCGCCAGCCGGATCTTCACGGCGGCGACGGCGACACGGCCGGCGGTTCCCACAAGGAAGACGATGCCTGGATGGAAGCCCGCTCGCTCGTCGACACGATCGATGCCGACGAGTTGACGGATCCGCAGGTCGGCACCGAGAGGCTGCTCTACCGGCTGTTCCACGAGCGCGGCGTTCGCGTCTACGAACCGCGCGAGGTCTTCGATCGCTGCAGCTGTTCGCGCGAGAAGATCAAGGGCGTGCTGAAGGGCTTCTCTGCCGAAGAAATCGATGCCAGCCAGGAAGACGGCGCGATTTCGGTCACCTGCGAGTTCTGCTCGACGACCTATCGCTTCGAAGTGGAAGAGGTGGCCCTGGCTGCTGAGTGATCAGTTCAGGACTCTGAGCAGCCCTGGCGAATCCAGCGAGAAGGCGGGTATTGCGACATCGAAAAGCTCGCCTTCGTCGGTTTCCATCTGGTAGTGGCCGAACATCAGCCCTGATGGCGTATCCAGCGGGCAGCCCGAGGAATACTCATAGGTATCGCCCGGCGCAAGCCGCGGCTGTTCGCCGACAACGCCGGCGCCCGTCACCTCATCGACGATTCCGTTCTGGTCGGTGATGTTCCAGTAGCGGTTCACTAGCCGTACGGTCGTGTCGGAATTGTTGCTGATGACAATCTTGTAGCCCCAGACATAACGATCGTCCTCCGGATCGGATTGCTCCTCCAGATAAAAGGGTTCGACGACGACTTCAATGTCTCGTGTAAGGGCGCGGTACATGCCTACACCATAGTCAACATACGTTACCGGTATCTTATACGACGGCCGATCCGTCAATAAACCGATAGGCGATCACCTCCCTAATGCCTGCAATAGCAAGAGGTTTCGCGCGCTAAGCCCAATTTTAGCCCGTTTCGCGTGTGGCAGAAGCGCGTATGGCAGTCGGCCGGATCGGAGGGTGACCCGGCCGATATGGGCCGATCAGGCCTTCACTTTGGCGAGCGCCTGGGCGAAATCCTCGATCAGATCGTCCGTGTCCTCGATGCCGGCGGAGAGACGAACGGTGCCGCCGGAGATGCCGAGCTCAGCGCGTGCTTCGTCGGTCAGGTTCTTGTGCGTCGTCGTCGCCGGGTGCGTGATCAGGCTCTTGGCGTCGCCCAGATTGTTGGAGATCTTGACGATATCAAGCGCGTTCTGAAGCGCGAAGGCTGCTTCCTTGCCACCCTTCAGTTCGATGGCGACGAGCGTCGAGCCGCCCTTCATCTGCTTGGCGACTATGTCGGCCTGCGGATGGTCCTTACGGCCGGGATAGATGACCTTGGCGACCTTGGGCTGATCGGCCAGGAAGTCGGCGATCTTCGACGCATTTTCGGTCTGCTGCTTGACGCGTAGCGGCAACGTCTCCAGCCCCTTCAGCAGCGTCCAGGCTGTGAACGGCGACATCGCCGGGCCGGTGTGACGGTAGTAGTCCTGTAGGTTCTCGTTGATCCATTCCCGGTCGGACAGGATCACGCCGCCGAGGCTGCGGCCTTGCCCGTCGATGTGCTTGGTGGCCGAATAGACGACGATATGGGCGCCGAGTTCAAGCGGCTTCTGGAAAATCGGGGTCGCAAAGACGTTGTCGACGACGACCTTGGCGCCGATCTGGTTGGCGAGCTTCGCGACGCCGGCGATATCGATCACCTCGAGCGTCGGGTTGGTCGGGCTCTCCAGGAAGAACACCTTGGTGTTCGGGCGGATCGCCTTTTCCCAGTTCTCCAGATAGCGGCCGTCGACCAGCGTACACTCGACACCGTATTTCGGCGCCAGCGTCTCGACGACCCAGCGGCACGAGCCGAAGAGCGCGCGGGCGGCAACGATGTGGTCGCCGGCCTTCACCTGGCAGAGGATTGCGGCGGTAACGGCTGCCATGCCGGATGCCGTAGCGCGGGCTTCTTCGGCGCCTTCGAGTGCGCACATGCGCTTTTCGAACATGTCGTTTGTCGGGCTGCCATAACGGGCGTAGATATAGCCTTCTGTCTCGCCCTTGAAGCGTGCTTCTGCCGCTTCCGCGCTTTCATAGACGAAGCCCTGCGTGAGGTAGATTGCTTCGGAGGTCTCGCCATATTGCGAGCGCAGCGAACCGTCGTGGACGAGTTGGGTTGCCGGGCGCCAGGTCTTGCTCATGAATCACCACTTTCAAACAACAAAAAACCGGCCGCGAAAGCAGACCGGTTTTGCACCCGGTCCTTTTAGCCACTTGTTTAACGTGGCTGCAAGCCGACCGGCCAAATCACCACGGGATAAAGCTGCAATACTGCCGTTCTATGCTTGCGTCAATTCCTTGAGTTTGGTTTTGTTTGCGACAAATATGGATGGGGCATGATGGCTCGCGTAACAGGAATTTTGGCAGATCGTGCGATTGCCGCGCTCTTTGAGGCTGGGCGCCTCAGCTCCGAGCGTGATTTGGATCACGACCAGATCCAGCCGGCAAGCCTTGACCTCAGGCTCGGCGCCAAGGCTTTTCGCGTTCGCGCGAGCTTCATGCCAGGCCCATCCCATCTCGTATCCGACAAGCTCGATCGTCTGAGCCTTCACGTCGTCGACCTCTCCGAAGGTGCCGTGCTGGAAACCGGCTGCGTCTATATCGTTCCCTTGATGGAACGCCTCGACCTGCCGGCCGATATGTCGGCCTCGGCCAATCCGAAGAGCTCGACGGGACGACTGGATATCTTCACGCGCGTCATCACTGACTACGCCCAGGAGTTCGACAAGATCCCGACCGGCTATTCTGGTCCCCTCTATCTCGAGATCAGCCCACGCACTTTCCCGATCGTCGTGCGTCGCGGCTCGCGCCTGTCGCAGATCCGATTCCGTGTCGGTCACTCCTTGCTTGGCGAGCCCGAATTGCTGGCGCTGCACGATGCTGAAACGCTGGTTGCCAGCAAGCAGCCGAATGTATCGGGTGGCGGGATTGCCCTGTCGATCGACCTTGCCGGCGACAAGGACGGCCTGATCGGCTACCGCGGCAAGCACCACACCGCCGTCGTCGATGTCGACAAGAAAGCACAACACGACATCTATGACTTCTGGGAGCCGCTCTATAGCCGTGGCCGCAACGAACTGATCCTGGATCCGGACGAGTTTTACATCCTGGTCTCCCGCGAAGCCATCCATGTGCCACCGCATTATGCGGCCGAGATGACTCCTTTCGATCCGCTGGTCGGCGAATTCCGCGTGCACTATGCGGGCTTCTTCGACCCCGGCTTCGGCCATGCGCCTGCCGGCGGCCGCGGCAGCCGCGCCGTGCTCGAGGTCCGCAGCCATGAGGTCCCCTTCATCCTGGAGGACGGCCAGATCGTCGGCCGCCTGGTCTACGAACACATGCAGGAACACCCAGAAAGCCTCTACGGCTCCGGCCTCGGCTCCAATTATCAAGCCCAGGGCCTGAAGCTCTCGAAGCACTTCCGCATCTGAGCGTCCTGGCGTTCGCTATTATTCGGCCAGGGGTGGGGCAACGTTCCTGTTGCCGATTTGCAAGAGCGGTGTCCGACGTGTGATGAAGGGAGGCGGCCTGTAGGATCGTCTTGAGCCCTGCTGAGTTCGGGCCGTGACCGTGTGCTGTTCCAGATCGCCGACAAGGACCGATGGGCGCGCGAACATACGCTTCCAGAGTCCTCTTCCGGCCGCGAGCGGATACGCACGCCTTGGCATGACTTCCGGCATTTCACTGAAGATCCGCTGTACCATCTTCTGGCGAACCTCCTCCGGCGTTTTCTTGATTTCCCAGGCATCCCGCCGGTCCCTGATACCGACGATGGACACTGACACGCCTGATCGAGCCCTGTCCATCGCGGCCACCTGGCCGGCAACATCGAAGTCTGCGAACGGCGTAAAGATCAAAATATCGCCCAATCGCATTTCGGCGAAGGCGGCCTCATCCTGCATGGTTATCCTTGCCTTGTGGATCGATATTGTATCGAGGGTGCAAGCCGAGGATCTGCCGCGACTGGCAACATGCCCTTGGCGATCCAGGGGAAACTGGATGTCGTCCAGCGCTTCTCTCGGAAGTTCGATGCAGACGAGCAGTGATACGAAAGCGTAAACCATCACGACCATGCCCCATGCCACGCTGAAGCCGTCGAGGTCATTATAGGTTCCAAGCAACGGTCCATTCAGCATCCCAACAAAGGTCAGGACGATGACGCAAAGGAATGTCCCGGCAATCGGGTAAATGATTTCGACGCGCCCGCGGTCCTCACCCTTGGCCGTCACTTTGAAGGGGCGACCGAATGGATGAAGAAGCGCATGGAAGAGGGCGATGGTGATCGGCACGGCTGACACCATTTGCGACACTTCGGTAAAGAGCGGCAGGCTGCGTCCGCCCGAGACCCATGCGTGGAATGCCCACATGCCGGCGACCATCGGCAGCGCGTAGAGGAAGAAGGCCTCGGGCTCCATGCGGATGGCCGGCAGGCCGAGGAAGTAGTAGAGCAGCGGTGCTGCCATCAGCAGCAGGATGAATGGGCGGCAGAACCAGAAAAGCAGACCGTGGAAGTAGTGCATCCTCTGAACGAAGGTGAAGCCCTTGCCGAGGAAGGGGCCATCGCGAAGAAGCGCTACCTGGATTGTGCCAAGGCACCAGCGGCAGCGCTGCGTAATGTAGCCGGAGAGGCTTTCCGCCGATAGGCCGACGCTCAGGCGCTCGTTCAGCCAGCGTGTCTTCAGTCCCTTCTGAAGCAGGCGATAGGTCAAGTGGATATCCTCGGTTACCGTCTCCTGTGGCATGCCACCGATCATCGCCAAGGCGTCCCGACGGACGACGCACGACGTCCCGACACAGAAAGCGGCCCCCCAGCCATCCTTTGACGGCTGCATGACATCGAAGAAGATACGTTGGTCATCGACCCAAGCTTTCGAGGCCAAAAGGTTATGCTGGACAGGGTCGGCGTTGTAATAAAACTGCGGTGTCTGAATAAGGCCGATGTCCGTATTGATGAACTGGCCCACCGTACGGTTCAGAAGCGCACGCTGCGGCGCGAAATCCGCATCGAGAATCAGAATAAAGGGCGCGTTGGTCTCCTTCGCTGTTTGTCGTATGGCGTTGTTGATATTGCCGCCCTTGGCGCCGGCATTGTCCGCGCGCCTGAGATAGCGGACACCGACCTCGGCGCAGTAGTCCTCCAGCCAATCTCGCCGTCCGTCGTCCAGCACCCAGACCGTGAAATTGCTGTAGTCGATTGCCTTTGCCGCAAGAATTGTTCGCTCCAGAATCGATAGCTCTTCGTTGTAGGTGCAGATGAAAATGTCCACGGCAGGCTGTCGCGCAAGTCTTGCCAGCAGTGCCTCGCTGGCGTCGGCCGCGCCGTGATGGTCGGTTCGGCGGAAAAAGAAGACGATCGACAAGACCGTGTAGAAGATGACGACGAGCTCGAAGGACAGATAAATCCTTGGCCAGATGGCATAGGCGCTCCATTCGAAGTCCGGCAACGTTTTCGTGAGGCGAAAATATAGGTAGTTCGACAACATCACGATGAGGATCGAACCGAAGATAATCCGGTCGACACCGCGGCGACTGTCGAGAAGCCAGCTGCATCCCAGTATCAGCGCAATGGCCAACGCCGCGAACAGCATCGAATCTGACAGCGTGACTACTTCTGGGGACATGGGGACTCCTTGCCATTGGATGTCTGGCCCGCGCTGCCGACAAAGGGGTTGAGATCGAGCGCGGCAAGGATGGCCCAGCCCGTGGCGCCGATATGCGGCAAACGGTAATACTTGAAGTCGCCAGGCGCCGAGTTCGGCCCTACCTGAAGGCCGGTCGACAGCTGTTCGTTGACTGTCGCGTAGATCAGGTTGCCTGGCGTGAGCTGAGTTTCGATCGTCTTGAACAATGGCTCGGCCTTTGCCGGTTGGCCGGTAAGGCGAAGCACGAGTGCGGCCTGTGCCGTTCCTTCGAGCCAGATCCCGTCGCGGTCGCTATTGAAGTCGAAGCCGCCTTCTAGGCCGTGGTGGACTTCTGTCCACTCGATCACACGGCCGGCCTTGGCCTTGAAATCGGGAACGGCAATCAGCGGCCAAAGCTCTGCGTCGAGCCCCGACATAGCGATATTCGGAGCGTTGCTGTCCGGTGCGCTGCCAATAAAGAAGCGCCCTTCGCCTTCATTCCACATAGCCTTCAGAAACTGCAGGGCGCTGTCGCCACGATGTTGCCAGTCACCACCACTGTCGAGGCTGGCAAGCCAACTGTCCGCTGCATAGATGTCCAAGTTATGCTCGGTCGATTTCCACGTCATGCGCTCAGGCGCTGGCTCGTGACCGAAGTAGCCGCCGAAGTAGCCGACCTTGCGGGGATCTGCCGTGCTTCGATGAATCCAGTCCATGATCTTGCGGGCGGCGTCGAGATACGCCGGCTGGTCTGTTTCCTCAAAGGCCATCAGCAGCGCCAGCGCGCCCCAAGCGGTGCTGCCCGTCGCCGAGCCCACCTGGTAGCCGTCCTCGATCCAGGAGTTGCTGGTCGCATTCCAGTAACCTGGCAGCAACATCCCTTCCTTGCCCGGAATGACCGGTCCCGACCGATATGCGTTGCGAAGGCGTCCGTCGTGGTAGTAACGGTCGGTTTCCAGCGCGACCACAAGCGCGTCGGCAACCCGGCGCGCCTCCTTTTTTCGCTGGCAGCCGTAGAGGGCCATCAAGGCGACCGCATTGTCGTAGGTAAAGCCCGTATTTTCGAGAGCCGGGTGTAGCGCGGAGCCGCCGTTCGCGGGCTCGAAGCTACGAAAGATGAAAGGCTGTTCCGGCTCACCGCTCAATTGTGCGGCCAAGCCGTCACAAAGCGAGCAAGCCAACTGCCTGCGTTGTTCATCATCAGCCTCTGCGGAAGAGACGAAAAGCGCAGTGCCAACAAGTGCGAACGCAAGCACCGGCAAGTTTGGTATTGACCACTTCGCACGCTTCATTCCTGCCTCGCAATACAACGGTTGAGATCGGCGTGGTGTTATGGGGCTGCGGTCTGGGCGCTCGCAGCGCGTGGACGGACGGTCTTGTCGAATAGCGTCGAGGCGGAGAGGATATTGCCGGGGGAAAAGATCGTATTGACGGCTAACCTTGAATACCGGGCCACCCGCGAGACCATCGTCTCTCCGAGCGAAACGATCACGTCTTCGCCGACGTGGCATCCGAAGAATTTGTCATTGCTACGCTGCGCCGTCGTCGCCTCGTCCGCCGCCGGCTCATCCATCTTGACCAGTACGTAGACTTCGTGGCCTTCGGCTTCCGGGAATTTTGCAAAATACCGATTCTCGGGACCCGAATTGAAGTATCGAACGATCTTGTAGATGTGGGCGCTTCGCTTGACCCCCAGGCTGCGGAAATTGACCATCGCCGGCATGCCGATCTCAAGCGAAGTTACGTCACGGCTCCGATAGACGGCGGCAGCAAAAGCGTCATCGCAATCGAGCGATTTGGCGACCGGTTGTCCCTGCATGACGAAATCACCGAAGGACGCGTCCACGCTGACGATTTGGCCGTGGTGCTCGGCCACGACGTCTGCGGCGCCGGTCTTGCCGAGGCGCCCCTCTTCGCGTCCAATGAGGTTTTCGACCTGCAGCTTGCGCTCTGCCATCTGATTGATTTCGATGGTGTCTTCGGCGATATCGCCGGAAAGTTTCGACCGCTGCATCTCAAGCGTCAGAAGGTTGGCGGCAACGGTGCCCCCGGTGTAGATATCGCGGCTGACAAGCGATCGGACGATCTCGTTGCGGCGCAGTTCGCCTCTCGCTGCGTCGAGTTCATATTGGGCCGCATTCCGCTTCTGGCGCTGTGGCTCGATACTCGCTTCCGAGACGAGGCCCTTTTTCAGGAGCACCAGCTGCCGCTGCAGCAGCGCGTCCTGTTCGCTGAGGCGCGCCTCATAGGTCTGGACTGTGGATTTTGAATTGTCGGTCACCGCGGCTAGCTCACTGAGCACGCCGTCCTTCACGCTGGTGATCTGGGCTTTGACCTTCTCCAATTGCTCATTGCGCTCGGCAACAACGCTCGTCGTATTGTTGAGCTTCTCCGCCAAGTCGAGCTTCTCGAGCCGAAGCCCCGTCAACGACGTTTGGTCCTGATTGGGATTGGAAACCGTTGCCATCACGTCGCCGAGATTGACGACTTGCCCGACTTGCAGCGAAATCTTGTCTACCCTGCCATAGATTGGCGAGGCAATCATTTGTACGGGAGCGTTGACGACTGCGCGGGTCGAAACGATGAAAAACTGATTAGGGATCATCGCCATCGCGATGATGAAAACCAGCATAAACGCGAACGAGTAGCCGAGGGTTCGAGATACTAAAAGTATCCTGTGATCGCGTTGATCAATGCCTGCAGTTGCGTCCTTCATTTTCTTCAGTCCTGACATCGTCATGATTCAGATGAATTGAAGGGCGTTTCCAGAGTAACTTTTGTTTTGTCTGTGTTGGCGCTTATAACATTCAGGTTACTTGCGGTAAACGGTATCTTATTATGAAAAAGAAGTATTGATCCGCAGTTGCAGATGCACTCCGCGAACCGCGCGGAGGCTGCAAATATCTGAGATGCTTGTTGCTATCATTAGCGTTTGGCCGCTTGACAGCGGCGATCATCTGTAGAAAGTCTCGCTTTAGTGCGGGTGTAGCTCAATGGTAGAGCAGCAGCTTCCCAAGCTGAATACGAGGGTTCGATTCCCTTCACCCGCTCCAGTCACCCAGTCACGAGACTCGTGTCACCACCGCCGATTGATCAGGTTCCGGCGGGATGATTGTACATTTGCGCGACGATTTTCAGTCCTTTCTCATACTTGCCTGGGTCCGATCCAATCTTCTCGGCCTGCGCGAGATTGTCCTTGAGATCGGCGACCTTGACCGGACGGGCGAGCGCGTTTCTCAGGGCCCGCATGACGAACTCGTCATCACCTTCCTTGGGTCGTCTGGTCAGTGCGTCGATAGCCTCAATGACCGCCGAACTGAAACCTTCGTCCCGCAAGCGATCCAGAGTCCAACCAGGTCCTTTTTCGACAACGTCATGCAGGAACGCGACAACGCGCTCCTCTTCACCCTCGACAGCATCCGCCACTCGTTTGCAATGTAGGAAATACGGCCCGCCGGCTTTGTCGGTCTGTTCCGCGTGCGCCTTGAACGCGATCTTCACCGCATGCAGGAGGACTGCGGCCGGCTGATCGTCGTGTTCATTGATCCATTCTCGTTGGCCCGCGGTCATGCCTTCTTTCCTCCGAGCTAGCCGGAGCGTCATTTTTCTGACCGCTCCAGCAGAATTCGCGCCTCGTCAAAACGGCGCTTCCGGTCGCCGTCGGCCTCGTTCGGCAAATAGCACGTGCTGGATACGCATCACCTCACGAGGTGATGCGGCTTGTCGGTCTTGTCGAACTCGCATTCGAATGTGTCGGTCAGGTCGGCGGGCGCAGTACCTTGTCGAGTGCAATAGGTCATCCTCACGCCCGGCGGCTTCAGTTCCGGAAAGGACTGAACAGTTCCGACGGCAAGCTTCTCCATCATGAAAAGGCCTTGGGCGACTGATCGACAGGTTGCTTCAAGATCTGTCGACTGCGCGAATGCGGCGGCAGGAAACATGAGAAGCGAGGATCGAACTAGGCCGTTTCGCAAGTGCGTCGCCTCCGCCTGTTGATCGGGGAAGCCGGCAGATCGGACTCCTCCGCGCAATTAACGGTCGGAACATCCGAGAGTTCCTGTCGTTCCATTGTTTAGGACCAAAGTCCTTGTATCCTCGGACTGAGGTCCTAGAAGGGAACAGTCCATCTTCGTCGTCGAATGGGTGGCAAGGTTGCCGCGGGGTCAACCAGTCCTTCACTTGAGGGAGAGCTGGCAGGTGCTGTCTGGTTGATTGCTCCAGGAAAAGGCACCGCGTGGCAAAGGCGTTACATAGCCCTCACAATGGTTGCGGGGTTCTTTTGATCAAGAAAATTTGCCTTGCGAGCATCGCGCGATCAAGGTAGCCGGGCATTTGCAGGCCCTCCTCCAAGTTTAATGGATCCCCACAAAAATGAGTTCCAATTTACTTTATCGATTCATCGATTTATTTAGCGCGTCCAAATCCAAGTATCGTGATCATATTGTACCGTTCCCGATCGATTCGCAGATCATAATATCCCCGGCCATGCATGGGGAAATTGTCGGCTTCTATACGTCAAATTCGTTCTATGAGCATGAGGCCGCACGGATGGTAGCATCCGCCCAACGCCTTGGGTTGCCGGTTCACACAACTGCGGTGGACAGTACCGGCAGTTGGGTCCGCAACGCAGCGCTGAAGCCCACCTTTCTCCTCGAGGCGCGTAGGAACCATCGCGGCCCATTGCTTTATGTAGACGTGGACGCAGTGTTTCACCGAGATCCTTGGCCGGCTTTGGCGACCTACAACTACGATCTAGCGGTCTATCGAGAAGCGGACCGGTTGATTTCAGCAACCATCCTGCTGCATGACACTCCGGCGACGCTACGCCTGTTGGAAGTGTGGAAAGAACGGTGCGACCAGGATCCCGACATATGGGATCAAGTTGTCCTCCAAGAAATTCTTGATGACGATCGCGCAAGCGACAGCCCGCAATATCAGGTCGGCGAGCTTCCCTCTTCGTTTTGTTGGATCTTCGACCGGCTTTCAAACACAAAGGCCGATGCCGTTTATATCGAGCAACTGCAGGCAAGCCGGCAGGCCACGGCCCACGAGAAGAGGGGCCGCAACAAAAGGCTCGAGCGGCGCAAGGAACGCATCGCAACGATCGAAACGATCCTCGCGCCTTTGATGGATTCAAAAGCCAACGAACGGCCGAAGCTATAGCGCCGATCCTCGCTACATAAAGCGAGTGGCTCGGGGAGGAGCGTCGTTCCGTTCGTCGTAGCGCATGTGTCACTGCGGGAGCAGTGGGGCAAACTCACCGACGATGATCTTGATCAGATTGCCGGGAAGCACGATCAGTTGGAGGGCAAAATCCAGGAGCGCTGCGGCATCGCGCGCGGCG
The DNA here is from genome assembly GCF_000282035.1 of Rhizobium sp. CF122. Lineage (GTDB taxonomy): Bacteria > Pseudomonadota > Alphaproteobacteria > Rhizobiales > Rhizobiaceae > Rhizobium. Next base: position 26,492 of record NZ_AKKA01000073.1, read on the forward strand.
TGATATCGACGATTGGTACCGGCCATCAAACCTGGCATTGACGAGAGCAAGCCCGGAGAGACAGCTACTCCGGGCTTCACACAGCTAGCGTCCCTGTGGAAAGTCGATCTTCGTCATGAAGCCGTGATCGATCAGTTGCTGTGGCCCTTCATAGCGAATTGACTGATCGTAGCTGAAATCTATTTCCCCGTCGCGATGAAGCACATCCATCATCTTCTGGTAGTGTTCGGAAGAGTTGTAGTGCTGTTTTCCCTCAGCCGCCTCGGTGATCTTTGTCTTGTAATTGGTGAAGAACTTGAAATGCAAAATAACGCCCCAGACAGACGGGAAGTTGCGCCCATAAGGTAACGGCTGGTGGGGGCTGCTTCCGAAGAGGCATGTTCGGTCCCAGAAGATCAACGGATACTTGATAAGTTCGTTGCCCTCTCCGAACTTCCGCCCCCGCGGCCCGCCCTTGACACTGACGCCTCGCTTTTTGAGCGTTGAAACATAACTGTCGCCATCGAAGTAGCGCGAGAACTGCCACGGCTTGTCGATGGACGTAGACTTCGCGCCGACTTCACTCAGCTTGGGATACATATCCAACATCGGCGCCGCCATCCGCTTGAGATTTTGCGCTTCCAGCATGCGGATCAGGGCTGGTAATGGTTGGTTGAAACAATCGTCGTAGACGAGGAATTCATCGGAATCGACGTTCACATACCACCGATCGAGGCCATACTTGGAGAACAGGCCTTCCCTCCAATTTCGGCCCCGCCTTGCTTGGCCATATCTCACGGGCGAGGTCCAAACATCAACGTCCGGTTCATTCAAGAGAGCCTCTCTTGTACCGTCAGTCGAGACGTCGTCTACGCAGATGAACCGTGTCACGCCCAGTTGGCGATAGTGTTGAATGAATGCGTTAAGAAGAACAACATCGTTATGCGTGACGAAAATAAGAGGCACATCTGCTGACGTGAGCGACTTGACCTCGCGAACCGGCTGGATGGTCACATCAGCTCGATTGCGTCTCTCGCGGCGAGTTACCCGAAATGTGTCATAGTCCGTCCGGAGACGATCGAGGAAGGAGCGCGCAAGATCCGGCGCGCCGGAGGGAAATGGGTAGTTCATGAGAAAGACACAGGACTCCTAGAATATCCAAAGCAGCTTATAGCGCGTTTTCCGCCGTGCATCGTTCCAGCACATCCTGAAAAACTTCGCTTTCGTCAAAAGACCCGCCGGTGGCAGTTTGTCGACCAGGCGGTAGCAGCCAAGGGTGTATGTCAGTCGTTGGGAAAGCCTATCACGAAACCCCTTCGCCCCATACTTTTCCTCGGAACCCGATCCTTCCCTGAAGTCCAGGGTGGGGCCAGGGACATAGGCGACCAGATCGCGAACGACAAATTCCGACAGGACGTAGGAGGCGAAGCCCCAAGGATTGCCTAGTTCGTACCAACGCGCCATCAATATATCGACTGACCGCGATCTAAACATGCCGTAGATCCACTCGGACGGAAATGTCAGGTTGCGTGGTACGCGACCTTCTGCATACGACTCCTGAAACCTGAATATGTTGGCTGCTGGATTCTTCAGCTTGAAGCCTTTGGCGTTGAAGCTCTTTGTCGAGCAGGCGGCGAGCAACTTTGCGTCGTCGGCGTCGAGAGCCTCGACCAGCTTTCCCAGGAAATCCCGAGAGGAAAGATCGTCGGCGGCCCGAAGGCAAAAATACTCTGCGGCTTCAGCGCCGAGCTTCACGGCCTTGGCGAAATTGGCCTCGGCACTCAGATGGGTTGCGTTTGATATGACGGAAAAGCGCGCATCTTCCTCGCAGAAGCGCTGCGCCACATGTAATGTCTCATCCGTCGAGCAATTGTTGAGGATCATGGCGCGGAAATCACCGAAGTCCTGATCCGCAACGGACTGCAAACTCTCCCGCAGGGTCGTAGCACCGTTGTAGACTGGAAACATCACCATAACTCTAGCATGCATCGGCATAACACCATGATAGATACAAAAAAGACGCCGACACCGCGAGGGACCGGTTCCTGGGTCTAAAACTGCCGCTGATTTACCCCCTTGCCACGGAAATGCAACGACCCACGTCGGCAGCCTGCTTGTTTGCCTGGAGAATTAGGAGAGATGTCCCTAAGAGGTAGGCTCGAAGGAAACTGCGTAGTTGACAATTTTCTAATAAACATAGTTAATTTTTAACTATTCTCCGATATCACGGGAACGCAGACGACCCCTTGGTCGTTGTCGGCATGATCAGGAGGCAGCATGCTTTTGAAGATTTTCACGGCAAAGCGCGAAATCCGGGACAATGGCGATACCGGCACCTATGCGGATGGCTACCATGCGCCGGAAGTGGCCCTTACGTCGGCGCGCGATGACGATCGTGCATCCTATGAGCGCGATTATGGTCGCGGCCGCAAGGTCGAACAGATCCCGCTCGGGTTTGCCTGAGTTCTGTTTTTTGAATGGCCGCTCGGCGCGCGTTTGCGCGCCCTGCAGTGAAGCCATGGCCTACTGCTTGAAGTCAGAAGCGATAATTGAAGAAGGGCGGCAATGAGCCGCCCTTGTGTTTTCATCATTTTGGTTGGATCAGAATTCCGTCCAGTCGGGGTCGTCGCTCGCGCCGGACGGCGCACTGCCAGTGCCGAAGGCGCTTGCAAGCTTCTGCCCAAGTGCCCGGGCTGGCGAGTTGGAGGCGCGTGTGACACCCGGAGTGGCGATGCGGACCGGCGCCTTTCTGGCTGCGATCGGCGGCGCGGCCGGGCGCGGCGCTGAATGGATCGGCAGCGGCGCCGCGGCAACGGTCGCGCTGAAGCCGCCGGTGTCGGTGAGCTTGAACTGGTCGAGCAGATTGTTCAGCGTCGCCGCTTCCGCCGCGAGTTTGTGGCTCGCAGCCGTGCTTTCCTCCACCATGGCCGCATTCTTCTGCGTTCCCTGGTCCATCGTGTTCACGGCCGTGTTGATCTCGTGCAAGCCGGTCGATTGCTCGCGAGCCGCCTCCGCGATCGCGTCGACGTGCTGGTTGATCTCCTGGACTTCATAAACGATGGCATCGAGCGCCTTACCGGTTTCGCCGACAAGCGACACGCCCGTCTGGACATGATCGCCCGACGTCGTGATCAGCGACTTGATCTCCCTGGCGGCGTTGGCCGAGCGCTGTGCGAGTTCGCGCACCTCCTGGGCAACGACGGCAAAGCCCTTGCCGGCTTCACCGGCGCGGGCCGCCTCGACCCCGGCGTTAAGTGCGAGAAGGTTCGTCTGGAAGGCGATGTCGTCGATGACGCCGATGATGTTGCCGATCTCCGCGGAGGACTGCTCGATCTGCTGCATGGCGTTGACTGCCTTGCGCACGACCTGACCGGACTTTTCGGCACCCGCGCGCGTGCGTGCCACGAGCCCGCGTGCTTCCTCGGCGCGTCTGGCGGCATCCTTCACCGTGGTGGTGATCTCCTCGAGTGCGGCGGCCGTCTCCTCGACGGAGGCTGCCTGCTGCTCTGTGCGCTTTGAAAGCTCGTCTGCCGAGGCGCGGATTTCGCTGGCGCCAGCGGTGATGGCGCGGGCGTTGGCGCCGACAGTCTGCATGGTGTCGTTCAGCCGCAGGACAGAGTTGTTGAAGTCTTGCCTGAGGGTGTCGAGGTCGCCGACGAAAGCCATGTCGATCCGTGATGCGAGGTCGCCGGCGGCCAGCCGGCGCAAGCCGTCGCCAAGTGCGCCGACAGCGCGTGAGAGGTCTGCGGTCTCGGTTGCGCGCTGCGCTTCCCGTTCGCGGCGCTCGCTGTCGCTGAGATTGCGGTTCGTTTCGGCCTCGCCCTCGAGCCGGATACGTTCGACGGCGTTGTCGCGGAAGACGGCAACGGCGCCGGCCATCTGGCCGACTTCGTCGCGGCGATCGAGGCCGTCTACGGCGCTCTGCGTATCACCCCGCGCCAGCTGTGTCATCCGGTCACGCAGACGGGCCATCGGGGCAGTGATCCCCGCTTGAGCGACCCATACAGCAAGGCCGAGCGCGCCTAGTATGGCCAGGCTGATCAGCGCGAAGCAGAGAGTGATGCGCTGGTTGACAGTAGCGGACAGCGCGTCGCCGCCATCGTTCAGCAATGCCATCAGCGCATCATTGTTGGCGATCATCTTCGGAGTGACCATGTTCAGCTTGGCGTTGAGCATGCTGGCCGCAAGCTGCGCGCCCGCGCTGTCCTTTGCCTTGGCGAGGTCGACGACCTTGCTGGAAAGCGCCTCCATCTCACCAATGCCGACTAGGATGTCATCGATCGCTTGCTTGCGGCTCGGAACCAAGGCTGCCGCTTGTTCGAGGCGATCGCGCGCCTGCGGCATCTTGCTTGGCGTTGCAACTGCGGTATCGAAGGCTGGCGTGTCCGGCTTGAGGCCGGCGATCAGCGTCACCTGAAGCACGGCTGCGTTTGCCGAAGCGCTGGCGCGTGATGCCAGCATGGCGGCCAGCGCCTCGTGGTCGATGAAGGCGCTGTAGGTGGCGTCGGCGCCACGGAATTCGGTGATGACGTAAACGAGGCCCCCGAGCGCGATCGCCCCGAGAAGCGCGGCGACGGATATGATCTTCGTCCGGATTTTGAGGTTCTTCAGCATGGATATGTCCAGTCGCTTGATCCGGCCGATGGCGGGCCGGCTATGGAAGAATTTTGAGAGGCAGGGCATGTTGCAGGATACGGGATGCCCAAAAGGCTCGACATGCGCATCATGCAATCGGCCCGCGAGCCGGCGTCGTCCCGGCGAATAGAATGGGACATTGCTTAATGCGCTCCTAACGCTTGCGGCCTGTCCCCGGAAAAAGGCTTTCTAGGCAGCTCGAGCAGGGCACGCCATGCTGCGACTGATATCATCAGCCAATAGAGTGGGACATAGATCCAGCGCCAGCCGATGTTGCGCTTTTCCTCACGCAGCATCACGACCCTGCCAAGTAGCAGAAAGAGCCCGTAGCTTGCTGCCATATTGCTAAGATCGAGGAGGAAGAGCGCGCCTTCATTGCGCCCGGCGGGTGGAAAGCCGAGCGCCAGATAGCCGGCGCTCTTGACCAGAAGCATGATCAGCCAGGGATGGGTGAGCGAGGCAGCATGCCTCCGATCAGCAACTGGAACATCAGGAAGCCACCCGCACCCATCTCGCGCAGGAGACGCGCTAGCTCGCGCATCATCACCAGCCATGGGTGTCGTGACGATGATGCTGTCGGCCAGTCCTGGCTTCGTCTCGAACGCCTGCGAGCGCGCGGCGGGCCTCCGGCACAATCGCCAGCATGCCCTTGCTGATGTAGTTCAGCCGGACGCAGCGAGCCCGCAGGAGCTGGCTGTCGAGTGCCTTTTCGTCGTTGATGAGGGAACTGAAACGGAAGGCGAAGCCCGCGCGCCAGCGACGCATAGTCGCTGTCGGTATCGATGGAGCCGCTTGCAAGGAGCTCCTGCTCGATGCTCGTGCCATTGTGACGGACGACCTGCATTGCGTGGGCGACTTTCGGCTGCCGAGTTGCAGCAAAACCTCTGCTTCCTGCTGGTAGGGATCCGTGGCCGCGCGCGCTGGTGGCGGCGCGTCATGGCGTATAGAACGATCATCCAAGAGCGCGCGGCTTTCGATCCCGCCCGGCGCATATTCCCCGATACGCATAACTCTGATACACCGTTTCCAGAATGGCAGTGCATGCTTGTCCCCGAGGCCGATCATAATGGTGCAATTTAAACTGGCATCCCCAAATCTTAAGGGGCTAAGCAGCTTTTGGCTGTCTCTGGTTGTGTTTTTTTGCCCGTTCTCGTTGCTTGCCCAACAGGTGACGCCAAACTTGCCGCTGCTTTTCGATTCCAGGGAGCGGCTTGCAAAGCCGGATCTTTCGTCGCTCGTACGGCTGCGGTTCCTGACGACGATCGATTTTCCGCCGTTCAACTTTACGGATCAGAATGGCAAGCTTGGCGGTTTCAACATCGATCTTGCCCGCGAGATCTGCAACGAACTGGAGATCGCAAGCAAATGCCAGATCCAGGCGCTGCCGTTTGTTGATTTGAATGCTGCGCTCGCCGCCTCGCAAGGCGATGCCGTCATCGCCGGCATTGCGGTCAGCGAAGAGTTGCGGCGGCAATTCGCGTTTTCGCGGCCTTATCTGATGTTGCCCGCTCGCTTTGTTCGAAACCTGAAGGCTCCCATCAAGGGTGGAGATGCGAGCGCTTTGACCGAGCATTCAGTCGGCATCGTCAAGGCGACGGCGCACGAGGCCATGCTGGCGGCCTATTTCCCGAAGGTGAAGGCCGTACCGTTCGACAGCAAGGACGCCCTTCTTGCGGCACTGAAGGACGGCAAGGTGGAGGCCGCCTTCGCGGATTCTCTCCAGCTTTCCTTCTGGGTTTCGTCACAGGCTTCGGCGAAGTGCTGCGCTCTGTTCGACGGGCCCTATCTCTCCGAGCAGTTTCTCGGCGAGGGCATGACGATCATGCTGCGCCAAAAAGACGATGTTCTGACCGCAGCGCTGGACCACGCGCTTGCGGCGTTATCGCGCAATGGCCGCCTGCAGGAAATCTATCTGCGCTATTTCCCGTACGGCTTGTACTAGCGCGCCGCGCTCTTTCAGATTCGCCGCGCTTTAGTTTTTGTTTTTGCGCATGTCTTTATCCCGAAACCGGTTACCACTTTCGGGAGACATGCGTTAGCCCTTGCGAAAGCGGGCGATCGCGCTGCGCTCGATAGCGGCGCAAGTCAGCTTGTCAAGGCCGAGGCGGTCACGCAGCAGGCTGAGCAGGCGCAATTCTTCCGCCTTAACCGAGAGATCGGCGGAGGCGACTTCGACCGCGAGCGCATAGGCTGTGTCGTAGAGGCGCGAGGGCAGCGTGTCCTTGACGGTTTCGAGCACGATGTCGAGGCCCTCGGACCCGGCCAGCAGCGCTGCGCAGTCGCGCGCAACAGAAATCAGCTTCTCGTCATCGAAATCACGAAAAACCGGCAGGAAGCCGATCAGTTGGCCGATGCGCTCCATCTCGCGATCGTTCATTGTGCTGTCGACGGCGGATGCCATCACCATCACGTAGATCAATGCGTCATGGGCGGAAAGCGGCTTGTTCATATCTCGATGTTCCCTCTGAAACGAGCCCAGAGTCTAGGAACTGCCCGGCGACATTACAAGCCGTCAGGCGGCAGATCGGACGGCAGATTCTCAGGTGTGCCGGTTTCCGCGATGCTGCGAGGGTCATCTCCATAGATGCCTTTGCCTGTCCGCCTTGCCGTCTCGCCGGCGTCGGCAAGCGCTGATCCGCTGTCTGCCTCTGCCCAGCCATTTTCAACGAGCCACTGCGAAATGTCCTGCGTGCCGATCCTGCAGGCGGCGGTGACCGTGCCGGTCCACTCGGCGCTGTCGAGATCGCAGCGCACAGTTCTGAGGCGCAGAAACAGCCGCACATTGGTTTTTGCCAGCATCCCGCATGGCCACTCCCGGCCTTTGCTGTCGGTACATGTCTTGTCCGCCGGTGTGGGATTGATGTCGGCAAGCTGCAGGCGGCGGTCGCCAAACGCGAGGACGCCGGCGCTTTCCGCGACCGGGCGAACGAGGTTCACGCCCTTGTCTTCGGGAATTTTTGCCGGTTGCTCTGGCTCCGCTGCCGCGATGCGCTCAAGCGGCTTGCCGTCGATGGCTGCTGGGTAGAATTGGCTGGCGTCGTCGACAGGCCGCGCATTCATGCTGGCTTCGGGATTTGTGATCCGTTGAGCAACGGGGGCGGCGGGCGGCGCAGTGAGTGCCGTCGGCGCGGCCGTCTCCTCCGGATCAATGGCCGTACGGAGCCGCTGTCCACCGGCCGCGATCAGGCCCGCGACAATTCCGATCCCTGCAACAGCTGTGAGAATTGCCGCGGGAGGCATGGAATATCTTCCTACTGGCTGGCCCAGATGATGCGGGCGATCCAATCCACGTCGGAAAGTTCGATCGTCCGGTTCGGATGCTCGGGGTTGAGCGACATCAATTCGATCGATCGAGGGCTCTGACGCAACAGCAACTTGGCCATCACTTCGCCCTCGCGTGTCTTGACGACGACGCGGTCGTTGCGGCGAACCTGCGCGCCCGGCTCGACGATCAGCACGTCGCCGTCGCGGTAGAGCGGCATCATGCTTTCGCCCTGGACTTCAAGCGCATAGACGCCTGCTTTCTGGGATGGTGCCGCGGGAAACTCCACGACGTCCCAGCCTTGCCCGGCCGGAAAGCCGCCGTCATCGAAGAAGCCGCCGGCGCCGGCCTGCGCAAAGCCGAGCAGCGGGATCGAGCTGCCCTGCGGCGGGAAGGTGCCATCCGGAAGGCTGGAAAAGCTGCCTGTCGGGCGCATGAAGGTCAGAAATTGCTCCATGCTGGCGCCCGTTGCATCCAGCACCTTGGCAATCGATTCCGTCGACGGCCAGCGCAATCGCCCATCGGCAGACAGTCGCTTGGACTTGTTGAAGGAGGTCGGATCGAGCCCCGCGCGTCGGGCAAGGCCCGATGGCGTCAGGTCATGCCGTTCGGCAAGCCTGTCGATCGCTCCCCAGATCTGCTCGTGTGACAGCATGTCGCCTGATTCCTGAGCGCGTGCGCCATCCTTCAACGGCAAAATATTAACCGCAAGCCCAGCGGGAGTAAAGAGAAGAAAGGAATAAAATCCTGTCTCGGTCTCAGGCGACCATGGCCATGTTGATCTTGCCGAGTTGGATCACCGCTTGCGTGCGGCTATCAACATTGAGCTTGAGCAGGATGGCCGAGACATGCGCCTTGATCGTCGCCTCCGAGACGCCGAGCTCATAGGCGATCTGCTTGTTGAGGAGGCCTTCCGCCAGCATCGTCAGCACGCGGCTCTGTTGCGGTGTCAGCGTATGCAACCGGTGGATCAGGTCGGCGACGTCAGGGTCCTGTTCCTGCCCGTCACTGTAGCTCTCCGGTGTGGCGATATCGCCGGCGAGAACGGTCTGGATGCCGCGGCGAATGTCCTCGATCCCCGAGGATTTGGAGATGAAGCCGGATGCGCCGAGTTCCAGTGCGCGGCGGATCGTGGTCGTGTCGTCTGTTGCGGAGATGATGACGATCGGCAGTCCGGCAAATTCGGAGCGCAGCGCCATCAGGCCGGAGAAGCCGCTGACGCCAGGCATCGACAGATCGAGCAGCATCAGGTCCGCTTCAGGGTGCTTCCCAGCGGCTATCCGTGCAGCGGCAAAATCGCCGGCTTCGACGATCTCAGGATGGCCTTCCATGCCGATCACCGCCTGGCGAAGCGCATCCCGGAAAAGCGGATGGTCGTCGGCGATGATGATTGTTTGTTCCTGCATCGATGGCTCCCTCCCAAGAGATCGATCGCCACGTCATGCCTCGTGCTCCCACGATACATGCCGCCATTCTGATATGACTATACCAAATCATGTCTTTTGCGGAAGGGCGTTACGCTCCTCTTCGCTTTGGAATTCCTTGACTATCCCCATGAAGCTGCGCATCCAGCGCTCCATGATGCCGATCGAGCGGTCGATTTCCGCGTCTGAGGGCAGGGCCTTGTTGACGATGCTTTTGTTCTCCAGCGCCGTGACGCGGGCCGAAAGCCGGTCAAGCTCCTGTTCATAAGCGGCGCGCTCATCGGCAGCCATTCGGCAGACGAGAGTGCCGTCCTTCTCCTCGCAGAGTGACATGGCGCCGGTCTGTCGGTCGAGGCGTACGAAGTGCTCGCCGCTGCGCTCCAGTTGGAAGCGGGACGTTTCGGCTTCGGTCGCGTGGACGCCGAGCGGCAGAAGAAGCGCGAAAAGGCCGAGTGCGATATGTCTCATGGTTTCCTCCGGAAATTTCGGTGGCCGCCGCATTTTTTACGGCGAGGCGTGGACATCGCCGTCGCTTTGCGGCAAAGCCCGGGAAAGACCAGCCAATCTGAGGCCATCATGACCCTGACACCCACGCTTTACAAGATCGTGACGGAAACGCTCTGGCAGGAGGCGAGGGCAGCCGGCATCTTCCGGGGCGCCGCGATCGACCTCACGGACGGCTATATCCACTTCTCGACGGCCGCCCAGGTCAGGCAGACGGCGGCACTCTATTTCGTCGGCCAGACGGGACTTCTGCTCGTGGCCGTCGATGGCAGAGAGTTGGGCGACAAGCTCGTTTTCGAACCTTCACGCGGCGGCGATCTCTTCCCGCATCTCTATGCCGATCTGCCGTTCTCAGCCGTTCTATGGGAAAAGCCGCTGCCGCTCGATGCCGCCGGCCAGCATATCTTTCCGGACCTTCAGCCATGATCGATCTCTTCAAGCAAGCAGCCCGCAAGGGTCTCTTCCTTTTGGATCCGGAGACCGCGCACGGCATGTCAATTGCCGCGTTGAAGGCAGGTGCCGTTCCAGCCTGCCGGATCGCCCCCGATCCGCGCCTGCGGCAGAGCGTTGCCGGGCTGGATTTCGCCAACCCGATCGGTATGGCCGCCGGCTATGACAAGAATGCCGAGGTGCCGGAAGCGCTGCTGAAGATCGGCTTCGGCTTTACCGAGATCGGCACCGTGACGCCGAAGCCACAGCCCGGCAATCCGCGCCCGCGCATCTTCCGGCTGGTCGAGGATGAAGCAGTCATCAATCGCCTCGGCTTCAACAACGAAGGCCACGACGCAGCCTTCGCGCGCCTGTCGGCCATCCGCGGCAACGGTATGATCGGCGTCAACATAGGCGCCAACAAGGACAGCGAGGACCGCATCGGCGATTATGTCCTCGGTATCCGCCGTTTCTATTCTGTTGCGCGCTATTTCACCGCCAACATTTCCTCGCCGAACACGCCGGGCCTGCGCGATCTGCAGGCGCGCGAAAGCCTTGCCGCGCTGCTGTCGGCGGTGCTTGCCGCCCGCGATGCCGAAGCAGAAAAGGCAGGCAGAAAGATCCCGGTCTTCCTGAAGATTGCTCCCGACCTTACGGCCGAGGGCCTGGACGACATCGCCACAGAGGCGCTGTCGCACGCGCTGGACGGTCTGATCGTTTCGAACACCACGCTTTCCCGCGACGGCCTTAGGGATCAGCGCCAGGCGAAGGAAGCGGGTGGGCTTTCCGGCAAGCCGCTGTTCGACAAATCGACCGTCGTTCTGGCAAAGATGCGCAAGCGCGTCGGCCCGGCTCTGCCGATCATCGGCGTCGGCGGCGTCTCATCGGCCGAAACGGCGCTCGAAAAGATCAAGGCCGGTGCCGATCTCGTGCAGCTCTATTCCTGCATGGTTTACGAAGGGCCGGGCCTGCCGGGCACCATCGTTCGCGGTCTCTCGAAACTGCTCGATCGCGAGCAGGTGAGATCGATCCGCGATCTCAGGGATGCGAGGACGGATTACTGGGCGGCGCGGAACGTTTGATCGGCCCGGGGCCGGACGAGCATCGCCAGGAAGACACCGCGAAACAGCAGGAAGCCGTTCATCGCCAGCCATAGGCCGTGGTTGCTAAACAGCGGCACGAAGACAGCCAGGGCCATGAGATAGCCGGCAAACGACATCAGCATCCGGTTGCGCATGTCGGTCGACCATGTGGCGCCGATGAACACGCCATCCATCAGGAAGGCCAGCGCACCGGTGAGCCCGGTGACGGCGGCCCAGGGCAGGTAGGTTTCGGCCGCCTGCTGCACCTCCGGCGATGTGGTCAGCACGGAGATCAGCCAGGGACCGGCCAGCAGGAAGAACACCGAGATTATACCGGCAAGCCCGAAGGACCAGAGCGCCGTCAGCTTCAGGCCGCGGTCGAAGGCCGGCCGGTAGCGCGCACCGATCGCTCGCCCGGTGATCTGTTCGGCCGCGTTGGCAAGCCCGTCGAGATAGTATCCGGAGAGCAAAAAGAAGTTCATCAGTACGGCGTTGGCAGCAAGCGTCACCGCCCCGAAGCTCGTGCCGATCCTTGTCATGACAGTGAAAGCGGCCAGCAGCACAAAAGTGCGGATCAGGATGTCGCGGTTCAGCGCGAAGAGTTCGGCCAACCGGTGCCGCGAGAAGATTTCCGCACGCGTCGGCCGGTCCGTGCGATCGAAGCCGCTGAGGACGATCAACAGGCCCACGACGGCACCGGCCGTCTCGCCGACCATCGTGCCCCAGGCGACGCCCGCCACGCCCCAGTCGAGCCAGAGACCAAGGAAGATCGCAGGCACGATGTTGATGCCGTTGATGATCGTCTGCAGCAGAAGACCGACGCTGCCCTGGCCGCGGCCGAGCACGAAGCCGAGGATCGCATAATTGGCGAGTGCCGCCGGCCCGGCAAGGATGCGGATGGAGAAATAGGTGCTGGTCGCGGCGGCGACGGCGCTCTCCGGTCCCATCAGTTTCAGCCCCGCTGCGAGAAGCAGCGGCGAAAGACAGAGAAGCCCCACGCCGCAGCCGAGCGCCGAGATCAGCGCTCGCCAGAAAACGCCTTGTTGAGCATGCCGGTCACGCCGGCCGAAGGCCTGCGCCGTCAGACCGGTAGTAGAGGCACGCAGAAAGTTGAAGCTGCCGAGAATCAGGTCGAAGAGCATGGCGCCGATCGCCAGCCCCGCCAGAGCGTCCGGCTGGCCCATGTGCCCAACGACGCCGGTGCCGACGAGGCCGAGCAGCGGCGTGGTGATGAAGCCGAGCGTCATTGGGATCGCGATCGACAGCACCAACCGGTGCGTCACGTCGAATGCCAGCCTGTTCTCGTGACCGTGCGTATCCATGTCTGCCTCTGAGAGGCGAGGCAGAATCGCCTCAGCCGGAAAGCACCATGGCCCAGTAGGGGACGTTTCTGGAAGCGGAATTGCGCGCCACTGCAACGCCCAAGCCATTATAGCGACCGAGCATGTTTTCCAAGTGGTGCGGAGAGTTGATCCAGGCGGTTACGACTGATGGCACCGATTGCTGCCCGGCTGCGATGTTTTCCGCGGCCGGCATCTGCACGCCGCTTGCCTTGACGCGCGGTGCGAAGCCGTCGCCGATGCCCATCACGTGTTTCATCCTGCCGGCAGACGCCATGCGCTTTGCCTGAAACATCGCCGCATCCTTAGCCGCGGAATCTGCCGAAAGCGGCGGCAAGCCGCTCTTGGCGCGCAACTGGTTGACGAGCGGCAATGCGTCCGCCGTCTCGTCCTGGCCGTCTGATGGGTTGGAGGATAGCTGGGGCGCGGTGGTACAGCTCGCAATACCGGCAACCAATACGAGGCCGGACATGTGCAGCAGGCCGCGCCGTGAGAGAATGAGAGAGGTCATGTTACCGCCGATAGCTGAAGAGACGGATGAGAAGGAAGACGGGAATGACAACTGTTGCGCCGAGCAGCAGATAGTCGCCAACGCGTCCAAGAGCGGAGAAGCCGCGATGCCAGACTTCCAGAACGAAATTGCGGAAGCCATAGATGAAGTCGAGCGGCGCCCAGCCGAACACGGCCATGATGAAGCCGACGATCAGCGATACGACCAAAAGCTTGACCAATGTACGGCCGACGGAATCGCCGAGAAACTTGTTCACCTGATCGGACATGCGCCATCTCCTGTTTATCCCTGAAATACGGGCGCGAATCGTCGCTCGCAAGCCTTTTTCAGATCTGGCGCCTCCGCCTCTGAAATAGGACTTGAGTTTTTTTGTGGCCGCCGCCAAATGCGGACCGATCACAACAGGTCTTCACCATGCAGCCCAACCAGCTCACTTCAGGCGACGTCATCGCCGATCGCCGCGCCGATTACGCCAAGATGCTCGACGAAGGCGGCGAGCCGGATGCGGCCGCCGAATTGATGGAGCAGGCGCTGGAGCTTGCGCCGCGCTGGGCGGCCGGCTGGTATCGGCTCGCGGGTTACCGTGAGAAGGCAGGCGACAAGGTCGGCGCGATCGAAGCCTACCGGCAGACCTTGGAGGTCAGTCCGGACGATATCTTCGGCGCCGAACTCAAGCTCGCTTTGTTTGGCGATGTCGAGACGCCGGACCAGCCGCCGAGCAGCTATGTCGAGCGGCTGTTCGACGACTATGCGGATCGTTTCGAGACCTCGCTCGTGGAAAAACTGGATTATAGCGTCCCGGCCAAGCTTGCGGCACTCGTTGCCACAACCGGCAGGCAGTATAAGCTCGCCGTTGATCTCGGTTGCGGCACTGGCTTGCTGGGACCGGAGATCCGCGATCGCGTTGCGCGTCTCGAGGGCTTCGACCTGTCGCAGAACATGCTTGCCAAGGCGGCCGACAAGCATGTCTACGATCACCTGGCACAGGCCGACCTGTCGCTGGTGCCGGATGCGACGGGTCTCTTTGCCGAAAGCGCGATGCATCGTGCCGACCTCGTCACTGCGGCGGATGTGCTGATGTACCTCGGCAATCTCGAGAGCGTGTTCAAGGTTGTTTCAGCGCTTGTTGTACCGGGCGCCGATTTCGCTTTTTCGGTCGAGGATGCCGCAGGGAGAGATGGCTTCCATCTCGCGCCGTCGCTGCGCTACGCCCATTCCGAAAGCTACGTCCGCGCCCTCTGCGCCCGCTATGGTCTTGATGTCAGCGCCGTCAGCAAGACGGCCATTCGCAAAGATGGCGCAAACGTTATTTCAGGCATTCTGTTCCTTACGCGCAAGGCGGCATAGCGGAACGATTCTTGCGAAGTGATTATAGGTCAGCATTGCTTACGTATTTCACTTGATTGCAGTGCAAAATCGCCTGATAATCCTACGCAATTCGCCGCAGCACGGGGGCGCTCGCAAGAGCCCGAAAACGCCCGGCATCATTCATTATCACTTTTGTCCCGCTCTGATCTCTCCAAGTGCGCTGGACTCGTTTGCCGTTTGGGGATCACAATGGCACAACTTTTCAATGCTCTCGGCTTCTGGAACACCAGCGCCACCCGCCATACCCTCATCGAAGATGTTCAAGGCATTTTCTCCGGCAGCCTCATTGCGGCGCTCGGGCTCTATATGCTGGCCAGCGCGGGTCTGCTGACCGGCAGCACGGCCGGCATCGCGTTCCTGCTCCACTATGCCTTCGGGGTAAACTTCGGCCTCGCCTTCTTCCTGCTCAACCTGCCGTTCTTCTATCTGTCCTGGACACGCCTCGGTATGGCCTTCACGGTAAAGACCTTCATTGCCATCGGCCTGACATCCCTCATGACCAGCCTGCAGCCGAAGGTCATGGCCATTTCCGCCATCCACCCGGCCTGGGCAGCCCTTCTCGGTGGTCTTTTGCTGGGGTTCGGCCTTCTGGCGCTCTATCGCCACCGCGCCAGTCTCGGTGGCGTCGGCATTCTCGGCATCTACGTGCAGGAGCGCTTCGGCATCCGCGCCGGCCTCGTACAGATGGCGATCGACCTCTGCGTGCTGGCCGCTGCTTTCTTCGTCGCCACCCCGCCCGTGGTCTTCTATTCGGTTCTCGGCGCGGTGGTGCTGAACCTTTTCGTGGCGATCAACCACCGGGCCGATCGCTATATCGCGCTCTAAACACGCCCCCTCTCCCCGTCGGACGGGAAGAGGGGAAACGCGATTGTCATGCAGCCTGTGCTGGCTTGTCGATCGGGTGCTGCGAGCGGAAGCCGACGGCTAGCCGGTTCCACACATTGATCGTGCCGATTGCGAGCGTGATCTTGGTGATCTCTTCTTCGGTGAAGTGGGTCTTCAGGGCTTCGAAGTCGGCGTCCGGTGCACCGGTTTCGGCGATGCGAGTAACGGCGTCGACCCAGCCGAGGAGGGCGCGTTCCTTGGCGTCATAGACCGGCGATTCCCGCCACACGCACATCAGGTTGATCCACTGTTCGCTCAGCCCGTCGTGCCGGGATTCCTTCACATGCATGTCGACGCAGTAGGCGCAGCCGTTGATCTGCGAGGCGCGCAGCTTGATCAGATGGATGAAACGGCGCTCGAGGCCGGATGTCTGAACATACTGCTCGAGGGCGGCAACGGCCTTGTAAGCGTCCGGCGAAGCCTTTGCGAAATTGAAACGTGCTTGCATGCTCATTCTCCTTTTGGGTTGGGCGGCTCAGCGAGCCGCTCTGCGTTCATTCATTTCAAGGAAGGCGCAGCCGCGGGCGGCAATGCCGCCGTCGTCATCAGCAGCGAGCTGCGCCATGATGTCGGCGATGCTGGTCTTGGCGAGTTCGGCGCGGTAGACGCGCTCGGCCCTCAGCATCGCCGCGCTGATCTGGCATGGCTTCGTGAAGTAGCGCGCCGGCAACTGGTTCGGTCCGCGCTGGCGGATCTCGCTGCAACGGAACGCCGGCTCCGGCCCTTCGACCGCGAGGACGATATCGAGGAGGCTGATCTCTTCCGTCGGCTTCGCCAGCCTGTATCCGCCTTTCGGCCCGGGAACCGTGCTCACGATGCCGGCACCCGAAAGCGCCTGCAGGTGCTTCAGAAGATAGCTCGTCGAGACGCCATGGAATTCCGCCAGCGCGGCGGCTGAAAGCACGCCGCCTTCTGACAGACCGGCCAGCATCGCGACGCTGTGTATCGCCTGCTCGACGCCATCACCCAGTTTCATCGCACCATCCCCTCAATTCGTGGATAAAAAATATCCATGATTATCAGTGATGTCAAGCAGGCATATGCGAGGGATCGAATAGAAAGGGCGTTGCACACGTCTGGGGTTGTGAAGCGGCAAGGATTCGCTAAAGTCGAAGTTGTTGGGCAAAAACAATTCCAATAAGGGAACAGCAATGAGAAAGACGATTTTCCTGACGGCCGCTGCCTGGCTTGCAGCGACGCACCTCGCATCTGCCGAGGATACGATCCGCATCGCAACGGAGGGCGCCTATCCTCCCTTCAACTACGTCGAATCCGACGGCAGCCTGAAGGGTCTCGACGTCGACATGGCCAATGCGCTCTGCGAGGAGATGAAGGCCAAGTGCACGATCGTCGCGCAGGATTGGGACGGCATCATCCCCGGGCTTCTGGCCAAGAAGTATGATGCCATCATTGCGTCGATGAGCATCACTGATGAGCGCAAGAAGCAGATCGACTTCACGAACAAGTACTACACCACGCCGCTCGCGGTCGCCGTGCCGAAGGACAGCGCGCTGAAGGGCGTCAGCGTCGAGGACATGAAGGGCAAGGTCGTCGGTGCGCAGGGGTCGACCACGCAGGCCGACTACGCCAACGACGTCTACGCCAAGGGCGGCGCCGAGGCGAAGATGTACCCGACGCAGGATGAAGCCGTGGCCGACCTGCAGAACGGCCGCATGGATGCGCTGATCTCCGACAAGTTCGTGGTGGTCGACTGGCTGAACAAGGCCGGCAAGGATTGCTGCAAGCTGCTCGGCGACGTGCCGGGCACGGAAACGCAGGCCGGTATCGGCATCCGCCAGGGCGAGACCGAGCTGAAGGAGCGCTTCAACAAGGCGATCGACGCGCTCGTCGCCAGCGGCAAGTACAAGGAAATCACCAAGAAGTACTTCCCCTTCGATATCTACTGATCGCTTGCCGATCCAATCGCGCGGAGGCCGCAAGCCTCCGCGCCCTTTGACCAAGTCCATCCGATGAAAACAGATATCCTCGTTCTCGGTGCCGGCATCGTCGGCGTCAGTGCGGCCATTCATTTGCAGGATCGCGGCCGCTCCGTCGTGCTTGCCGATCGCGGCGAGCCGGGCGGCGGCACCAGCTACGGCAATGCCGGGCTGATCGAGCGCTCCTCCGTCGTTCCCTATGCCTTCCCGCGGCAGCTCGGCGCGATTGCCAAGTATGCGCTGAACGGCTCATCGGACGTCCGTTACGATCCCGCCTTCCTGCCGCGCATAGCCGCATGGCTGGCACGCTACTGGTGGCATTCCTCGCCGACCAATCTGGAGAAGGCGACACGGGCGCTTCTGCCGTTGATCGAGGCCAGCGTTTCCGAGCACGACAAGCTGATTGGCCGCGCCGGCGCTTCAGATCTCATCCGCGAACGCGGCTGGGTGTCGTTCTTCAAGAGTCCGCGCCGCTTCGAGGCTGCTCGTGCGGAGGCCGCAAGCCTCTCCGCACATGGTTTGACGATCCGCATTCTTGATGGAAGCGAGTTTCTGGCGCTGGAGCCTGCCTTCGCCGCGAACAGCACTCGCATCGCCGGCGGCGTGCACTGGCTTGATCCGAAGACGGTGACCGACCCGCAAGCGCTGACGGCGGCCTATGCGAACCTCTTTACGACGGCCGGCGGCAAGATGGTCCGCGCGGATGCCTCCGCACTGCGGGAAGAGACGAGTGGCTGGTCGATCACCACGGCCGAAGGCGAGATCATCGAAGCTGGCGAGGTTGTCGTCGCCCTTGGCCCGCAATCCGGCCTGATCTTCCGCAAGCTCGGCTATCCCTTGCCACTGGCGGTCAAGCGCGGCTACCACCGCCACTATGCGCAGCGCGAAGGCCAGCCGCTCGGCCACTCCGTCGTCGACGAGGAGGCCGGCTACGTGCTGGCGCCGATGGCGCGCGGCATCCGGCTGACGACAGGCATCGAATTCGCTGCGCCCGATGCGCCGCCAAATACCATCCAGCTAAGCCGCGACGAGGCTCATGCGCGCGCGCTGTTCCCGCTCGGCGAGCCGGTAGAAGCGACGCCTTGGCTCGGCCTGCGTCCCTGCCTGCCTGACATGCGGCCGGTGATCGGCCCAGCGCCACGCCATCGCGGCCTTTGGTTCAATTTCGGCCACGCCCATCACGGCTTGACGCTCGGCCCCGCCAGCGGCCGACTGCTGGCAGAGCAGATGGCAGGCAACGACACCTTCGCCGATCCCAAGCCCTTCCATCCGCATCGCTTCCTCTAGATCAGGATGATCTTAGGATGATCTGGCCTAAGATCTGAATCCTGATTTGCTTCAAAGACATAGAGCGGGTATTTCGGCCGCAAACCGCTTACACTTTTCGACATCCTGCTCTAGATCCGCCATTCTATTTCGGCGGTCGGTGCACTACCTTTAGCGCCGTGGACCAGATCGATTCCGAAGCCCGCGCTGCCCTGCCTCCGCCTTTCACCCGCTGGTTCGCGGACAAGGGATGGTGCCCGCGTGCCCATCAGCTGGAATTGCTGTCCCGCGCCGAGGCCGGGGAAAGCACACTACTGATCGCGCCGACCGGTGCCGGCAAGACGCTTGCCGGCTTCCTCCCCTCGCTGACCGACCTGACCCGCCGGGGCAGGATCCCGCCCGGCTCCGCCTTCACCGGCGTTCACACGCTCTACCTCTCTCCGCTCAAGGCGCTTGCCGTCGATATCGAGCGGAACCTGATGAAGCCGGTAGGGGAGATGGGGCTGCCGGTGACGGTCGAGAACCGCACCGGCGACACACCTGTTGCCAAGCGCCAGCGCCAGAAACTGAACCCGCCCGATATTCTTCTGACGACGCCCGAGCAGGTGGCCTTGCTGCTTGCCAATCGCGAGGCGGAGCGCTTCTTCAAGGACCTGAAATATGTCATCTTCGACGAGCTGCACTCGCTCGTCACGTCCAAGCGCGGCCACATGCTCTCGCTTGGCCTTGCCCGCCTGCGCCGGCTTGCGCCCGCTCTGCAGACGATCGGCCTTTCGGCCACGGTCTCCGAGCCGATGGACCTGCAGAAATGGCTGGTCGCGCAGCGGGAAGGCGAGGACCATCACGCCGGATTGGTGATCGTCGAAGGCGGCGCCAAGCCCGACATTTCAATTCTTTCCACCGAAGAGCACATCCCCTGGTCGGGCCATTCGGCGAAATACGCGATCCCCGATGTCTACCGGCAGCTTCTCGAACACCGCACGACACTGCTCTTCGTCAACACCCGGTCGCAGGCCGAAATGCTGTTTCAGGAGCTCTGGACGGTGAACGAGGAGAACCTGCCGATCGCACTGCATCACGGTTCCCTCGATGTCGCCCAGCGGCGAAGGGTGGAAGCGGCGATGGCGGCCAACCGGCTGCGCGCCGTCGTCGCCACCTCCACGCTCGACCTCGGCATCGACTGGGGCGATGTCGATCTCGTCGTCCATGTCGGCGCGCCGAAGGGCGCCTCGCGGCTTGCCCAGCGCATCGGCCGCGCCAACCACCGCATGGACGAGCCCTCGAAGGCGATCCTCGTTCCCGCCAATCGCTTCGAGGTGATGGAGTGCCAGGCCGCGCTCGACGCGAACTATATCGGCGCGCAGGACACGCCGCCGGTCGGCAAGGGCGCGCTTGACGCACTCGCGCAGCATGTGCTCGGCATGGCCTGCGCCGAGCCGTTCGACATGCTGGAACTCTACGATGAGATCAAGAGCGCTTCGCCATACGCCGATCTTTCCTGGGAGACCTTCGAACGCGTGGTCGATTTCGTCGCGACTGGCGGCTATGCGCTGCGCACCTATGAGCGCTATGCCCGCATCCGCAAGACGAAGGAAGGCCGCTGGCGTGTTTCCAATCCGCAGGTCGCCCAGCAATACCGGCTGAACCTCGGCACGATCGTCGAAAGCCCGATGCTCAATCTGCGCATGGTCAAGCGTGGCGAAGGCGGTAGGCTCGGCCGCGGCGGCGCGACGCTGGGCAAGGTCGAGGAATACTTCCTCGAGCAGCTCTCGCCCGGCGACACCTTCATCTTCGCCGGCAAGGTGCTCCGCTTCGAGGGCATCCGCGAGAACGAGGCGCTCGCCTCGCAGGCCTTCTCGATGGATCCGAAGATCCCGTCCTATGCCGGCGGCAAGTTTCCGCTTTCCACCTATCTGGCGGACCAGGTGCGCTCGATGATCGCCGACCCGGACCGTTGGCGCCGCCTGCCGGACCAGGTGCGCGACTGGCTGGCGATCCAGCAGGAAAAGTCGATGCTGCCGAAGCGCGACGAGTTGCTGATCGAGACGTTCCCGCGCGGCAGCCGATGCTACATGGTCATCTACCCCTTCGAGGGGCGGCTGGCGCACCAGACGCTCGGCATGCTGCTGACGCGGCGGCTCGAGCGGGCCGGCGCCAAGCCTCTCGGCTTCGTTGCAACCGACTATTCGCTCGGCATATGGGGCTTCGAGGATATGGGGGTGATGATCCGCAACGGCCGGCTCAGCCTCGCCGACCTCTTCGACGAAGACATGCTGGGCGACGATCTTGAGAGCTGGCTCGCCGAATCTTTCCTCTTGAAGCGCACCTTCCGCAATTGCGCCGTGATTGCAGGCTTGATCGAGCGCCGTCACCCGGGAAAGGAAAAGACCGGACGGCAGGTGACGGTCTCGGCCGATCTGATCTACGATGTGCTGAGAACCCACGAGCCGGATCACATTCTGCTGCAGGCGACGCGGCATGATGCGG
Organism: Rhizobium sp. CF122; assembly: GCF_000282035.1. Taxonomy (GTDB): domain Bacteria; phylum Pseudomonadota; class Alphaproteobacteria; order Rhizobiales; family Rhizobiaceae; genus Rhizobium. The sequence continues at coordinate 47,601 of NZ_AKKA01000073.1, forward strand.
CGAGCGGCCTTTTGGATATTTCTCGGCTTGGCGATATGCTGAGGCGAATCAAGGGCCACATCACGCATCGTGCGCTCGACCATATCTCGCCGCTGGCGGTGCCCGTCATGCTGGAGATCGGCAAGGAACCGGTGCATGGCGAGGCGCACGACGCGGTTCTGGCGGAAGCCGCCGACGACCTGATCGCTGAGGCACTGGGATCCTCCTCCGCTTGCGGAGAAGCATGAGCTGCTTGTGTTTGGATCCTCGGGTCAAGCCCGAGGATCCAAACACAAGCAATCAAACATAAGGACGAGTGGGCGACGCCGAGAAGCGCCGCCCACACACTGGAAAGATACGAGACGTGATGAACCGCCTGGCGCTCGCGTGCGAACTGAACGGACTGGCAGCGCTACCGGGCGTCGAGACATCCGTGCATGGCGTTGCTGCCGTTTGTGATCCGCTCGGCGCGCTCTATATGCCCGATGCTGGCATCCTCGTCGTTTCCGACCTGCACCTCGAGAAGGGCGCGGCCTTTGCCCGTCGCGGGATGCTGCTTCCGCCCTATGACACGCTGGCGACGCTGACGGTTCTCTCTGCCGTCATCAGCCGCTACGATCCGAAGCTGGTTGTGTCGCTCGGCGACAATTTCCACGACCGCGTCGGCTCGGCGCATCTGCCCCAGGCGTTCCGCAGCCTGATATCAAAAATGGCGCGCGGCCGCGAATGGATTTGGATCAACGGCAACCATGATCCCGACGGCACCGTCGATTTGCCGGGCACGTCCGCCGATGAAATGCATTACGGCGGCCTCACCTTCCGCCACGAGCCGAAAAGCGGGCTTCAGAACGGCGAGATCGCCGGACACCTGCATCCCGCCGCGACCGTCCGCCGCCGCGAGAAATCGGTCCGCCGCCCGTGTTTCGCCACCGACGGTGCCCGCTTGCTGATGCCCGCCTTCGGCATCATGACCGGCGGCCTCGACCTTCGCCACAAGGCGATGAAAGGGCTGTTCGATCAGACCTCGCTGATTGCCCACCTTCTCGGCCGCGACCGGATCTACTCCGTCAGGTTTGGCAACCTCGTGGGGTGAGCCCCTAGGCGGCACGGGTCGCTCCAACCATCGTCGCTTTAGTCACCGAAATAGTAGAGGGGCTGGCGCGTCAGTTCGCCTTGGCCGACATGGCCATAGACATCTTTTCCCAGGATCCAGAACGAAATGGCCTGGGTTTTCATGCAGAAAATATAGTCGCCGGAGATCCAGTGCTCTGCCTTGTTGCCGGAGAGCGGATAAAGATATTCGCCAACCTCATACATGACGGCCCGATGCGAGCTGTAATCGTATATGTAGCGCTCCGCCGCCATTAATTCTCCCGATTCTATTTCGGAAAGAATCCCATGGCGGCGAATGTATTGTCAAACAATACTGCCGCTGTATGCCGATCACCCCAATTTTGTTTCGCTCCTTGGCGTTGTATATCGTTTTTACTAGGTTTCTTCGTTTCCTTCGAAGCGATCAATTGCACTCCTGCAATTGCCGCTGATACGTGGCCGCCATGTTGGCAAAGCGTTGCGCCGTCTTCTGCAGTTGCGCATTCGAGCGCCAGTCGCCGCGCATGTAGCCTTTCGGGCCGGAATAATAGGCGAGGTACAGACCGTAGGCATCGTTCTGAGGGATGCCGGTCACCTGGCTGTTTTGCGAGTGATACCAGCCGATGAAGTCAATCGCGTCGGCGAAGTTGGTGCGGCGGGCAGCCCAACTTCCTGTAGCCGATTGATAGTGGTCCCATGTGCCGTCAAGTGCTTGCGAATAGCCGTAGGCCGTCGATGGCCGTGTCCATGGAATGAAGCCGAACAGCTTGGTGCGCGGCGGTCGCGCATATGGCTGGAAGCCGGATTCGGTATACATCGTCGCCATCAGGATCGGAACCGGAACACCATATTTACGCTCCGTCTTTTCTGCTGCGCGCTGCCAGCTCGTGAACATCCCGTCGCGCTGCTCGAAGACGGCGCAGATGTTTCGGGTCTGTCGGGGGGCCGTGGCGCAGCCGGCTACAAGTGCCAGCAGCACGAGGGCGGGGAGGGCACGGATACGCATTACAGGGAACCTCTCGTTACCGAGAGATTACTAACTCGTAAATATTAACGAGGGGTTTTTAGTCGAATGTGAGTTGCGTGCCAGCGCGTGTCGTGTCTTTTCCGCGGGGCGAGCGCTCCCCGTTGCGCTTGGCCGCAGGGCATTTATTCTAAGAGTGCCAGCGGTTCGTGGGGTATTGAATGTCGGCACTGCCTTTCTCGAAGATCTCTTCGTCGTTCAATGCGCTGCTGACTGCGATTGGGCTTCTGGCGGTGGCCGTGCTCACGACGCCCGATCTCGCTGCAGAGAGCAGGCTCGGGGTCGAAGCCGCGCTCGCTGCAATCTGGGTCGTCTATGTCCTGCAACTGAGCGGCACGCTTTTTGCGCGGCGTCGCAGTCGCGTATCGGGTGGGAACGCCGCCCTCGTGATCGACCTGCTTGCTGTTTTCGTCCCCATGGCGGCCTTCCTATTCGTCGCCTCGCGCGATCGAAGCCTGTATTGCGCCATCTGGCTTCTCAAGCCGCTGCGGGATTCGACCTTCTTCAGGCTAATGGCAAAGGTGGTTGCAAACGAATCCCGCAATCTGCTTGGCGTGACGTCGGTCTTCGGCATCGTTCTCTTCGGCGCGGCGCTGGCCGGATATGTCATCGAGCGCGATGTCCAGCCGGATAGGTTCGGCAGCATTCCGCAGGCGATGTGGTGGGCGGTCGTGACGCTGTCGACGACCGGCTATGGCGACGAGATCCCGCAAAGCCTGGCAGGCCGGATATTGGCTGGATTGGTGATGATGAGCGGCATCGGTATTTTTGCGCTTTGGGCCGGCATCCTCGCCACTGGTTTCTACGAAGAGGTCCGTCGCCAGGACTTCGTTCGCAACTGGCAGCTGGTCGCGGCGGTACCCCTGTTTAAGAAGCTTGGTTCGGCAGCGCTGATCGAAATCGTGCGGGCGCTGCGGCCGCGTATCGTGCCCGCGGGTGCAGTGATCTGCCGCAAGGGCGATGTTGGCGATCAGATGTTCTTCATCGTCGAGGGGCGGGTAAGCGTGGCGACACCCGACCATCCGGTGGAACTTGGTGCCGGAAGCTTTTTCGGCGAGATGGCATTGATCAGTGGCGAACCGCGCTCAGCGACGGTCAGCGCTGCAACCGAAGTGTCGCTGCTGTCGCTCTATGCCGTGGACTTTCAGATGCTGTCGAGCAGCAGTCCGGAAATTGCCGAGACCATCCGCAAGACGGCACTCGAGCGACGAGGCGAGCTGCCGAAGGAATGATCAAGCCTGGTATGGCTGCGGAATTGCCGCAGCCATCGACGGTCACGCCCTGACCGGTTCATAGCGCAGGATCACCGCGCCCCTCTTGGTCGTCGTGCTATCGAGCAGTTTCAGTGGAAGCTGCTGGCTGGCCGGCTTGAAATGCGGATTGCCGCCGCCGAGGATAACGGGGACAAGGCAGATGCGGATCTCATCCACCAGCCCCTCCTTCAGGAGCGAATCCGCGAGCTTGGCACTGCCGAAGATGAAGATTGTCTTGCCCGCTTCACTCTTCAGCTTCTTCAGTTCTGCGACAGGGTCGCTGACGACGCGCGTGTTGTTCCAGTCGGCCGCCGTCATCGTCCTCGATACGGCAATCTTGGCGATGCCGTTCATGTATGCCTTGATTTTCTCCTCGCTCTCGGCTGTCGGCCAATAGGCGGCCATACCTTCATATGTCTTGCGGCCGAAGACGAGCAGGTCGCCTTCCTCGCCAAACTGCTCGGCATAGCGCTCCAGCTCCGGACCCCAGGCAAGATTGTGGAAGTCGATATCCCACGGTTTCGTGCCTTCGAAATAGCCATCAAGCGTCATCAGATTCCAAACGATAAGCTTTCTCATCTCTCGTCCTCCTCAAAACTGGTTGCGATTAACAATCGGTTGAAAGCTAGATTGACTGATGGCAAAATGCAAGCAGTTTTTTGGGAGAACCTTATGGACGATGCTCACCGCTCCGGCTGCCCGATCAATCTGACGCTGGAGGTGCTCGGCGATCGCTGGAGCCTGATCGTCATCCGCGACATCATGTTCGGCAGTCGGCGCCACTTCCGCGAGCTGCTGCAGAATTCGGAGGAGCGGATTGCCTCGAACATTCTGGCCGACCGCCTGCGCCGCTTGGTCGACAGGGGATTGCTGACGCGTGCGGACGATCCGACGCACAAGCAAAAGGCAATCTACAGTCTGACTGAAATGGCGATCCAGCTGGTGCCGATCTTCGCCCATATGGGGGCCTGGGGCCGCAGATATCTTCCGGTTTCGGAGGAGCTCTCCATTCGCGCCGAGCTTCTGGAGACCGGAGGTGAAAAGCTCTGGGAGGAATTCATGGACGAGTTGCGCGCCAAACATCTCGGCAAGAAGTTGCCTCCGGAAACGCCGTCCGTACTCGCACGCCTGACCCAAGCCTATCTCGATCTTGTCGCCCGAAAGGCGAAATCGGCCTGATCAATCCTTGCGAAACACCACGCTGGCACCCCAGCCTGTGATGAGCGCGAGGAAGACGGAGAGCAGGCCATAGGCGATCGGCTGCGCATGCGCCGCGTCCGTAATCATCTGCTCGATCCCTGTCTTGATTACGCGCAGCGGAACCGACTTCTCGGTGAGGAAGCTGCCACTCTTGAAGAGATAGGCGCGCACGGTATGCACGCCGTTCGGAATATTTGCCGGCAACCGCAGGCTTGCCTTGAAAAGGCTGGAGCTGACGAAACGCACGCCGCTTGGATCGCGATCGTAGAGGCCGCCGCTTTCCTGCAGCCGGCGAAAGGCTTGCCGGAATTCGCCGAGATTGCTGGCATTGCCGACGAAGCCGACCGGCGTCAGCGGAATGTGATCGATGCCGATCCCCCTGTCCGTGAGGTCAAGCGGCGTGGTGATGTCGTCAAGCATGCGCGAGCTCGACATCGAATAGGAGTGCGGCACCGCTTCGAAGGTCATCGACCGCGTATTGACCCAGATGCCGAACACCCGCTCCTTCCGGCGCACGGTCGCGTCTTCGCGCGGGCCCTCAAGAACGACGACCACATCATACTGGCCGATCGCCAAAAGCAGGCTGTCGGTGTTGGTCACGGCTCCAAAGATCGTCAGGTCTGCGCCGCGAAAATCCGAAGTGATGGCGATTTCGCTGGTGGACGTGCCGATTTCAAGCCCTTCGGCGGTCGCCTGCGTGGCTTGGCCCGGGAGCAGCATTTGCGCGGTCGCGATAGCAGGCAGCGTCGTGGCGCAAAATAGCAGAGCGGCGAGGAAGCGGTGCATCAATTCGCTCCCATGACCACGGAGTAGACATCCGCTGGCGTTACGACCAGCGCAACGGCAAGGCGAAGGCCGACGGCGAGTACGAGAAGCCCGAGCAGCGCACGCAGCTGCTCGCCACGCAGCTTCTGTCCAACGCGCACGCCATACTGGGCGCCGATCACGCCGGCAATCATCAGGATAAAGGCGAGCACGATATCGACCGAGAAGTTGGTGGCGGCCTGCACGACCGTCGTATAGGCGGTCACGAAAATGATCTGGAACAGCGACGTACCGACGACCACATTGGTCGGGATGCGCAGGAGATAGATCATCGCCGGCACCATGATGAAGCCGCCGCCGACGCCCATGACCGACGTCAGGATGCCGATGCCGAAGCCGAGCGTGACGACAGGGATCACGCTCAGAAAGATCTTCGATTTCTTGAACCGCATCTTGAGGGGCAGCTTGTGCACCCAATGGTGATGGCCGGGGCGTCGCGGCGTTGGTGGCACGTTCTTTGCCGCGCGACGCATGGCATTGACGCTCTCGAGCAGCATGAGCCCGCCGACCGTGCCGAGGAAGATGACGTAGAGCAGCGAGATGATGAGATCGAGCTGGCCGATCTGTCTGAGCAGCGAAAAGATCCAGATGCCGACGGTCGCGCCGGAGAGGCCGCCAACGAGTAGCACGGTTCCAAGCTTCACATCGAGCGTTCCACGCCGGAAGTGTGTGATGGCGCCCGAGATGGAGGAGGCGACGACCTGGTTGGCGCCGGTGGCGACGGCTACGACCGGCGGAATGTTATAGAAGATCAGGAGCGGCGTGATCAGGAAGCCGCCGCCGACACCGAACATTCCGGAGAGAAAGCCGACGGCCGCCCCCATACCGAGAATGATGAAGATGTTCACCGACAATTCTGCGATAGGCAGATAGATTGTCACAGCAGACCCCGATCTATGAACTGCCCCCACAGGCAGGCGTTCTTACATCCCGTTCGAATGGCGCATCATACGGTGAAATCGTTGCCAGAGGATTTCGATACGCGACGTGCAATCCGTCCGATAGCGTGATCACTCTCGAATATTCAGGCTTTTTTTGGGTTTTATGGCAGACCTTTAGAGGGCGAGCCTCACAGGATCCATCGTTATGCTCGAGCCGTCGCGGTTGAATGCGACGCACCCGCCGACTAGGGTCGACACGGCATGATCTGGGGGATTCGCGTGAAGGCAGGATTGGTTCGTTGCTTGTTGGCTGCTTGGGTCCTGCAGCCGATTGCGGCAAAGGCGGAATGGCAGCCGGTTGAACAGGTGCAGACCTATGCGGTGACTGGCAGCTCCGGCGCAGCGCTCTACGATTCGATCGGCGAGCACGCTCCCGAGCTTGGCGGCAGTCGCGCGGTGGCGCATACGACGTTCAAGCTGACCTGGACGAGAAAATACGAGCGCCGTGGCGATGCCTGCGTCCTGGCTGTGGCGCGGCCGAAGCTGATCATCACCTATACGCTGCCGAAGCCCACCACAAAACTTCCTATGGCCACTCAGGCAAGCTGGGCCACCTTCGTTGCCGGCATCGAAACGCATGAGCGGGTGCATGGGGACTACATCAAGGAAATGGTCAGGGATATCGAGGCGATGAGCGTAGGGCTGTCCGCCGACGATGACCCCGACTGCCGCAAGATCCGGGTCGAGCTGACGAAGCGGCTCGGTGAACTCTCCGCGCTGCAGCGACAGCGCGGCCGCGACTTCGACAAGGCCGAGATGAGCGAGGGCGGCAATATCCGCCGCCTCATCTTGCAACTCGTGAACGGCCCCTGAGTTGGGGCGTTGCATACCGGATGGCCCGGCATGCCTGTCATGGATGGCTTAGCCCAAAGCGGCGCGGGCGACCGGGGCAAGATGCGGCCAGACCTCGAGGGAGCCGCGATAGATCATGCTCAGCGCCACGTAGACGATGATGGCCAGACCGAGGTACGCGATCCAGTGGTAGCGGTTGAGCAGGCGCGCGATGAAGTTCGCCGCGATGCCCATCATGGCGATCGACAGGATCAGGCCGATCACAAGGACCGTCGGATGCTCGCGGGCCGCTCCGGCGACGGCGAGGACGTTGTCGAGCGACATAGACACGTCGGCGATCACGATCTGGCTGGCCGCCTGGTAGAAGGTCTTCTTTGGCGCCGCGCCGCCTTCGGCTCCTTCCGCGTCACTGCCGCTGCCGTTGCGCAGGTCGCGCCACATCTTCCAGCAGACCCAGAGCAGGAGAATACCACCGGCAAGCAGCAGGCCGATGATCTCGAGAAGCTGGACGGTGACGCTGGCAAGCGCGATACGCAGTACAGTGGCGGCAAGAATACCGACGAGGATCGCCTTCTTGCGCTGGTCAGTCGGCAGCCCCGCCGCGGCGAGGCCGATGACAACGGCGTTGTCGCCGGCAAGCACGAGGTCGATGAGGATGACCTGCAGAAGCGCCAGCAAGCCGGCAGATGTGAAAATTTCCATGATGTGACAATCCCTGACATACGAAACGCCTGCCGGCGCGCCGCTAACGCATAAATGATCGTGGATCTCCTTATCAAGAGGCTGAGGGACATTGTGGAAAAGTTCTCAGGCCCGTTGATGTTCCGCCCCGTCGATTGAGCACCCTTCATGCATCGTTGTTAGGGCGCTTTCCGGATGCATCGAACTCTTTGTATGGCCCGGGATTGGCCATGACGTTCTGAACGTGCTAGCGAGAGCCGCAAAAGGCCCCAGCACGCATGACGGAGGGGCACAGCAACGCTTTCGGACTCCACGCAGACATGATTCGTATCGAGAATATCAGCAAGCAGAACAGTCACCGGATCCTCTTTATCGAGGCCTCAGCAGCCCTCAACAAAGGCGAGAAGATCGGTCTCGTCGGCCCGAACGGTGCCGGCAAGACGACGCTCTTTCGTATGATCACCGGGCAGGAACAGCCTGACGAAGGCCAGGTCTCCGCCGAAAAGGGCGTGACGATCGGCTATTTCAATCAGGATGTCGGCGAGATGGCTGGCCGCAGCGCCGTGGCCGAGGTCATGGAAGGCGCCGGGCCCGTCAGTGTCGTCGCGGCTGAACTGCGCGCGCTCGAAGCGGAAATGATCGATCCGGACAAGCTCGACGAGATGGACCGGATCATCGAGCGTTATGGCGAAGTCCAGGCGCGCTACGAGGAGTTGGACGGCTATGCGCTCGAGGGCCGTGCGCGCGAAGTGCTGGCTGGTCTCAGCTTCACCCAGGAGATGATGGACGGCGACGTCGGCGCGCTGTCGGGCGGCTGGAAAATGCGCGTGGCGCTCGCCCGCATTCTCCTCATGCGCCCTGACGTCATGCTGCTCGACGAACCGAGCAACCACCTGGACCTCGAGAGCCTGATCTGGCTGGAAGAATTCCTGAAGACCTACGACGGTGCGCTTTTGATGACCTCGCACGATCGCGAGTTCATGAACCGCATCGTCGGCAAGATCATCGAGATCGACGCCGGCTCGTTGAACAGCTACTCCGGTGATTACGGCTTCTACGAGCAGCAGCGGGCGCAGAACGAGAAACAGCAGCAGGCGCAGTTCGAGCGCCAGCAGGCAATGCTGGCCAAGGAAATCAAGTTCATCGAGCGTTTCAAGGCGCGCGCCTCGCATGCATCGCAGGTGCAGAGCCGCGTCAAGAAGCTGGAGAAGATCGACCGTGTCGAGCCGCCGAAGCGCCGCCAGACAGTCGCCTTTGACTTCCTGCCGGCACCACGGTCCGGCGAAGACGTGATCAACCTGAAGAACGTCCACAAGAAGTACGGCAGCCGTACCATCTATGAAGGCCTGGACTTCATGGTCCGCCGCAAGGAGCGTTGGTGCATCATGGGCATCAACGGCGCCGGCAAGTCGACTCTTTTGAAGCTGGTGGCGGGTTCCACCGAACCGGATCAGGGCAGCGTCGCCCTCGGCGCCAGCGTCAAGATGGGCTACTTTGCCCAGCACGCCATGGATCTGCTCGACGGAGATCGAACGGTGCTGGAATGGCTGGAGGATTCTTTCCCCCAAGCTGGGCAGGCACCGCTGAGAGCGCTCGCGGGATGCTTCGGTTTCTCCGGTGACGACGTCGAGAAGAAGTGCAGGGTTTTGTCGGGTGGCGAGAAAGCCCGGCTCGTGATGGCCAAGATGCTCTTCGATCCACCGAACCTGCTGGTGCTGGACGAGCCGACGAACCATCTGGATCTCGACACCAAGGAAATGCTGATCAAGGCGCTGTCGCAATACGAGGGCACCATGCTGTTCGTCTCGCACGACCGGCATTTCCTCGCAGCCCTTTCCAACCGCGTGCTGGAACTGAAGCCCGACGGTATCCACCAATATGGCGGTGGCTACACCGAATACGTTGCCCGCACCGGCCAGGAAGCGCCCGGCCTGCGCAGCTGACGACACCACAACGAATGCCGGTGGCCGGCCCCTGCTAGCCCCTCGCCCCGGGGTGCTCGGGTTCGCCGGGGCGGCCACCTTCAACGTCAGCATTTCGGTGCGGCCAGCAGGCCAGGAAAGGCGCTGAGCCGTGGCCTGAGTTCCGGCTGGCGCCGTGCCGCCTCCGGAAGGCGTCGTTCCGTCCTCGTCGGCCCGCGTGCAAGGTGGGAAATAGCGGTGATAGCGCGCCTCGGGCTGCATCTGCGCCGCCGTCAGTCTGCCGCGGCATGCCCGGGCGCGACGGCAGGCGGGGATGTGGCAATCCTTCCAGAAACCGCATTCGCTAGCCGCAAGCCGGGTCATCACGCAGCCGCCGGCCACGCCTTTTCCTCATCGCCGACAAGCCCTCCGTCCTCCCAGTTCATGGCTTCGACAACGGCAAGCACCTCGGCCACCGGCAGGGCAAGAAGTCTCTTCAGGAACAGGCCGCTTGCCATGCGTTTCCACGCGGGCTTGCCGCCATGTATTCTCGCGCCAACGACGCTAGGGGTGATGCGCTGCTTTAACGTTTTTTGCGGATAGGGCTTTTCTATGCTCGGCAGTTGGCTCCGCGTGAAATGGCTTACATGGGGTGGAGAAAGACGGTTTGCTCCTTACTTCAGGGAGGAGATGGGAAATGAAGAGCAAAAGGACCCGCGCAATGGCAAAGAACACGATCTGCCTGTGGTACGACAAAGACGCTGAGGCTGCTGCCCGCTTCTACGCTGAAACCTTTCCCGACAGCGCCGTGGGTGCCGTCATTCGTGCACCTGGGGACTATCCGGACGGTAAGCAAGGAGACGTGTTGGTTGTTGAATTCACTGTCGCGGGTATTCCTTGTATCGGCTTGAACGGCGGTTCCACGTTCAAACACAACGAAGCCTTCTCATTTCAGATCGCAACTGACGATCAGGAAGAAACCGACCGCTACTGGAACGCTATTGTCAGCAATGGCGGCCAGGAGAGTGAGTGTGGCTGGTGCAAAGACCGATGGGGTGTGTCCTGGCAGATCACGCCGCGGGTGCTGATGGAAGCGCTTGCGGCAGGCGGGGAGCAAGCAAAGCGCGCTTTCGATGCGATGATGACCATGAGGAAGATCGACGTCGCGGCGATTGAGGCGGCCCGGCGCGGCTAATCCACTGTGTAGTTACGTAGACTTCTGGCTGCTTCGAGACCACTATGACGGATGCAGAGACGATCATCATCGGCGCCGGACCGGCAGGATTGGCTTGCGCCGTGGCGCTGCATGCGCGTGGACGCTCGTTTGTCGTGCTTGAGAAGGGCGATACGCTCGCCGCCGCCTGGCACCGCCACTATGATCGCCTTCGGCTGCATACCCACAAGATGCACTCGGCCCTGCCGGGAATGCCGATGCCGCGGCGGTTCCCAAAGTATCCGTCGCGGCTGCAGGTTATCGAGTATCTCGAAACCTATAGCTCTTCGAACGACATCGAGGTCCGGTTTGGCGTGCGCGCGACGACGATCCGCAAGGACAAGGCGTGGACCGTGGAGAGTTCCGAGGGGACATTCCAGGCGAGCAACGTCATTGTCGCGACCGGCCTCGCAAACGCGCCGATAAGGCCGACCTGGGAAGGACAGGAGCTGTTTGCGGGCAAGCTTCTCCATTCCTCGGAGTTCAGGAATGCCGCGGCGCTTGCGGCTGAGCGCGTCCTCGTCGTCGGCTTCGGCAATTCGGCCGGCGAGATCGCCCTTGAATGCGCCGAGGCCGGCCTTGATGTCGGGATGTCCGTTCGCGGCCCGATCAATGTCGTGCCGCTTGAACTGTTCGGACTGACGAGCGCCAGCATCGCCATAGCCCAGCGGTTCCTTCCCTATCGCCTGGTCGATGCGGTGAATGCGCCGATCCTGCGCCTGCGGTTCGGCGACCTCGGGAAATTCGGACTGGAAAGGGCAAAACGGGGACCACTGACCGGCATCGTCGAAAGGGGCCGCACACCTCTGATCAACATCGGAACGATCGAGCGCATCCGGTCGGGGGATATCAAGGTGTTCCCCGCAGTGACGAAATCCGAGGAGCGGCGTGTGCATTTCGCGGACGGCCGATCCGGCATGTTCGACGCGATCGTCCTGGCGACCGGCTACCGGGCGGGGCTCGATGCGCTTCTGCCCGATTTCGAAGGGAGATTTGGCGGCGCCGACGGCCCCGCCCGCGGCGAGCTTCAACCGGCAAATGACGGCCTCTACTTTTGCGGCTTCACCGCCGTACCGACCGGCCTGCTCCGGGAAATCGGGCTCGAGGCGGAGAAGATCGCTGCGTCTATCGCCAAAGAGTGATTTGCGACCGTGCAACAGTTTAGGTCCTGTCGCAATCCGACTGGAACTGGCGAGACCGCCCACGGCCCCTTGAACTTCGTGATGCTTCGAGCAAGTGCCTGATTGGCAGCCCTCTCCGGAAAAAGGAAATTGCGATGGCGTATCGACTACTGTTGATCGGATTACTTCTAGCTATAGCTAGCCCAGCGTCACTCGCTCGTGCCGACGATTGCGTGAACACCCAGGACCAGGCGACGATGAATGAATGCGCGGATCAGTCGCTGAGAGAATTCGATGCCGAACTCAACTCGGTCTACAAGCAGGACGAACAGCGTCTGAAAAATCCAGATACCATCAAACTACTGGTCTCGGCACAGCGAAGCTGGGTCGCCTTCCGAGACGCCGAGTGCACGTTTTCCAGTTCCCGCGTGGCAGGAGGCAGCGTCTATCCGATGGTCTATTCGACGTGCCTGGATGGGCTGACCCAATCGCGCACCAAAGAGCTGAAGGCCTATCTAAAATGCGAGGAAGGCGACATGAGTTGCCCGGTTCCGGCTGCGGACTGACTTAACCGCTTCTATCACCCCTACGGCTGAAGCATTGGCGCATGATCGGGCGGAACGATTGGCGTTTGCCGGCGTCCTAAGCGCGCCTATGGCAAAGGGCAGCGGTACTTGCCTTCGACCAGCGTCATCATCAGGTCGTCGCTCGCGGCATCGCGGACACCCGGGTTCTCCTCAAGGAATGTGTACAGCATGTCGCTTATGGCTGCGGCCGTGGTCCCGACCGGAATACAGAAATTCGCACCGATGGAGTTGGCAAAATATGCGGAGTTCACCATCGCTTTCGATGTGGGAACGGCATCCACGAAGTTACGGCGGGCCAAGTAATCGTCCCTGTTCCACTTGTCCATCCAACCGCTGACGTAGCCCGCGACGAACTGGCGCGAGCCTCTGCAATCAGAGAGAAGAAGATCGCCATTGGAAAAGCCAGACGGCACTTTCGCCGAAACCGTTGCAAGTATGATCGCGGTCAGGATACCAGACATTGCGCCTCCGTCGTCGTTTGGCGAAGGGAGCTTTGGCTGGGATCGTGTCGAAAATTAGCCTGGCGTGTCGTTCTGTGGCGCTGCAATCAAAAATAGCGATCGCACAGGGAGAGGCAGCTCACGCCGCCTCCTTCTCCTTCGCATAAGGGTCGAAGCGACCGTAGAAGGTTTCGCCCTTGGCGGCCATGTCCTTCAGCAGCGCCGTCGGCTTGAAGTGTGCGCCGTAAGTTGCCGCAAGTTTCTCGCAAAGTTCCACGAAGGCCTTCACGCCCATGCCGTCGATGTAGGAGAGCACGCCACCGGTGTAGGGGGCGAAGCCGAAACCGAGGATGGAGCCGACGTCGGCTTCGCGCGGATCGGTGACGATGCCTTCCTCGATGGTGCGCGCTGCTTCCAGCGCGATGGTGACGAGGAAACGCTGCTTCAACACGTCGACATCGACCTCTTCTGCCTTCTTCTGCGGGTAGAAAGTCCTCAGCTCCGGCCAAAGCGACTTCTTGGCCGGTTTCGCCGGATAGTCGTAGAAGCCCTTGCCGTTCTTGCGGCCGCGGCGGTCGAGTTCGTCGACCATCTTGTTGATCAGTGCCATGTGCTTCGGATCGACGGCGGCCTCGCCGAGATCGGCAGCGGTGGCCTTGAGGATCTTCTGCGAGAGATCGATCGCGACTTCGTCGTTCAGCGACAGCGGACCGACCGGCATGCCGGCCATTTTGGCGGCATTCTCGATCATGACGGGCGGGACGCCCTCGATCAGCATGTCGTAGGCTTCGTGAATGTAGCGGAAGACGCAGCGGTTGACGAAGAAGCCGCGCGTGTCGTTGACGACGATAGGCGTCTTCTTGATGGCGGCGACGTAATCGAGCGCAACGGCGAGCGCCTTGTCGCCGGTCTGCTTGCCGAGGATCACTTCCGTCAGCATCATCTTCTCGACCGGCGAGAAGAAATGCACGCCGATGAAATCGAGCGGACGCTTGGAGTTCTTGGCAAGGCCGGTGATCGGCAGCGTCGAAGTGTTGGAGGCAAAGATGGCGCCTTCCGGCAGCACTGCCTCGACGGCCTCGATTACGGCCTTCTTGACCTCGCGATCCTCGAAGACGGCTTCGATGACGAGATCGGCATCCTTCAGATCGGCATAGTCTGCGGAGGGGACGACGCGCGCCAGCAGCGCCGCGCCCTCGTCCTGCGTAAGGCGTCCCTTACCGATTGCATCCTTCACCAGGCCTTCACCGACGCCCTTGCCCTTGGTCGCCGCTTCCATGTCGCGGTCGATAAGGGTGACGGGGATGCCGGCGGCGGCCGTCACATAGGCGATCGAGGCTCCCATGAAACCGGCGCCGACGACACCCACCTTCTTCAGCTCCGTCTTTGCAACGCCGGCGGGGCGGCGGGCCCCTTTGCCGAGCTCCTGCACGGAGATGAAGAGCGAACGGATCATCGAGAAGGCTTCGTTGGTCTGCAGGATCTCGGTGAAATAGCGCTGCTCGATCTTAAGACCGGTGTCGAAGGGCACCTGCAGGCCTTCATAGACGCATTTCAGGATGGCGAGTGCTGCCGGATAGTTGCCTGATGTCTCGCGGCGCAGGATAGCCGGAGCTGCCGGCCAGAGCTGGGCCGCGGCCGGCGTCCAGATGCCGCCGCCTGGCGCCTTGAAGCCCTTTTCGTCCCAAGGGGCGACCGGCTTCAAGCCATCCTTGATCATCTGTTTCGCGGACGGGATCAGCTGATCCGGCTCGACCACCTGATGGACGAGGTTCATCGCCTTGGCGCGCGCTGCCGTCAGCGACTGGCCTGTCGTCATCATCTGCAGGGCCGACTGGGCGTCCGCCAGGCGCGAGACGCGCTGCGTACCGCCAGCGCCCGGGAAGATGCCGACCTTGACCTCGGGCAGGGCGATCTTCACCGACTTGGCATTGGAGGCGACGCGGCCATGGCAGGCGAGCGACATCTCGAAGGCGCCGCCCATGCAGGTGCCATTGATCGCCGAGACCCACGGCTTGCCCGAGGTTTCGATCTTGCGGAAGAGGCCGGTCATGCGGCCGACGAGATCGAAGAGTTTCTGCGCGGCGCCATCGGGGTTGGCGGCCTTCTCGTGCTGGTAGAGCGAGAACATCGACTTGATCATCGAGAGGTCCGCGCCGCCTGAGAAGCTCGATTTGCCGGAGGTGATGACCGCGCCCTTGACAGCGCTGTCGGCGACGACCGCATCAACGATGGCGTCCATCTCGTCCATCACCTCCTCGGTGAAGACGTTCATGGATTTGCCAGGCATATCCCAGGTGACAAGGGCAATGCCGTCTGCGTCTGTTTCGACGGTGAAATTCTTGTAGGTCATCGTCTCTCTCCCTTAGACGCGTTCGATGATGGTCGCGGTGCCCATGCCGGCACCGATGCAGAGCGTGACGAGCGCGGTGTTCAGGTCGCGGCGCTCCAGTTCGTCCAGCACCGTGCCCAGGATCATCGCGCCGGTGGCGCCGAGCGGGTGGCCCATGGCGATCGCGCCACCGTTGACGTTGATCTTGTCGTGCGGGATCTCGAACGCTTGGCAGTAGCGCAGCACGACGGCGGCGAAGGCCTCGTTGAGTTCGAAGAGATCGATGTCGGCAAGCGTCATGCCCGTGCGCTTCAGAAGCTTTTCGGTGACGTCGACCGGGCCGGTCAGCATCAGCGCCGGGTCGGAGCCGATATTGGCGAAGGCTTTGATGCGGCCACGGGGCTTCACGCCCATGCTTTCGCCGCCGGCCTTGGAGCCGAGCAGCACGGCGGCCGCGCCGTCGACGATGCCAGAGGAGTTGCCGGCGTGGTGGACGTAATTGAGGCGCTCGATCTCCGGATGGGCCTGGATCGCGACGGCTTCGAAGCCACCCATCTCGCCGGGCATCTGGAAGGAGGGGTTCAGGCTTGCCAGCGCCTGCATGTCGGTGCCGGGACGCATGTGCTCGTCATGGGCAAGGATCGTCAGGCCGTTCTGGTCCTTGACCGGGATGACGGAATTCTTGAAGTAGCCCTTCTCCCAGGCGTTTGCCGCCCGCTTCTGGCTTTCGACCGCGTAGGCGTCGACGTCGTCGCGCGAGAAGCCGTATTTGGTGGCAATCAGGTCGGCCGAGACGCCCTGCGGCATGAAGTAGGCCGGGAAGTTCACCGACGGGTCCATGAACCAGGCGCCGCCCGACATGCCGAGACCGACGCGCGACATGCTTTCGACGCCGCCTGCAATGACGATGTCATCGGCGCCTTGCGCGATCTTCGCCGCGCCGAAGTTCACGGCGTCGAGGCCGGAAGCGCAGAAGCGGGATATCTGCATGCCAGGCGCCTTGGTCGAATAGCCGGCCTCGAAGGCCGCCCCGCGCGGGATGACCGCGCCGGCTTCCATGACAGGATCGACGCAGCCCATGATAATGTCGTCGACGGTTGCTGTATCGAGTCCATTGCGGTCTCGGATCGCTTCCAGCGTCTTGGCGGCAAGGCGCACCGACGGCACCTCGTGCAGCGAACCGTCCTTTTTGCCGCGGCCGCGTGGCGTGCGCACGTGGTCGTAAATGAAAACCTTGGTCATTGTCTCATCTCCCTATCGGCGTCGGGCGCCGTTGAACTCAAAAAGCCTCGGCGGCCAAGGTCATCATCGTTTCTGCGCCGGTCTCGATGCGGGCCTTGCGCAGCGCCGTTTCCGGCATGATCCGCTCCATGAAGAAACGGGCCGTGACGAGCTTGTTGCGAAGGTAGCTTTCGCGGGCGTCGTCGCCGCTTGCAAGGCCATCCTCGGCAGCCTTTGCCATCTTCGCCCACATATAGCCAAGGACGACGAGACCGAAGAGGTGCATGTAGTCGGTCGAGCCTGCGCCGGCATTGTCGGGCTTGGCCATGGCGTGCTGCATGAACCACATGGTCGCCGACTGCACGTCGTTCAACCCCTTCTTCAGGTTCTTGGTGAAGAACGTCATCTTCTCGTCGTCGCGGTTCTCTTCACAGAAATCGCCGATCTCCTTGAAGAGCGCCATGACGGCGCGGCCGCCGTTCAAGCCGAGCTTACGGCCCACCAGATCGAGCGCTTGGATGCCGTTGGCGCCTTCGTAGATCATGGCGATGCGGGCATCGCGCACATACTGGCTCATGCCGTGCTCTTCGATGTAGCCGTGGCCGCCGAACACCTGCTGGGCCATGACGGCGTGGTCGAAGCCCTTGTCGGTCAGGACGCCCTTGAGGATCGGGGTGACGAGACCCAGAATGTCATCGGCAGTCTGGCGCTCCTTCTCGTCCGCCGAGCGGTGGGCGATGTCGGATTTCAGCGCCGTCCAGAGCAGGAACGCGCGGCCTGCCTCGTTGAAGGCGCGGATCGTCATCAGCGAACGGCGAATGTCGGGATGCACGATGATCGGGTCAGCCTTTTTATCAGGCGCCTTCGGGCCGGAGAGCGAGCGGCCCTGGATGCGCTCGCGGGCATAGTTGACGGCGTTCTGATAGGCGATTTCGGCGATCGCCAGACCCTGTAGACCGACGCCGAGGCGGGCTTCGTTCATCATCACGAACATGGCGTTGAGGCCCTTGTTCTCCGCGCCGATGAGGAAACCGGTCGCCTCGTCATAGTTCATGACACAGGTGGCGTTGCCATGAATGCCCATCTTGTGCTCGATCGCGCCGCAGGAGACCTGATTGCGCTCGCCCGGTGTGCCATCCGATTTGACGAGATGCTTCGGCACGATGAACAGCGAAATGCCCTTGGTGCCATCAGGCGCGCCTTCGATGCGCGCCAGCACCAGATGCACGATGTTGCCGGTCATGTCGTGCTCGCCGGCGGAGATGAAGATCTTCTGGCCCGAGATCTTGTAGCTGCCGTCACCTTGAGGCACGGCCTTGGTGCGCAGGAGGCCGAGATCGGTCCCGCAATGCGGCTCGGTAAGGTTCATGGTGCCGGACCATTCGCCGGAGACCATCTTCGGCAGATAGGTCTGCTTTTGCTCGTCCGAGCCGTGGACGACAATTGCGGCGATCGCGCCCTGGGTCAGCCCCGGATACATCATCAGCGACATGTTGGCGGCCGACGTATATTCACCGACGGCGGCGTGCAACGTATAGGGGAGGCCCTGGCCGCCGAATTCCTCGGGGACCGCAAGTCCCGTCCAGCCGCCCTGGCAGTAGGCGTCGTAGCCTTCCTTGAAGCCTTTGGGCACGGAGACGGAACCGTCTTCGCGGCGGACGCAGCCTTCCTGGTCGCCGGAATAGTTCAGCGGGAAGAGCACTTCTTCGGCAATCTTCGCAGCCTCGCCGAGAATCGCCTCGATCATGTCAGGCGTCGCATCGGCAAACCCCGGGAGATTGTTGTAGCGTTCCAGGCCGAGCACGTCGTTCAGCACGAAGAGCGTGTCGTTAACCGGGGCCTTGTAGACTGGCATTGTTCGAATTCCTCCAATTCGGCACGCCGGTCGAGGCCGGCATTTGAGAGTCTCTTACAAAATATTGACGTTTGCGTAAACGTCAAATTTCGCAGATCCTCGAATTTGTGATGACACGGTGTCGGGAATGGCGGGCGGGGAACGTCCTAGGGCTGTCGAACATTTCGTCAGAGCAGCTACGAGGAGGACAAATCCATGCTCAAGGTCAGTTCGAATCTCTGGTTCGAGAAGGACGTCCAGCAAGCCGTCGAATTCTATGTGGCGACCATTCCCAATTCGTCCATGGGGCGCACCACCATCCTGCCGGCGGAAACGCCGAGCGGCCCTCCGGGCAGCGTCAAGATCATCGACTTCAAGCTCGGGAAGCAGGATTTTGTCGCGATGGAAGCCGGCCCGCTCGACGCCTTCAACCACGCTTTCTCGATCTCGGTCGAATGCGAAACGCAGGCTGAGATCGACCGGATATGGAACGCCTTCCTGAAAAAAGGCGGCGTCGAAGAGCAGTGCGGCTGGCTGAAGGACCGCTGGGGCCTTTCCTGGCAGATAGTTCCGCGGGCGCTGATCGAGATGATCGCTGATCCGGATCGGGAGCGCGCCAAGCGCGTCACCGAGGTCATGCTCGGCATGGTGAAACTCGATATCGCGAAGCTCGAGCAAGCCTATCTGTAAGACGCGGGTCGCGAGCTGAAAGGCAAATGCGCGGTCACCGCTCTGTCATTCTAGCAATCACCCGCCCTCGTCCTTCGAGGCTCCTGCGGAGCACTTCAGGATGAGGGCTGGTCGTTGGTGCGCCTTTTGAGGGATTAAGGCCGGTCGTTAGTGCGGCGTCAATAAAATCGCCGACGACTTCCTTGCTCTGGGCGTACCGTCTCCAATCCTGCGCCACGGCTGCTCCGCCCTCATCCTGAGGTGCTCCGAAGGAGCCTCCACCGGCCTCCTCGCCACGCAACCGGGTTGCGTCCGAACGAAGACGCGCTAGACTTCGCAGGCAGACCGAGGAAAGAGCTTGGAGGAGCGATTTTATGAGACGGATGTGGCCGGAAGAGTTCAATTCCATCCTGGACGGAGCCGAGGAAGTCACGCTGGAGCTGCCGGCGGTGGAGCATGAGGACGGCACGCACAGCGAAGCGGTCAGCCGCAAGGCACTGAAAGTCCGCATTTCAATGGATGACTATGAGCGCATCTGGCCGCTGGCCGAAATGCGCTTCCGGCTCGACGGCAAGAGGGCCGGCAAGGCGATCACGCTGATCACCACCAGTCCGCACTACCATCGCTGGCACCCTGCCGATGGCGGCAGCGTCGACAATATTTCCGACAGCGGCCGCCACTACACGACGAAATACATCGTCGCGCATTTCCTGCTCGACGATGTGAGGGAAACGGCGGCCGCCTAAGCCGCCGTTAAATTCACGCCGCGTCCAGCGCCTGTTGCAGATCGGCGACGAGATCGTCCGGATGCTCGATGCCGATCGACAGGCGGATGGTTGATTCCAGAACACCGATCCGTTGGCGGACCTCGGCCGGCACGCCGGAATGGGTCATCGTTGCCGGATGGCTGGCGAGCGATTCCGTGCCGCCCAGGCTGACCGCCAGCTTGAATATCTGCAGGGCGTTCAGGAACTTGAAGGATGCCGGCTGGCCGCCCTTGATGTCGAAGGAGAAGGTCGATCCCGCACCGCTGCACTGCGCCGCGAAGGTGCGCCCAACTGGCGAACTGACGTCGTGATAGGGCAAATAGTGAATCCCGTCGACCTTCGGATGCTCGCGCAGGAAGTCGGCAACGACGCGGGCATTGTTGTTGGCCCGCTCCATACGAATCTGCAGCGTTTCCAGCGAACGGCCGAGCATCCAGCAGGAGTGCGGATCAAGCTGCGTGCCGATGGCGCCGCGCAACGCCTTGACCTGCTTCATGACGGCCTTCGGGCCGAGCGCCGCGCCGGCGATCAGATCCGAATGGCCGCCGACATATTTGGTCAGCGAATAGAGCGAGATATCGGCGCCGTGTTCGATCGGCCGCTGGAAGACAGGGCCAAGCAGCGTGTTATCACAGGCGACGATCGGCGTGTGGCCCTGTTTTCTGCCGATCGCGTCGGCGACACGGCGGATCATCGCGACCTCGACGAGGCTGTTCGTCGGATTGGCAGGCGTCTCGACGAGGATCACAGACACCCGGCCCTTGGCCATGGCGTCTTCGGCGGCGGCCTGAACCGACGTTTCGCTGACGCCATCGGCGAAGCCGACAGCCGCGACGCCGAGGTTGAGGAACGTCTTTGCCAGCAGCGTCTCGGTTCCGCCGTAGAGTGGCTGGGAATGCAGGATGGCGTCGCCCGGGCGCACGAAGGCAAGCAGCGTCGTCGCGATGGCCGACATGCCGGATGAGAAGAGCGCGCAACTTTCTGTACGCTCATAGACGGCAAGCCGGTCTTCGACGATTTCGCTGTTGGGATGATTGAATCGGGAATAGACGAGCCCCGCACCCTTGCCGGCAGGTGGCTCCTTGCGGCCGGATACGTAATCGAAGAAATCCCGGCCATCCTCGGCGGATTTGAAGACGAATGTCGATGTCAGGAACACCGGCGGCTTCACCGCCCCTTCCGACAGTTCCGGGTCGTAGCCATAGTTCAGCATCTGCGTTTCGGGATGCAGGGCGTGGTTGCCGATATGAGTCTTGGAAGGGTGTGGTGCGGTCATTGTCGTCTCCTCAAGAGATGCGCGTGATGCTCGCAAATTATATCAGAACGCGAGGACTGTTCTTGCTATTTGCAGCGCTCCTGTGCTCTCTGATGCAACTTATTGCGGAGAATGAAGAGTTGTGACGCAGAAAATTGCTGACGACATGGACCGGAAGATCCTTAGGGAATTGATGGGCGATGCCCGCCTTCCAAACAACGAGCTCGCCGAGCGTGTCGGGCTCTCCGCATCCGCCTGCCTTCGTCGCCTACGCCGGCTGGAGGACGCGGCGATCATCCAGGGTTACACGACGCTCGTCGATCCAGCCGTCGACGGCTGGACGATGACGGCACTGGCTTCCGTCAGGCTCAGCCGCCAGCACGAGGACGAGATTGAGATGTTCGAGAGCGCCGTTCGCGGATGGGACGAGGTGCTCGAGTGCCATCTGGTCACCGGATCGCGTGACTATGTGCTGAAGGTGATGAGTTCGGGGCTCGAGGATTATGAGCGTTTCATCAAGGAAAAGATTGCCCGGCTGAAATGCGTCGATACTATCGAGACCAGCTTCGTGATGAATACGATCAAGGCGCGGCGGGTGTAAAATCCGCTGGCGAGCTTGATGCCGTGTTCTGCGGTTTGGATTTCGGCGACATCGATCCGGAGGACGACAGGCATGACTGAGTTTCCTTACAGTTCGGCTCTCATCGTCGGTGCAGGGCCAGGCCTCAGTACCTCGCTTGCGCGCCAACTGACGGCGCGTGGCGTCAAGGTCGCGCTGGCAGCGCGCAACATCGACAAGCTGAACGAACTGGCCGGTGAGACCGGCGCAAGGACCTTTGCCACGGATGCCGCGCAGCCGGCTTCCGTCGCAGCACTCTTTGACGACGCCGCGTCTGCGATTGGCGATCCTGAGGTCGTCGTCTACAACGCCAGCGGCCGCCTGCGCGGTCCTTTGACCGAGCTCGACCCGGTCGCTGTCGAACAGGCAATTGCAATCAGCGCCTATGGTGGCTTTCTGGTCAGCCAGCAGGCTGCAAAGCGCATGATCCCGCATGGGCATGGCGCGATCCTGTTTACCGGGGCGACGGCGAGCATCAAGGGATATGCCCAGTCCGCCGCGTTTGCCATGGGCAAGTTCGCGCTTCGCGGCCTTGCCCAGAGCGCTGCCCGCGAGCTGGGGCCGAAGGGAATTCACGTCGCCCACTTCATCATCGACGGCGCCATCCGTTCAAGGATGCGTCAGGAAGACCCGGCCAAGCCGGATGCGACGCTCGATCCCGATGCCATTGCGCAAAGCTACATCGATGTCCTGCTGCAGCATAGGAGCGCATGGTCGCAGGAAATCGAGTTGCGGCCATGGACGGAATCGTTCTGATATCGGACTAACATGGCTTTGCCGCCTACGATTGCACGCGGAGCGATGTCGGCCGGTTTCAGCACGGAAACCGGCTCAAAATCCTGAAAAGTTAAAAAAATCTCACGCTGGTTAACGGGTTGTTTACCACGTTTCGTGAAAGGTGCGGTCTGAGCATTGGCGACCTGCATTCCTTTTTCCAGTCTCGCGTTCCATGGAATGCCGCTACGCCGTACAGGTTGCGGAAAGTCTAATGGATTATCCCTTCATGAATGGTGCTCTCGTCCGCATTCCGGTGCGGCGCTGACGGAAAAGCCAATGATCGGCCCTGACGAGGGTTCGGACAGACGAAGCGAGCAAGAAGATGAACGGATCGCGATCAAATTCCCCACGGCATTCCGACAGGGCGTCGCTCGATGCGCTGAACCGCACCATCGAAGGTCTGGAGGCGAGGATCGAGGGGCTGATCGGCACTGGTGCTCGCGACCAGCGCCAGCGTCCAGCGGCGCCGGAGCGCGAGAGCTACGCCGATCTTTATGCCGCCCGCGCGCCTTATGCCGCCGAAGCGCGGCCGGATCCCTTCGCTGAAATTCGCCAGCGCCAGCGCATTCTGGAGGCAAGCCGCGAACGCCCGACGGTGCGCGAGCCCGCACCGTACACGCGGGAGCCGTCGGCCTCTCCCCGTGCGCCGCTCCCGGTTGCCGAACGCGCGCCGCGTTCCGCCGCGCCGCAGCCGGCCGCGCCGCAACCGGCCCACCGCGCTGCCGAAGACACCATGACCGAGATCGCGCAGGCGCTCGTCAATCTTCGCCAGGACCTGAAGCGCGACATCTCCGATGGCGTGACGCGCGAAATGAACGCGCTGCGCGAAGAGATCCGCAGCATCAAGGTCGGGGCGGAAGACCGCCGCTTCGCCGATGACATCCGCGCCGACATGAGCCGCCTTGCGAGTAGCATCGATCAGCTTGCCGGTCGCTCCACTGCGCCCGAGGCGCAAGGGTTGCGCGGCGAGTTCGAAGAGCTGCGCTCGCTCATGGACGGGCTCGCACGCGAAGATTCAATCCGCCACATGGAAACCCGCTGGGACGGTTTCGAGCACCAGTTGCATGCACTCGACACGGCCGGTCTGCAGGAAGAGCTGGTGGCGCTTGCCTACCGGCTCGATGATATCAAGCGCCATATCGGCGGCATGGGCGAAAGCCCCGCCGTTCGGGCGCTGGAAGACAAGCTTATCTCCATCGCGACGGCGATGGAGCAGTTCGGCAGCATGATCCAGCCGCACGATCGGGCGATGGCCGAGCAGTTTGCAGCGGTCGATGGCCGGCTCGATGAAATCAGCCGCGCCATCGCGGCAACCGGTCGCGCCGCCGGCAGCGGCGATCCGGCCATGATGCATCGCCTCGAAGGCCGCCTGAACGCCCTGGGCGAACAGATCGATATGATGGGTCATAGCGTCGCGAGCCGCGCGGCGCCGGCTGATGGCCTGGCCGATCGGCTTGAAATCCTGACGCTGCGCGTCGAGGAACTCGCCAATGCCGAGGCAACCTCGCGCCTCGACGAGCGCCTGGAGCACCTGTCCTACCTGCTCGAGCAGAGCCACAAGGCTGCACCGCAGCCGGAGCTGACGGGTGCGCTTGCCGACATCTCGCGCAAGATCGATGCGCTCGAGGTTGGCTCGGTCAACGACGCGCTTGCGCAGCGCCTGGACTATCTTGCGCGCCGTATTGACGAAATGGATTTCCAGCCGCTCCAGCCTGTCGCCGCTCCGGTGGACGACAGCGCGTTCCGCCGCATCGAAAGCAGGCTCAGCGACATCGTCGCGCGCCTGGAGGAAAGCACCGCTGCACCGGCGGCCGATCCATATGCGCTGAAGAATCTTGAGGACCAGATCGCAAACCTGTCGGCGCTGATGAGCGAGCCGCGGCCCGCGGCCGAGCTGCCGGCGGATTTCGACCGCCGCATGGGCGCGATCGAAGACTATATGGCGACTAGCGACGAATATATCATCGAGGCTGCCCGCCAGGCGGCCGAAGCGGTGGTCGAGGCCTATGCGAGAAGCGGCGCCCTGCAAGGCGGCGCGCCGGCTGCGGCCGATATGTCGGCGCTCAATGCGCTTGCCGAAGATCTGCGCCAACTCGAGGATCTCAGCCGCAGCAGCGACGAGCGCACGCACAAGACCTTCCAGGCCCTGCACGAAACCCTGGTCCAGATCGCCGAGCGATTGGACATGATGGAAGACCGCGCTATCGCAAGGCCGGCGCTGAGAATGCCTGCCGCCGATGTCGATTTCGCAGTCGATACCTACGCAATAATGCAGGCTGGCGCCGAAGAAGCGCAGAAACCGGCGGTGTTCGGAACCCGCGCCCCGGCAAGCCGTCAGCCCGAAGTCGCCGAAGAAGCGCCCGCCGTGCCGGTCATGGCTGCAACCGACACCAGTGCGATCGCGATTGAGGCCGCGACCAAGCCGGCATCTTCCACAGGCCCCTCGAAGGGCAGCCTGCTTTCCAGCCTCGGAAAGCGTCTGCTGCCGAGCAAGAAGGCAAAGGCAGAGACCCCTGCCGCTGAACGCACCCTTATTGATCCCGCTCCTTCCATCGATCCCGTCGACGTGATGCCGCCGGAAGCCGCCAACGAGCCACTGGAGCCGGGCTCGGGTGCGCCTGACATCAAGAAGATCCTGGAGCGTGTACGTGCCAGCCAGAACGCTGCGCGGACGAACGTCAAGCCGGCGACTGAAAACGAGCGCGCCGACTATATTGCGGCTGCCCGCCGCGCCGCGCAGGCTGCAGCGCTGGAAACCGAACCGGCCGCCAAGCCCGTCAAGGCCGAGAAGAAGGCAAAGGACAAGGATGCCGTGAAGGGTAGTGCCTTCTCGCGCTTCCGGCGCCCGATCCTGCTTGCCGTCGGCGCCGTGCTGCTGGCGATCATGGCGTTCCCGCTGGCCCGCACGCTGACGAGCGGCCAACCGGCGCCGTCCGCCAAAGTTGCCCTGCTGACGGATTCGTCCAGCAACGCCCTGCCGCCCGACAGCGAAACGGCACCGGACCAGGCCGAAGCGACCGCTCCGGAAGTCCCGGCCGCAGAAGCCCCGGTCGCGCCGCTTGCAAGCGCCGATCCGGTACGCGCGCCGGCAGCACCCGACCATCTGACCGCAACCGCACCGCTGAGCGGCGACGCGGCCACCCCGCTTGCGCCATCCGGCGCTCTGCAGGACGCGTCCGGATTCGTTGCCAAGGACGCGGCCCCGGTCGCCGCAGGGATGGCGGCTGCGCCCGCCGCCCCGGCCGTGGAAACAGCGGGTATTGCCGTTCCCGATGTCGTGCAGCCGAAGTCGCTCGCCGATGCCGCCAAGAACGGCGATGCGCTGGCGCTCTTTGAGATCGGCGCTCGCTATAGCGAAGGCCGCGCCGGCATCGCCGTCGATCCGAAGGAGGCGGCAAATTGGTATCGGCTCGCTGCGGACAAGGGCTTCGCGCCGGCAGAATACCGTCTCGGCAACATTTACGAGAAGGGCACGGGTGTCGATCGCGATGTCGCCAAGGCGAAGCAGTATTACGAGCAGGCGGCAAACCAGGGCAACGCCAGCGCGATGCACAATCTCGCCGTGCTCTATGCCTCCGGCGCGCTGGGCCAGCAGGACTACAAGACGGCTGCGGACTGGTTCGTCAAGGCAGCCAATCTCGGCATCACCGACAGCCAGTTCAATCTGGCGATCCTTTGCGCCCGCGGCAATGGCGTCGCGCAGGATCTGACCGAGTCCTACAGGTGGTTCGCGATTGCCGCCAAGGGCGGCGACAAGGACGCGTCACAGAAACGTGACGAGGTCGCCAACGCAATGAAGCCGGATCAGCTCGAAAAGGCGCGCGCCAAGGCCGACCTTTGGAAGGCTGCACCGCTCGATAGCAAGGCGAATGGCGTGGACGTCCCGGATGAGTGGGTCGGCAATGCCACCAAGACCTCGACCGTCGACATGAAGAAAGCGATCCGCAACATCCAGGCGATCCTCAACAACAACGGTTTCGACGCCGGCCAGCCGGACGGCGAGATGGGCGCGAAGACGGTCGCGGCGATCAAGAACTTCCAGAAATCGATCGGCCAGGAGCCGAGCGGCAAGATCAACGACGTTACGGTGAAGGCGCTGCTGGAGCGCAACAAGGCGCCCGCCACCAAGGTCTGATTACCGCGCCCTCCGATCTCCCGTGCGCTTACGGGAGATCGATCAAAATGCGCGCCATGGTGTGCAGGTCCGTGCAAGCTTCGCCGAGTATTTGTGAGCAGAGCCTGGATTCAGTTCGTGCAGGCTCAGAGGCGGTGCGGTTGTATCTATCGCAGCTCAAGAAGAAATTTCGCATTCGGCGCGTATTCTTCCGAAAATGTTATTTGCAAAATATTGCAACTATGATTCTTCTTGCTGCGTAAGTGCTCTGCGTATCGTGATTCGGTGAATGTCGTTGATGCTGAATGATTTGGCGGAGATTCCGAATGATAGGTCTTGATATTGAGAGTTGGGCGCTGACGCGAGCTCACCATATAGTCCTCAACGAGGGATTGAATCTTGCGAAGGCGGCGCAGGATCTGGATCGAAAGCGGTCACGCACACTGGTCTATGAGCTTCAGAAAGTCATAGCCGCCGCCATCCTTGAAGCGCATGCAGCCAATGTGAATTCCGACGGGCCGCAGGCTGGCCACGGCGCCTAATCTTGCGTTGCTCTATATACGATAGCCGCCGGCTTAGGGGGGGAACCCGGCGACTGCTCGCGTCCTTTCCGGCAGATATCCATAGGTTAATTGCTTCAGGCCGACTAGGCGCCATAGCCGGCCTGTGCCTTCCCGGTTTCCGCGTCGAGAGTTTCGATCAGTCTGGTCATGACGGCTCGGGCCGCATCGAGTTCGGCTGATGTGAACGACTGCCCGAGCCTATCGGCCCACTCCGCCTGCGCTATGTCGATCGCGGCGAGGCGGGTTTCGCCTTCATCGGTCAATTTAACCAGTTTGGCGCGCTGATGCTGCGGGTTGTCGACGTAGCTGATCAGCCCGTCACCTTCGAGCGTATCCGCCAGCCGTTGCACGCCCTGCCGGGCAATCCCGAGCAGCCGGGCGATCTGCGCCACGGAATGCGCGCCACTTCGCGCGCCTGCAAGCACCTGCCAGCGAGCACTCGTCTGCCCGGTCGGCCTCGCCAAGTCGTCGCCGGCGGCGGTCAGCCGGCCTGCGAGCCGCAATGCGGTGATAGCAAATAGCGAGAAGGCATCGCCTTCGGCAGTCCGCTTTGGGCGATTTTGTTTGACAACATGTTGTCGTTTGTGTATCTCGTCAAGCATGACAACATATTGTCATGATCGGACGCCATTGCAAAGGGCCGGAGGAGGAAATTCCATGAAAAAGACCTACACGGGCAGCTGTCACTGCGGCAAAATCCGCTACGAGGTCGATGCCGATCTCCAGGCCGGCACCGGCCGCTGCAATTGCTCGGTCTGCGGCAAGCGGCGCTATTGGGGCGCGGTCGTGAAGCCCGAGGATTTCCGTCTGCTATGCGAGGAGACGGCGGCCGCCGACTATCAGTTCGCAACGATGAGCGGCCACCACCGCTTCTGCCCGACATGTGGCCTGCATGCCTACGGGCACGGGCATATCCCCGAGATTGGCGGGGACTATGTTTCGATCAATATCGCCTGCCTCGACAACATATCTCCGGAGGAGCTTGCTGCGCTGCCCATCCGCTACATGGATGGGCGCCACGACAACTGGTGGAACGAGCCAGCGGTGACGAGCTACCTCTAGTTCAAGCCGGCAGCCTTGCAGCCCTGCTGCGTTCGGCGCGGAGGCCGAGCAGTCCGGCTCCCGTCACCAGAATGATCGCCGTTGCATAAAGGTCAGTAGTCAGCTGGTAGCCAAGCGATTTGGCCAGAAAGCCGGCGAGGATGGCCGGGAGGCTGAAAGCCAGATAGCTCTGGATGTAGAAAGCGGACAGCAGACCGGCGCGTTCGTCGGCCTTGGCGAGCGGCATGATCGTGCCGATCGAACCAAGGAAGTTTGTGCCGAACCCGGCGCCCGCCAGGAGCGTGCCGACGAGCAGCAGCGGTACGTTGCCGAGGTGGACGCCGGCGACGACGGTCAGAATGCCAAGCGTGGTCGCGGTCGTGCCGAAACCGAGGTTGGCCGCACCGGACTTGCCGCGCCTGAGATAGACCGCAACCGCGCCCGAGACCATCAGCGCCGTTACGATCGCTCCGCCCGTCAGCGGCGCTCGGCTGCCGGTTGTGCTGGCGACCAGCGAGGGGACCAGCGAGAGATAGAAGCCGCCGAGCGTCCAATTTGCGATGTTGATCGGCGTGACCAGGGTGAGCGGGCGCTTGACCTGCGGTGGGATCGAAATCGTCGGCTTCAGGGAGTTCCAGAATCCCGGCCGCCGGCCGCCGGTCTCGCGGGTCGCCCAGATGGCGCTGGCCTGTCCGACGAAGGCAGCGAGCAGGATGGCGTAGACGAGGTGAAGCGGGAAAGGTCCGTATTGGATCAAGGCGCTGGTGCCGATGGCGCCAACGGCCATGCCCGAGAGCGGTGCGATGGAGTTGACGAGCTGTCCCTTCGCGCGGTCGACGTCGACGAGCGCTGCGCCGATCGACGCGCCGGCGATGCCCGTCGCCAGGCCCTGCACAATCCGCGCAGCAATCAACCAGCCTGGGCCGCTTGCAACGACGAACAGCGCCATGGCGATGATCTCCATGACGAGGGCCGTGAAGATCACCGGCTTGCGGCCAAGGTGGTCGGAGATCGAGCCGGCGATGAGCAATGCGGCAAGAAGCGCGAAGGCATAGACCGCGAAGATTACCGTGATCAGCACCGGAGAGAGCGCGAGGTTTTCCTGATAGATCCGGTAGAGTGGTGTAGGCGCTGCCGAAGCGCCGAAGAAGGTCGCGAGCGTGATCGCGTGGAAAGGGATCGGATTGCGCGAGGTCGTTGTGGAATTGGCGGCGCGGAACATATATAAGCCTCTTAAAGCTAATTCGTTGCGTTAGCCATGTAGGTCGATCCGACACTAAAAGCAAATAATTTGCGTTAATGGATCGGTCAAAGATTTTGAACCATGCGCCGGGCGGGAAGACAGGACGTTAGAAATGGCAGCAAAGGAAAATCTCCGGCCGGGTGGCCGCAGTGCCAGGGTGCAGGCTTCGGTGCATCAGGCGGTCCGCGAATTGCTTTCGGGCATGGAGCGCGCGGACGTCACGATCCCGCTGATTGCCGCAAAGGCCGGCGTCACCCCATCGACGATCTACCGTCGCTGGGGCGACCTGCAGGAATTACTGGCTGACGTGGCGGTCGAACGCCTGCGCCCCGATATGCAGCCGATCGACACCGGCAGCGGCAGGGGAGACCTCGAGGCCTGGGCGGAACAATATGCCGAAGAAATGTCCTCCGACGTCGGACGCGAGATGATCCGCGACGTGTTGGCCGCGCAAGACAATGCCAACGCCTGCAAGTGCTGCGCCTTCACGCGAGAACAGATGGAACTGCTGAGCGAGCGGGCGCTTGCACGCGGCGAAAGCTTTCCGCCGGTCGACGCCGTGATGGATCAGGTCGTTGCGCCGATTATCTACCGCATTCTGTTCGGCGACGTGCCGAGCGCAGAACGGGTGCGCAGCCTCGTGACCGACATGATGACGAAGGACATGGACGTCACTCCGCCGCCGTACGCTTCTGAGCGGAAATCTGCGTGATATAGGCCCTCAGCGCTGCCGGGCGCACGGGCTTGTGCTGGATGCCGATACCGTGCCGCTCGGCTTCGGCACGAACCTCGGGTGTGCGGTCTGCCGTCACGATGAGGGCCGGAATGAACGCCGTGAACCGTTCCCGGAGCGTGACGATGGCCGAAATCCCGGTGCCGTCGCCAAGGTGATAATCGGCGATAATCACATCGGGCGGTGCTTGGCGCGTATCAAGCGCGCGGACCGCCCGTAGCGAGTCCAGGCATCGAACCTCGCAGCCCCAGCCGCTGATCAGGAGCTGCATGCCTTCCAGAATATGCGGCTCGTTGTCGACGCACAGGACCTTCAGTCCCTTGAGGCTCTGCGCCGAATGCTCCATCGGTTGGGCAGCGCCGACGCGCTCGGCAAGCCGCGAGGCATCACGCGGCATGACGATCCGGAAATCCGTGCCCTTGCCGTGTGTTGACTGCAGTTCCACCGGATGGTTGAGGACGCGCGCGATACGATCGACAATCGAGAGGCCGAGCCCCAAGCCGGAGGCCGTTTTGGCGCCTTCGTCGAGCCGGGCGAATTCCTTGAAGACGGTCCGGAACTTCGACGGCGGAATGCCGATCCCAGAATCCATGACCTGGATGACGACCTGACTTCCGCGCCGGCGCGCGCCGACCAGCACCTTGCCGTCGATCGTGTATTTGATCGCGTTGGAGACGAGGTTCTGCACCAGGCGGCGAAGCAGGTTGGGGTCGGAGCGAACCCGCAGCGAGGTGGGCATCACCACCAGCTTCAGCTTCTTCTCGCGGGCGATCGGCGCGAAGTCGGTCTGGATTCGCTCCAGCAGATCGGAAAGCGGCACGGAGGCGAGGCGCGGCCGCATCGCTCCGGTGTCAAGGCGCGAAATGTCAAGCACGGCGCCAAGGATGGTCTCGACCGATTCCAGCGCGGAATCGATGTTGCGAACGATCGCACTGCTTTCGGATTGGCCCATGCGCTCGACCAGCGCCGAGGAATAGAGCCGGGCGGCATTGAGCGGCTGCAGGATGTCGTGGCCGGCGGCGGCGAAGAAGCGGGTCTTCCCGAGGCTGGCTTCATCCGCCGCGGCCCGCGCCTCGCCGAGTTCGTGGTTGACGCGGGTGAGCTCTGCCGTGCGTTCGGCGACGCGCTGTTCCAGGGTTTCGTTCGCCTGCTTCAGGGCCCGGTCGGCGGCGACCCGCTGGCTGATGTCGGTGAAGGTTGCGACGATGCCCTTATCCGGCATGGCATTGGAGCGGACTTCGATGATGCGCTCGCCGCCGCCAAGCACCAGTGCGAACGGCTTGTCCAGCGTCAGGAAGTGGCGAACGGTCTGGTTGACCTCGCCGGCCGGAACATCGCCGCGCTGGCTGAGGATTGCCACGATGTCGGCAAGCGGGAAACCCACTTGTCCGGCATTCTCCGGCAGGTCGAGCAACTGCCGGAAACGCCGGTTCCAGATCGTCAGGTTGTTCGAGCTGTCGAAGACCGCGATGCCCTGGTCCATCTGCGACAGTGCGGTCTGCAGCATGTCTTGGTTATATTGCAGCGCCTCGCTTGCCTGGTCGAGCAGCCAGGCGGTATCGGCGGAGGCGTCTTCCACCTTCTGAAGGATCAGCGACAGCACGAGTCGGGCCGACGAGGAGCCGATGGCGCTGCCGAGCAGCTGTTCGGTAAAGTGAATGAGCGCCATGTCGGCCGGCTGGTCATCCTCAAGATCGCGGCCCGAATTTTGCTGGTAGGTCTGGAACGACCGCTTCATGCGCTCCTCGCCAAGATAGCGCGAGACCGTTGCCTTCAGATCGCCGACGCTGATGCGGGTCTTCCAGCCGCGCGTCGCAAACTGCGTACGGGACTGCCGCTTGACGAAGATTCCGGCCTGGATGCGTTCGAGCGGTCGCGCATTGCGGGTCACCGAACCGATGACGAAGAAGGCCGTATTGACGAGCAGGCTCATCACCGTGGCGTTGACCAGCGGATCAGCAGCGTTACCCGTGAAGATCGTCGTGCCGGGAAAGATGAAGCCGAGCACCGCGCTTGCAACGCCCGAATAGTCCGGTCCGCCAAGCGAGGGCAGGAACAGCAGGTAGACCCAGATCACGAAGCCCGATGTCAGCCCGAGGATGGCGCCACGCGCGTTGGCCCGCCGCCAGACAAGGCCGCCGAAAAGGGCCGGCGCCATCTGCGCAATTGCGGCGAAGGAAAGGAGGCCGATCGAAGCTAGTCCCGTTGTGCTGTCGGTCGAGCGGTAATAGGCGTAGCCGAGCAGCAGCACCGCGAAGATCGCGCTGCGCCTGACGTTGAGCAGCGTCTTGGCGAAATCGTTGCGCTGTCCTGTACGGTCGGTCAGCTTTCGGTGCAGGAAGATCGGCATGATGATGTCGTTCGACACCATGATTGACAGCGCGACCGACGCGACGATCACCATCGCCGTCGCGGCTGAAAAGCCGCCGATGAACGTGATCAGCGAGACGACCGGCATCTGCCCGGCAAGCGGCAGCGAGAGCATGTAGAGGTCTGCGTTGCCGTTGCCGCCGAACGTCAGCAGGCCACCGATCGCCACTGGCAGCACGAAGAGATTGATGGCGACGAGATAAAGCGGGAACAGCAAGCCGGCGAGTCGAAGCTCACGCGCCGTTCTATTCTCGACAACCGTGACGTGGAATTGCCTTGGTAGCATGATGATGGCGAAGGCCGACAGCAGAATCAGCGTGACCCAGCGGCTGATCGGCGTCTGGTAGTGTAGCGCTGCGAGCACGAGCTGGTTCTCGGCCGCCTTCTCCCAGAGATCGGAGGGCCCATCGAACAGGAACCAGATGACGCAGACGCCGGCTGTGAGGAAGGCGAAAAGCTTGACGACGGACTCCATGGCGATGGCGAGGATCAATCCGTCCTGGTGCTCCGTCGCATCCGTGTGGCGTGTGCCGAACATGATCGCGAAGCAGGCGAGTACGAGCGTTACGAGCAGCGGCAGGTCAAGAAAATAGAGATTGCCGCTGCCGATGCCGTAATCCGACGGGTTGAGCATCGCCGTTACCGTACTCGATACCGATTTAAGCTGCAGCGCGATGTAGGGAATGGCGCCGACGAGCGAAATCAGTGCCACGATGGTCGCGACGGTCGGGTTCTTGCCATAGCGCGCGGAAATGAAGTCGGCGACCGATGTCAGCTTCTCGGCCTTGGCAAGCTCGATGATCCGTCGCAGCAGCGGCATGCCGAGCGTGAAGACGAGGATTGGCCCGATATAAATGCCAAGGAATTCTAGTCCGCGCTGCGATGCCAACCCGACGCCGCCGAAATAGGTCCAGGACGTGCAGTAGATCGCAAGACTGAATGCATAGACGACCGGTCGCCCGCCTGGTGGCGTGCCGAACATCCGGCGCCTGCGATCGCCATGGCTCGCCACTGCAAAGAGCAACAGCAGATAGCCGAAAGCAGATGCGACTATGACCCAGCCTGGCAGCATTGAACCTCCACCAGCGCATCGGCGCCGGTCTCCTGAAGTTCCAAGATTAGGGTAATTTCAAAGCTTTGAACATCGGGTGGGCCCTAGGCCTTAAGTCAAAGACCGCTGAGGGCGGTGATAAATTGTAATTGGCAATTGAATAATTGCATCGAAGATGTAGCTAATGAAAACAATGACCTGTCAGTGCGACTGCATCAGAGGGAGACGGATCGAATGCTCAATGAGTTCAAAGCATTTATCGCCCGCGGCAATGTCATGGACCTTGCTGTCGGCGTTATCATCGGCGGTGCCTTTGGCGGCATCGTCAAGTCGCTGGTGGACGATGTCATCATGCCGATCGTCGGTGCCGTGTTTGGTGGGTTCGACTTCTCGAACTACTTCATCGGCCTGTCTTCCAATGTGAACGCACAGACCCTGGGCGCCGCGCGCCAGCAGGGTGCGGTTCTGGCCTATGGCAGCTTCATCACGGTGCTGATCAACTTTCTCATCCTTGCATGGATCATCTTCCTGATGGTCAAGGGCGTGAATACGCTGCAGAAGCAGGTGGACAAGCAGCTGAAGATCAAGGAGGCCAACGAAGAGGCGGCCGCACCGCCGGCCGATGTGGCGCTGCTGACGGAAATCCGCGACCTGCTGGCCAAGCGTCCCGCGTGAGTTTAAGAATTGGTCCTGCCGTTGCGGCGGGACCAATCATCACGAAAATCGATACCGCATCACCGATTGTCATGGGATTTGCCGCCGCGTTTGCTTTATGTAGGCGAAAACCGGAGTGATGCATGTCGATTGTCAGCAGCCTTAGCCCGCGTGCCGTTCTGGCGCCCGAAAGTGGAATCGTCGAAGTCGTCAATTATGCCCGTGGCCGCGATGGCCTTCTGCCGCTTTGGGTCGGCGAGGGAGATCTCTCGACGCCTGATTTCATCAACAAGGCGGCGATTGACGCGCTGTCAGGCGGTGAGACCTTCTACACCTATCAGCGCGGCATTCCGGAGCTGCGCCAGGCGCTGTCGGACTACTACGCCAGGCATTTCGACATCACCCTGCCTGTAGAGCATTTCTACGTCACCGGTTCCGGCATGCAGGCGATCCAGATTGCCGTGCAGGCTATGACGTCGCCTGGGGACGAACTCGTTTACCTGACGCCCGCCTGGCCGAACATTGCGGCCGCCTTGGAAATTGCCGGCGCCCGTTCGGTCGGCGTCCAACTGACTTTCGAGGGCGGCAGGTGGGCGGTCGATCTCGACCGTATCGCGGCTGCAATCACGCCGAAGACGAAGGGGCTGTTTATCAACACGCCGTCCAATCCGACTGGCTGGACCGCAACCAGGGACGACCTCGTGGCCATCCTGGCGCTGGCGCGCAAGCATGATCTCTGGATCATGGCCGACGAGATTTATGCGCGCTATTACTTTGCCGGCGGCCGCGCACCGTCCTTCCTCGATGTCATGGAGCCGGACGACAAGGTGATGTTCGTCAACTCCTTCTCGAAGAACTGGTCGATGACCGGCTGGCGTGTCGGCTGGATCGTTGCCCCGCCGCAAACCGGCCAGGTTCTCGAAAACCTCATCCAGTATTCGACCTCCGGCGTGGCGCAGTTCATGCAGCGAGGGGCGGTTGCCGCCCTGAACGATGGCGACGCATTCGTGCGGTCCAACATCGACAAGGCCAAGCGCTCCCGCGACATCCTTTGCGACGCGCTGATTGCCACGAACCGTGTCGAGACGCTGAAGCCGGACGGCGCGCTCTATGCATTTCTGAAGGTCGACGGGGTGAAAGACAGCCGCAAGGCAGCCATCGACATCGTCGACAAAACCGGCGTCGGATTGGCACCGGGAACGGCCTTCGGGCCGGGCGGCGAGCTCTTCCTGCGCGCCTGCTTCCTGCGCGATCCGGCGCAGATCCAGATGGCGGCCGACAGACTGTGCGATTACATCCTGAAGCTTTGATAGAATCTGCGGCTGGGTTGCCCGCGCCTACGCGGCAGCTCATGAGCCGCGGGCGGCCTCGTTTTACGAGGCTTTGTCGCGGCCTGCCGCGTTAAGCGCCTGCACGCTGGCAGCGGCGACCAAGCCGGTCAGGACGATGCCGGAAAGTCCGATCAGTAGGGCGAGCATCCGCGCTACGGTATGCTTGGGTGCAAGGTCGCCGTAGCCGATCGTGAGACCCGTGATGAAGGTGAAGTAAAAGGTTTCGCCGATCCGCCAACCCTCGATCTGTCCGATGACAATGCCGGATCCGACCATGATGACAAGGATTCCGGAGAAGATAGGCCAGAGTATGGAAACCTGCTGGAATAGCGTGGCAAAGAACAGTCGTCTCATTCGTTTTGCTTGGGACCTGGAGCTTACCGCCATGGCCATTTGCCTTCCGAGTCGTGCGATATGCTTGCCGTGCCTGCAAGCAAGTACGTCCAGCTGCACAGGGCTGCGTTATGGAAAGCGTGCCCGAGAAGGTTTTCAGTCACCAGGACCCCCGTCGCGGCAACGGACCGCCCCTGCCAAATCTCAAGCTCCTGCGGCGACGATTCCCATAGCCGTATCTGCGAAACGCCGTCCCAAAGCGAGCGGCCCTGGTTTTGCAGCACGCGGAGATCTCGCAGGAGTGTCCTGTCGGTGAGCCGGGTTACCGCGTCGACATCGTTCGCCGCTTCGAAGGCGACGATACCGCGCTCCGAGATTTCGGCCACATAAACGGTCATTTTCGGTCCTTTCGCGAGACTATCGGACGGCATGCGAAGACGGGCAGTGAACGACGACGCGCTCGTAAACCCGCTTGCTGAGGTGATTGCCGCTTTCGGAAGGCAGTGGCATCACGACGGATTCGTGGGAGGCAAGACAAACAACGTGAACGCGAAAATTGCATAAAGCGCCAGAGCCATGACGCCGGCATACCAGGCTCCACGGCCGCCATTGGACAAGAGGGTGGCGGCCAAGGTGGCGACGATCATCATCGTTACTGCGCCCCGCCAAAACTGCAAAGTCATGGGTTCCGGACCGATGAAATAGCTGACGAGCACCAATATCGGCGCGACAAACAAGGCAATTTGGGCCGCGCTGCCCAGCGCAATGCCGACACTGAGGTCCAGGCGATTTGCACGGGCAGCCGAAAACGCGGTGGTCATCTCGGCGGCTGCACCTACCAAGGCTACGACAATGAAACCTACAAATGCCGGCGTCATCCCGAGGTGCTCGGCGGCGGCCTGAACTGAACCGACGAATATCTCGCTGACCAGCGCAACTAGCAGCGTCACGATAACCAATAGCACGATGCTCAGGCCAAGCGGCCAGGGTTTTTCGTCTTCGCCCGCGTGGCTCACGCTTGCGAAAAGCTCGCGGTGTGTCCGCAACGAAAACAACATACCCAGCGCATAGACGGCAATGAGAAGGATTGCCAATCCAAGGCTCAGCTTTTGGGATACGTCGAGTGCGGGAGGCTGGTCCACCTCGCTGATCAGCGATGGGACCAGGATCGCAATCGTCGCAAGGAACAGGAGGCAGGCCTGAAAGCGGGCGTTGACCCTATTGAATTCCTGAACATGATGCTTGAGCCCCCCGAGTAGGAAGGCACCTCCCAGCATGAACAGGGTATTGGTGACGATCGCTCCGGCGAGCGACGCCTTGACCAACAGATATTGACCGGCCTGCAAGGCCGCGAGCGAGATCACCAGTTCGGTCAGGTTCCCGAGAGTAGCATTGAGTAAGCCGCCGACTGCGTCTCCGGTCCTGGCCGCAACCGCTTCGGTTGCGCGGCTCAGGAGTGCGGCCAAAGGTACGATCGCGACGACCGAAGCAAGGAACAACAGGGTGTGGCGATCGGGAAAAATCCGTTCCAGAAGAATGACGACAGGCACGAAAACGATCAGCCCGAGAACCGGTGCATGATGGATTTCGTCGATGATGGCCCGTCCCACCGAAGACGGCGCGATGGAAGGTCTTTCCCCAAGAGTGCCCATGTCTTTTCTCCGGAATCGGAGCGACGACCTGTGACGAAGGCTACCACCTTTTATAATTGTTGTCGCGGCAGTCCTGAACTTGCTGGTGCACGCTAATTCAGCTTTACGACGTCATCCGGCTTCGGGATTGTCAGATCAGTTTTGTCGAGCCAGTTGAGGTGCAGGTCTCTCAACCCGTATCCGCCGGCTCGCAGCGCGGGTCCGCCGCCCCGTCCGAGGCCAAGAACGAGACCAGTATCTTGGGGCGACGCGATTTCCTAGGGAAGAAGGTGCCATTCGCGTGTTGGGGTTCGTCTCCTTGCTCGGGCCTCCGAACCACGGTCGGATCATAGACGTGCCGGCTATACAGCTTGGGCATGTTTGGTGTAGCAATTCCCTTAGGGGTTTAGCTCGGGGGTGGGTCTTGGTCAGGAAGATAATTTCCCTCGTTCTGGGAACGGTTCTCGTAATCTCAGGGGTCTACGGCCTCCTGTACCTGCTGTTCTTCACCGTCAATCCCGTCAGAATCCTGTATTTCCTGATTCCCGGTGGATTGCTCGCCATTGGGATAGTGATCCTGTGGGAAGACCTTGCGGAATTGCTTCGACGGCGCTGAAGCTCCCCGAAATGGCACATCGATAAAATTCTAGCGGATGTAGAAATCGGCCTCTAACCACGCCATCAAACTTACCGGCGCGGATGCCCCCGAGGGCGCATTCGATAGGAGATTCTGAAAGGAAAAACGGCGTCAGATGCACCCGCGTGTATGAAAACGGGGATGCAGGACATGGCAATTTTGGTCACGGGCGGCGCGGGCTACATCGGCAGCCACATGGTCTGGACATTGCTGGATGCAGGCGAGGACGTCGTCGTCCTGGACAATCTTTCGACCGGCTTTCGCTGGGCGGTCTCTCCGCGCGCGCGCTTCTATCTCGGCGATGTGTCCGATACCCAGGTGTTGAAGACAATCTTCATCGAGAACGACATCGAAGCCATCATCCATTTTGCCGGTTCGGCGATCGTGCCCGTATCCGTTGCCGATCCACTTGCCTATTATGACAATAACTCCGGCAAGACGCGGGCGCTGTTGAGCGCCGCGATCACCGCCGGCATTCGCCATTTCGTCTTCTCCTCCACTGCCGCCGTCTACGGGCCGCAGAAGACATCCGAACCGGTGAAGGAAACCGCGCCTCTCAACCCGGAAAATCCCTACGGTCAGTCCAAGCTGATGACGGAATTCATGCTGCGGGACGCCGCGGCAGCCTACGATTTCGATTACGTCGCGCTGCGCTACTTCAATGTCGCCGGCGCCGATCCGCTCCGACGCAGCGGCCAATCCACGTCAGGAGCGACACACCTGATCAAGGTCGCTTGCGAGGCCGCGCTTGGCAAACGCGGCGGCGTTCATGTCTACGGCATCGACTATCCGACCCATGACGGCACCGGCGTGCGCGACTACATCCATGTCAGCGATCTCACGGAGGCTCACCTGAGTGCGCTGCAGCATTTGCGCCGTGGCAGCGGCTCGCTGGTCGCCAATTGCGGCTACGGCACCGGCTATTCGGTGCTCGACGTCCTCAACATGGTCACGCGCCTGCACGGGCACTCCTTCAAGGTACAGATTGCGCCGAGACGCCCGGGCGATGCCGCAAGCGTCGTCGCGGACTCCGGCCTTGCCCAGCGCGTTCTGGACTGGAAGCCGAAGCACGATTCGCTGGAGACGATCGTTCAAAGCGCGCTCGACTGGGAACAGTTTCTGCTCAACCGCAACGCCGACGACCTCCAGAGTCTCCACCGGGCGCTCGCCGCCGCGTCGTTCTGAGACCCAAAGCAATCCTTGACCTCCGCCGGCGGCCATCGACTATGCCGCCGAGTGCGGTAAGGTGACGTCACGCAGCAATGCCGGTTCGCTCCAAGCGAGGTTCCGGATTGCGGCGAAGCGATGTCTGTGGCAGCGAGGAGGTCAGCATGCGGGACGAGGTTCAGCACAGTGAGGTGATTGTCGAACGGCGCGCATCGGCCGGCATCATCCGCCTCAATCGGCCGCGTGCGCTAAACAGCCTTACACTCGACATGGTCCGCGCCTTTGCCGCTGCAATGGACGACTTCGCGGCGGACGCCAATATCGCCACCGTGATCGTATCGGGCGAAGGAGGGCGTGGCTTCTGCGCCGGTGGCGACATCCGCGCGCTGCACGAAAGCGGCAGCACGGGCGCCGATCTGGCCATGACCTTCTGGCGCGAAGAGTTTCGCCTGAACCACCGCATCGCGACCTTTCCGAAGCCCTATGTGGCGCTGATGGACGGCATCACCATGGGCGGCGGCGTCGGTCTGTCATCGCATGGCCGCCACCGCGTCGTGACCGAACGAACCAAGCTTGCCATGCCGGAAACCGGGATCGGCTATTTTCCGGATGTCGGGGCGACGTGGCTGCTGCCGCGCGCGCCGGGTGAGGCCGGCACCTGGATGGGGCTGACGGGACTGACCATCGACGCGGCTGATATCATCTATACCGGTCTGGCCGACCACCACGTCGCCTCCTTCCGGCTGCCTGACATCGTCGATACGCTGGCAGAGCTGCCGCGAAACGTGGGGCCGCGCGATGTCGAGGCGGTGTTGAAGAACCTCTCTAGCGATCCGGGAACGAGCGCCGTCAAAAGCAACAGAGACCTTATCGAGCGCAGCTTTCATTTCGGCACCGTCGAGGAAATCACCCATGCACTGCAAAAGGAGCCCGGCGACTTTGCAGCCGAAACGCTGCGGATCATCCAGACGCGCTCCCCGACCAGCCTGAAGCTTGCGCTTCGTCTCCTGCGCCAGGGCCGGCAAAGCAGGACCCTTGCCGAATGCCTGAACCGCGAACTCGGCGCCTGCCAGCAGATATTGAAAAGCCCGGATTTCTACGAGGGCATACGCGCCGCCATTATCGACAAGGATCGTAATCCACACTGGACGCCGGCGACACCAGAGGCGGTCGATCAGGCCGCCATCGATGCCTTCTTCCGGCCTCCGGAGCCGCCGCTCGCTCTCTAATACAAGCCTTAGCGCCACATGCCGCGCATGCGTGCACCAACATCGACACGTACCTGTCGCGCCTGATGCGACGCGCCGCCATCGGTTCTGGCCTGCGGCCAGCCGACCACCTCGAAGAACTGCAGCAGTGTCGCCGGGATGAAGCGGGTGCGCGACGCATAGACATGCCGGTCGCCCTGGGCGTTCTGGCCGTGCGTGAAGAAGCGCTGCGGCACGACAAGATCGAGATTGTCCTTGGCGCGGGTCATGGCGACGTAGAGCAGTCGCCGCTCCTCCTCGATCTCGGCGCGGGTTCCAACGGCGAGGTCGGATGGGATGCAGCCATCGACGACGTTCAGCATGAACACTCGCGTCCATTCCTGCCCCTTGGCGGAATGGATCGTGGAGAGGATTAGATAGTCGTCATCGAGCAGTGGCACGCCGGCCTGATCGCTGGTCGCATCCGGCGGGTCGAGCGTCAGTTCGGTCAGGAAGCGCTCGCGGGAAGGATAACCGCCGGCGATCTGCTCGAGTTGCAGAAGGTCGGCCTGGCGGGTCGAGGCATCCTCGTGTAGGCGTTCTAGATGCGGCGAATACCACTCGCGCACGAGGCCGATCTCCGCCGGCCAACCGGCCTTGCCTGTCTTCACCTCCTGCAGCATCGCAACGAAGGCCGTCCAATCCTCGCCGGAACGGGGCGGAGCCGGCAGTTCGGCAAGCACCTGAATCGGGCTCGCATTCGCTGCCATCTGGTCGACGACGCGCTGCGCGGTCGAAGGGCCGACGCCCGGAAGCAGTTGCATCAGCCTGAAGCCGGCGACGCGGTCGCGCGGATTCTGTGCGAAGCGCAGGGCGGCCAGCATGTCCTTCACATGCGCGCTGTCGAGGAACTTCAGCCCGCCGAATTTCACGAAAGGAATGTTGCGGCGGGTAAGCTCCACTTCGAGCGCGCCGCTATGATGGGAGGCGCGGAAAAGCACCGACTGCTGCTTGAGCTTCACGCCTTCTTCGCGATTCTCCAGCACCTTGTCCGCAACATATCGCGCTTGGTCGGCTTCGTCGCGCACGGTGACGAGCCTTGGACGTTGGGCCGACTGGCGCTCCGTCCAGAGGTTCTTGGTGAAGCGTTCCGAGGCAAGATCGATGACTGCGTTGGCCGCTGCGAGGATCGTCTGGGTCGAGCGGTAGTTACGATCGAGCGTGATGATATTGGCCGACGGGCTGAACGCCGAGGGGAAGTCGAGGATGTTGCGCACGGTGGCTGCGCGAAAGGAATAGATCGACTGCGCATCGTCGCCGACGACGGTCAGGCCTTGCCCGCCGGGCTTCAATGCGAGCAGGATCGATGCCTGCAGGCGGTTCGTATCCTGGTACTCGTCGACCAGTACATGATCGAAACGGCTGCCGATATCGTCCGCGATGATCGGCTCGCTGACCATCTGCGCCCAGTAGAGGAGCAGATCGTCATAATCGAGAATGTTCTGGTTCTGCTTGGCTTCGACATAGGCGCCGAAGAGCTCCCGCAACTGATTTTCCCAAGCCGAACACCAGGGAAAGGCGTCGCGCAGCACTAGGCTGAGCTCGCTTTCCGAATTGACCACGCGCGAATAGATCGCAAGGCAGGTGCCCTTCGTCGGAAATCGGCTCTCCATCTTCGAGAAACCCAGCTCGTGCCGGATGAGGTTCATAAGATCGGCGCTGTCTTCGCGATCGTGGATGGTGAAGGCGGGGTCGATGCCGATCTGCTCGGCATACTCACGCAGGAGCCGAGCCCCAATCCCGTGAAACGTCCCGCTCCAGGCAAGCGCATCCGCCATGATGCCGGAATTGCTGCCCAGCACCTGGGCGCAGATGCGCTCGACGCGGCGCGCCATCTCGGCGGCTGCACGCCGGGAAAACGTCATCAGCAGGATCCGGCGCGGATCGGCGCCCTTGACGATCAGGTGGGCAACGCGGTGCGCCAGCGTGTTCGTCTTTCCCGATCCGGCACCGGCCATGACGAGCAGCGGCCCGGCAACATGGGTGCCATCAGTGAGCGTGCCGTATTCGACGGCCGCGCGCTGCTGGGGATTGAGCTTTTCAAGATACATTCAGCCGTCCGGTTGCTTCGGCGGAGAATCGCACCGCGGAAATATTCGACGTTCCTTGAATGTTCTCGAAGGGCGCCGCTGTCAAGAACCGTTTCGTGAGGGGAAATCGGGCACGATAACACGTCGGGTCAGCTTCAGGGTGCGATCCGGCTGGAGGATATAGGTTTCCTTAACCCTGCTGCCGGTCGAGTCGTAGAAGGAATTGTAGATGACACTGCCGGGCGGCGATTTCGTCAGCTTCGTGCGCGGTTGTCCGCCATAGGTGATGCTGCCCGGGATCGGCTGTACCTCGGTCGAACTGTCCGTGGTGCAGCCCGATAGCATCGCGACCGATAGAATTGTCGGAAGCAGAACTTTCATCGTTGCAACCCCTACCCTAAACCGTTGGTATATATGGCCCTCTAAGTCGAGACGCCAAGTAGCGTGCGATGGCCTCTGCGAGATTCGTCAAAGTATAGCTTGATGCAGTGCAACTAAAACTCCCCTGTGGCGTTAGTCAGTAACTGGTTTCGCCACACGGAGGCGATCATGGTGCTTCGATTTCAGGCGACGGAAGATCACGGTGACGCCTGCGGGCAAGGCCACAGCGTCGCATCAACCCGCGCCTCGGTCGAAAGCGCCCTCAGCGCCGCCGATGACATTGATAGCAGCGAAATCGTCGTGTCGATCCTCGGACCTTACGTCGTTCTTGAGGGATTCGTCCGGCACAAAGGCCATGTCGAGCGGGCCGTTGAGATAGCTGAAGACGTCGTGGGGAAGGGCTATGTCCGCAGCCGGATGTTGCGACGTTAGCCGGGCTACCCAAATATAATACTTAAAACTCATCAGTTTTGGCGCACACATACAGCATGCAGCTGTGCACATGGAAGCGTTCACCTACCGCCATGTAAAATCATACAATT
The DNA here is from genome assembly GCF_000282035.1 of Rhizobium sp. CF122. Taxonomy (GTDB): domain Bacteria; phylum Pseudomonadota; class Alphaproteobacteria; order Rhizobiales; family Rhizobiaceae; genus Rhizobium. The sequence goes on from NZ_AKKA01000073.1 coordinate 91,192, forward strand.
TAGCTAAATCGAAAATACGACGAGTTAACTGTGCGAAAGTAGTAGCGGCGGCACTGGAACTAAAAACGCTTTTCATTAGTTAATGCTTGTAATCAAAACACGGGAGAAGCGCATGCAAAGACTTCTTCGACTGGGAGTGCCGGCGTTCGCGCTGGCAATAGGGACCTTTATCACGCCAGCTTCGGCTTCGCTCGAGATCACGAGCGACTATTCCGCTCTGCCGCAGGATGAGATGGCGATGAACGAATATACTGGGCCGGTGTCCTGCACCGCGCCGACAACGCATTATGTTCCATCCTTCATTCGGTCTTTTGACGGCACCATTATCGGCGTCGGCTACCTCGAAGTGCAGAGTGACGGTCGCTGTTGATCGTCCCCGTTTCGTTTGGAATTCTATGAAATAGGGTAGCCAAGATCGCGCTCGCCCAGGCAGGGCCGATCAACTTTTCTGGTTGTGCGTTGTGCGTTGCAGCACATTGCGTTAGCTTCCGCGAAGCTGAGCCTCAACCAGAAGGATACCCGATGATCATTGAGAGCAAGCGGATCGGATGCCTCGACGGGCTGCGTGGTCTAGCCGCCCTTTGGGTGCTCGTGGGCCACAGCCTGCAACTGACAGGCTGGCACCTTCCGATCCTTTCGTCGCCGGATTTGGGCGTTGACCTCTTCATTATGCTGTCCGGCTTCCTGATGGTCTTTCACTATCAGCTGCGCGAGACAGCCAATCCCTGGGAGAAACCGTCCACCTGGTTCGGCTTCTGGATGAAGCGCTTCTTCCGCATCGCGCCGCTCTATTATGTGATGCTGTGCATCGCGCTGCTGTTGGGCCCGCAGCTCTATGAGAGCCGCATGGTCATTGACACCTTCCTCGCGCATGGTCCGCAGTTGCCTGAGCGCTATCTGGATGGCAGCCTGCGCAATCTCCTTATCCATGCAAGCTTTCTATTTGGGCTGCATCCGGCCTACGCGTTCCGCACGCCGTTGCCGGATTGGAGCCTTGGCCTGGAGATGCAGTTTTATGCGGCCTTTCCGATTGTGATGCTGCTTTTGCGGAAAACCAGATGGCTGCCGGGCGCCGCCGTCATTGCGCTTGCTGCCTTTTTCATCGCCAAGGCTATCCAGGCCGCGCATGTCGATTTTCCGATGCCGTCTTTCCTACCGCTGAAAATGCACGTCTTCCTGTGCGGTATGTTGATCGCCAACGGCTTGTTCGTGTCGCAGCGGCAAACCATCATGAATGGCTTGCTTGCTGTCATTCTGGTGATGCTTCCGATTGGCGGGGACATGACCTCGACGAAGGTCGCTATCCGCGTGCTTCTCGTGATCGGCTTCTTCGCGCTGGTGCACTACCATCTGTTGCCTGGTCTTATTGGAAGGCTCGGCGACCGCGTTTCGTCAGTCATGGGAAACCGCTTCTGCCATTGGCTGGGCGAGCTTTCGTTCGGTGTCTACCTGATCCATCTGCTGCTGCTGCAGCCGATTGCCGCATTCATGATTAGGCATTTCGGGGCTGAGATTTCGGCGCCGGTGCGCTTTGCGATCGTCGTGGCCGCCCTCCTGCCGCTGGCCTATGCACTGGCTTACCTCGGTTTCACTCGCATCGAAGGGCCGGGCCAGAAGCTCGGGCGCAAAGTGTTGGACAAGATCGGGAAAAGACGTCTGAAGCCGGCGTGAGACGGCTTATTGCAATCGAGGCTCGTCTGCTTTCGCAGAGGGTGACGAGCCTCTGACCATCATCATGATGGCTGCCGATGTTCTATTGAGAGACGTGCCTGAATGGCAATCAGCTTCCTCGCGGTGGTAACAGCAAGTGCGGCCAAGGGTTAACCAAAAATAAACTATCGCCCTATTCTGAGACAGGTTGTCGACAATCTGCCGGGGATCGGAGGAGGAACGCCCGATCAATGGACCTTCAGTTTTGCTTCCTCTGCCGCCGCGACGAACTCCGCGCGAGCCTCCTCGACCGTCTTGCGGCCATCAAGAGCGGCTCTGCATGTGCTTCTTGCCTTCAGGTAACGCAATCCGCGAGCACTTGGCCAAAGGTCTGCCAGGCATTTCAGCGCGTCTAGAGGACCAAGGATCGTGCGCGCGCCCGTATTTTCAAATCCCACATGAATAGGATCATTCCATTTCTCTGCGGCCATCGGCGTGCTCCTCCATTGCTTAGGCCAAAAACGTATAGATCAGCCTCCGTGTTCCTCCCGAAGGCCTCATACTGAAGGCATTTTAGCGATATTTTCAGACCCCGCAAATGGGAAAACTCGTGCGCCGTGTGCCGGTCGACCGCTGTGTTCATGGGCCTCCCGTGTCTTCCGATCTTTCGCCCGCAAGGCGTTATCTCCCCTTGAGCGGTGACAGATCAGATGCCTGCACTTTTAACTGGCCGAATGCGGCGCTTTGTGCAACCATGGAGGCTCAACGTCAGTTAGCCCTATCAGCGTTGGAGATCGGAGATGCAGGACCTCAAGCATGTGCTGAATGCGGAATGCCAGAAGTATGTGTCTCTGGTCGTATCCATGCGAAGTGGTCAGCATCGATGGCTCGAAGTCGACGACGCCACGGGCAAGAAAGTGGACGTTACCGATGCGAAGCTTGCGACATTTGAGGAGACTGTCCGAACGCTGAGGCAGATGATCCAGGATCTCGATGCGTCGGACTATCTGTCATGCCGTCCGACGAAGGACTGGCACTTCGACGCCTGATGCAGGCATTACGTCTTCAAGCCAACGACTTCGCGGGGTCCGCGAACCCTAGCGGAAGTTATAAAGCGATTCCGGATCTTAGCCGCCTGTTGATGTGAGTCCGCGCAGCGCGCGCGACGCAAGCTTCACGATGTGCGGTGTTCGCCCTACCGGTTCTGAAGAGCGGTTTCAGCGACTTTCCGGAGTTCGACATCCGCGTTGCTTTCGAGGGCATACGTGACCTCTTGATTGCTGAGCTTGGTATCAGAGCGGATCTTCAACCATGTGATCGCCGTCGTATCGACGTAGTCGGGGATCGGCTCCAATAGGTCTGGCTGTGTCAGAATACGCTTCAAAAGAATAGGACCCTTTGATGCGAGTTTCGGGGTGGCTTGCCAAATAGCGAGCGCTTTGCGGTCAGTCCTTATGATGTACTCAAAAAGGTACATAACCCAAGAGTAATGACGGAGCTTGCCGCGCTTTGAATAGTATTTCACCATCAACTGGAACCACTTGCTCACAAGGTAATTTTGCGGCTCCGCAGCAAGAAAAGAAATGCCCATTGTCCGGCCGGGGTAACTGTCAGGAAATGCGAAAAATCCACTCTCCATCAACGGTGGCAGCCATTCGTCCAACGGTTTGACGCAAAAAGTCGTCGCGTCCACCCAAACCCCGCCATAGTCCCTCAGCAGTGCGACCCTGATTAAGTCCGCCCGCCACTGAATTTTGCGGTTGCTTTTGGGAGGTGGCACGTTGACGAATTCGGCCGCGTTTGCGTCGCTCAGGATTCTCACATCCCAAGATGGATTTTTCCTAATCCAGGTATCCACGGCATAGCGGACAATTGGCGGCGCTTGCTCTAGCGGCTTGTCCCAATACATCCACACTATGCGAGGTAGTTTTTAGGCATCGTTTCGATTGCATAGCGGGCATTCGCGGAATGGAACTTCTTCTTTCCAACAAAACTGCGCCGTATCGAATGGGCTACTTTCTTCCAGATCAGAAATGCGTCAAATAAAAGCATGGATAATCCCGGGGTCTCCTACAAAGGCAGGCTGCCCAGCAAAGCCGGAAAAGGTCGCGCTCTATGATTTCTTTAAGGAAAACTGGTGCTGCCGAGTGGGATTGAACCACCGACCTCACCCTTACCAAGGGTGTGCTCTACCACTGAGCTACGGCAGCGAGGACCAGACGCGCAACCGATGCGGCTGCATTGCGTGAACGGGGGGCCTATTGCCACAGCTTCATGATAAGCGCAAGCCGCAATTTCCATCTTTGTAGAGATTGAGGCCCGGCCACTTTTGAATTGTCGCAAATTCGGGTAAGCCTGCGGCATGACCGAGAACACCAAAAAAGGCCAGCACAGCCGCAAAGCGGAGATCGAGCGCCAGGCCAACCTGCGCCGCGAGCGCGCCGCCGAAAAGCTTCGTGAAAATTTGTCCCGCCGCAAACAGCAGACCCGTGCGCGCCGATCGGGGCAAGCGGATGAGACGAATGGGCTGCCTGCCGCAAAAATGGACGAATCGTAATGTTCCGTTCACGGCGAATTGAAGCCCCCGCTAATTTCGTCTAAACACCCGCATCTTTTTACAGACAGCCTTTCAGAAAGGCGGGCATCGCCCGTAAGCGCACATGGATCGTATTAGAATTGTCGGCGGTAATGAGCTTAACGGCATCATTCCGATTTCCGGCGCCAAGAATGCCGCCCTGCCGCTGATGATCGCCTCGCTGCTTACCAGCGATACACTGACGCTCGAGAACGTGCCGCATCTGGCTGATGTCGAGCTTCTGATGCGCATCCTCGGCAATCACGGCGTCGACGTTGCCGTCAACGGCCGCCGCGAGCGCCAGGAAGACGCCTACTCGCGCACCATTCACTTTACCTGCCGCACCATCGTCGATACCACCGCTCCCTACGAGCTGGTATCCAAGATGCGCGCTTCCTTCTGGGTCATCGGCCCGCTTCTGGCGCGCGAAGGCCAGTGCCGCGTCTCGTTGCCGGGTGGCTGCGCCATCGGCACGCGCCCCGTCGATCTGTTCCTCGATGGCCTTGCGGCGCTGGGCGCGAACCTCGAGATCGACAGCGGCTACATCAACGCGACCGCACCGAAGGGTGGCCTGATCGGCGCACGCTACACCTTCCCGAAGGTTTCGGTCGGCGCGACGCACGTGATGATGATGGCAGCGACGCTTGCCCGCGGCACAACGGTGATTGGCAACGCTGCCCGCGAGCCTGAGGTCGTCGATCTCGCCAACTGCCTGAACGCCATGGGCGCCAAGATCACGGGCGCCGGCACGAGTACGATCACGATCGAAGGCGTCACTTCGCTCTCCGGCGCGCGCCACCGCGTCCTGCCGGATCGCATCGAGACCGGCACCTACGCCATGGCGGTTGCGATGACCGGCGGCGATGTCACGCTCGAGAACACTGATGCCGCGCTCCTCGACACGGCACTGGAAACGCTCCGCCGCGCCGGCGCTGAGATTTCGCCGACCAACAACGGCATGCGCATCCGCCGCAATGGTGCCGGCATCAAGCCGGTCGATATCGTCACCGACCCGTTCCCGGGCTTCCCGACCGACCTGCAGGCGCAGTTCATGGCGCTGATGACGCGCTCGACCGGCATCTCGCATGTCACCGAGACAATCTTCGAAAACCGCTTCATGCACGTGCAGGAACTGGCGCGTCTCGGCGCGAAGATCTCGCTGTCGGGTCAGACGGCGAAGATCGAGGGCGTGCCGCGGCTGAAGGGTGCGCCCGTCATGGCGACCGATCTGCGCGCTTCCGTTTCGCTCGTGATTGCCGGCCTTGCCGCTGAAGGCGAGACGATGGTTTCCCGCGTCTACCACCTCGATCGCGGCTTCGAGCGCCTGGAAGAAAAGCTCACCCGCTGCGGCGCCATCGTCGAGCGCGTCAGCGAGTAGCTAAAAGGGCGTCACTCACCCTTTGTCCCGGTTGCGCATTGCGTTGCCGCGCCTTATGTCCGTTGTCAGACGCATCGCCATTCCGGCGATGCATTGGCGATGGGGTTTTGCCTGAATGACTGATCTGAGGCTCGTTGCACTTGATAGCGAGGATCTTGCCGTCGTCTCCGCGCATTTGCAGGATAGCGTCTTCAAGGTCGCCGATATCGCCTGGTCGCCGCGCGAGGGTCAGTTCTCGGCTGCGGTCAACCGCTTCGTGTGGGAGGAAGCCGGCAAGAAGCGCAAGGGTTTCGAACGCCGCCGCGCGGCTGTCGTCTTCAAGCGCGTGCTTGCGGTGCGTTCGACTGGCATTGACCGCGAGGACCGCGACGAAGTCCTGTCGCTGCTTGCCATCCGCTTCGAGCAGAAAGGCGAGGGGCCGGAAGGCACGGTCGAGCTGGCGCTGTCAGGCGCGGCAACGATTGCGCTGGATGTCGAATGCATCGAGGTTCAGCTTGCGGATATCGGCGGGGCGTGGGAAACCGCATCCAAGCCGCGTCATCCCGGCGCTTGAGATCTGGTTCGTCTGTTATCAAAGAGGAATATCGCATTGGCAATCTGGCTGGATCAGGCATCGGAAGGCTTCGAGCAACGGTTTGCCGCCTTCCTGACGACCAAGCGCGAAGTCTCCGAGGACGTGAACACGGCAGTCCGCGCCATCATCGATGATGTCAGGGCCCGCGGCGACGTGGCGCTTGCCGAATATTCGAAGAAGTTCGACGGGGTCGATTTTGCCGTAACGCCGATGCGCGTGACCGAAGCCGAGATCGACGCGGCTGTCGAAGCGGTTCCGGCCGAGGTTCTCGGCGCGCTGAAGGTTGCGGCCCTGCGTATCGAATCGCATCACCGCCGCCAGCTGCCGAAGGACGATATCTACGAGGACGACATGGGCGTCGGCCTCGGTTCCCGATGGACCGCGATCGAGGCGGTCGGCCTTTATGTCCCGGGCGGCACCGCGAGCTATCCGAGTTCGGTGCTGATGAATGCCGTGCCGGCGAAGGTCGCCGGCGTCGATCGCATCGTCATTGCCGTTCCTGCAACAGGAGGTGCCGTCAACCCGGCCGTGCTTGCAGCCGCCAAGCTCGCGGGCGTCACCGAAATCTACCGGGTCGGAGGCGCGCAGGCCATCGCGGCACTTGCCTATGGCACCGAGACCATCGCGCCCGTTGCCAAGATTACCGGCCCCGGCAATGCCTATGTTGCCGCCGCCAAGCGGCAGGTCTTCGGCACTGTCGGTATCGACATGATCGCCGGTCCCTCGGAAGTGCTTGTTATCGCCGACAAGGACAACAATCCGGACTGGATCGCCGCCGATCTGCTTGCGCAGGCCGAGCATGATGCGAGCGCGCAGGCGATCCTCGCGACGGATGATGCCGAGTTCGCGAAGTTGGTGGAAGCAGCCGTCGAGCGGCAGCTGAAGACGCTCAATCGCGCCGAGACCGCTGCCGCAAGCTGGCGGGACTTTGGCGCGATCATTCTCGTGAAGTCCCTGGAGGACGCTATTCCGTTGGCAAACCGGATCGCGCCCGAACACCTAGAACTTGCCGTTGCCGATCCGGATGCGCTGTTGCCTCGTATCCGCAATGCCGGCGCGATCTTCCTCGGCGCACATACGCCTGAAGTCATCGGCGACTATGTCGGCGGCTCGAACCACGTTCTGCCGACGGCCCGTTCGGCCCGGTTTTCCTCCGGTCTTTCCGTGCTCGATTTCGTCAAGCGCACTTCGATCCTGCGGCTTGGTCGCGAGCAACTGCGCACGCTCGGTCCTGCTGCCATCGCGCTCGCCGTGTCCGAAGGGCTGGACGCGCATGCGCGATCGGTTGCGATCCGCCTCAATCTGGAAAAGTGAGAGATGGCAGCGGGCGACTTCCGGCTTTGCGACGTCGTCCTTGACGACACCATCGGCCGAGCGACGCCCGACGTCGAGCACGAGCGCGCGGTCGCCATTTTCGATCTTGTCGAGGAAAACAGCTTCACGCCCATCGGTCATTCCGGCGGTCCGTACCGGCTGAATATCTCGCTGGTCGATTCAAAGCTGGTTTTCGCGATCACGACGGAGGACGGAGGTGCCGTCGCGACCCACATCCTGTCGCTGACCCCGTTTCGCCGCATCGTGAAGGATTATTTCCTGATCTGCGAAAGCTACTACGAGGCAATCCGCTCGGCTTCTCCAAGCCGCATCGAGGCGATCGACATGGGCCGGCGCGGCATTCACAACGAGGGCTCGCAGACGTTGAAGGATCGCTTGAACGGCAAGATCGAGGTCGATTTTGATACGGCCCGCCGGCTGTTCACGCTGGTCTGCGTGCTCTACTGGCGCGGCTGACGGCGATGGAACCGGCGGTCGGGGCAGGCGAGGGGGCACGGCCGGGCGCCATCCTGTTCATGTGTGGAATGAATGCCATCCGCTCTCCCATGGCCGAGGTGATCGCCCGTAGCATGTTGCCGGCGAATGTCTATATCAGGTCCGCGGGCGTCCGTGCTGGGGAGCGGGATCCCTTCGTCGACGTCGCACTGGAGGAGATCGGTCTTTCTCTCGGCCGGCATCATCCACACACGCTGGAGGAGCTCGAGGACGACTACTTCGACCTGATCATCTCGCTCTCGCCGCCGGCGCACCATGCCGCGCTGGAGCTGACCCGGTCAAATGCCATCGAAGTCGTCTATTGGCCGACCATGGATCCGACTGTCGTTCAGGGCACACGAGAGCAGATTCTGGATAGCTACCGGGAGGTCCGTGATCATCTGACCGAACTGATCGAGAGCCGGCTGGTTAGAAGAAACACCATCGCCGCGCAATCGGCGTGAAACAAATGACGGAAACGCGATCAATTAGGTTCACAAACCCCCGTTGATTGTGTAGTTTCCGCGCAAATTTGGGGCGGCTACCGCCGTCATCTCAACCGACAGGAAGAAAACCGCTATATGCCTAAAGAAGAAGTCCTCGAATTTCCGGGTATCGTGACCGAGCTTCTGCCGAACGCGACGTTCCGCGTGAAGCTCGAAAACGAACACGAGATCATCGCCCACACGGCCGGCCGCATGCGCAAGAACCGTATCCGCGTTCTGGCAGGCGACAAGGTTCTCGTCGAAATGACTCCCTACGACCTGACTAAGGGCCGCATCACCTACCGCTTCAAGTAGGCCGTTCAAGGCTCGAAAGCTTTAGCTCCCGTCTTCCGGTGGTCGAGGTTCCATGGCGCTGAAATACAAGCTCATTCTGGCTTCCGGCTCGCCCCGCCGTGTCGATCTGCTCAATCAGGCAGGGATCGAGCCCTCGCGCCTGATGCCGATGGATATCGACGAGACGCCGAAGAAGTCGGAACACCCGCGCTCGCTGGCGCGGCGCCTGTCGACGGAAAAGGCAGAGGCAGCACTTGCCGCCATCAAGGGCGACATGACCTGGAAGGGCAGCTACATTCTGTCCGCCGATACCGTCGTCGCCGTCGGCCGCCGTATCCTTGGAAAGGCCGAATTCGCGGACGAGGCATCGGCTGCGCTGTATCTGCTTTCCGGCCGCAGCCACTGGGTCTATACCGGCGTCTGCCTGGTGACGCCAGACCGCAAGATCCGCCAGAAGATCGTCGAGACCAAGGTCCGCTTCAAGCGCCTTTCCGGTTTCGAGATCGAGAACTATCTCGCCTCCGGTCAATGGCGCGGTAAGGCGGGCGCCTACGGCATCCAGGGGCTGGCCGGGACTTTTGTGCAGAAGATGGTCGGTTCCTATTCCAATGTCGTCGGTCTGCCGCTTTATGAAACCATCCTTCTGCTGACCGGTGAAGGCTTTGACGTGCATAGCCGGTGGCCCGAGGGCTGATCCTCGAAGGGACCGCTCCATGTCTGACGAAAAGAAAACAGCCGCCAAGGTCGAACCGCTGCGCAAGACACACCCTTGCCCGGAATGCGGCAAGCCATCCCACCGCGAACACTATCCCTTTTGCTCGAACCGCTGCCGCGAAGTCGATCTTTCGCGCTGGCTCTCCGGCTCCTATGCCATCCCCGTTGCCGACGACGAGGCGAAGGCCGATTACGAAGATGAGGAATAGGCTCGTTTTCCACGGGCGAAGCCCTTAAATTCGTTGATGAATCCGGAAAATTCAAAGGCTTCTCAAAAAACTGTCATTTGGCGCTTGCCATGTCCGGACAAGATGCTATAACCCCGCTCGCTTCCGGGGCGAACCAAGGCCCTCGGTTCTTTCTCAGGAAGGAACATCTGCGAAGCGGGTTAGCCCAGATAGCTCAGTTGGTAGAGCAGCGGATTGAAAATCCGCGTGTCGCTGGTTCGATTCCGGCTCTGGGCACCAAACAACCATTGATTTTGTTGTGTTTTATCTTGCTAAGTGTCCAGAGCTCCTGTTTGGCTGGATACCACTAATCTCACGATGACCGTTCTCGGCCCTAAGCGGCCTTCGCTCCCCGTCGACTTCCATCGGCTAATATTTATTCGTTCAAGGCGGCTCACCTTCGGAAGTACGGTTCTCGAACCGTTCTGAGACAACCCTTACCACCGTCCCAAAGTTGAGTTTTCAGCCGTTTGTCGGTTCCTGTGCTTTGGTCGACAGCTGCTTCAACACATCTACGAAGTCATCGAAGCGCTCCTTTCCAACCTCTTTGGACCATTGCTCATGCAACTGCCGAAGGCATCCGAAAATGGCTGCGACGACTTCATGCCCCCGTGGCGTTAAATAGACCAGTCGGCGATCGCTGCCGGTGGCTGCGCGCCGCTCGACATAGCCCAGGTCTTCGAGCTGGCTGAGCAGATAGTTCACAGCTTGTCGCGACATCCGCTTCTGACGCGCGAGATCGGACGGTCTCATGCCATCCGGTAGCGGAAACGAGAACACGGCAAAATGCGCCTCCTGGAAGTCAGTAAATCCCGCCTCGTGAATGGCTTGCAGCATGCGGTCTCGCACATGCTGCCAGACAACGCGCAGCAGCGCGCCGAAGAACGGCGGGCCGGGCAACGCGTCGGGAATTGAATTCTGGGGCGATAGGATTGACATATATGTAAAGTCACTTTACTTGTTGATGTAAAGTGACTTTACATTGTTGAGGCCCTATATGGAAGCGGTACGAAACGACATTGTGCGGATCGGGCAACTCGAACTGCGTTTTCTCATCAGTGAAGTCGGCGCAACGGTGTTCGAATTCACAGTGCCATCTCGGGCACGCGTTCCCGCTCCGCATCATCATCGCGATGCCGACGAATTCCTCTACGGCCTCGAAGGCACGCTCACAGTCATCGTCGATGGGCTAACGCACGAGATTCGCGCCGGCGACGCCATATTCATTCCGCGAGGGGCGGTGCACCATCACGAGAACCTGCATGATGGCACAGCCAAGGTCTTGGCGACCATCACGCCGGGTACAATTGGACGGCGTTATTTCGAGGAAATTGCCGAGGTGGTGAACGTGCCTGGCAAACCGGACCTCGCTAAGGCCAATGAGATCATGCTCCGCCACGGACTGGTCCCGGTCTGATCAGTTCACCTAAGCCTCGCAATTCTCCAGTTGATTGCGCAAGGAGATAAAAGCGTGACTAAGGCCGCTAATGGCGCGAAGCGGAAGACGGCCTTTGGCCCAAGCGGGTCGTCACGACCGGCCATATCAACTCCCCCGGTATTTTCATGGCTCAGTCTTGTGATAGTTTGCTTTGAGCATTTTAACCGAGGCGACATCGCTTGGACCAGTCAACAATAATGCCGCCCCTATTCGCTATGACCCTAATATTTACGTTGAATGTTTCGGTGCTGACGATGGCAGTGGTCGCGTCACGGCGCCAAAAGAAATTCAAATGGCTACCTCACACGATTTCAACGGCTTGGCTGCTATTTTCCATATTCCTCCTTGCTTACCTTGGGCTAGCTGAAATTCCTGCCGAACAAAATGGGCCGCTTGCGCAGGAGGTCATCCTTTTACCCGTAGCGGCTCAGATCTTAGTGACGATCCTATTCTATGGGGCTGCTATGTTTTGGGCGGGAGCAAAGCGAATGATGACGTTCGTCCGAACACGATAACACCAGCTAACAAAATGCCGCTTCTGGCGCAAAGCTGCCAAAGAGGGCTGGACACTTTTCGAAAAAGCATAATGATTGCGTAGCACTTTTTGGTGTCCAGCCGCAGCCTAACCATATTGTTTTTGTTGATTTTCCGTGCCTCGGCTCTGGGCACCACTTTTTCAGACTCGTACCAAACTAGTTTCAGATCGATCGCAGGGCATCTTTTTCGCCGACGCGTCGTTTAGCCGAGCGACACGATAACCATCGTACAGAATTTGTGTTGATTGCTGCTTAAGCCATCCGTCGCAGCACATCCAGCAGCGTCTGCATGTCGTCATTGGCGCCGATCCGCCTGAGGCCGTCGTCCGCAAGCGTGATGATGGCTTCGAGCGCTTCGTGCTCGCTCCAGCCCGCTTCGACCGATGCGGCGACGAGGTCGCGGAAGGCGAACTGCAGCGCGTCCTGGCAGCGGATGTCCCGATCGGGGTCGTCGCTGGCGACGAAGGGTTTGTAGATGTCTCTCATCTCGCTCTCCGCGAATGTGCCGACAAGGCAGTATATTCGAGATGAGTTTAAGGAAGTGCTTAAAAATGCGCTACCGTTCAGAGGCTGTGCTGCCTCCGCAACGAACCGGCAATACCGCTCCGCGGTTGGAGTTGCCGGATGGTAACATGATAGTTTGTCGAAGGTTAAATCTTCGAAGGCCGGCCGTTCTCAATTCTATTGAGCAATGATAATACTATCGACGCAAACGGAGGGGGTACTCTATGCCACGCATCTCGCAGCTATACTTTAAGACTGCAGTCATATTTCTGATCGTCGGCATCGTCATGGGTCTGAACATGGCGATTTCGCAGGATCATAGCGTCATCGGCGCGCATGCGCACTGTAATCTCCTGGGGTGGGTGACCATGGCGATCTTTGGCGGTTACCATGCGCTCAATCCCCAGAAGGCCGAGAAGCGCATCGCCATGATCCAGTACTACGTGTATACGGCTGGCATCGCCCTGATGGTGCCGGCGCTCTACCTGATGCTTCAGGGCAATACGGCCATGGAGCCGCTTGTCGCTCTAGCGTCGATTATCACCCTTGTCGGCGTACTGCTTTTCGCCTTCATCATTTTCTCCAACGGGAAGGTGGTCGTCACACCATCGGCGCCGTCTTACCGCTGATACCGCCCAATGCAACGTTTGGCAGGGCGTGATCGCCTTGCCGGACGGTCTGTTAGCGCAGATTTCCGTGCTGGGTGCGCTGTCGTCTTCGTGTCGCCCGCCCGCGTCACCGTTGCGCGGACATCGCGCAGAGTTTCAGTGGATGATCTGTATGCGGATCTGTTCCTTGGCCGCATAACTGTGGCAATCGCTGGGCGCATCGCCGACGAAGATCACGTCGCCATCTGAGTCGAACAAGCCCCAGCAGGGCTGGTCGTCGACGTAGACCTTTCTGACATAACCGAAGGGCTCGGCATCGATGATCACGCTGGGTGCAACAGGAACAGCCGCAAGTGCTCGCATGGATAACTCCAATGAGTCGTTTCTGTTTTAGTGCGCCCTTATATTGCCCTTTGAAGCTGACGCGGGGCTATCCTCAGAAATCGGGATGGGAAACTGAGGTTGACGAGCGGGCAGATTGGAGCCGGCCGAATCACTTGGGACGGTCTGTTTTCCTCGCGCCGCCAGACCAGAAGCGCGTTGCTGCGGCCATTCAAAATGCCTATCTAGAACGGGCTATCATCACCAAAGGATTTCCCCATGGCCGACCTCAAGGCCCGTCCCCGTCCCGTTGGCGCAACCGCCGTTCTTGGTCGTACCGGTTTTCCGCATATCACCTCGGCCACCAAGGGTGAGCTCGATATCGTCACCGGCGCGTCGCAACCGGGCTTCAATCCGCTGGATCTCCTCTATGCGTCGCTGTCGGCCTGCCTTGTGCTGAGCGCGCGCATCGCTGCGAGCCAGATGGGCCTTCTCGACCGGATCACCGAGATTACGGCCGACGTCACCGGCGAGAAGGCGAGCGAGGGTCCGTCGCGCGTCCAGACATTCAACATCGCGTTCTCGATCAAGGGCGACCTCGACGAGGAAACGCGCGTGAAGATCGCGCATGCGGCGGAAGAGATCTGCACGGTCAGCAACACCATCCGCGGGACGCCTGAATTCTCGACCGTCATCTCAGGCTGACTTGTGCGGTGCTGCAAATTCGCATCGGCAGGCATTTAAAATTGCGCGTTTGTCTGCCCTTGCCGTTCCCCGGCTATCCGCTCGCCACAGCTTCTGATAGGTCCGTTGCTCGCCGCCAGTCTTGAGGCGGTTAGAAAGCATTCGAGAGACATGTGTCGCAAGCCGCTGCCAGTATTGCTGAAACCCCCGCATCCAACCGGTTTGCCCTTGCCGCCCTGATCCTCGGCGGTGCGGCGATCGGCGGCTCGCCGATCTTCGTGCGGCTGTCGGAAGTCGGGCCGATGGCAACGGCCTTCTGGCGGGTGGCGCTGGCCCTGATCCCGATCTTCATCTTCTCGCTTGCCAAGGGCAAGGATGCCGGGCCGAAGCCAGAAAAGCTGTCGGATTATGCCCTGCTGATCCTGCCTGGCGTCGTCCTTGCCATGGATCTAGCCGCCTGGCACCTCTCCATCACCATGACGTCGGTCGCCAACGCAACGCTGCTCGCCAATCTTGCCCCCGTCTTCGTCACGGTGATCGGCTTTCTGTTTTTCGGCGCAGTCGTTACCCGCGTCTTCGTTCTCGGCCTCATGTTGGCGCTGGCCGGCGTGGTTATCCTAAAGGGCGGCCCCGCAGCGCTTGGCAATGGCGATCTGCGCGGCGATGGCGTGGCGGTGATCGCCGCCGTGTTCTATGCGGGTTACATCCTGGCGATCGGCAAGCTCCGCAGCCGCTTCGATACGGTCCGGATCATGCTCTGGAGCACCGCATCGGCCGCTGTCTGCATCTTTCCGTTAGGCTTCTTCTACGAAGGCCATATGCTGCCGCCCACGGCCTATGGTTGGGCAATCGTCTTCGGTCTCGCCTTTGTCAGTCATGCCGGCGGGCAGGTGGCCATCGCTTACGCGCTTGCCTATCTTCCGGCAGCTTTCTCCTCGCTGACACTGCTGCTGCAGCCGGTCGTGGCGGCGATCCTCGCCTGGGTGCTGCTCAGCGAGCCGATCGGCCCAACGCAGGCGATCGGCGGCATTGTGGTGCTCGCCGGGATTTTGGTTGCCCGGCGAGGCTGATTTCAATCAGGCGACCGCGGCCGGGGCGACCCGACGCGCATCGAGAATGGCAAGCGCCTCGTCGACCGTCGAGGCAAGCTCTGCCTTGTCGCTGTTGCAGGTACCCCACGCCTCGATGAAGCTGCTCGTCTTGCCGTAGCTATTGTCGAGAACGCAATGGTCGGCACCCAGAAGCACGCACATGATATGGCCGTGCATGCGGTCGGTGATGACTTGGCGCGCGGAGCTCAGCAGGGCCACGCCGCGGTCGAAGCGCTGTTGCGCCCGCTCGCGATAGGCAAGCTCGGTCATCCGCGCGCGACCGCCGATACGACCGGTCAGCAGCCCCTTCAAGATTGCGGCATGCTTTGTCTGGCGCTGGAAATCGGCAGGCTCATCGGGCCAGTCCGATTTCACCGTGCCCGGACGCAATGTTGCAGCGGTCAGGTCTTGTGCGGCGCCGACCTCCTGGTCTTCACGGAGATTGAGCAGCAGCTCATGCTGCGGCGCCGGGCGAGTGACCGGACCGATGCAGAAAGCCATATCAGGGCAAAGGCGTGTTTCGCATGGGAACCAGCGCTGGGCGAATTCCAGGCTTCGCTGGTCGCGGACGAGAAGCGTGAACTGGCCGTGGCGCTCGATCGCCCGCGCAGTGCTGTCGATGTTGGCCTGCTCCTTGAAGTGGATGGTCTGCGGCATCTGCACGATCGGTCGGCCCTTGTGCTTGTTGAGCAGACCTTCGCGGAACTGGCGGTAGCCGGCCCAGATGTCGCCGAAATTGCCGCCACCGTGGAGAAAGATGCGGCCGCTACCGATTGCGCCAAGCATCCGGCCTTCGTCGTAGGTCGGGATTTCGGTCACATAGGTTGGCCGCGTGCGTTTGCGGTCGAAATAGGCAAGTTCACCGAGCCAGATGGCGCTGTCGCCGATGTTGTAATGATTCGGAAAGTCGAGAAGCGCAAAACGCTCCGACGGATCAAAGAGATCGGAAAGGCAATTGGCGATCACGCCCTGAAGGCGGTTGATGATCGTAATATTGGATTCCATTAAATGCTCCTTGTTTACGGACAAGAGGTCCATGCAAGCGGCTATGCTTCGGCCTGTTTGCGGAATGGGTTGAGGGACATGGCAAGCGCGATGTAGGGGCGGATGACCGAGCGGCCGAAGATCGGCAGGAAGGCAAGGTAAATCGCTCCGCCGAGACCGATGCTAAGGCCGAGCGCCAGCCAGCGGTTGTGAACGTGCGCCAGGATGACGGGATGCGCAAACCAGACGCAGACGGCCATGAGCGCCGCGCCGCAGAAGGGCAGGGCGACGGCCTTCAGCGTGCTCTTTGCGTCGATATGCGCGTATCGCGCCAGCACATATTGCTGATAGGGCATCGTCAGCCAGGCACGCAATGTGTAGCCCGCCGCAACAGCGACAACGCCATAGGGGACGAGCAGCCAGGTGAGGATCAGCGTCGTCACCAGCTGTAGGGCTGCGACGGAAAGGATCGATTCCGCCCGGTTGACCGCAGAAAGCGCCGACGAGGCAAAGAAGTTCATGACGAAGGGAACCGACATCAGCACGAGCACGGTGGCGATATCGCCCGCATTGCCCCACTTGTCGCCGAAGAGCAGGGCGATCATGTCGTTCGACAGAGCGCCGAAGCCGAGCAACAGCGGGATGGTTCCGAGCGCCGCTGCGCCGACGATCTTGTTATAGGCGCTGCGGAAGGCGGTGTGATCGTTCTGCAGGCGCGACAGCGTGACGAGCGATACGCTGCCGATCGGCGCAAGCACCGCCTGGCCGATCAGCTCGATCAGCCGCCAGGCAATGCGATAGCGGCCGACTTCAACCGGGCCGAACCAGCGCGAAATGAAGATATCCTGCACGCGGGCAAGCAGCATCCACATCAGCTGGGTGACGACGAGGCTGATGCTGAAGAGGAAGACGGAGCGGAACATCGAGACGTTGAAGCGGAACTTCGGCATCCAGGGATAGTAGAACCACCCGAGCAGGACGGTCACGGCGGCGTTGACCGCGGTCTGCGCGACGAGCGCCCAGACACCCCAGCCGAGAAAGGCGCAGACGACGGCGGTGACGCCGGAGAGCAGGCTGGCGGCGATCGCCTGACCGGCGAGGCTCTTGTGGCCGAATTCACGGGCGAGGCGGGCATTGTGGATGACCGCCAGAGAGGAAATCGGAAGCAGCGGCGCGAGCCAGCGAAGGATGCCTGATACCGACGGGTCGCGCACTAGATCGCCGTAGTAGGGCGCAAAGAAGAACACCAGCGAAGCAACGATGCCGCTGAATGCGATCGTCGCCCAGAAGGCCGTGTCGGCTAGCTCCTCGTCGAGATCGAGCTGGCGCGTGACTGCATCGCCGAGGCCCGCATAGGCAAGCACGCGGCCGATTTCCACAAACAGACTTGCAAGCGCAAAGGTACCGAAGTCGCCGGGGCCGAGAATGCGCGCAAGGATGACGAAGATCACAAAGGTTGCGATCGTGCTCCAGGCCACGCGGATGACCGACCACAGGACGGAGAGCGCGGTTTTCTTCTTAAGCTCGGCGTGGGCAATTGCCGTATCGGCCATGCATTATCCAATCGAATTTGGCTCGCGAAGGTTCGCGCGTTGATTCTGCTGGCGGCGAGGCGAGCGCCTCAGGCGGGCTGCTTTGCCTTTGGAGCCCGCCAGTAGGCGAGCATGCCGGTAAGGTTGTCACGAAGCTGGCTGCGGTAAGTCAGGCCAAGTTCCTCGTTGAGTTTTCGGCGCCCCATGGCTTCCATGACCGCCTGGCGGATTTCCCAGCGCAGCATGCCGCGCATGTTTGAGCGGCGATCGAAGAGATATTTGGCGTATAGCGCTCCGTTGCCGAAGGCATAGCCGGTTTGGAGGCGCTTGATGTCCGCGAGCTCGCGACGCCCATGGAAGTGTTTGACGGCAAAATCCGGCAGATATTCGACACGCACACCGGCATTGAAGGCTCGATGCACATAATCGGTGTCCTCGCCGGAGCGGAACGGCGACCCAGCCCCGAAGCGAGTATCGAAGAGGCCGATCTTCTCGACCAGCGCATAGGGAAACGCCATGTTGGCGCCATGAACGAAGCCGCCGGCATGCAGGTCGCTGGTCAGTACCGCAGGTTCCATTTCAGGCTTGATCGTCACCGGCAGGTCGCGTGTATCGCCAAGCTCGATCCGCCCGCCGCGCATGACCATCTCCGTATCCGAGCTGAAAAGCGCCGCAAGCGTGCTGAAATAGTCGGGGAAGATCTCGCAATCGTCGTCGGTAAAGGCGAGGATGCGGCCTCTCGCGGCGTTCAGGCCCGTGTTGCGGGCGACAGCAAGGCCCGGCTTCGCTTCATAGATCAAGTTGGTCTTGATTGGAGCGGTCGACGCCCACCGACGCACGACTTCCGACGTCTCGTCCGTGGATCCATTATCCACGAAGACGAGTTCAAGTCTCAGATAGTCTGCCTGGCGGGTGGCAACAGAAACGGCATCCAGGCAGTTCGTCAGTCCATAGGCTCGATTTCTCGACGAGATGATCAGGCTGATGTCCACGGGTCGAGGAGGCATTCAATTTCCCCTTCTGCGATCGATGTCGAAGCGAGGATAGGGCTGGGACCCCGCTTCGGCAAGGAGCATTTTGCGCTGCAGCAAAATAGAACAGATGGAGCAGTTCGCAGACGAATGTGGTAATTTCTTGCCGTCTGTAGAGAATAAGATAATCTAAATATAGATGTAAAAGATAAATCTTAAAATCTGTGGATATTGCAAGTCGCAATAATTCTCAAAAACTCATAATTGTATGAAAAATAATATACATAGGGTGAAAATAGAGTTTTGTTATGTAATTGAAGCGACGGTTATTGTATAAAATTCTTAGTTTGATTTAAAAAATACTTTTGCAATATGTGTCTGCAATAGATGATGCGAGCGGCTCTAGATCCCCGGAGAAACGAGCGTCAGATTTTTCCTGAATTAGAAATAACCGAAATGCGCCGGTGCGCCGGGATCACTGTTCAAACGCGGCACGAAGCAGAAGAGTGCAACCGCCGGGAACCAGAGATATTTGTTCGCTATCGTTCAGCGAGAATTGACGGAGGCTTGCTCGCGCTTTCTTTCAGTCGTTGCTTCCGGACAATGCGAGAGGGCGGAATTGCCGGCGGTTCCGCGCGCGACGTACCTGAGGAAAGGGCTCGCTGCGCCTGAGACGGCGTGCCGGCGCTGCGAGCCCGTCCATGTTAGTTGCTCTGCTGTGACAGCCATTTCTGGATGATCGGAATGTCTGCGTCGCCGAGGTCGTGTCCGCCGGAGATGACGTCCGAATCGACGGTCGCTCCCGATTGCTTCAGTCGCGCTTCGAGCTCGCTGGCATACTTGCCGTAAGCATCCGTCTTGCCGCTGATGACCAGAAGATCCGTACCCTTGAGATCGGCGTGTGGAAACGTCTTCAGGACCGGCATGGAGCGCAACAGAACCGCTTTGTGTACCAGATTCGGATGCAGATAGAGAAGCGAGTTGAGCAAGTTCGCACCATTGGAATAGCCGACATAGACGATCTTCTTCGGATCCAGGCCATATGATGACACGGCGCCCTCGATGAAGGTGGCGAAGGCTTCGGCTTCGCTCTTGATGTCGTCCTGGTCGAAGGAGAACGGCGTGATGCGCTTATACCAGCGCGGAATGCCCTCCTCGGTCGCCCGTCCGCGCACGCCAAGCAGTGTGGCTCGCGGGGCCGCCTCGTGCAGCAGGGGCATCAGTGTCGTCTCGTTGCCGCCCGAGCCGTGCAACAGGACGAAGACACTGCCGTCGGGGTCTGGCGGCGTATAGAAGCGGTGGACGAAGGGCAGATCGCGATAATTGATACGGGGCTCGCCGGGCATCGAAAACTGCGGAAGCACGACCTTCAGATCCTTGAGATCGGTGATCGGGTCCTTGGGAACGAAAAGCTTGGTGCCAAGCGTGGCCTGCGGCTCGTCAACCGTCATGCCGGGCTTGTCGGTCGCCAGTTCGATCAGCGTTCCGCCCGGCTCGCGGGCATAGAGCGATTCGAAGTATTTGCGATCGTGCAGGTTCGTCGCCGACGCGCCGCTCTCCTTCAACGCATCATGCACTTTGTGAAGTTGCTCTTCGCTGGTGGCACGGAACGCGACGTGGTCGGCAGTCCCAGGACCCGGAGCGCCGGACCAGAAGCCCTGCGCATTGCGGATGTCGACGATATCGCCCGATTCTGACACAAGCCGATCGATGTTGCCGCGGTTGGCCTGGAAACGGTAGCCGAAATGGCGCTCCACGAAGTCGCGGCTTTCGGCCGGCGTTTCCGTCAGCATGGTAACGCCGCGCACGCGCTGAACGGCGTGCTCCACCGGCACGCCCGCGCCATCCCAAACGGCCGAAGATTTCAGATCGCGGGCTCCTGCGAGCTTGACGATGATGTTGTCGGGATCCTTCAGGCGCAGGACCGGTTCACCAAACTCATCGGCCGGACCTTCCGAGCGAAGCCCGAAACTCATACAGCGGGTCAGCCAATAACCGATGCTGGCTGGGTCGATGGCAAGCGACAGTTCACCGATCTGGCTGTGGCCGACGCGCCCGGGTGATCCGTCTTCCCATACCAGGAAGGTCACCAGGGAACCGGGGCTGCCTTTGGCGTCTCCGTAAAAGAGATGAAGTTGTGTGGCGTCTTCGAAACCGGCTGTCTGCTTGACCAGCCGCATGCCGAGAAATCCCGCGTAGAAATCCACGTTTGCCTGGACCTTTCGGGTGATAAGGGTCACGTGATGAATGCCTGATACCATTGAGCACAGTCCGGATGGCTTGGAGGGCGATGTAAACGCCAGAATCAGTGCGATTATAAACGTCATGGCGTCATAATTGGAGTTTGCCTTGAAGGTTCCGCCTAAAGAATTAGGCTATCTCCACGCGGCTGCAAATCCAAACTGTCCAGTGCGTCCAGAACCTCGGGGAATCGCTGGAGGGTCGGCGGCTTGTTCATGTAGGCGCTTGCACCGAGACTCTTGGCGCGCTGAGGGCGCCGGCTTTGCAACCGGCGCCCTCATTTCGTTTCACTTCAGCACGGTATTTAGCCAACGGTCTTGCGCGGCTGGCCTTCTTCCGGGGGGATGATCTCCGCCGCGGTGTCTGTCGCAGCGACAGCCTTGCCGTGGCGACGGCGCCAGTCGCCGAGGAAAAGCAGGATCGGCGCTGCGATGAAGACCGACGAAGCACCGGCAACAAGAATGCCGAAGACCATCGGAACAGCGAAGCTTTCGACCGCGCTGCCGCCCCAGATCGCCATCGGCAGCAGGGCCAGGAACGCCGTCGCGTTGGTGTAGAGGCTTCGTGCCAGCGTCTCATTGATCGACCGGTCGATCAGCTCGCGCAGCGGCATCGACTTGTAGAGCCGCATGTTTTCGCGCATGCGGTCATAGACGACGACCTTGTCGTTCACCGAATAGCCAACCAGCGTCAGGATGGCGGCGATAGCGGTCAGGTTGAAGTCGAGGCCGGTCAGCGCAAAGAAGCCGATCGCCTTGGTCACGTCGAGGATCAGCGTGACGATGGCGCCCACAGCGAATGGCCACTCGAAGCGCCACCAGATGTAGAACAGCATCGCCAGGCTGGCGATGACGACCGACAGGATGCCGGCCCAGGCCAGCTCGCCGCTGACCTTCGGACCGATGACGTCTGTGCCGGTCACGGTTGCCGACGGGTCGATCTTGATGATCTCCGCCTTCAGCTTCTCGACGGCTGCTGTCTGGGCTTCTTCACCGCCATCCTGCCTCTGCGCGCGCACCGCCATGGTGTTGTTGTCGCCGTAGGATTGGAGCGAGACTTCGCCGAGGCCGAGGCTGTTCAAGCCCTCGCGGAAGCGACCGAGATCACTGGCCTCCTGCGTCTTCACAGACATCTGGATGCCGCCGCGGAAGTCGACGCCGTAGTTGAGGCCGGGATGGATGAAGAGAATGACCGAGGCAATCGACAGAAGCGCCGAGACCGTCACGCCGAAAAAGCGAGCCTTCATGAACTGGATGTGGCGGCCGTAAGGGTTGAACATCATCGGTATCAGGGGCCTGATGTTCAGAACCTTCAGCTTATGACGGCGCGTGATCTCGATCATCGTCACCCGAACGAACGCGACTGACGTGAACATCGAGATGATGAGGCCAAGCGCCATGGTCACGGCAAAGCCGCGGACCGGACCAGTGCCGAACCAGAACAGGATCGCCGCTGCGATCAGCGCCGTCATGTTGCCGTCGATAATAGTCGAATAGGCGCGGCGGAAGCCGGTGTCGATCGCGGCGAAGGCGCTCTTGCCCTTGCGCGTTTCTTCGCGGATGCGCTCGTTGATGAGAACGTTCGCGTCAACCGCAAGACCGATACCGAGGACGACACCGGCGATACCGGGCAGCGTCAACGTCGCTCCGACAAGCGTGAGCGCAGAGAAGGTTAAGATGGTGTGGATGAGCAGCGCGAAGTTCGCGAGGAAGCCCCAGGTGCCATACAGGATGAAGATGAAGGCTGCGACCAGCGCAAAGCCGACGATGCCGGAGTAGATACCCATGCGGATAGCGTCCGCACCAAGGTCGGCACCGACGGTGCGTTCCTCGATGACGGTGAGTTTGGCAGGCAGGGCACCGGCGCGAAGCATGGCGGCAAGCGTGGTTGCGCTGTCAGCCGAGAAGTTGCCGGAGATTTGACCGGAGCCGCCGGTGATCGGTTCACGGATGACAGGTGCGCTCAGAACCTTGTCGTCGAGAACGATGGCGAAGGGATTGCCGACGTTCTGGCGGGTGATGTCTGCGAAGCGGGTTGCGCCGGCGCTGTCGAAGCGGAAGCTGACGACCGGCTCATGCGTGTTTGGATCGAAGCTGACGCGGGCATCCGAGAGGCGGTCGCCGGAGATCTCGACGCGATCGAGAACTGGATAGCTGTTGCCCTCCTCGTCCTTCAGCATCGTCACGCCCGGTCCAGGCTGGTTGTTCGGGGCGAGCATGTGGAAGGACATCTTCGCCGTCGAGCCGAGAAGCTGGCGAAGACGGGACGGATCCTGTGCGCCAGGAAGCTGCACCAGCACGCGGTTTCCGCCGATACGCTGGATTGTCGGTTCTGCAACGCCCACTTGGTCGACGCGCTGCCGAATGACTTCAAGGCTCTGCTGGACCGCAGAATCGACGTTGCTGGCGATGCCGGCCGGCGAGAAGGCGACGATGATGTTACCGCCATTTGTTGTCACCGAGAGATCGGACTGGCCGGCGCTGAGGCCGGTGGCAATCGCGTTGCCGAGGGTCTTCAGCTGCGTGACGGCTTCGTCGCTCTGCGCCGGATCGGTCAACGTGACGACGATCTGGTTCTGGTTGCGAACGATCGACTTCGTCTGGATATTCTTCTCACGAAGCACGCGACGGGCGTCCTGCAGGAGCGATTGCAGACGCTCACGGGTCAGGTCCGCTTCGTCGACTTCGAGAACAAGGTGCGAGCCACCGCGAAGGTCGAGACCGAGCGAAACTCGGTTGTGTGGCAACCACGAAGGCAAGCGGTCGAGCGTCGACTGCGGCAGTGCGTTCGGCAAAGCGATGAGAATGCCGAGGAAAATGATCACCGAATAGGTGAACACCAGCCATGGTGAATTACGCATGTTGTTGTTTATCCTTGATAACGCTTGAGCCTGCGCTCCTCGCGCAGGTGGCGTGTCTTAAAAGCAATGGAAAGCGCCGGATTGGCGTGCATTTATGCCGCGGCCGCTGGCGGGCCGTGCGAATCGTAAGCCTTGCCGTCGGCAGCACGAAGCTGCGGGTGGAAGGCGACGGGATATGTGGGCTCCCCGGTTGAGAGGAGCGCGATTCCAGGCGCTGCGCTTACCGCCGCGTTGCCGGAGTCAAAAGGAATATATTTGGGGGCCGCCTTGCGCTCGGCGGTTAAGATGCCGCGAACAACGTCTCGCGCACTTACCTGTGGCGGCTGGCTGTCCTTGCTGGACGAAGAAACTGAATTCGGGCCGCGCGTCGAACCGATGACGAGGTTGCCGCCGAGCAGCAGACCGAGATAGGCGAAAATGGCAACGACAAGAGAAATTGCAACGCGGCTGCTTATGCGGCGCGCGTCGAGCCTCATCTCGTGATCGTTGGGATTTTCAACCTCGTACCGGCTCAACGGCGCAAAAGTCTCTCATTCTTTATCTGGAGAAGGCGCTTCCTCAGCTACAATTGTAGCAGTCTCGGCTTCGTCTTCATAGCGCACACTGTCATGATGCACTTGGGCGAGCCGGTCAACCATGCCCATGGCGATTTCCCGTTCGCCCATGATGACGGTGTCTGCACCATATTCCTTCAGCTCGTCGACCTCGGCGTCCGAATGCGCGCGTGCGACGATCAGGATGGAAGGGTTGATGGCGCGGCCCTGCTCGGCGATGCCGCAGGCTTCGAAGGCATTGGGGATGGCGATGACGAGACTGCGGGCGCCGGCGATATTGGCAAGGTCGAGCACCTCACGCGACACCGCATTGCCGCTGATTGCTTCCATTCCCTGGTCCCGCAGTTCACCGATGCGCTTGTCGGAGTCCTCGATCACGAGGAAAGGCGTCCCGGACGATTTCAGGTTTTGGCCAACGATACTGCCCACACGGCCATAGCCGACAAGGATCGCATGCCCCCGAAGCGCCGTCGGGTGCATCTCGTCCTCCTCTGCAGCGGTCTCGTCAGCCGGTTCTGGTAGCTTCTCTGCCGTCTGTTCGGCGACAGGCTCTTCGCGCCTTCGCTCCAGCATGGGACGCAGACGGTCGCAGCCGTAGAAGAGCAGTGGATTGAGGATGATCGAGATGATCGCGCCTGCGAGGATGAGGTCGCGTCCCTCCTCGGGCAGCAGGCCAAGGGAAACGCCCAGCGTTGCCAAGATGAAGGAGAATTCGCCGATCTGCCCGAGACTCGCCGAAATCGTCAGCGCCGTGCCGACGGGCTTGCGGAACAGCAGGACGATCAGGAAGGCGGCGATCGATTTGCCGATGACGATGATGAAGACGGTGGCAAGTAGCGGCAGCGGCTTCTCGATTAGGATGTTTGGATCGAACAACATACCGACCGAGACGAAGAAGAGAACCGCGAAGGCGTCGCGAAGTGGCAGGCTTTCCTGCGCGGCGCGATGGCTAAGCTCGCTTTCGGCCAGAACCATGCCTGCAAAAAAGGCGCCAAGAGCCAGCGATACGCCGAACATCTTGGAGGCGCCGAAGGCAACGCCAAGAGCGATCGCAAGGACGCCAAGGCGGAAGAGTTCACGGGATCCGGTGTGCGCGATGCGGTGCATCGTCCAGGGAATGACACGCCGTCCGAAAACCAGCATCAGCCCGACAAACAGCGCGACTTTGACCAGGGTCATGACAATGATGCCGCCGATGCCGAAATCGAGGCCGAAGAGCCGGCTGAGCGCGGCGGAAAGAGGCTCGACCGTCGCGTGCTCCCCGCCGCCGATACTGGCAGCCGCCGGAATAAGGACGAGCGCCAGAACCATTGCGAGGTCCTCGACGATCAGCCAACCGACCGCGATCTTACCGCGATCGGTCTCGACCAGCCGTCGCTCCTGCAGCGCCTTCAAGAGGACGACTGTCGAAGCGACGGAAAGCGCCAGCCCGAAGACGAGACTCCCTCCCGTCGGCCATCCCATAAGTGCGCCCAGTCCCCAGCCGAGCAGCGTGGCAAATCCAATCTGCACGATGGCGCCGGGAACCGCGATGCCGCGAACGGAGAGGAGATCCTTGAGGGAGAAGTGCAGCCCGACGCCGAACATGAGCAGGATGACGCCAATCTCGGCGAGTTCAGGCGCAAGGCTCTGATCGGCAACGTAACCGGGCGTATGCGGACCGACGAGCACGCCGGCGACGAGGTATCCGACCAAGGGGGGCATGCGGAGTCTGTTGGCAAGCGCGCCGAGGATGAACGCAAGCACGAGGCCTCCGACGATCGTCGAAATCAAAGGCGTATCGTGCAGCATCACTTTCTCCCGAACTGGAAATCCCGTCTAAAACATGACATATATGACCAATATCAACCAATATGGGTGGTTTGGCAGTATGGGTCAAGGCGCAAAGGAAACAATTCTGACCCCGGCATTGTGTCGGGCCGCTCGCGGATTGCTTGACTGGACGCAGCTCGACCTCGCGGAGCATGCGGCCGTGTCGCGCAGTACCATCCGTGACTATGAAGGAAAACACCACGAAATTCATCGTGCAACCGAGGCGCAGCTGCGTCTCGCGTTCGAAAAAGGCGGCGTCGTGTTTGTGGAGGTCGAGGGGATGGGAACCTGTCTTGGCCTGCTGTCCGCCCCGAGATGACGGTCTACTTGCCGGCGAGGCAGGTCGGCGAAATCCCGTAAGCGAAGATCGTTTTCCCGCGATAGTAGCCTTCCACCGGCAGCCAGCTCTGGATTAGTTCGGGCGTTTGCGCGCAGTCTACCGGATGCGTGGTCACGAAGAGGACGCCGTCCGCAACATCGCCCGGCAGGGCAAAGGCCTGCTCGTAATAGTTGTCGGGTGCGCCGGCAGGCGGCTTGGCGTAGATGCGAACGGGATCGTTTCGCAGCGTATGGAACATGTCTGCAAGGAGATCGCGGTTATCGCTGACGATGATTGGGATGGCTGACTGCCGCGCCAGCTCACCAGCCTCGCGGCTGATCGCGCTGCGACCGAGATAGCGCTTCATGATCTCGTTTCCGTTCGGCAGAACGAGCTGGTGTGCAAAGACCGCAGCCAGAGGAAACAGGAAGCTGGCCGCACCATTTATCGCAAGCGAAAGGCGTAAGCCTTTCGGCCAGAGGCGGTCAAGCAACCACACGGCAAGGATCGTTCCCGCGATGTAGGCTGTGACGCCCCAATTGGCATAGGCCTTGGCCACCAGCGCCTGAAGCGTGATCAGCAGAACGACGGGGATTGACAGCCAGATCAGCAGCGCTTCTCGCTCATTGTTCTTGCCCCTGAAGGCGCGCGCGACGGCCCAGAGCATCGCGAAGAAAACGATTGGCCCGACGACGCCGAATTGCGCCGCGAAGAATTCGA
Source organism: Rhizobium sp. CF122 (assembly GCF_000282035.1). GTDB lineage: Bacteria > Pseudomonadota > Alphaproteobacteria > Rhizobiales > Rhizobiaceae > Rhizobium. The sequence goes on from NZ_AKKA01000073.1 coordinate 118,073, forward strand.
GGCCGCCGGCGACATCGATACCAAGCTTGCTCCAATGTGCGATGTTCGTGGTGTGACGGACGGTCGTGCCGTCGTGGGCAAGATTCCACCAGAGGTTCGGCGTAGCGACCGCAAGCGCAACGATGACGGACAAGAAAAAATCACGCCAGGCTATGCGCGCGCTTGGAAGCAGAATGAGCGCGATTAGCCCGCCGGGAACGACAAAGAGGATCGCATATTTCGATAGGAAGGCGCAGCCGAATGCAAATCCCATGAGAAGGGCGAGGCCTACGGAGCGCTTCTCGGTCAGGCCGAAATAGGCCCATAGCGCGGCGGTCAGGAAGAAGAGAAGCACAACATCGGTGGAAAAGAACACCGACGACAGCGCAACGCCCGGCAGAGTGATGAAGGTGGCGCCGGTCCAGCCTTCGATCTTAGGGCTGACAAAGCGCTTGGCTGTCTTCATCAGCATAATCGCGGTCGCCATATGGATCAGCGGTCCGCTCACCCTGATCCAATAGATCGCGGTCGATCCCACGAGCTCCGTCATCGCTCGAATGACCCAGGCGATCATCGGCGGCTTAGAATAGTAGCCGAAATCGAGATGCTGCGACCAGAACCAGTATTGCGCCTCATCGACGAACAGATCGGTTGTGTCGAAATGAAGGGTGATTACTCGCCAGAGCGTCACGCCAAGAATGATAAAGAGGCCAAGTCTGGCAGACATGAACGGAAGTTCCGCTGAACGCAAACACAATGGTAGAGGCGAAGTTTAGCGCGCCGGCGTGCCGGGCGCGTGACTGGTCTTTACTGGCTGGTTATGGAAATTCAAAGGACGCGCAGGGCAACCTGGCCGCGGCTCGCTTCGATCTGGTCAAGCAGCGCAACGGCTACGAGAACAGCAAGTGCGAGGAAGCACGACCCCAATCCGAGAACAATCATTGCCCAATCCTTCTGACGTCATGTCACGGTTATTTCTGGGCGTATAACACAAAGCTTGCGTCGAACTTGTAGCAGCGATGCAACGCAAGCCCAGTAATTCGTAGATGGTTATTAGGGCCTGCTGGAAAGTCGACATTCATAAAATACGCATTAACCTTCAGGCAAGGAATTAACCATAAACATTGCATGACACGTCGGAATGGGAAAACTCACTCGTTCCCACCAGGCATGACGCCGCACCGCCGTACCGGTCGATCCGGAATCCATCTCATCAAGCAGCTCCGAAGCAGAATCTACTGATCGGGAGGCTTCAGGCCGCCGGCAGCCCGCCGGAGGCAAGCCACCAATCAGCAGTGCTGCCGCCGGAGCGACAGATTAATGACGGGCTCGCGCCCGCCATGTGGTTGGGGACAGGCGTTGGGGCAGGAAATGCCATCAGATCAGGCTAGGGGCGCGCAGGCAGGCAGCTTGCGTGACCGACTGCGCTTTGCCGGTCTCGATGCCGAGCATTGCGATTTGGTTCGGCGCCATCGCGTCGATCTTCAGCAACACCTGACCGCCGGCCTGCGTGATCTTTTCCAGCGGTTTCAGTCCTTTCCCGACGCCGCACGCAATTTTGAAAGTGAGCGCCAGGTCGAGCGGCTCCACGACCTGCAGTCCTCGCATTGGGATGTTTTGACGGATGCACGCTTCGACAGTCTCTATGCCGAGCGCGTGAAGGTTCTGTCCGATTCCGAAAGCAAGATGGGCCTCGACCCGCGCTGGCATGTCGCAGGCCACGGCGTCGTTCTCGAGCACGTCATCGGTGGCCTTGCGACCGAGCTGGCCGGCCGTTCCTTCCTGCCGAGCAGCCGTCGCCGGGCCAAGGAAATTTCCGACCTTATGTCGGCAATCATTCGCCTCGTGATCGTAGACGTCGAGATTGCTGTATCCCTGCGCTTCAATGCCCTGCGGGCGAGCCAGCAACGCGCGCTCGCCGATCAGCGCAACAGTGACAAAGCCGAAATCACTCGCGTTTTCGCCGATGTGATCAATGGCCTTGCCGCCCGTGACCTCACGGTTCGAGCAACCGTCGAGGAAGACGGCACCCACCAGGACATCGCGCTGGCGCTCAACGGCGCGCTCGATGCCGTCCAGTCCGAGTTTCAGGCGATCGCCGAAAAGACCGCGGTTGCTGGAACATCCGTGCAGACGCTCGGCGATGCGTCGAAGCAATTCGCCGGCAATGCGTCGGCTCATGCCCAGCAATTGCTCTTCTCTGCCGCCGCGCTTGCCGATCTCTCGGAAAGCGTCCGCCACGGTGCCGCAGGCAGTCGCGCTGCCGAGCAGGCTTCGGCTTCGACACGCGCGGCAGCCGAGGAAAGCGGCCAAGTCGTCGGACGCGCAATTGCTGCGATGGCGGATATCGAACAGTCCGCCGAGAGAATCGGCCAGATTATCGGTGCAATCGACGAAATCGCCTTCCAGACCAATCTCCTGGCGCTCAATGCCGGCATTGAAGCTGCCCGTGCAGGCGACTCTGGGCGTGGCTTTGCTGTCGTGGCCCAAGAAGTGCGCGCGTTGGCGCAGCGTTCGGCGGACGCCGCGCGCGAGATCAAGACCCTTGTGAGCACAACCAAATCGCAGGTGGATGCCGGCGTCCAGATGGTCGGACGGACTCAAGATTCGATCGGTAGCATCGTTCGTCAGGTCAGTGAGATCAACACGGCGATTGCGGCGGTCGCAAATCAGGCAAGCGAGCACGCCGCTGGCCTCGATGTCGTGACGGATAACGTGAAGGGCCTTGGCGTGCAGATGACCGACAACGCGGCTTCCGCAACGCGTTCCGCTGAAGGTGCGGACTACCTGCACACCGTCATCGTCGAACTTGGCCAGACGATCCGCGAATTTCGCATTGCCCGGCAGAATGCCGAGCCCGCGCGCCCGGCACCGCTGTTATCCCCGGCCGTCGATGTCAGGCGCTCTGCCGATGTCGTGGCTGACGACGAGGACTTCGGATTTGTGCAGCCCGTCGCCTCGGTCGGAGGGCGGATTGTTTACTAACAGACCGGTATATGAGCCCTGCTCGCATTCGTTGAGCGGGAACCAGGAGACAAGGAAGAGCTGATGGCGGCAAGGAAAACTGGGAAGACGCTGAACCTGTCAGCGGTGCTTGATCTAAACGAAGCGACCTCGCTTCGTGACAAGCTTGCTTCGTTGCGCGGCAACGAGCTGGCCATCGATGCCTCTGCAGTCGAACGCGTCGGTGCATTGAGCGCGCAGGTCCTGATGGCCGCGGCAAAGACCTGGGACCAGGACAAGCTCGCCTTCACATTCAGCAAGGTTTCGGACGCATTTCAGAAAACCATGCAGCTGATTGGTGTCGATATCCACCATCTGCTCGCCAAGGAGATCCGGCAATGAAGAAAAAAGTGCTTACCGTGGATGATTCACGGACCATTCGGAACATGCTTCTCGTGACCCTCAACAATGCGGGCTTCGAGACGATCCAGGCCGAAGACGGCGTCGAGGGCCTCGAGGTCCTGGAAGAATCCAATCCTGATGTCATCGTCACCGACATCAACATGCCGCGCCTTGACGGTTTCGGCTTCATCGAGGGCGTACGCCGCAACGACAAGTATCGTGCGATCCCAATTCTGGTCCTGACGACCGAAAGCGATGCGGAAAAGAAGAACCGCGCGCGCCAGGCCGGTGCCACCGGCTGGATCGTCAAGCCTTTCGACCCTGCCAAGCTGATCGACGCCATTGAGCGCGTAACCGCTTAAACCCAGGATTTTCGCCTATGGATATGAACGAAATCAAAGAGATCTTTTTCCAGGAGTGCGAGGAACAGCTCGCCGAACTGGAATCCGGTCTTCTGAAAATGAATGATGGCGATCGCGATCCGGAAACCGTCAACGCGGTGTTCCGTGCTGTCCATTCGATCAAGGGCGGCGCTGGCGCCTTTGGTCTGGATGATCTCGTCGCCTTCGCGCATGTCTTCGAGACCACACTTGATTGCGTTCGTTCCAACAAGCTTGAGCCGACACAGGATGTCCTGAAGGTCATGCTGAAGTCGGCAGACGTCTTGGCCGATCTGACCAACGCTGCCCGCGACGGCGGCAGCGTCGATGAGAGCCGCAGCCGCGGCCTGGTGAAGGAACTGGAAGCGCTCGCCAACGGCGAGCTGCCGTCGCCGTCTGCTGCCGTGGAAGCCCCGGCTGCGAAGCTGGCGCCCGTCGCCGCACCTGTTGCCGCTGCCCCGGCGCCGAAGCCGACCGATGATAGCGGCTTCCAGCCGATTCCCTTCTCTTTCGATGATTTTGGCGGCGAGGAAGAAGCCGGCTCCCATCTGCCTGCCTACGAAATCACCTTCAAGCCGCGTTCGGACCTCTATTCCAAAGGCAATGACGCGACCTTGCTGCTGCGTGACCTCTCCCGTCTCGGCGAGATGAGCTGCTACTGCAACATGGATGCGCTGCCCGGTCTCGATGATCTCGATCCGGAAGCGGCCTATTTCTACTGGAACGTGACGCTCAAGACGGAAAAGGGCGAAGACGCGATCCGTACCGTCTTCGAATTCGCCGAGTGGGATTGCGATCTGCAGATCACACCTGTCGAGGCAAAGGCCGCCGCCGCCGAGGTCGAAGAATTGCCGATGATCCCGGTTCCCTTCGACCTCTCCATCCTCGATGACGGTGCTGCCGAAGTGCCGACCGCACAGCCGAAATCCGATACCGCCGCTGCCGTTGCTGCCGCCCAGACGGCTACCAACGTCACGCAGATGGCTGCCGCCGCTGCCCGTGTCGAGAAGAAGGAATCTGCTGCCGCCGCCGCTGCAAGCGCGGCTGCCGCCGCCCAGAACAACAATGCCGCTGCAGCAAGCGCCGGCCAGACGATCCGCGTCGATCTCGACCGCGTCGACCGCCTCATCAACCTCGTCGGCGAGCTCGTCATCAATCAGGCGATGCTCTCACAGAGCGTCATCGAAAACGATACGACCGGGACGTCCTCGATCAACATGGGCCTCGAAGAGCTGCAGCAGCTCACCCGCGAGATCCAGGACTCCGTCATGGCGATCCGCGCGCAACCGGTAAAGCCGGTCTTCCAGCGCATGTCGCGTATCGTCCGCGAAATCGCCGACATGACCGGCAAGACGATCCGCCTGATCACCGAAGGCGAGAACACCGAAGTTGACAAGACGGTCATCGACAAGCTGGCCGAGCCGCTGACGCACATGATCCGCAACGCCGTCGACCACGGCATTGAGACGCCGGAGAAGCGGGCCGCCAACGGCAAGAATGTCGAGGGTACGGTTCGCCTAACGGCAAAGCACCGCTCGGGTCGCATCCTTATCGAGCTTGCCGACGATGGCGCAGGCATCAATCGCGAGAAGGTGAAGCAGAAGGCGATCGCCAACGAGCTGATTCCGGCCGATGCCAACCTAACGGACGAGGAAATCGACAACCTTATCTTCCTGCCGGGCTTCTCCACGGCAGACAAGATCTCCGACATTTCCGGCCGCGGCGTCGGCATGGACGTCGTCAAGCGCTCGATCCAGGCGCTCGGCGGCCGCATCAACATCACCTCTAGGCCGGGGCAGGGCTCCGTCTTCACCATGAGCTTGCCGCTGACGCTCGCGGTTCTCGACGGCATGGTCGTCACCGTTGCTGGCCAGACGCTGGTCGTGCCGCTGACGGCGATCGTCGAAACGCTGCAGCCGGAAGCCTCCGCGATCCACTCCTTCGGCGCCAGCCACCGCCTGATCTCGATCCGCAACAGCTTCTGCCCACTGGTCGATGTCGGTCGCATTCTGAACTTCCGTGCTACCCAGGCCAATCCGGTGGAAGGCGTTGCGCTTCTCGTCGAATCCGAAGGCGGCGGTCAGCGCGCCCTCATGGTCGATGCCATCCAGGGCCAGCGCCAGGTCGTCATCAAGAGCCTCGAAGCGAACTACACGCACGTTCCGGGCATCGCTGCTGCAACCATCCTCGGTGACGGCCGTGTCGCGCTCATCCTGGACGTCGATGCCGTCGTGGGTGCATCCCGCGGCCAGGCATTGAAGCAAGAAGTATCGCTGGCAGCGGTGGGATAAGGTTATGTCGTACGCCGTGAAAAATCTGCACGAGGGGGACCGCGAATTGATCGCGTTCCGCGTCGGGGATCAGGAGTTTTGCGTGAATATCATGTCGGTTCGCGAGATTCGCGGTTGGACGCCGGCAACGGCGATGCCGCACTCGCCATCCTACATGAGGGGCGTGATCAACCTGCGCGGTGCGGTGTTGCCGATCATCGACCTATCCGCCCGTCTCGGCATGAAGCCGGCGGTGCCCACGCAACGCCACGTCATCATCGTTGCGCAGGTTCACCGGAAGGTCGTCGGCCTGCTGGTCGATGCTGTGTCCGACATTCTGACCGTTACCGAAGACAACGTGCAGCCGACACCGGAGATCGCATCGGAACTGCAGCGCCAGTTCGCCCGCGGCGTCCTGGCGATCGACAAGCGCATGATCTGCCTGCTCGAACTAGAAGCCATTTTCCCCGAGACGGAAAGCGAAGCTGCATGAATGTCCTGAGTGCAAGAGACACGCGGCAGGGAAGCCCCGACGAGGTGCTGGCGAGCGGCGAATACCCGCTGACCCGCCGCGACCTCATGGAAATTGCCGCGATGATCTACTCGGATGCAGGGATCTACCTGAACGAGACGAAGGCATCGCTCGTCTACTCGCGTCTATCGAAGCACATTCGCAATCTCGGCCTGTCGGGCTTTCGCGAATATTGCGCGCTCGTTTCGTCGCCGGCAGGTGCTGCCCCTCGCCGTGAAATGCTGTCGCATCTGACGACGAACTTCACACGCTTCTTCCGCGAGAACCATCACTTCGAGCACCTGCGCGATCATGTTCTGCCGGACCTGCTGCATCGTGCAAAGATGGGCGGCCGGGTCCGCATCTGGTCGGCAGCCTCCTCGGATGGTCAGGAGCCCTATTCGATCGCGCTGACCGTTCTGTCGATGATGCCGAACGTTGCCGACTACGACTTCAAGATTCTGGCGACCGATATCGATCCGAAGATTCTGGCGATCGCCCGTGCCGGCGCGTATGACGAAAATGCCCTCGAAACCGTCTCGCCTGCCATGCGCAAGCAGTGGTTCAGCGAGGTCGAGGTCCAGGGACGGCGCAAGTTCCAGGTCGATGACCGCGTCAAGCGTCTGATCACCTACAATGAGTTGAACCTGATGGCGCAGTGGCCGTTCAAGGGCAAGTTCGATGTCATCTTCTGTCGGAATGTGGTGATCTACTTCGATGAACCGACGCAGATGAAGATCTGGTCACGCTTTGCCGAATTGCTGCCGGAAGGCGGTCATCTCTATATCGGCCATTCCGAGCGCGTTTCCGGCGACGCCAAGCATGTCTTCGACAACATCGGCATCACCACCTACCGCTACACGACCAAGGGCGTGGGGAGGAAGGCATGAGCGCACCAGCTAAAGTTCTCGTCGTCGACGACTCTGCCACGATGCGCGGCCTGATCACTGCCGTGCTGAGCGCCGATCCGGAGGTTAGCGTCATTGGCCAGGCAGGCGACGCGCTCGAGGCGCGCGAGGCGATCAAGAAGCTCAATCCCGACGTTGTGACGCTCGACATCGAGATGCCGAACATGAACGGCCTCGACTTTCTCGAGAAGATCATGCGGCTGCGTCCGATGCCGGTCATCATGGTCTCGACGCTGACCCATCGCGGCGCCGATGCCTCGCTGGCGGCACTTGAGATCGGCGCGTTCGACTGTGTCGGCAAGCCGCTTCCGGGCGACGTACGCCCTTTCGGCGACCTTGCCGAAAAGGTGAAGGCGGCCGCTCGTTCGCAGCGGCGCCAATACACCCAGCCGGCACCGGCTGCACCGCCGCCTGCTGTTGCCGACTTCCGCGTTGGCCGCAAGATCGTTGCGATCGGATCGTCGACCGGTGGCGTCGAGGCGTTGATTGCGGTGCTTCAGAAATTCCCGGCGAACTGCCCTCCGACGGTGATCACGCAGCATATGCCGCCAACCTTCACCAAGAGCTTTGCCGAACGCCTCAACCGGCTCTGTGCGCCGGTCGTGCAGGAAGCGACCGACGGCGCGCGTCTGGAGATAGGCAGAATCTACCTCGCACCCGGTGGCGAACGCCACCTGCAGGTTGCCAACGCCCATGCGCCTTGTTGCCGCCTCATCGAACGTGATCCCGTGAACGGCCACAGGCCGTCCGTTGATGTGCTATTCGATTCGGTTGCCGAACTGGCTGGCCGCAATGCTGTCGGCGTGATTCTGACCGGCATGGGACGTGACGGTGCCGCCGGTCTATTGAAGATGCGCCATGCCGGCGCGCGCACGCTCGGTCAGAACGAAAAGACAAGCGTGGTCTACGGCATGCCGAGGGTTGCTTACGAACTCGGTGCCGTCGAACAACAGTTGCCGCTGAATGGCATCGGCGAAGAAATCTTGAAAATGACAGCCGCCCGAAAGGAAGGAACAGACTAATGTCAATCGCAGAGAAAATCAAAGTTCTGATCGTCGACGATCAGGTCACCAGTCGACTGCTGCTCAGCGACGCGCTGACCCAGCTCGGCTTCAAGCAGATCACCGCTGCCGGCGATGGCGAGCAGGGCTTGAAGATCATGACCCAGCAGCCGCATCATCTTGTCATCTCCGACTTCAATATGCCGAAGATGGATGGCCTCGGCTTCCTGCAGGCTGTTCGCGCCAACCCGGCGACGAAGAAGGCGGCCTTCATCATCCTGACGGCGCAGGGCGATCGTGCGCTGGTCACGAAGGCGGCGCAGCTCGGCGCCAACAACGTTCTCGCCAAGCCCTTCACGATCGAGAAGATGAAGGCGGCGATCGAAGCCGTATTTGGAGCATTGAAATGAATCTCGACGTAGCAGCCCGCCGCGTTAATATCATCCAGGGCGAATGGAAGGTCCTGAATGATCCGAATGCGGTACTGACGACCATCCTTGGATCGTGTGTGGCTGCATGCCTGCGAGATCCCGTGGCAGGCATTGGAGGAATGAATCATTTCCTCCTGCCGGGGACAGGAAACACGCCGATGACGGGCGGAGACGCCACGCGTTACGGTGTCCATCTGATGGAATTGCTGATCAACGGCCTCCTGAAGCAGGGCGCGCGCCGCGACCGCCTGGAGGCCAAGATCTTCGGTGGAGCGAAGACGATCTCGACATTCTCGAATGTCGGCGAACAGAACGCCGCCTTTGCTGTGCAGTTCCTGAAGGATGAAGGCATTCCCGTCATCAGCTCCAGCACTGGTGGTGAGCACGGGCGCAAGCTCGAATACTGGCCGGTCTCCGGGCGGGCTCGACAGTATCCGCTCACCGGTGCGGAAACGCAGAGAACTGTTGCGCTTGAGCAGCGTCCGGCCGCTCCGCAGAAACCTGTCGAAACCAGCATCGAATTCTTCTGAGGGCGAGGACCTATTAATGACTGTGAATGCAATGACAGAGCAGCCGTCGCCCGCTGAAGCCCTGCCTGATGTCCTGATGCGTATCGTCTCGGAATTGCATGACGTCGCCTATCTGATCGAGCGGATCGAGCCGCAGCTCCTCGAAGTCGGGGGCGGTGCCGAACTGCTGAACTCGCCGGAGAGTATGAAGGTCATGCAGGGAATCGATCTTGCCGTGCAGAAGACGCGCGGTCTTGCAGAGTTCATCGACACCATCACCGGCGAAATCCCGCAGGACTGGGCGGTCGATGTCGCGACGGCATTGAGCCTGGTGAAACTCAGCGAAATGCAGCGGGCGCTAGGCGGCTCCATGTATCATGGCAACGTTCAGCCTCTGGCGAAGGCAGCCGGAGACTTCGACTTCTTCTAATCCGGGTTCTACTCCGCACCTCCCCACGAAACGCTCGCACAAGTTTCGGCATCTATCGTCGAGATGAGGCAATAAGCCCGCTTTGTCTGTGACGGTCGTGCGAGAACAGAATGAATCTGTTAAATCAATTAGTTCAAATCTTTAAGAACTTCAGTTCGCTAGGGCGGAATCGCCTGCTGGCGCTGGCCGGCGTGGGCGTCGTTTCAGTCGCGCTGATCCTGGCGGCAGCCTTTTTGGTCAACAAACCCGCCCAGGAAACGCTTTATGTCGGGCTTGATACCCCTGATCTGAACCAGATCAGCATAGCACTCGCCGAAGCGAATATTGGGTTCCAGGTCGGAACCGACGGCTCCAGCATTACGGTTCCCGCCGGCACGACCGGCAAGGCGCGTCTCCTGCTCGCCGAGCGGGGTCTCCCGAACAGCGCCAATGCAGGCTACGAACTCTTCGACAATGTCGGCTCGCTCGGCCTGACCTCATTCATGCAGGAAGTCACGCGGGTTCGCGCGCTCGAAGGTGAAATTGGTCGCACGATCCAGTCGATCTCCGGCATCACCGCTGCTCGTGTTCACATCGTCATGCCCGAGGTCGGCAACTTCCGCAAAGCCGAACAGAAGCCGACAGCGTCCGTCATGATCCGCGCAAGCGCCGCCGCCGGCCGGAATGCAGCGACGTCGATCCGCCACCTTGTTGCGTCAGCCGTTCCCGGCCTCGATGTCGGTGATGTCACGATCCTCGATTCGGCCGGGCAACTGCTCGCTTCCGGTGACGAAGCCAGCAACAGTTCGCTGAACCGTTCGCTGAACATCGTTCAGAACGTCCAGGGCGAAGTTGAAACCAATATCGACAAGGCGCTCGCACCTTTCCTGGGTATGGATAACTTCCGCTCCAGCGTTACGGCCGAACTGAACACCGACAGCCAGCAGATCCAGGAAACGACCTACGATCCGGAATCGAAGGTCGAGCGCTCCATCCGGACGACGAAGGAAGCCTCTCAGTCGCAGCAGAAGCAGTCCGACAACGCGACCACCGTCGAGCAGAACATTCCGCAGGCAGCGCCCGACTCCGGCGGCGCCACCGGTCCGGAATCGCAAGACAAGTCCGACAAGAAAGAAGAACAGACCAACTACGAAATCAACAGCAAGACGACTGCTACGACGCGTAATAGCTACAAGATCGAAAAACTCTCTATCGCCGTCGTCGTCAACAAGGGCCGTATTGCCCAGATGGTCGGTGAGCCCGCGGATCAGGCGAAGGTCGACGCCTATCTCGCAGAGATGCAGAAGATCGTGGCATCGGCCGCCGGCATCAGCGCCAACCGTGGCGATGTCGTGACCGTCACGGCTATGGACTTCCTGGAGAACCAGCTTCTCGAGGAGACCGGCAGCGGCGTCCGGGTCATGGATATGCTGAGCCGCAACCTTGCGGGCATCATCAACTCTCTCGCCTTCGTCGCAGTCGCTTTCCTGGTGATCTGGATGGGCGTCCGCCCGATGATCCGCAGCGTAACGGGCAATGGTACGGCGGTCATCGGCGACACCTCGCCGGAAAGCGCGGGTCTCGAACTTCCGGATTTCGCTCCGGCAGGAGGCGTGGGCACCGGTGGTGCGCTCATGGATGGCTTCGGTTCGGACTTCGGTTTCGACAGCACCGAGGACCTGCTCAGCCTCGGCGACGACGACGGCAACTTCAATCGTCGCGTCAAGGAAGGCCCGGAACGCAAATTGGCGCGTATGGTCGAGATCAACGAGGAACGCGCCGCGAAAATCCTTAGAAAATGGGCGGTCGACAACGCCGCCGCATAAAGAAAGGCCGGGCAACCGGCCTTTTTCTTTTGCCCATGCGCTGCACAGCTATCCAGTCATATTTTACCATCGCTCGAATGCGGGCATGAAGATTTCTGAGGATAGAACTTGACAGAGGGCTGATATGACCACGCGTTTTACGCGAATCGTATTGTCAGAGTTCCCCGAATCACTTTAATTTAATAATTCCTTAACAAGCGGAATTTGTGCGCGAATCAGGGCACGAAATGCAGAAAATGTAAATCCCAAGAACTCGGAGATGGTGAATTGTGCCACCTATCGTAATCTTGGATGATTCGCGGAGAGGTCGTAATTTGTTCAGGAGCATGCGGATCAAGCTTCTGTCGTAGGTGGTTTACAGCCGCGGGGTTTTGCCAATGGACATGCATATATTGCAGGCTCTCAAGAGCGACACGCGCAAGGCAAACTTCGTTGGTATAGCAGCGACAAACCTCTCTTCACGCGACGAACTGATCGCACAACTCTGCGAGATCTCGAACACGGGACGGTTGCAACCCGGGCTGCGCGCACTGACGGACTATGTTGGCGCGTCGCACTATCTTTTGGCGCGAGCAGACCTGGTGCAGGAGGCTGGCCTCGACTTCGTCGTCTCCTCGGACTGGCCGTTCGATCTCGTCACCAACCTGGCGCATGCCTTCGTCGGCGGCTTCGCCCGCGCGACGGAACTCGAAAAATGCATGCTGCTCTTCCAGCCGCACTTCGCCCTCCTGCCGGATACGGCGGACGCTCCTGATGGCGCCAGCCGCCAATACTGTTCGCTGATGTTCAACATCGGCCGTTCGCGCCTGGTGCTGATGTTCCTGTTTGATGATGGGTTCATTCTGTCGCAGGAGCGGTTGCGGGATGTGGGGCTTTTGACGGCGTATTTTGCAAGCTTCCTGCAATGCGGCGCCACCAAGGCTGACCGGGACTTCGAATTGACCGATCGGGAACTGGAGTGCCTTTTCTGGATCGCCGAAGGCAAGACGAGCGACGAGATCGCGATGATCCTCGGCATCTCCCGCAATACCATCAACAACTACATCACCAGTGTCATGCGAAAAACGGCGACGAAGACTCGTTCAGAGGCCATCGCATTCGCGGTCAGGAACAATCTCGTCTAAGGGGACGGCGTTATGGGGCAGCCATCCGGTCGGTCGATGGGAAATTCGGAAATGATGCGCGGCGTGCGGGTCAATAAGGTTGCGAGTCGGTCTGATCTGTTCCCGCGCCTGATCGGCATGCAGAAGCTTGCCGATGCCCAGAACTTCGCCGTCTACCGTGTCAGTGGGGCAGGCGTTCCGGCGAAGCAACGTCTGGTTTGCGAGCTGGAGAACTGGGGCTCTTCGAACAGTGGCTTCAGCCGGGCATTCATCGACGCCCATGGCGAAGCGCTGCTTGATCATATCGAGAAGTCGCTCCTTCCGGTCGTGTGGGCCGGCGGGCTCGATCGCGCCGCTCCCCGGCCCGCAAGCATTGCTCCCTTCATGACGCGACTGAAGGACGGCCTTCTTCCGTTTTCCGGCATGGCCTTTCCGGTGCGCCTTGGCGCCGTGGGCAATGGCTTCGTTGTCTTCACGGGCGATGATCTCGAGCCGGCGAGCGACATGATTGTCGAATTGCATGCGAGGTCCTGCCAAGTCATGATCGATCTGCTCTCGCTCGACGAGCGCCGTGTGGCGGCGGCCGAAGCTCTCAGCGAACGCGAGATTGCCTGCCTGCAGCTTGCCGGCGACGGGCGCATCAGCGAAGAGATTGCGGAGAAGCTCGGCCTCTCCGTGCATACCGTCAACGCCTATCTTGGCTCGGCAACGATCAAGCTGGATTCGGTCAACCGAATCCAGGCGATCGCAAAAGCGATTCGCCTTGGATACATAAGCTGACAGGAAGGTGCCTAGCGTGCTTTAGCCCGCCAATGCCCGCAATGGCTCGACGTTATAGCGTGCGTCGCGCAGGCTCTGCTCGAGGAAAGCGGTGTTTTCGTCAGGATCCGTCGAGGGATTCTGGAAGGCGATATGGTTGATCTCAATGCCGGCGTGCGCCTCGGCAAGCGTCAGCTGCGCATAGATCGTGACGTCGCGCGGCTTGATTTCGAGGTCGATCACCACTTCCGGCTTGCCGCCCCACTCCAACGTATAGCTGCCGCCATGGCCGAAATTGACCGTGCCGGGATGGAAGAAAAGCTCGGCGGCTGACGATACCAGATCGGAAAGATTGCCGTAGTACTCGAAGCGCAGAAGAGAGATGAGGTCCGAAGCGTCCAGAAGCCGCAATTCCGTGGCCACCGGGCTGATTGCTTCAGCCAGGATTTTTTCACGCTGGGTAGAGTAGGGGCATTTTTTCATTCGGCTATCTTACCCGTTTGTTCTTGGCTTGCGTCGCGTAAACCCGATGGATGAGTTCCGCGACTGCCTTATAGAATACAGACGGTATGACACTATCGACCGAGACTTGCGCAAACATGGAGCGCGCGAGAGGCGGGTCTTCGAAAACGGGAATGCCGTTCCTTTCCGCGATCTCTCTGATTTTCAACGCAATTAGATCCTGACCCTTGGCGACGACGACAGGCGCATCGTTCTCCTCTCGCACGTAGCGTAGGGCGACGGCAAAGTGCGTCGGGTTGGCGATCACGAGCGTCGCGCGATCGACATTGGCGATCATGCGGCGGCGGGCGCGGTCGCGCATCACCGAGCGCTGGCGGCTTTTGACGAAAGGATCGCCCTGCGACTGCTTGTTTTCTTCCTTGACTTCGTGCCGCGTCATCTTCAGTTCGGTGAACCAGTGATAGCGCGTCCAAAAGAAGTCGGCGATCGCCACGACAGCGGTAGCGATCAGGACAACGATCGTAATCTTCTGCATCGACGTCATCATGCGCGTGAAGATCGTCTGCGGATCGGAGAACATCGCGTCGATTGCGTTGAAGTATTCGCTCTTCAGCACGAAGAACATGACGACGCCGACGATGACGATCTTCGTCAGCGATTTGCCGAACTCGACGAGGCCAGGCAGGCTGAACAGCCGCGACCATCCCTTGGCGAGCGAAATACGCGAGTACTGCGGCCGGATACGTTCGAGCACCGGCGTCGGAAGGTTTTGCGAGATGGACGCGGCGACGCCGAATACCATGAACAGGATGAAGGCCGGCGCAAGCAATGCTGCCGAGACCCAGCCCAAGTGAACGAACAGGGAAAGCGCGTCAGGTCCGGTTTCGAGCTTCCATTGGTCAGGCTGTTCGAAAATGTCCTTCAGCGCCTCGCCGACCTTGCTGAGTCCCTCCGGCAGGAAGAAGATGATGTAGACGAACGTGGCAAGCACGGTGGCAAAAAGCGGCACCTCGCGCGAAAACGGCACATTGCCTTTCTCGGCAGCGTCGCTTTTCTTTTTCGCTGTCGGGTCTTCTGTTTTGCTGTCCTTGTCGTCGTCGGCCAAGGCCGAGGCCCTCCATCAAAAGAAACGGCCGCGCCAGGGCGCGGCCTTTCTGGAAGGGTATCTCCCTTTTGCCGCCGCGATCAACCACGGCGGTAGGGAGAGGGCGCTTCGTACACAACAACAGCGGCTCAGGCCGCAGCCGAACCTTCGCCCTCGGTTTCCTTGAGCTGGATCTGACCGGAATTTGCCAGGCGAATCGCTTCCTGGGCAATGGCGCGCCGCGCGATCGCGATTTCGCGCGGATTGATGCCGACTGTTCCGCTCTGCAGATCCGATTCGATCATGCGGCGCTGGCGCGGGCTGATCGAGGCGAGCACCGCCTCGCGCATTTCGGCCGCCGAGCCGCGCAATGCCATCGTGAGGATGTCGGACGAGATATCGTTCAGCAGCATCACGCGGCTGCGCTGCGGCATGAGCATGAGGTCGTCGAAGAGGAAGATCTTCGGCCGGACCTTGTTGACCGATTCGCGGCTGATCGATTCGAGCGAGGTGAGCAGGGTATCGACCTGCGGCTTGTCCATCTCGTTCATCAACTCTGCAACCTTCGTCGAGCCGATCGAATTCTTCTCGGCGTCGATCTCGGCCAACAGGGTCATAACCTGCTTCTCGATGATCTGTGCGGCCTTGGGGCTGACGGATTTGAGGTTGACGGTACGGTTCATGATGTCCGCGCGGCGCCCGTCCGGAATCTGCATCAGGACCTTGGCGCCGAACGAGGAGGGCATCATGGAGAGAATGTAGGCAACTGTCTGCGGATGCTCGCGCAGGAGGAACTTGCCGATGAAGGCCGGGTCGCCTTCGCCGAGGCGGTCCCAGATCGACGTCTCGTAGGCCTGGAAGGTCGTGCGACGGCCGAGGAGGCTGTCGACTTCGTCAGGCGTCAGGCCCTCTTCAAGGATGCTTTCGATCGCCTTGGCGTTGTCCATAAGACCGGCGCCTTCGGTGAACAGATCCTCGAATTCGGCGACAAGTCCGAGCAGTTCATCCGGCGGAATGGCGCGCAGCGTTTGCGCCGAGCCGATGATCGTCTGCAGCTCGGCCTGCGTGAAATACTTCAGCAGCCTGCCGGCGACCCCTTTCCCCATAGCGAGGAGAACGGCCGCCGCCTTTTCAGCCTGGGTCAACGGTTTCTCGGCAAGAGCGCCGCCGAAATCGTCAAAGTCCATCATGGTCTAACCTCTCCGTCCCTGCACCGGGATCAGGCTTTTTTCGTACTCAAAACTTCTATCAGCTTCACGCCGAAACGCGTGTCGTCGTTTTCCAGAACGGTGATCTCACCGCGCGCGATCTTGCGGCCGTTCACCATGATTTCGACCGGCTCGCCGATCTTCTTGTCGAGCGCGATGGTCGCGCCTTCGTTCAGGTTCATCAGGCCGGCGACCTGCATGCGGCTGCTGCCGAGCATGATCTGAACGTCGATCGGGATGTCCATGATCAGGTCAAGGTTCGACTGCATGGCGCTGCCAAGCGGCGCCGGTTCGGAAGCGACCGCACCGAAGGAGGTGTCGCCGAAATCGGCAGAGCCGCCAAAGTCGGACGTTGCACCGAAATCGCTGCCACCGAACGCAGGCTCCTCGGCCGCGTCTTCGAAATCGCCGCCAAAGGTGGACAGGTCAGTGCTGCCGCTGAAGGCGTCGCTCTCGTCGGCGAAGTCGGGCAGGCCGCCTTCCGCGTCAGTCTTCAGGACGCCGCGCAGGTCATCGATGGCCTGATCGAGCTCGGCCTCGTTGCCCGGGAGCTCCATTGAAAGGTCGCTGGTCTTGGGTGTCTTCTTCGTCGCCATGAAATCACTATTCCAGTTGAAACTTGCCTCAAGCTGCCGTGCGGCAGCCCGGTTGGAAAATGGGCTAATTCATCAAGTGGCGGATGAGCTCGTCATCCGAGTTAATCGTATCCTTTACCCGGACGGTATAATTCTCGCCCGAGCGTCCAAACTCGCAGACGTACAATTCCTTGCTGTTGGCACTGACTTCGACACGGACGTCGCCGCGATCGTAGAAGGGAATGACGTCACCAGCCGCAAGCTTCGAAATGGTCCTGAGCGTCAGGTCCTGCAGACGGATCTTGGCGTTAAGCGTTACCTGCGAACGGCGCACCTGCTCGCTGAGCTGATCGGTCCATTCGGACGACTTGGCAGGCTGCCCCTTGGCTTTTGGAGCCGTCACGCTCGTTTTCAGCAGAGCAGCCTGGGGAACGATCAGCGAGAAATCCGAGGTAATGCCGGAAAGCGTGATCGACATGTTGATCGCGGCCGCAAACTCGTCGGGCTTGTCTTCGGCCGGCTTGGCACGCGTTTCGAACGCATAGGGAAGCTCTAGGGCCGGCTCGAAGCCGCCAGGCGCGTTCACCGCCGAGCGAAGAACATTGGCGATCTTGTCGAAAACCATGACCGCAAGCTCGAGTTCGATCACGGACAGCAGGCGGTCGGCCGGCCGCTCGACGGTCTCGGCTGCCGCACCCAGCAGGTGCTCCATCAGCGTGATGACGAAGCTGTTGCCGCAGGCCAGCGTAATATTCTGCGACCAGTTGCGGAGTGTTGCGTTAACGAGCGTCACGTTGCCGCCGAGATCGGCGACGAGGTCGTTCTTATGTCCGCTGTCGCAGCCGAGATAGGCGACCTCGACATCGAGATTGGTCTCGCTTTTGATGATGTCGGGCAGGAAGACCGTGTAGACGTCGCCGAAGGCGCCGCAGATCTTCTCGATGGTGGCCTTGTCGCCGAGCCTGCCGGTCAGCTTGGCAAGCAGGGCTTCGTCCATAAGGGGGGTCTTGAGGGTAGCGTTCATGATCGTTTACGCCGCCTTGTTCTCGCCGCCGGGGTTCATCATTTCCTGCTCGACCGCGTCGATCGAAGGACGCTCATAGGCCGAGATCGTCTTGCGACCATACTCGAGAGCAACCTGCGGCACGGAGCCGTTCATGTAGGCAAGCAGCGTCTGCTTGACGATGACGTAAAGGCGATGCTGCTTGTTGCGGACGATCTTGATCTGGGAAACGATCGGCGAACATACGCAATAGGACAAGAGAATGCCGAGGAAGGTGCCGACGAGCGCCGAGCCGATCAGGTGGCCGAGAACCTCAGGCGAATCGTTGATGTGTGCCATCGCCTTGATGACGCCGAGAACGGCGGCGACGATACCGATGGCCGGGAAGGCGTCGCCCATCGTCTGGATGGCGTGATAGGGCTTCATCTTGTCGTGAAGGATCGTGTTGATCTCTTCGTCCATCAAAGCCTCGATTTCATGCGAGCGGGCATTGCCGATGATGATCAGGCGAACGTAGTCACAGATGAATGCCGTCAGTTCCTTGTTCTTGAGGATCGTCGGAGCGGACTGGAAGATCGAGGATTCGGCCGGATTGTCGATATGCGCCTCGATCTCGTTGCGGGACTTCGTACGAAGGTCGCGCATCAAGGAATATAGAACACCAAGCGTATCGAGATAATTCCGTTCCTTCGGGACGGTGTGCTTGAACGCTTCACCAAGCGCCTTGCCGGAATCCTTCACCACCTTCATCGGGTTGCCCATGACGAAGCTGCCCAGGCCGGCGCCGCCGATGATGACGAGCTCGAAAGGCTGCCAAAGCGCCTCCACATGGCCGCCCATCGCCATGAAGCTGCCGATGATGCAGCCGCAGGTAATCACAAATCCGATAATGATATTCATCGTCAGTCCAAACCTGATCGTTATTTTCAACCCAAGGGATAGGGCTGCTGGCTTGCGTGAGGCTGATGATTGGCCCTGCAAACCCGAGCTTTCCATGCCAGCTTCGCGCAAGCATTTGCTGTCAGCTTATTGGTGACGAATGGGCATCCGTGCCTGTTTCTGAGATGCCGCCTCAGCGAGATCCGTGGTCCAACCGACTGCAAACACCCGGATTTCGTACCGTTCATCGCCAATGCAGGAGCCTATCGGGATGCAATCCGGTCTTTATGTTTCGTTGTCGTCGCAGATCGCACTCGAACGTCGCCTCACCACCATCGCCGACAACATGGCGAACGTGAACACGACAGGCTTCCGCGCGACGGAGGTGAAGTTCGACGAGATGCTCGGTGAGACCGGCAACAAGATCAACGCCAAGATTGCCTATGTTTCACAGGGCAACGACTATCTCTCGGGTGACAGCGGTGAGCTCCAGCACACCGGAAACATGCTCGACTTCGCGATCAAGGGCGATGCCTGGTTCTCTGTGGAAACGCCGGCCGGCAAGGTTCTGACCAAGGATGGCCGCTTCACGATGAAGGAAAACGGCGAGCTGATTTCGGTCCGCGGTTATCCGGTTCTCGATGCCGGTGGTGCGCCGATCACGCTCAACACGGCCGCTGGCGAACCGAAAGTCGGTGCTGACGGATTGATCTATCAGGACGGCAGACAGGTCGGCTCGCTGGGTCTCTTCGAGGCCGATATCAGCAAGGGCTATCTGCGCTACGAGAACAGCGGCATCATGACGACCGAGCAGCCGCGTGCCGTCACCGATCGCTTCAATGTCGGTGTTCAGCAGGGCTACCTGGAAAATTCCAACGTCAACGCCATGCGCGAAATCACGCAGCTGATCGAAGTCAATCGCGCCTTCGAGAGCATGACGTCGCTCTCGAAGGACAGCGAGGCCTCGTTCAGCGAAGCGATCAAGACGCTCGGCGGCAGCCGCTAGCCGAGGTCTGACGCATGAGCCAAACGCCGCTCACTGAAGCCGATCTCTCGCCGAAGCTCGTGCACCTCGCCGGGCTCGTCTCGCGCTATTCGAATCCCGAATTCTTGGTCGCGCCCGGCGGCCATGTCCAAACAATAGCCGCCGGCCACTACACGGTCACGGGGCTGTCGCGTCAGGTGCGCCTGGGCGAATTCGTGGCGCACAAATCGTTGACCGGCATCCACCTCGGTGAGGTCGTCCGCGTCGAGCCTGAACTGACCTACGTCTGCCCAATTGAGCCGGGCGAGCCGATCGGCATCCACGACACGGTGATCCGCAAGGGTGCGTTCCGCATCTCGCCATCCGAAAGCTGGTGCGGCCGCACGATCAACTCGCTGTGCGAGCCGATCGATGGGCTGGGTCCGATCGTCGAAGGGCTCGGCCGCCGCTCCATTTCGAACACCGCTCCACCATCCATGACGCGAAAGCGCGTGGAGAAAGGCTTCAAAACAGGCGTTCGCGCCATCGACATTTTCTCGCCGCTCTGCCTTGGGCAGCGCCTCGGCATTTTCGCCGGCTCGGGCGTCGGCAAGTCGACACTGCTCTCCATGCTGGCGCGCGCCGATGCCTTCGACAAGGTCGTGATCGCGCTGGTCGGCGAACGTGGCCGCGAAGTGCGCGAGTTCATCGAGGATACGCTTGGCGCCAACATGAGGAAGGCGATCGCCGTCGTCGCGACGAGCGACGAGAGCCCGATGCTGCGCAAGATGGCACCGCTGACGGCCGTCACCGTCGCCGAGCATTTCCGCGACCAGGGCGACAACGTGCTGCTGATCGTTGACAGCGTCACACGGTTTGCCCATGCCATACGAGAAGTCGCGACCGCATCCGGCGAGCCGCCGATCGCGCGCGGCTATCCAGCTTCGGTTTTTACCGAGCTGCCGCGCCTGCTGGAGCGCGCAGGTCCCGGCCCCCAAGGCACGGGGACCATCACGGCGATCATTTCGATCCTGGTTGATGGCGACAATCACAACGACCCGATCGCGGATTCGACGCGCGGCATCTTGGACGGCCACATCGTCTTGCAGCGCAGCCTCGCGGAGGAGGGGCGCTATCCACCGATCGATCCGCTTGCCTCGATCTCGCGTTTGGCGCGCAAGGCCTGGACTCCGGATCAGGAGAAGCTCGTGTCTCGCCTGAAAACGCTCATCCACCGCTTCGAGGAGACACGCGACCTTCGCCTGATCGGCGGCTATCGTCCAGGCGCCGACCCTGATCTCGACATGGCGGTCAAGCAGGTACCGATTATTTACGATGTTTTGAAACAGTCGCCTGGCGACGTCGATTCGCAGGATGCCTTTGCCGATTTGGCCGGCGCCCTGAAGGCGGCGGCCGGCATCGGCGGCCAGCCGAATATCCGCAGATAGAAAGGCGCGACGTGAACGATTTCGATGACGATGAGAAGATCGCCCCGCTGAAGCCTCTCCGGCGCAAAACCATCTTTCTCGACCGTGCCCTGACAATTGCCGGCCTCGTCTTGGCAGGAGCGTCCGCGTTCTTTCCGTGGTACGTCTTCTTCAACGAGGACAAGTTCGGCATCAATGTCGCGCAGGGCGACCGGACGCGCGACCTTCCGGACTGGCCGGCGCGGAACGTCTTCAGTGTCTCGCCGCTGGCGATGGCCAACAAGAACCAACACGAAAAGAAGCCCGAGATTCCAGTCGATCCGCTGACGACGGCGACGGTCTCCACCATCGGCAAGGAAGACGACAACGGGCCGCCGGCCGAAGAGCAGCCGTTTCCTGGCAAATCGGGTTTTCGCCTCCTCCATGTGGCAAACGGTCGTGCCCTGATCGAAGACACATCAGGGATGTACGTCGTGCGTGTCGGATCCATTCTACCGGACGAAAGTCGGCTGGCGACACTGGAGGAACGCGATGGCAAATGGGTCATCATCACCTCCAAGGGCGATGTCTACCAGCACAATTGAGTGCCTGCCGCCACGCAGCGAATCAGCCGAAGGCTCCACCGGATACGGTCGGAGCCTTCTTCGCATTCTGGAGGCAGTGGCCAACAAGGTCCGGATTTTCGCACCGCATTCTCCGTAAGTCTGACGCAAGATTACCGCCGTAAGTTCGCCTCAGTAAAAACGGAGAGTTCCCATGCAACCGATTCAACTTTTCGACTTGGCCTCGCGGCAGGCCGAATGGCTGACGATCCGTCAGGAGGTTGTTGCCGGCAACATCGCGAACGCGAACACGCCGAAATATCGCGCCAAGGATATCACGCCCTTCCAGGCTGCCCTCGATAGGTCGGATATCACGATGGCGCGCACCAATGCTGCGCACCTGACCGGCAACGATCTGGGTACGAAGAGTGACATCGACGTCAAGGATGCGGCTCTCGATCAGGAGATCGGCGTCCAGGAATCCGGCAACACGGTCGGCCTCGCCGAGGAGCTTTCCAAGTCCGGTGAAATCAAGCGTCAATACGATTTGAACACCTCGCTGGTGAGCTCGTTCAATCGGATGATGCTGATGACGGTGAAGAGCTAAGGTCATGGATCCTTTATCAGCAGCACTCAAAATCGCAGGATCGGGACTGGAGGCGCAATCGACGCGCCTGCGTATCGTGTCCGAAAACATTGCCAACGCCCGCTCGACCGGCGACACGCCCGGCGCCGATCCCTATCGCCGCAAGACGATTACCTTCGGGGAAGCCGTGGATCGCGCCAATGGCGTCACCACGGTCAACGTCAAGAAGCTCGGGGAAGATGAATCGACGTTCATTACCGAATACGACCCCAGCAATCCGGCTGCGGACGAAAAGGGCGTCGTCAAGCTACCGAACGTCAACGTGCTGGTCGAGATGGCCGACATGCGGGAAGCGAACCGCTCCTACGACGCCAACTTGCAGACCATCAAGCAATCCCGCGATCTGATCTCGGCAACGATCGATCTACTGAAGAGCCAATAATGATCAACAACGTCAATAGTGTCAGCTCCCTGTCGATGACCCGCGGCCTTGCTGCCATCGACCAAGACAACTCCACGGCCTCCTCCGCTGCAGAAAGCGCGGCAAACGACGGCGGTTTCGGCGCGGTTCTCAGCAATGTTGCGACCGGAGCAGTGAGCACCCTGAAGAACGCGGAAAGTATGTCTTTCGCCGGCATCAAGGGCACCGCCACGACACGTGAAGTCGTCGATGCCGTCATGCAGGCGCAGCAGACCCTTCAGACCGCGATCGCCATTCGCGACAAGGTTGTTTCGGCCTTTCTCGACGTCACCCGGATGCAGATGTAATTGATTTAAGGACGAAGCCATGAGAGCGCTTGCCATTGCTGCAACGGGTATGGATGCCCAGCAGACCAATCTTGAAGTCATCGCCAACAACATCGCGAACATCAACACGACCGGTTTCAAGCGCGCTCGCGCTGAATTCACCGACTTGCTGTATCAGACCGAGCGCGCTAAAGGCGTTTCCAACCGCGCGAACCAGTCGATCGTACCGGAAGGTGCAAACATCGGTCTCGGCGTCCAGACGTCTGCCGTCCGCAACCTGCACATCCAGGGCGAACTTTCGCAGACCGGCAACGACCTCGATGTGGCCCTGATCGGCCGCGGCTTCTTCCAGATCCAGGCGCCGGATGGCACCACGCTCTACACCCGCGCCGGCGCATTCAACAAGAACGAGACCGGCCAGATCGTCACCGTGGACGGCTATCTCGTGGCGCCGAACATCACGATCCCGCAGGGCTCGACGCAGGTAACGATCAGCCGCTCGGGCGAAGTTTCTGCGAAGCTGCCGGGCAACACCGATCCGACCGTGCTCGGCCAGCTGCAGATCGCCGACTTCGTCAACGAGGCCGGTCTTCAGCCGCTCGGCGACAACCTGTTTCAGCAGACGCCGGCCTCCGGCGATCCAGTTGTCGGTACGCCCGACGAAGAGGGATTCGGCTACATGAAGCAGGGCTACCTCGAATCGTCGAACGTCGATCCGGTGAAGGAAATCACCGAGCTGATATCGGCGCAGCGCGCCTATGAAATGAATTCCAAGGTCATCACCACCGCCGACGAAATGGCCTCCATCGTCAGCAAGAACCTGAAGTAATCGGGAAGGGCCGAAACATGATGTTTTGCCGGGTCAAAGGTATCCTCGGATGGGTGGCAGCTGCCGCCGTTGCGATCACCGCATTTGCCGCGCCACAGGCAGCAGCCGCTGCCGGCATGGGCTATGCGGTTGTTCCGACAACAACCATTTACCCCGGCGAAACCGTTTCCGGCACCCAGCTCCAGGAAGTGGAAGTGACCAATCCCAACCTAAAGGGCGATTATGCAAAGTCGATCCGCCAGGTCGAAGGGATGATCTCGAAGCGCACGCTCCTGCCGGGACGCACGATCTCGGTCTCGGCCCTGCGAGAGCCCTATACCGTGACGCGCGGCGCGTCGATCCGGCTGATCTTCACGCTCGGCTCGATGACGATCTCGGCAGCCGGGTCGCCGCTTGAAGACGGCATGACGGGCCAGCTCATCCGCGTTCGCAACATGGATTCCGGTGTGATTGTCAGCGGCACCGTGCTCGCCGACGGCACCATACACGTGGCCGCAAAATGAAGATGTTTTTCCGCCTATTCGTAGCCCTCGCGTTTCTGTCCCCGAATGTCTTGGCCGTCGCGCCTGCTGCGGCCATGAACTCGCGCATCAAGGACATTGCCTCCCTGCAGGCGGGACGTGACAACCAGCTGATCGGCTACGGTCTTATCGTAGGCCTTCAGGGAACCGGCGACGGCTTCCGCGCCTCGCCGTTCACCGAGCAGTCGATGCGCGCGATGCTGCAGAACCTAGGCATCTCCACGCAGAGCAGTCAGTCCAACGCAAAGAATACGGCGGCCGTCATGGTCACGGCCAATCTGCCGCCCTTTGCCAGCCCCGGAAGCCGTATCGACGTGAACGTCAGTTCGCTCGGCGACGCGACATCGCTGCGGGGCGGCACACTGATCATGACATCGTTGTCGGGTGCCGACGGCCAGATCTACGCGGTCGCGCAGGGCTCCGTCGTGGTCTCGGGTTTCACCGCGCAAGGCCAGGCCGCAACGGTCACCGAGGGTGTGACGACCGCCGGGCGAGTGCCGGGCGGCGCCATCATCGAGCGCGAGCTGCCCTCACGCTTCAAGGATTCCGTTAATCTCGTTCTGCAGCTACGAAACCCCGATTTCTCAACGGCCATCCGCATCGCCGATGTCGTTAACGGTTATGCTTCCGCTCGCTTCGGCGGCCCGGTGGCAGAGGCGAAGGACGCGCAGGAAGTCATAGTCCAGAAGCCGAGAACGGCAGACCTCACGCGCCTGATGGCCGATCTTGAGAACCTTGTCGTCGAGACGGATACGCCGGCGAAGGTGGTGGTGAACGAGCGAACCGGCACGATCGTTATCGGTGCCGATGTGCGCGTGTCGCCTGTTGCCGTCAGCTATGGTACTTTGACTGTCCAGGTGACCGAGACACCGCAGATCATTCAGCCCGAGCCATTCTCGCGCGGCGTGACCGCGGTTCAGCCGCAGACCGACATCGCTGCGCAGAAGACCGGCGGCAAGGTGGCGCTGCTGAATGGACCTGACCTCAGGACACTCGTGGCCGGTCTCAACAATATCGGCGTTAAGCCGGATGGCATCATCGCTATTCTCCAGGGCATCAAATCAGCCGGCGCGCTGCAAGCGGAGCTCGTCCTGCAATGATGAAGACCATGGCTTTGTCAGACTTGCTCCAGCGGCTTGCACTGCCTGCAATTGCCGTCGTGGCGCTGTCCATTCCCGGCGCCTTCGCGCAGGAGCAGCCGGCGCCGAAGGGTGAAATGACCTCTCAGGAGGAGATCAAGCAATTCTGCACGAACATTGCCGATCCTGCTCGCGACCAGCGTTACCTGCTGCAGAAGCAGGAGCTCGAGAAGCTCCGCGCCGACGTCGATTCGCGCATCGCTGAGATGAACAAGCGCAAGGAGGAATATCAGGACTGGCTGAAGCGCCGCGACGATTTCCTCAAGCAGGCCGAAGCGGGCCTTACCGATATCTATAAGAAAATGAAGCCGGACGCGGCCGCATCGCAGCTGCAAGAGGTCAAGATCGAAGTGGCGGCGGCCGTCATCATGCGGCTGAACCCCACGCAATCGAGCCTGATCCTCAACGAGATGGATCCGCAGAAGGCCGCGGTCATCGCCAACATCATCGCCAGCGCGTCCGATCCCAATACGTCGAAGGACCCCTCATGAACAAGCGTTTCCCGGTCGCGATCGCCGCCGTCGCCCTCCTTGCAGGCTGCGCATCTCCGCAGGCTGTCAATGAGGTCGGTCGTGCGCCGGCCATGAGCCCTATCGGCAGCGGTCTCGCTTACGGCCAGACGCCGCAGATGGCGCTTTATCCGAAGCAGCCGCGCCAGGTCGCGCAGGGCTATTCTCTCTGGAGCGATTCTCAGGCCGCCCTCTTCAAGGATGCCCGCGCTCTCAACGTCGGCGATATCCTGACCGTCGATATCCAGATCAACGATAAGGCGAAGTTCGAGAATGACACCAGCCGCAGCCGCACGAATTCGAGCGGCCTGAATTGGGACGTCGACGCGAACGTCATGGGCTGGAATCCGACATCCAAGACCGATGTGACCTATGGTTCCGACACGAGCACCGACGGCAAGGGCAAGATCGACCGTTCCGAAACGCTGAAGCTTATGGTCGCCGCCGTGGTCACCGGCATCCTCGAGAACGGCAACCTCGTGATCAGCGGCTCCCAGGAAGTCCGCGTCAACCAGGAGATCCGCATTCTCAACGTCGCCGGCATCGCTCGTCCTCAGGATGTCAACGCAGACAATCAGATTTCCTACGAGAAGATTGCTGAAGCGCGCATCTCCTATGGCGGTCGTGGCCGCCTGATGGAAGTGCAGCAGCCGCCGCGCGGCCAGCAGCTCGTCGATCTCTTCTCGCCGCTCTGAGGCAGGACACACCATGGCAGACACAGAAGCCGCAGAAGGCCAGCCGAAAAAGAAGTCGGCCGCAATAATGACCATAGCCGGGCTCGCGATCCTGACGCTGCTCGGCGCCGGCGGCGGCTGGGTGGTCGGCGGCATGGTCGCACCCAATATCAAGGGCGCCGAGGAGGCGGAGCAGGCCAAGGCGGACGAGGCGGCGCAGAAGAAGGAGGGTGAGGCAGGCCTGCCTCACATTTCGACCGAGGCCAACAATGTCGTTCAACTCGAGCCAATCACGTCCAACCTCGCCTATCCGTCGGAAAACTGGGTTCGTCTGGAAGTAGCCCTGCTGTTTAACGGCCCGCCCGACGTGAAAATCGCAGAGGATATCCATCAGGATATTCTCGCCTATGTCCGCACTGTTTCGCTGCAGCAGATCGAAGGGCCACGGGGCTTCGAATATCTTAAGGATGACATCCAGGAGCGTGTTGACCTTCGCGCGCAAGGCCGCGTATCGAAGGTCATGTTCAGGACCTTCGTCGTCGAATGATTCGATTCCTATTGCTGTTCGCTGCCATGATGGCGGCACCGGAGCTGGCGCATGCGCAGCAGCTCCCGACAAACCTGTTGAACTTGCCGGTCGACGGTTCGGTCGCGGCATGGATCATCAGAACATTCGGCCTGTTGACCGTTCTTTCGGTCGCGCCAGGCATCCTGATCATGGTGACGAGCTTCCCGCGCTTCATCATCGCATTCTCGATCCTGCGGTCGGGAATGGGCCTGTCTTCCACGCCCTCGAATATGATCCTCCTGTCGCTCGCGCTGTTCATGACCTTCTACGTCATGCAGCCGACCTTCGATCAGGCATGGCAGACCGGCGTTCAGCCGCTCCTGTCGAACCAGATCGACGAGCAGCAGGCGGTGGCGCGCATCGCCGAGCCCTTCCGGACGTTCATGGCGGCCAATACGCGTGACAAGGACCTGGCGCTTTTCGTGGACCTAGCGAGGGAGCGCGGCCAGAGCGTCGAGACCGAAGAAAAGATCGATTACCGTGTCCTGATTCCCGCTTTCATGATCTCGGAGATCCGGCGCGGCTTCGAGATCGGTTTTCTGGTTGTTCTTCCGTTTTTGGTCATCGACCTGATCGTTGCCACCATCACTATGGCGATGGGCATGATGATGCTGCCGCCGACATCGATTTCCTTGCCGTTCAAGATTCTCTTCTTCGTGCTGATCGACGGCTGGAACCTGCTGGTCGGAAGTCTTGTCCGCTCCTTCCATTGAGCAGTACCTCCATTTAGCGCAACGCACCATGGCGTAAAAAAACCGCCGGTGAAAGCCGGCGGGTTCTAAATGCCTCGGAGTGCTCCCTAGTCAAAACTGAAGAACGGTTCGGTACGGGGCGGCAGCGCCGGAACGTCGATATGGTCCGGTTCCTGCCCGAGTTTCGCGCGCTCTACCATCATTTCGTAAGCCCTTTCGAGATGCAGGGTGAACCGTTCAGCGTCAAACAGTGGCATGATGCCGGCATTGTCCCTGATGCGCCGCTTGTATTCAGCGATGCGGTCGGGGGCGTTCGCGAGCTCGACAGCCTTGTCTTCATAGGCCTTGATGTCGCTGGCTACCAGTTCCGGCAGGCCTATCGCGTTGAGCAAGCTTTCGCTGACGCGAGAGGCAAAATTGGTACCCTTGACGGTCAAAACCGGCAGGCCACCCCAGAGCTGCTCGGAGGTGGTCGTGTGACCGTTGACCGGGAAGGTGTCGACGCCAAGATCGGCCACTTGTTGGCGATCGATGTGCTCTTCGTAGGACACGCGCGGGCAGAAGATCACTCGATCCGATTCCAGCCCTCTTTTGTTCATGTAATTGAGCAGGTTGGTCTGGGTGCGTGGCGACGAGAGCATTAGCCAAAGCACACTGTTTGGCGCGCGCTTCAGGATGTTGCACCAGACGTCGAGTATCGCCGTGTTGATCTTGCGGTTTGCGTTGAACGAGGCAAAGACAAATGCTCCCTCCGGCAAACCCACTTTGGCACGTGTCGTTGGCCTTGGTTTCGGACGATTGGCGGGGTCGTTGGGCTGATAGCAATCCGGCATGCGCACCAGCTTCTCGTAATAGTTCGCTTCGCTGGTTTTCGGCAGCACGAACCGATCGCCGATGGCATAATCAAGGTCGACGTCAGTCACGCTGCCCGGGAAACCAAGCCATGTTGCCTGCAGCGGAGCGCCGCCATAGTTCAGTATTCGGGATCGACCGCCAAATGTGTGTCCCTTGAGGTCGACCAGAATGTCGATTTGCCGCTCCCGGATAGCCTTGGCGGCTTCCTCGTCCGTCATGTCTCGCACGATGCACACGTCACCCCATTGTGAGCGATCGACCGTGCCGGCCTCATGTTCCAGGTACTTCTCCTCGGTATGGCAGAAGAGCGTTATTTCAAATTTGTCCCGGTCGTGCAGCTCCAGAATACGGCGCAGTAGCTTCATGGTTGCGTGTCCGGCCCAGAAGTCAGACGAAAGATATCCGATGCGGATCTTCTCGCTCCAGGCGTGGGGAACGGCTCTTCGTCGCGCTGCCGCTTCTCTCAATGGAAGGGACGGATTGTGAGAAGCGAGGGCATTGAGCGCTTCGTCACTGCACCAGTGAAGATTGTAGAAGGGATTGTCTCGTTCCAAGGCGCTGTAGTCGCCCCCATCGAGCATTTTCTGCACCGGCAGGAATTCCTTGGCGACGAGCTCGAAGTCGCAGACCTCGCGGGCGAAGACGAGCTTGAGCAGCCGGAGCGGCATGATGTCGGGAAACTTCTTGAACAGATTATAGACGAGCGTCTCGTTCGTCGCGTCCAGAATGTCGTCGCTGAGGAGTCGCACTGCGAGGCGGGCATGGTCGGCATTGCTGCTCTCGGAGATCACCTTGCGGTAGGGGCTCACGAGGTCCTTTCGGCCTTGCTTGAGGTGGATAGAGGCAAGAACGCAGGCGAGATCGGCGTCTGAGCGGGCAAGCGTCATGACGCGCAAGGCCTGGAGCAAGGCTTGCTCTTCGTTGCCGCACGCAAAATACAGAAGCGCGGCTTCGCGGGTATAGGGCGATTCCTTGTTGCTATCGAGTTCGCCGGCAAGCGCATATGCGCTTGCCGCTTCCGATTTGAAGCCCAACTTGAGAAGGTTTTTGGCTAGGAGAACGTAGGTTTTGACGTCCTGCTGCGTGTTGATGAGTTTGTTCAGGACTTCAAGCGACTTGAGATATTGTCCCTTCTGATAGTCCTTCGACGCCGCCGCAAACGAAATATTCGTATTCAAGAGCCCACTCCATCCGGAACTTCTTCAACGAGCGTCGTGGCCAATCGTGCGCTGGCCTACATCACACCCCAGTTTGCACCATCTAGGCACGCCAAGCTTGCTTGAAGCCGGTGTGCAGTCCTGCTGCAAGGTGTTCGAAGATGTTTGGAGACTGTTAACCACCGGCTCCATGCGACGACGTTTCGCCAGCCGTTTTAATGAGTTGGCAATGAATGGGTGCAAGATTGCCTCTCGACATGACGGGTTTGGTTGCTCAAGAAAAACGGCACCGAGTGGCATGAAGCTGGACCGTCATCGCCGGTATTGAAGTCCGGTATGTCCTCCTTTGGTATTTTGTTTTTGGGGACAGACTTATGACAAGCATTAACACCAATAATTCCGCAATGGCGGCACTCCAGACGCTGCGTAACGTCAACAAGGGCTTGAGTGACACGCAGAACGCCGTTTCGTCTGGCCTGCGCGTCGGCAAGGCTTCCGACAACGCCGCCTACTGGTCGATTGCCACCACGATGAAGTCCGACAACAAGGCGCTTTCGGCTGTTTCCGACGCGCTCGGCATGGGTGCCGCCAAGCTTGACACGGCCTACACCGCTGTCGACAGTGCCATCGACCTCGTCGGCGAAATCAAGGCAAAGCTCGTTGCAGCCAGCGAAGCCGGCGTCGACAAGACCAAGCTTCAGGACGAAATCACGCAGCTGCAGGCCCAGCTTTACAGCGTCGCTCAGTCTGCTTCGTTCAACGGCGAAAACTGGGTCAACAACGCCGGCGGCACAGTCAGCGTCGTTTCGTCCTTCGTTCGCGGCACGGGCGGCTCGGTCTCCATCAAGACCACCGACTACACGCTCGGCGCCACCAACACGCTGTTCAACGGCACGACGACGGGTGGTATCCTCGGCGCGAACGGCGCCAGCTCGGGCAGCTCCATCTACGGCTTCACGATCGGCGCCAGCACGACCCAGGGCAACATCGACAACCTGCTGACGGACGTCGAAACCGCTCTGAAGGGCATGACGACCCTTGGTTCGCAGCTCGGTTCGCTCCAGACCCGCGTCGACATCCAGACCGACTTCGTGTCCTCGCTCAGCGACTCGATCGACTCCGGTATCGGCCGCCTGGTCGACGCCGACATGGAAGAAGAGTCCTCCAAGCTCAGCGCCTTGCAGACCCAGCAGCAGCTGGCTGTACAGTCGCTGTCGATCGCGAACTCCTCTTCGCAGAACATCCTCTCGCTGTTCCGCAGCTAATAGCAGGAGCGCCTCCGGGCGCTCGGATAGAAGATCGCCAATCGAAAGCCGCGCTCCCCGAGCGCGGCTTTTTTAATGTTTGTTAACTCCGCGTTAACCAAACTGATGTTTTCTGCCGTCAACGAAACGGTATGTTAACCAAGCTTAAGAAGCGGTTAGCGGGCATGAAGCTGATTGCCGTTCCCGGTGGCGGACCGGAATGTCCCTTTTCAATTTTTGCCAGCAAGGGGCGATAATTTCATGACCAGCATTTTGACGAACGTCGCGGCAATGTCCGCTCTCCAGACACTCCGCAGCATCAATGGCAATCTGGAGGACACGCAGAACCGTGTTTCGTCAGGTTACCGTGTCGCAGAGGCCAAGGACAACGCCGCTTACTGGTCGATTGCAACGACCATGCGTTCGGACAACAAGGCTCTCTCCGCTGTGTCCGATGCGCTCGGACTCGGCGCCGCGAAGGTCGATACCGCCTATTCGGCCATGGACAGCGCTATCGACATCGTCAGTGAGATCAAGGCGAAGATCGTGGCTGCTACAGAAAAGGGCGTCGACAAGACCAAGATTCAGGACGAGATCGGACAACTTCAGCAGCAGTTGTTGAGTGTCGCTCAGTCCGCTTCCTTCTCCGGTGAGAACTGGGTGGCAGGCAATACCACGAAAAGCGTTGTCTCCTCGTTCGTCCGCAATGCCAATGGTCAGGTTTCCGTGCAGACGACTCAGTACGTTCTTGATGACACCTCCACCGGCAACGTGCTTTTCGGCATGACGACGTCAGGATCGATCGACACGACGACTGGTATCATCGGCACATCGAGCGGCAGCGTCGGCTCAATCTACGGCATGGACATCACGAGCTTCAGCCAGAGCGATATCGACCTGGCTCTGACGACCGTCGAATCGGGCCTCAGCGCGCTGACAAAGGCCGCCTCGCAGCTCGGCTCGATCTCGACCCGCATCGATCTGCAGGAGAGCTTCGTTTCCAATCTCAGCGACTCGATCGACTCCGGTGTCGGACGCCTTGTTGACGCTGACATGGAAGAGGAATCGAGCAAACTGACCGCGCTGCAAACGCAGCAACAGCTGGCGATCCAGTCGCTGTCGATCGCCAATTCGAGCGCGCAGAACGTTCTCACGCTGTTCAAGAACTAAGCCGCCCAGCAACATCCGAAGAAGATGGAAAGTCGCGTCCATGATGCGGCTTTCTCTTTGTTTTTGAAGCGATAATCAAGATTGCGCGAGGCTTGCGACACTGAAGTTGCGGGACTTGCGCCCGTCGAAGGCCTTGGTTAACTTCGCTTAACAGTTGATTTGTTTTTAGCGACAAACCGGGCCTGGGGGACCAGCCGGGGGCATGACGCCAGGTCAGTCGCTGCCGGTCGCCGGCCTGTCCCGTTTCCCTATTCAGAGCCAGAAAATGACATACAAGATTACCAGCTCGGCACAGGTAAACGCCCTCGCGGCGCTGCGCATCATCAACAAGGACGTCGCAACGGTTCAGCAGCAGGTTTCGTCGGGCTATCGCGTCGAAACGGCTGCGGATGATGCAACCTACTGGTCCTATGCAAGCGTCATGCGCTCGGACAGCAGCTCGCTGCAGAACATTCATGACGCACTCGGTGTCGGCGCATCGAAGGTCGATACCGCCTATACGTCCATGGACAGCCTGATCGACCAGCTGGGCGAAATCCGCAAGACTTTGGTGACGGCGCAGGAAGCCGGCGTCGACAAGACAAAGCTCAATACAACGCTGACCGAGCTGAAAGGGCAGCTGCAGACGACCGTTCAGACGACCAACTTTGCGGGCGAAAACTGGCTGCTCAACCGCGATACCACGCTTCCGACCTCGCGCTCGGTGATCGGCGGCTTCGTGCGCGGCACGAACGGTGAGTACCAGGCGCAGACGATCAGCTACCCGGCCGACCAGACCGTCATGATCGACACGACGGACGCCAATCGCGGTCTGCTGACGAAGACGGTTGATGCAAACACGCTCAATCCCGACGGCACCGCGACGGCACGCAACTACTATCTGTTGGACGCCGGTTCGACGACGCCGGCGAGCGGAACGGAAATAAAGCTCGATAGCAACACGACGTCCGCGCAGTTGAAGGACATGCTGGCAGTGGTCGATTCCATCCTGTCGAAACTGACAACGACAGCGGCCGGCCTTGGCACGATGAGCGCGCGTATCAGTGATCGCGTCGCCTACACCGCAGACATGTCTGACTTGATCGACAAGGGCGTCGGTGCGCTCGTCGATACCGACATGGACGAAGCATCGACCATTCAGAAGGCGTTGCTGACGCAACAGCAGATGGGTGTCCAGGCGATTTCGATCCTGAATACGGCTGCCAGCAAAGTGCTGATCCTGCTGCAATAGTGGCGGAGGTGGAGTCGAGCTTGTTCGGCTTCCCCCTTCATCCTCGCGCAAGTTTGACTCCCTAGTTTCGATACAAAGGCGCAGTGCGGAAACCGTGCCTGATGAGTTGTCAGTTCATGATGGGGCGCGGCATGTCGCAGTTCTCTGCAGCGAGAGGGTGGATTCGGTGAGCGCGCTGCTTTCTCGGTACCTGAAGGATTTTGGCGAGCCGGCCGTGGTCGCTCCCGTCGCGGAAGCCGACGATCTCGCGAATGATTTCGGCGGCTTTGCGGATATCGCATCCGAACCGGTGGTGGATCTCGAAGCCGAGCGCCGCAGCGCACATGCGGAAGGCTATGCCGAAGCAACCGCAGCGCTGACGGAGAAGTATGAACTCGAGGCGCAAACGGTCGCGCTCGTTCATCAGCGCGAGGTCGAAGAGCTCCGTGACCGATACGAGGTTGAGACGGCGGCACTGATCTCCTCCCGACTTGAGGCCATGGCGCATGAGGTTGCCGAGCTTGTCAGCGCGACGGTCGCACGGGCGCTTGCACCTGTTATGACCGATGTTCTGTCGCAGAAGGCTGCCGTCGATGTTGCCGGCATCCTTCGCGATGCGGTGCTGGAAGGCGATATCGGTACCGTGACGGTCAGGGGGCCGACGCGGCTTTTCGATGTGCTGAAGAGCACACTTGGCGAAAAGGCTGGTCTTCTGCGCCATCATGAAACCGGCGATGTCGACCTGACCGTCGAATTTGGCGACGCTGTCCTCGTCACGCGGATGTCGGCCTGGGCGACGAGCTTGAAGAAAGTTCTGGAATGAGTGAGAGCGAAAACCACCACCACGGCAAGAACGAGATCATCATCGTCAAGCGGCATGGCGGCGGGGATCACGACGGTGCGCATGGTGGCGCCTGGAAGATTGCCTATGCCGATTTTATGACGGCGATGATGGCGTTCTTTCTCGTCATGTGGCTGGTCAACGCTGCGAACGAGGAAACCAAGGCCTCAGTTGCGACCTATTTCAATCCGATCAAGCTCGCCGACGAGAAGCCCACGCAAAAAGGCTTGAAGAAGCCCGTCGACCAGGCGGACGGCGATCAGAAGCAGGACAAGTCGAAGGAAAAAGAGGACGAGCCCACCAAGGGCGCATCGGCAGCAAACGGCGACGACCAGACCTCGACGTCAGGCGACCAGACCAACTACTCCGAAGCCGACTTTTTCGAGAATCCCTATTCGGTCCTGGCGGAGATTGCGCAGGAAGTCGGCCAGCAGGCAAATGTCAGCGCCAAGGGCGAGGGCGGTGCCAGCGATTCCGGTCCGGCAACCGGCGCGGACGGCGGTCAGGCCTACCGCGACCCCTTCGATCCGGATTTCTGGACGAAGCAGGTCGAAGTGACGCACGCCGACAAGACGCAGCCGGCATCGAGCGACGCGCCCGCCGATGCTACCGAAGTTGCCAAGGCGGAATCCGAGAATCCGCCGGATCTGACAACGGCTGCGGCTCACGACGAGCAGGCACAGGAAACGGCAGAGAGCAAGCCGCAACACGGTGCAGCATCCGCGCAAACGGCTGCCAAAAATGCCGAGGGCAAGGAAAAGCCGCAGACTGAGGCACAAAAGGCCACCGAGCAGAAACAGGCCGAAGACCTGCAAAAGGAAATCGCCCAGCAGATCAGTGGCGTGGCTGGCAAGCTCGCTGAAGGTCTCACGGTAACACCGTCGGAGGGTGGCCTTCTGGTCAGCATTTCCGACCAGAGCGATGATTCCATGTTCAACATCGGGTCGGCCGTTCCGCGCAAGGAAATGGTGCTCGCGATGGAAAAGATCGGTGAGATCCTAAAGGGCAAGCCAGGCGCTGTTGTCATTCGCGGCCACACTGACGGCCGTCAGTATAAGGGCGAGAACGAGAACTGGCGCTTGTCCATGGATCGCGCCCAGGCTGCCTACTACATGATCGTTCGAGGCGGACTCGACGAAAAGCGGGTCTCGCAAGTCTCTGGCTTTGCTGACCGCAAGTTGAAGGATCAGGCGGATCCCTTCAACGCGACCAACAGGCGCATCGAAATCTTGTTGCAAGCGGATCAGGGATAATCCATGGTCCGTCTCCACCAACGTCTTCTGCTTCTGCTTCTCGGCCTTGCGGGGAGTCCTGCTGCCGTCGCGTATGCGGAAGATCAGGAGGACATTGCACCCTACAAGATGCTGCGGTCGCTGCAGTTCGTGCAGGATTCCGTCGTGCTTGGCGATCACTCTGCCGCCGAGATGCAGCGCTTCATGCTAGGCACGATCGATCAGCGCCTGCGCACCATCGATCCGTCGGTTCTCGACGATGACCGCAACGTCGACGCGGCGCTGATCTATGCCATGAGTGGCGGCAATCCCGAGACGCTCGAATACCTTGTTGCCCGCGATGTAAATGGTCACTTCGACAATCGCATCAGCGACGTGTTGCGCAAATATCTAAGCGGCAAGGGATTGCTCGTCGCCAAGAGCCTTGTCGAGACTGCGAACGAATACAGGGACAAGAAAATCGGCCCCTATCTTGCGCTGGTTGGCGGCAATGTCACCATCGCCAAGAGCCCAATGGAGGCGCTGAAGCTGTATGACCAGGCGCGCCTCAATGCGCCGGGGACGATCGTCGAAGAGGCGGCGCTGCGCCGCTCCGTGTCGATCTGCGTCGAAGCCGGGATGGTGGACAAGGGGCTCAATTATTCGCAGCGCTATGTGCGCCGTTTCCTGCATTCGCCCTATGCGAGCCAGTTCGCGGACCTTTTCGTCAAGCTGCTGGTCAATCATGATCACAAGGTGAAGCCGGACGATGTTGTTGGCATTCTCTCCTTCATGGATGAGGCCAGGCAGCGTGAAGTCTATCTCCGCATCGCTCGCGCGGCTGCGATCGCCGGCAAGGGTGATCTTGCACGGATGGCCGCAGCGCGTGCGCAGACGCTTGCCGGCGATTCCGACAACGCCTTTGGAGCGCTGGCGGATTTCTACGGCGGCATGGCGGCGATCCCGACGGACAAGATTAATACGGCCGCGAAGAACATTTCATCCATCCCGGATCAGGAGCTGTCTTCGCGCGATCAGGCGCTTAGGGCCGCAGCAAAAGCCATTGCAGAACAAGTGCTTCGTCCGCCGGACCCGGCAAGCCTGACGCAAGCGAAGACCCCTAAATCTTATAGCCAAGAAATTACTTCTAAACAGGCAGCGGCCTCACCGGAGGCGGAGCAGGGAGAGATACCCAACCCGGCCCCAGGTCCTGTTGTGGGAGAAGCGGCAGGGACGCCGCCATCCAATGTTGGGGGACAGCAGGACGCCGACCCGTCATTCAGCGCATTCGTGACGTCAAGTCGATCGCAACTGGATGAGATCGATGGCATCTTGAACAAAGAAAGCAATTGAGATGATGGACATCAGCGTTTCGGGGGGTGCGTCAGGAGCAGGGGCTGCCTCTGCCGCGGGCATTGGCCGTCAGACCGGCAACGGTGGTGATGCGGATGCAGGCGGGTTCTCTGACGTCCTGAACAAGGCAAGCGGCGGAAAACATGAGTCAACCGAGCAGCCCGCGGTGGACCAGCACGCCGGCGACGGCACCGATGGTAGCGTATCCGCTGCGCCGCGCCACACGAGCCCGAAGGCATTGATCGATCTCGGCAGCGCCTCCCTAGCGGCGCAGGTGCAGACGAAAGAACAGACGGCGGGCTCGACGGATAAAGAGACGAAGAAAACGGAGCGTGACCCGAAGGCCAAGGGCAAGCACGCCGATGACGCCAACTCGCAGGATCTGTCCGACACGCTGGGCGATGACGTGGCGAGCCATCCAGCTAAGGGTACCAAGCAGACGGAGACTGACGGCACCGAGGTAAAGAAGGGCGCCGAGGACAATAGCGTGCTCTCCGATGTCCTGAGCTTACTGAAGCAGGTGCCGACTGACGGAACTGCAGCAGCAGCGTTCGCCGCACTGGCTGCGGTGAACCAAAAGGCGGATGTCAAGGTATCGACCGATCCGAGAGAAAAGCCCGTTGCCGGTATCAAGTCCAAGGATGAGACATCTGCCGAAGCTGATCTGGCCAGCGTCGATATGACCGTGGACGCTCAGCTGCCCGGCACAGAGGTTGCCGGCGATACCGACGCGACGAAATTCCGGCTGAGCCGTGCCGTTGGCCGCGGTCAGTCGATGGATATGCATATTGGCATCGACAAGGATGCCACCGCCGAGGCCGGCGGCAAGGCTAACATCGAGAGCGTCTCCGTTCTGGACTCGCGCCGCTACATTGGTTTGGCGCAGAACACCAATTCTGCCGCAGTGACGGCGGCGATATCCGGTGATCCGGAATGGGCGCATGCCATGCAGGCGAGCTCCGCCCTGTCGAATGCCGCCGAGTGGACGAGCACCGGTAAGGTGGTGAATACGCTCAAGATCCAGATGAACCCGATCGACCTCGGTCTCGTTACCGCGACGATGCGGCTGCAGGGCGACGCGCTCAACGTCGACCTCAAGGTCGAGAGCGGCGCGGCCTATCGGCAACTCAAGGAAGACCACGGCAAGATCATCGAGGCATTGCGCAGCCAGGGCTACGCGATCGACAACATCACGATCAGCATGGCGCCGGTCGACCGTTCGGACGCTAGTAATCAGGCGAACGCACAGGGCCAGCAGCAGGGTCAGGCCTTTGCCCAGCAAGGTCAGGGCGGCGAGGCGCGTGAACGTCAAAATCAATCAGGACAGCGAACTGGCGGAGGCTTCAATGGCTCGGGCGAAAGCGGTGTTGAAAGCACTTCTCCTGGCGCCGCTGGCAGCGGTCGCACTGGCGACGTCTATCTCTAGCGCACGGGCGTCGAACAGCGCCTGTGAGCAGGAGATTCAGGCGGCCGCGCTAAAGTACGGCATCCCTGAAGGCATTCTCTACTCCGTTGGTCTGACCGAGACCGGACGCAAGGGATCGCTCTACCCCTACGCGCTGAACATCGAAGGCAAGGCCTTCTTTCCACCCTCCGAGCAGGACGCTCTGAGGCAGGTTGTCGTCGCGCGCAGGTCAGGCGCGAAGCTCATCGACATCGGCTGCATGCAGATCAACCAGTACTACCATGGTGAGAATTTCCGGTCTGCGGAGGAGATGTTCGACCCGCGTCGCAATGTGGAATACGCGGCAAGGTTCCTGCGCAATCTCCACGACCGGCACGAAACATGGACGATGGCGGTGGCCCGCTATCACGCCGGCCCCAACAATGACCCTGCCCAGAAGCAGTATGTCTGCCGGGTCATCGCCAATCTGGTCGCCACCGGCTATGGCAAATGGACTCCCAATGCGAGCAACTTCTGCCAGAATTGATTCAATCAAAACGGGTAGAAAACGGAACAAAGCGGAAATGTGTCATATTGTGGCGAGAATCTGTCTCAATATGGCAAGGCAAGTCACATTTTAGGCGTCGTTAACTTTTCCACGAAATTTTTGTGTGCATGATTTCGACTTCCTACTACATCTAGATCAAATCGCGCCTCAATTCTTAATCAACTATTAATTCCCGTCGATTAGTTCCTACAGCTTGTCCCAGAATCGCGCGATTCGTACCCATAGAGCATCGAGGTACCACAAGTGATTCGGAGGCGGACGAATGATCGTAGTGGTTGATGAGCGTGAGCTCGTGAAAGATGGTTACACTTCACTTTTCGGGCGGGAAGGCATTCCTTCCACGGGGTTTGATCCAAATGAATTCGGTGAATGGGTTCAGACGGCGGCGGATTCTGATATCGCAGCTGTCGAGGCCTTCCTGATCGGGCAGGGGCAGCAGAATTTCGAGCTGCCGCGTGCGATCCGCGACCGGACCATGGC
This sequence comes from Rhizobium sp. CF122, assembly GCF_000282035.1. Taxonomy (GTDB): domain Bacteria; phylum Pseudomonadota; class Alphaproteobacteria; order Rhizobiales; family Rhizobiaceae; genus Rhizobium. Next base: position 157,386 of record NZ_AKKA01000073.1, read on the forward strand.
GCCGGTTATCGCGGTCAGCGACCAGCCCTCGCTGGAAAACACCCTTGCACTTTTTGATTGTGGCGTCGACGACGTCGTGCGCAAGCCGGTGCATCCGCGCGAAATCCTGGCTCGAGCCGCCGCCATCCGGCGCCGACTGAAAGCGATTTCCAGCCACACCGACATCGGCGCGATCCGCGTCTTCTCGGATGGTCGCGATCCGGAAATTCATGGCGAAGTCTTTGCGCTTCCCCGCCGCGAGCGTCGCATCCTGGAGTATTTGATCGCAAACCGCGGTCGCCGCGTCACCAAGACGCAGATCTTCAACGCGATCTACGGGATATTCGACGACGAAGTCGAAGAAAACGTCGTTGAAAGCCACATTTCCAAGCTGCGCAAGAAGCTCCGGAAGAAGCTCGGCTTCGATCCGGTCGATTCGAAGCGCTTCCTTGGCTACTGCATTGACTGGAACTGATTTTTTCAGAACGGGCAGTGTTGCCTGGCCATAGTCGCTGCATTCTCGTCGATGATGGTTCAGCCTCAGACAGCTTCACGCAAGGCCCACCAAATACTCTCAAGCCTACTAAGGGAATCGAGGTTTTCAGATGAGCATTTTTGGCAGCATGAAGACGGCCGTGTCCGGCATGAACGCCCAGGCAAACCGCCTCAGCACCGTCGCCGATAACATCGCGAACGCAAACACGACGGGCTACAAGGCCGTGTCGAGCGCCTTCTCGTCGCTGGTCCTGCCGTCGACCTCGGGTAACTACAATTCAGGCGGCGTCCAGACGTCCGTTCGTCAGTCCGTTTCCGAGCAGGGCGATATCTCCTACACGACGTCGAGCTACGATCTGGCGATCTCGGGCGACGGCTTCTTCATCGTGCAGAGCCCGGACGGCGTTCCGGTTCTGACCCGCGCCGGCGATTTCACCAAGGACGACGAGGGCAACCTGGTCAACTCCGCCGGCTTCAAGCTGATGGGCTATTCCTACGACGCCGGCGCGCCGGCTGTCGTCGTTAACGGCTTCTCCGGTCTCGTTCCGGTCAACGTCAACCAGTCCGGTCTGACGGCGATCGCCTCGACGACCGGCACGTTCTCGGGCAACCTGAATTCGAACGCGAATGTCACGACAACCGGCCTGCCGAGCTCCAACACGGCGCCGATCACCAGTGACACCAAGCAGATGTCGATGGTCGGCTACGACAAGCTCGGCAACACCGTTCAGTATGACTTCTACTTCACCAAGACATCGGCCACGACGCCGCCCCCGGCGACGGGTGCCGCAAGCACCTGGGAGGTAGCGGTCTTCCGTCATGACGATGCAGCCACCGGCGGCACGTCCTCCTTCCCTTACAGCTTTGCGGCTCCGGCAACATCTGCGGTCGTCGGAAGCACGACGTTGAGCTTCGACGCCAACGGCAAGATGGTCGGTGCCGGCGCGCTCGCGATCACCGATACGGTAACGGGTGGATCGATCGCCATGGATCTCAGCGGCTTTACGCAGCTCGCCTCCGATTTCGCCGGCAGCGGCACGCCGAACGGCCAGGCCGCAAGCCCGGTCAAGGACGTGACGATCGACAAGGACGGGACCGTCTACGCCAAGTACTCCGATGGCACCTCCAAGCCGATCTACCGCATTCCGCTGGCGACTGTCGCGAGCCCGGACAACATGACGCTGATGAGCGGCAACGTTTATAGCGCCAACGGCCAGTCCGGCGTTACCGTCACCGGCTTCCCGCAGACCAACGGTTTCGGCACCATCCAGGCCGGCGCGCTCGAAAGCTCAAACGTCGACCTCGCCGGCGAACTGACCGAAATGATCGAATCGCAGCGCAGCTACACCGCCAATTCCAAGGTGTTCCAGACGGGGTCCGACATCATGGACGTCCTCGTCAACCTCAAGAGATAAGTAGGGTTCGGATAAGCCATGTCGCTCACTTCCGCACTAAACACTGCGCAGAGCATATTCAGCAATACCGGCACTCAAAGCAGTGTGGTATCGAACAATATCTCGAACTCGAGCAACAGCGATTACGTGCGCCGGCAGGCGATGATCACCACGTCGCTGAATGGCGCGCAAGTCGTGAAGATCAGCCGCGCGCAGGAAGACGCACTGCTGCGTCAGTGGCTGAAGGCGAGCGCGCAGGACAGTGGCCAGCAAACCCTGCTCAGTGGCCTCACCGACCTGAAATCGATCATGGGCGGCAACGATTACGAAACGTCACCGGCGAACTACCTGGCGACGTTTCGTGAAAAGCTGCAGGCTTTTCGCACGTCGCCGAGCAGCACGATTGCGGCGCAGAGTGCGGTCACGGCCGCACAGGACGTCGCCAATTCACTGAACGACGCAACGAAATCCGTGCAGGCCGTCCGCCAGGGCGCCGACAAGGAAATCGCGACCCAGGTCTCGACGCTTAACACGCTGCTTGCGCAGTTCAAGACGGCGAACGATGCCGTCAAGAGCGCAACCGCAACCGGCGGCAATCCAGCCGATGCACTGGATGAGCGCGACAAACTGCTGAAGCAGATTTCCTCGATCGTTGGGGTCAACGCGGTCGATCGCGACAACGGGGACATGGCGCTCTACACCACCGACGGCACGGTCGTTTTCGACACGATACCGCGCACAATTACGTTTGTTGCCCAGAACACCTATACCGCGCAGACGAAAGGCAATGGCGTCTATATCGATGGCGTGCTGCTCGGGGCCGGCAAAGGGTCTACGAGCACGGCACAGGGAAGTCTGCAGGCGCTGTTGCAAGTGCGCGACGAAGTTGCGACGACATTCCAGTCGCAGCTCGACGAGATCGCGAAGTCGCTCGTCACCATGTTTTCGGAAACCGGCGGGACGCCCGCCACGACGCAGCCAGGCCTCTTCGTCTGGAAGACCGCGGCTGGAACGTCAGGCGGCACGCCGACGACGACGGGCGTGATCGACGGCATCGCCGGAACCATCACGGTCAATGCCGCCGTCATCACCAGCCAGGGCGGCGACCCGATGAAGTTGCGCGATGGGTCGATCTCCGGCCTCACCAACCTCAACACAACGAACAGCAGCGGCTTCTCCGACAATCTCGATGCGCTCTACACGGCGATGGGCACCGCACAGACCTTCTCGGCCGCCGCTGGCCTCTCGTCCAACGTCAACATCATGGACTACGCCTCGAGCTCGGTTGGGTGGCTTGAGCAGTATCGAAGCGATGCAACGACAGCGTCCGAGAATACGTCCGCGGCACTCTCGCGTTCGACGGAAGCTTATTCCAACGAGACCGGCGTCAATCTCGACGAAGAACTGACACTGCTTCTCGACATCGAGCAGTCCTACAAGGCGGCCACGAAGATCCTCAACGCTGTCGACGAAATGTTGAAGTCATTGCTGGATATAGCGAGTTAAGCCATGAAAAGTTCATTTATTTCTAGCTCAGCCATTCAGAACGCAATGCGATTGACGATCCGCCAGTCGCAGAAGCAATTGGTCAGCGCTTCTCTCGAAGCAACGACGGGCGTTTACGCCGATATTGGCGCCTCCCTCGGATCCGGCGCGGCCAAGAGCGTGAACTTCACGTCCGAAGTCAGCCGCATCAAGGCTCTCAAGGGCAGCAATTCAGTCGTTTCGGCGCGCCTTGAAGCGTCCCAGCTCGGCCTCGACAGCATGAAGACTGCTGGTGACGCGCTCGTTTCGAAACTGACCGCGCTTCAGGGTAGCCAGGATACGACCAGCATTACGGTGGCCATGCAGTCTGCCGGCGACGCGCTGTCGCAGCTGATGGATACGGGTAATTCGATGCTCAACGGCGAATACCTGTTCTCGGGTATCAACACCGATGTGCAGCCGTTGAAGGACCAGTCGGCCACGGTGACAGCTAATATTACCGCGGCGCTCGGCACCTATGCGACCGGACTCGGCAAGACGGTTGGCGAGCTCACTGGTTCCGAGATGGAAACCTTCATCACCGGCACGGTCGAGCCGATGTTCTCGGAGACGAGCTGGACCGATCCGACGACCGGTTGGTCGAGCGCTTCCAATCAGAACATGACCAGCCGCATCAGCAACTCGGAAGTCGTGACCTCCTCGACAAATGCGAACTCGGAAGGCATGCGCTACTTCGCACTGGCTTCGATCACTGTTTCGGCGCTGGCCGGCCAGGGCCTAAGTGCTGATGCCTTGGGCACGGTCACCTCCAAGGCGATCGGCTATGCCGCCCAGGCGACCACGGGCATCGTCACGCAGGCAAGCCAGCTCGGCCTTTCGCAGGAGCGCGTCGAGAAGGCCAACGACGCCCTCGATGCACAATCGAGCATCATCCAGAACAAGCTCGTCGATCTCCAGGGCGTGGATACCTCGGAAGCATCGACACTCGTCAACACCCTCCAGACGCAGCTGGAGACCGCCTACACCATCGTATCGAAAATCCAGCAGTTGAGTCTCGTGAATTACCTTTGATGATCAAGGGTATGAAAGACAAAGAAGGATGCATGAATGTATCAGTTCTCTTACTCCGAGATCATGGAGGACTCGGTGGCCGATGCGAAGGAGCGGGAACGTCAAGTTCTCGACCGGTCCATCGAGCTGCTGTCGATTGCGCGGGACAAAGAGAAGTACAGCCGGGAAGCCATTGACGCATTGTTCTACACCCGGCGTGTCTGGGTGAGTTTCATCGAGGATCTCAAGCATCCGGATAACCAGCTTGAGATTCAGTTGCGGGCCAACCTCATCTCCATCGCGATCTGGATCTTGAAGGAGTGCGATCGGATCAGGCGCCGGCAATCGACGAACTACCAAGGCATTATCGACGTTACCACCATCATCAGGGATGGACTAAAATGAAAAGCACACTTCGTATCTCGCTAAAAGCCGGGGAAAAGATCTTCATTAACGGTGCGGTCTTGCGCGTCGATCGCAAGGTCGCGCTGGAATTCCTGAATGATGTAACGTTCCTTCTCGAAAACCACGTCCTCCAGCCGGAAGACGCGACCACGCCACTGCGCCAGCTCTATTTCATCGCGCAGATGATCCTCATCAATCCTGAGGGCAAGGAGCAGTCGACGGCGATGTTCCGCAAGTCGATCACCATGCTGCTGACCTGCTTCAAGAACGAGGAAGTCCTCGCCGAGCTGAAGCGCATCGATGGTCTGGTCTCGACCGGACGAGCCTTCGACGCGCTCAAGGCGATCCGCGGTCTCTACCCGATCGAAGACAGCATCCTCAACAATCACGAAATGCCGCCGACGATGGTCGAGCAGATTCGTAAGGAGATTGCACCATGGCGGTAAGTGGCGTTTCGAGCACGTCGAGCACCTCGTCGTCGTCGAGCACATCAAGCGCGCAGCAGAAGGCGACGCTGAACTACGACAACTTCCTTCAGCTGCTCATCGCACAGATGAAGAACCAGGATCCGACGGATCCGGTCGATGCCAGCGAGCAGATGTCGCAGCTAGCGAGCTTCTCGCAGGTCGAACAGACGATCCAGACGAACAGCAAGCTGGACACGCTGCTTGCCAGCTCCAGCCTGACGCAGGCCGGCAGCTATATCGGCAAGTACATGACCAGCGCTGACGGTTCCGTCAAAGGCACGGTTGCCTCGGTCAAGGTCTATTCCGACGGAATTGTCGCGACGACGACCGACGGCAAGAGTATCCTTGTGCAGGCGGGAATCACCCTGGCCGACAAGGCGCCGACGACGTCGAGCTAAGTGCAATTATGAGGCGGTTCGGCCATATCGGGCGAACCACAAGGCGATATGAGGTTGCCTGACGATGAATGAAGCTGATGCACTTGACCTCTTTCAGGCTGCGATCTGGACGGTCCTAGTTTCCGCGGGCCCGGCGGTTGCGGCGGCCATGGTGGTCGGTCTGGTCATCGCGCTGTTCCAGGCGCTGACGCAGGTTCAGGAAGCAACGCTCACCTTCGTTCCGAAGATCGTGGCCGTCCTCGTCACCATCGGCATCTCGGCGCCATTCGTCGGATCGCAGATTTCGATTTTCACCAATCTGGTGTTTTCGCGCATTCAGTCAGGTTTCTGAGCCACCTTCGCGCAAGCTTCGCCATTTAATTCTCGATCCGAATTGGTGGGCATCATGCCCGCACCTCTCATGAAGAGACGGAATCGAAATGGCGCAACCTCCTGCACTCCCCCTTCCGAAAGCCGGACTTAGCGTACGTGATATCGGTTTTGCCATGGGCATCATCCTTATCATCTGCGTGCTTTTCCTGCCGATCCCGCCGTTTTTGATCGACATGGGACTGGCCTTCTCGATCGCCTTCTCGGTATTGATCCTGATGGTGGCGCTGTGGATCCAGAAGCCGCTCGATTTCTCGTCCTTCCCGACCATCCTTCTGATCGCGACCATGACGCGCTTGGCGCTGAACATCGCGACCACACGTGTCATCCTTTCGCACGGCAACGAGGGTCACGATGCCGCCGGCGGCGTCATCGCCGGCTTTGCAAGCCTCGTCATGTCGGGCGACTTCGTGATCGGTCTGATCGTCTTCCTGATCCTGATCACCATCAACTTCATCGTCATCACCAAGGGTGCGACGCGTATCGCGGAAGTCGGCGCGCGCTTCACCCTTGATGCCATCCCCGGCAAGCAGATGTCGATCGACGCAGACCTTTCTGCCGGCATCATTGACGAGAAGGAAGCCCAGCGCCGACGCAAGGAGCTGGAAGAGGAAAGCTCCTTCTTCGGTGCGATGGACGGTGCGTCGAAGTTCGTTCGTGGCGATGCGATTGCCGGTTTGCTGATCACTTGCATCAACGTTTTCGGCGGCATCATCATCGGCTATTTCCGCCACGGTATGCCGATCGGCGAAGCCGCCGACGTCTTCGTCAAGCTGTCCGTAGGCGACGGCCTCGTCTCGCAGATGCCGGCCCTTATCGTTTCGCTCGCAGCCGGCCTTCTCGTGTCGCGCGGCGGCACGGTCGGTTCCACCGAACAGGCGGTCGTCAACCAGCTGAGCGGCTATCCGCGCGCGCTTTCGGTGTCCGCGGTTCTGATGGCGATCCTCGGCCTCATGCCGGGTCTGCCGTTTGTCCCCTTCATGTTCCTTTCCGGTCTTCTTGCCTTCGGTGCCTGGTTCATTCCTCGCCAGGTCGAGGCCGAGAATAGGGCTCGGCGCGAACAGGAAGAGAAGAAGGTCGTCCAGAACAAGGAGCTCGAAAAGGACTCCGTCAAGTCGGTACTGCGTACCTCGGAAATCGAACTCGCGCTCGGCAAGATGGTGTCGACGCGCCTGCTCGGCGCTCACCAGGAGCTCGCTTTCCGCGTCGGCAAGATGCGCAAGAAGTTTGCGACGCAGTACGGTTTCGTGGTTCCGGAAATCAAGGTCACCGACGATATCGGCATTGCCGAGAAGTCCTATCAGATCCGAATCCACGGCACGACGGTTGCCTCCAACATGCTGCGCGTGGGCGAAGTTCTTGTTGTCACCGGCTCCGGCCGCAAGCCGAGCATTCCGGGCGACGAGATTCGCGAACCGGCCTTCGGCATGCCCGCGGTTTCCATTCTTGAAGCCTTTGCAGAAGACTTGAAGCGCGAGGGTTTCCAGCCGATCGACAATGTCTCGGTCGTGCTGACGCATATGAGCGAAGTCATTCGCAACAATCTGCCGGCGCTTCTGTCGTACAAGGACGTGAAGGTGCTGATCGACAGGCTCGATCCGGAATACAAGAAGCTGGCAGACGAGATCTGCTCGTCGCACATGTCCTATTCCGGCCTGCAGGCCGTGCTGAAGCTGCTCCTTGCCGAGCGCGTGTCGATCCGCAACCTGCACCTCATCTTGGAAGCCGTCGCCGAACTCGCGCCGCATGTCCGCAAGACCGAGCAGATTGTCGAGCACGTCCGCGTTCGCATGGCGCAGCAGCTATGCGGCGACCTCGCCGACAACGGCGTACTTCGCGTGTTGCGACTCGGCAGCAAGTGGGACCTTGCCTTCCATCAGGCGCTGAAGCGTGACAACAAGGGCGAAATCATCGAATTTGACATCGATCCGCGCATGCTGGAGGAGTTCAGCGAGCAGGCGACGAAGGTTATCCGTGAATTCATGGATCGCGGCCTGCCATTCGCCCTTGTCACCTCGCCGGAAACGCGCTCCTATGTGCGCATGATCATCGAACGATTGTTCGCAACGCTCCCGGTTCTGTCGCATGTCGAGCTGGCCAAGGGCATCGAGATAAAGATTCTGGGCTCGATTTCATGATAACTGACCCGCAAGGGACCGTCCTGGCGCTGTTCCTGATCTTCTGTAGGATCGGTGGCTGCGTCCTGGCGATGCCCGGCTTTTCGTCGGCCCGCGTGCCGGCGCAATTGCGGGTTTTCATTGCCGCTGCACTGTCTCTCGCGATTCTGCCCGTGCTTTGGGATACGGTCTATCCGATCGTCCACACATCGAACGCCACCTATATCGGTTATATTTTCAGCGAATCGCTGATCGGCGTCATGTACGGCATGCTTGCCCGGCTCTATACGCTCGGCCTGCAGTTTGCGGCCAGCGTCATCGCAATGATGATCGGATACACGCAACCGAGCGCGGGCGATATCTTCGAAGATACGCCCGAAACCAGCCTTTCTGGCTTCATCACCTTTGCCGGCATGATGATCCTGTTCATGATGGACTTTCATCACATCGTGTTCCGGGCGTTGGTCGATTCCTACACGTCGATGCCCTTCGGCGGCATCATGCAGATGCGCAGTACGCTCGTCTCGTTCACGGACACGCTGTCATCGACGTTCATGATCATGCTGCGGCTCTCGAGCCCCTTCCTGATCTACGGCCTGATGTTCAACATCGCTATCGGCTTCATCAACAAGCTGGCGCCGCAGATTCCGGTGTACTTCATATCGACGCCCTACCTGCTTCTCGGCGGCCTCTTCCTTTTCTACTTCTCCGTGGCAGCGCTGGTCAGCCAGTTCGGCCAATCCTTCGCCAGCGTCTTCATCGGCAGGTAGCGGCATGGCGGACAAGACACGCTCCCAGAAACTGAAACGCCTCGTGGCGGTTCAACGTCATCTGGAGCAGATGGCCGAATTCGATCTTGCCGAAACGAGCCGCCAGCGCGCGGAGGTCAACGATCAGATGGACAGCGTCATTCTGGCGCTTGGCTCCATGGACCCCGTCCACCATGCTTTTTCGCAGGGCTATGCGGATCGCTTCAACCGGCTCGGGATCAAAGACAAGCAGCTGACCGGCATGCAGCAGATTCACGAAATGCGCGTTGTTCAGGAGCGCGCCAAGGGCGATCGGCTGGAAGACGGCATGCGCGAGGCGCTTGAGTCCGAGCGCCGGGAGGCCGACGACAACGCGGTCTATGATCTCATCGATCAAAAATTCGGTACGCCAGCCTCCAGCAAGCTTCAAAAATCATAATCGTCACAATTTTAAAGCAAGAGGATTGTGACTTGGCTATTTCACCTCCGAGTGATCTGGTCCTGGATGTTGTCAAAGCTGCCGACCCGCTGGAGGTCCAGGCGGCCCAGGACAAACTGAAGGCAAACCAGGCCGCTTTTGCCGCCAACAGTCTCGCCGAAGCCGGCAACGGCTTCACGTCGGCCGTCGATATTCTCGATCGCGCCGTCGGCAAGACCGGTTTGAGCGACAGCAAGAACCGCAGCACCAAGACGGAAGAGGTGCCGGAAACCTACCGCAAGTTCGAGGCGATGGTCCTGCAGAACTTCATCAAGAACATGCTGCCGAGTGACAGTGAGGAAGTGTACGGCAAGGGTGCCACCGGTGACATCTGGAAGGGCATGATGGCGGAGCAGCTCGGCAACGAGATTTCGAAGGGCGACGGCATCGGCATTGCCAAGCAGCTCTATCAGGATGCGCTGACGAAGCAGGAAGGCAAGGTCGCCAACGCTTCCACCGATCAGGACGATCGCAATATGGCGATGAGCATGATCGACGAATTCCAGCGCAAGACCTTCGGTACAACAACTGCGGACAACAAGTCCGCCAATGACGCCTGAGAAAATCGAGGAAAAAAATGGAAATAATCTCGAACGACTACCGTATCAAATCGGTTCTTGGACGCCTTGAAATGATCATCGACAATGAGAATACGAGGATCGGCAACGACCCTCAGTTCGATCTCAAAGTGTCGAATGCCCACAAGAGCCGTTGCCTGTATGAACTCTCCATGCTCTTCCGCGACACCGATCCGAAGGAACTGGCGGCGACGCATCTCGATCAGCTGCATGGGCTGAAGAAGAAGCTGGTGCTGAACGCTCGGCGCGTCGAAGCGCACCTGGAGGCGGTTCGCACGGTTGCCGATCTCCTGAAGAATGCGGTCCAGGACGCGGATGCCGACGGCACCTATTCCCAAGAGCAATTCGTGGCACGTGACGCTTGATGATTAAGCTCGTTCTGACAGGCGTCTGGGTTTGCGCGATCACGCTGGCATCGGTCTATTTCTCCGTGCACATGGCAACGGCTCCTGCGCCGGCTCCCGATGATTCCAAGCAAAGCCAGCTCGAGCTTGTAAAGGGCGAGACGATTACCGTGCCGATCATTGCCGACGGCGCCGTCACCGGCTACTTCCTCGGCAAGGTGTCTTTCATGATGAACAAGGACAAGGTGAAGAACCTCACCTTGCCTCTGACGGAAGTGACGACCGACGAGCTCTTCACGCTGCTCGTCGGCAACAAGATGGTCGACATCTCCAACATGAAGTCCTTCGATCCGAATGCCTTCCGCGAGATGATCAAGAAGGACATCAACCAGCATCTCGGCGGAGACTATATCGATCAGGTGATGCTGGAGCAGCTCGACTACCTCTCGAAGGAAGAAGTCAAGGCGAATGCCTCCGGGCAGCAGAAGAAAACGGTCAAGCCCGTCAATGTCGTAGCCCCGGCACCCGTGTCGGACCCGGCTGCAACGGAGTAAGACGGCTATCGCCCTGAAGCGGCACCGCTGGCGCCGTTTTGCGTTTATCTCAGGGCTGCCGATAGTTAACAATTCCTTCGTTTGAGGCTAGGAATTCAAGCGATTTTCCTAAGGGATAGTTGAAATCGTGCTGCTACAAGTCGCGGCGATGGGCTGACTGTGCACAGCTTTCCGGTTTTCGGAATTTTTCATGCGCTCCCAGGCGAACGCTATCGGTCGATGCTGAATCGTCTGGTGCGGCGATGTGATCTGTTCCGGGATACATGCAGCATGAAACACTATCGTCAGGAAGCCGGCATGAGCCTGATCGCGAATTTCGCGGTCCTGTCGTCGCGTCGCGCGATCTTCGATCTGCCGGTCTGCGATCTTGGCTGGGATGACGCGCTGGTGTTCATCAATGAACTACTGTCGATGCCGGTTGGGCAGACGTCCATCTCGTTCGTCACCGCGCGCAATATGCTGATGACGCTGCGCGATAGCGAATACCGCGCCGTTCTCACACAAAATCTGTTGCTCCCTGATGGCCTCGGTCTCGATATTGCGTCGAGAGTGGCGCACGGATCGCTGTTCCCCGCCCGCTTGAAGGCCGCCGATTTCGTGCCTGCGCTGCTGACATTCATGGAGGTGCCGCGGCGCATCGGCCTGATCGGCAGCACGCCCGAGGCGGTCAGGACGACAGCTGCAACGTTCCGGCGGCACGCCCCGTGGCATGAGTTCATCATCATTTCCGACAGCTTTTCCGAGACGGCAGACAAATCGGCGATCATCAAAGACATCGATCGGCAATGGCTCGATTTACTGATCGTCGGAACGAGCACGGCATCTAAGGAGAAATGGATCCATAAGAACATCCGGGCGGATCATGCTCGGCTTGTGCTTGCTGTTGGCGACCTGTTCGATGTCGTGGCGGGCACGGTTCACCACGTGCCAAAATTTCTGCGGATGATCGGGCTCGACCGCGGCTATCGCGGGATACACGAGGCGACACGCCGGGGTTTGCGGTACGCCCTCGATTCCGCAACCTTCCTCTACTACGTGCTCCAATACGGCGTAACGCGCCGCCGGCGGCTACTGCGTCGATCAACGTAATTGCGTCAGTTAACCATTTCTTTGCTATGAACATTTAGGGTTACTTAACCATCCGCAGTCGCGGGCGGCTCGACCGTTCCGTTCATACGCATGAGATGTGGCGATGTACGACAGCAATCCGAGAAGCCAAGCCATCCTCCGGCCCCCGACGGCACGGCGCAACTATATCGCGATGCCATCCGAAGCCGCTGTGATGCCGGCGGCGGAAGCAAAACTGCTCGGCGTGATCGAACGCGCGCTTGAGCAGCAGCGAGCCAGCCGCGCTACTGGACCTGAAGCGCCGCCGCTTGTCAGTCGCATCGAGACAATCCTGGGCAAGAGGCTTGAGGCAGCAAACGATGTCGAGGCCGCCATTGTCGAGACGCCGCTGATTACGCCTGCACCCATCGCACCGCCCACAGAAGCAGCTGCAAACCTGAATCAGGTTGCATCTGCTACCTCCGAAAGTGCGCCGAAACCAGGGCGCTTGAAGCGTCTCGCTACGATTGGTCTCGTCTGTGCGCTGGGTGGAGCGAGCGGTGGTCTGATCCCTGCAGAGCCGGCGCGCTATAGCGCGGAAGGAATGCTCGCCATCCAAGGCGCCGGCCAAGGTCGCGCTGTAGCCACGAAAGCGGCCGAAAAGACGCTTTCGGCGTCTCACACGATCGCCGCGACCGTTGCGGCATTGAAACTCGACCGCGATCCGGAGTTTTCCGGCGTTTCCTCCGATGCATTTGCAGTCGCTATTGACCTGCTATCGACCGATGGCACAGCGGCCGACCCTGTTTCGCGCGCAGAGGCATCGCTCGTTTCCGCGATCCGCACCGCGACCGATCCCCACGCCGGCACGATCGATTTCAAGGTTACCACAGGCAGCGCGGAGAAATCCGCGCGCATTGCGGGCTACCTCGCGTCCGTCCTGACGAGTCGAGAAGCTGCAACTGGGGTTGCCGAAGACGGATCGTTGAAAAAGGCGGACGATGCGGCGCAGCTCGAGCTTGCCTCCTTCACGCAGAAGAGCGGCGAAGGCAACGTCAAGGTTGCGACTGATCTGCAGGAGCAGATCGGAAGCATTGATGGGGAACTGAAGGCAGCCGAGCAGCGCATCCTTGCTGCCCAGGAGCAGGCCCGCCGGTTAAAGACGGCGAAGGTCGGCGATGTCCTTGCCGGCACACTTGATCCTGACCTCATGTTGCCGACACTCATCGACCACCGTGACAGATATGTGGCCGCACACCTGTCGCTTTCGCAGCTGTCGGCCAATCTCGGCCCACGCCATCCGCGGCTGCAGGCGCAGCAGGCCGAGGTCGACGGTTTGAAGGATGCGATTGGCGACGACCTCGGTCGGCTGGTGCGCGAAGCGAATGACGAGATGAAGTCAGCCACCGTCGACAAACGGCAGCTGAGCGATCACCGCAACGCGCTGATCGCGCAGAGCAAGGACACGGGTGTCGATTTCGCGAAGCTGACCGAGCTGCGTGACAAGGCAAGTGCGGCGCGCTTGCGCCTGGAGGACGCGATCACCACAGGAGCCGTTGCGCCGGGTACTGGCAGTGTACAACTGCAGAAGCCAGTACAGACAGTCGCCATGCCGGCTGGTCAGCGTTGGCTGTCGCCACTGCTCGGCGCTCTTGCTGGGCTCGCATTCGGCCTGGCTGTTGTCTCTGCCAAAGCGCGCTCCACGCTTGCTGCGTCCGCAAGGAAAGAGCCGTCGCTACGCACCCCCACACCGGAGCCAAATGTCGGCACGCCATCGACGGCCGCCCCCGCCAAAGGGCCGCAGGAGGTGGACATCGTCCGTGCCGAGCTCGCCGCCATGCGCGCCAGGCTGCGTACCCGGTCGGCAGCATCCTGACCTTGCTGCGACACGATTGTTCTTGCATTTGCCATTTTAGGCAGGATAGGGCGTGGACAGGCAAATCGCGCTGAGCGCCACCGGCTACAATGGGCTAAAAGCAAGGGCAGGAGACAGTCTTGACGACAGTGATTGATGGCAAACAGGTCGCCGCTTCGGTAATCGAAACGGTGAAGGCAGCGACATCGGCGCTGGACAAGCAGAGCGGCGTCAAGACGGGCCTTGCCGTCGTGATTGTCGGGGATGACCCGGCCAGCCATGCCTATGTCAACTCCAAGAGCAAGATGGCGAAGGAATGCGGATTCAAATCCGTCCAGCACACGTTGCCGGTTGAGACCACGCAGGAGCAGTTGGTAGCGCTCGTCGCTACGCTGAACCACGACCCCTCGATCCACGGGATCCTTGTGCAATTGCCGTTGCCGAAGCATCTGAAATCCGAACCGATCATCCAATCGATCCTGCCGGAAAAGGATGTCGATGGTCTGCACGTCGTCAACGCCGGCAAGCTTGCGACTGGCGATCTCGAAACCGGCCTCGTGTCCTGCACGCCCGCCGGTGCGATGGTTTTCGTCCGCCGTACGCATGGCGAAGATCTCTCCGGCCTGAATGCTGTGGTGATCGGCCGCTCCAATCTGTTCGGCAAGCCGATGGCACAACTGCTGCTGAATGCCAATGCCACGGTGACGATCGCTCACTCACGTACCAAGGACCTGCCGTCGGTCTGCCGTAATGCCGATATTCTGGTCGCCGCTGTCGGTCGCCCGGAGATGGTCAAAAGCGATTGGGTGAAGCCCGGCGCCACCGTGATTGACGTCGGCATCAACCGCGTTCCGGCTCCCGAAAAGGGTGAAGGCAAGACCCGCCTCGTCGGCGATGTTGCCTTTGACGAGGCGTCGAGGGTCGCCGATGTCATCACGCCGGTTCCGGGTGGGGTGGGTCCGATGACCATTGCGATGCTGATGGCCAATACTGTGATCGCCGCCCATCGCGGCGCCGGTCAGACGCCGCCCAAATTCTGATCCTGCCTCGGGGCGGGGCCTGTCGAAGCGCGGACGATCAGTTCGGTTTTCCAGAGCTCCTGTTCCGGGAAGGGGCCGTCCTGCTTGACCGTCCCGATGAGCCGCTGGGCGATGCGCACACCCGCGGCGCGCAGCGACGACCGCGTCGTCGTCAGCGGCACGGAAAAGTTCTCGGGCTTCAGATGCGGCAAAACGTCGTCATGCGCGATCAGTGAAATGTCCTCCCCGAGCTTCAGCCCGGCCTGATTGACGGCGCGGATGGCGCCGAGCGCCAGCACCGTACTGGAACAGAGGATCGCCGTCGGTCGCTCCGGCATCTGTAGAAATCGTTCCATGGCGGACTGGCCAAGCTCGTCCGTCATCGACGTATGGCTCATGCAGTCTTCCGGAAGCGACAGCCCTCGCTCGGCAAGGGCCGCGACCAGCCCGTTCTTGCGGCGGATTGCAAAGTCGAGATGTCCAGGCCCGTTGAGGAGGGCAAAGCGCGTATGGCCGAGCTGAAGCAGCAACCTTGCGGCATCATAGAAAGCGGCCTCGTTGTCGATGTCGAGGTAGGGATAGTCGGGCTCGGAGCCGATGGAGCGGCCGTGCACGAGGAATGGCATGGAGAGCGACTTCAGCATTGGCAGCCGCGGATCGTGGGCCCGCATATAGGCCACGAACAGCGCATCGACATTGCCGCTGATCGCCAGGCGCCGCAGTGCCCCGACCTCGTCGTTTGGATCGGCCGGCATGATCACGAAATGAAAGTCGTGGCGCACGGCCTCCTCGCCGAGCCCGGTTAGGAACTCGCCGAAATGCACATCGGAATAGTGATCGGGAGCCGTCGGCATCACCAGCCCGATCGAGCCTGCCTTGCCGGTCGCCAGCCGTTGCGCCGCCTTGTTCGGGCGGTAGCCTGTCTCCTTCACGGCTTGCAGGACCCGCTCGCGCGTCGCCTCATTGACTTCGGGATAGCCGTTCAATGCACGGCTTACCGTCGTCTGCGACAGGCCAAGCAATTCCGATAGCTGTTTCAGATTCACGTGCTATTCTTCCTCCGCTTACACTGGTCGCCACGTCCCAATGGCATCCAAAGCGCTTTTAATTATGTAGCAATTGTGCTGCTTGACTCAAGAAAAATCGCTCCATATTCCCAAGGTATGGCGTCGAAACCCTGATGTAGAAGGCCGCATCTTTTGCGCTTTTTTCGAAATTGCTTGACTCTTTTCCGGCGAAAGTGACATGAGTGCTTTTGTCAAAGCGCTTTGGAACGGCGTCAAAATGGTTTCAAAAGTGCGGTTGGGATTGTGATGGGAGGTTGATCACATGAGAAAGACGTTTTTGATGGGCGTCGCCGCGGCGGCGCTACTTGCTGCCGGTGCTGCGTCTGCTGCCGATCTGAAGTTTGCTCCGGGGCAGGATTCGAAATTCAACTGGAAGAGCTACGACGATTTCAAGGCTGCTCACGCCGATCTCAAGGGCGAGCAGATGACGATCTTCGGGCCCTGGCGCGGCGAAGACGAAGCCTTCTTCCGCAGCATTCTGGCCTACTTCACCGAAGCAACCGGTGTAGACGCCAAGTACTCGTCTTCGGAAAATTACGAACAGCAGATCGTCATCGACACACAGGCCGGTTCGCCGCCGAATATCGCGGTCCTGCCGCAGCCGGGCCTTTTGGCCGATCTCGCCAGCAAGGGCTACTTGACGCCGCTCGGCGATGAGAATTCCCAGTGGATCAAGGACAACTACGGCGCCGGCGATAGCTGGGTCGGCTACGGCACCTACAAGGGCAAGGACGGCAAGGAAGCCTTCTATGCGTTCCCTTACAAGGCCGACGTGAAGTCGCTCGTCTGGTACGTGCCTGAGAATTTCAAGGAAGCGGGCTACAAGGTCCCGACGACTATGGAAGAACTGCACGCCCTGACGGATCAGATCGTCAAGGATGGCGGCGTTCCGTGGTGCATCGGTCTTGGTTCGGGTGGTGCAACCGGCTGGCCGGCAACGGACTGGATCGAAGACATCATGCTGCGTCAGCAGAAGCCTGATGTTTACGACAAGTGGACCACCAACGAAGTCAAGTTCACCGATCCTGCCGTCGTTGCTGCGATCGAGGAATTCGGCTCGTTCGCCAAGAACGAGAAGTATGTAAGCGGTGGCGTTGCAGCAGTGGCTGCGACCGACTTCCGGGATAGTCCGAAGGGTCTCTTCGGCGTGCCGCCGAAGTGCTATCTGCACCATCAGGCGTCGTTCATCCCGTCGTTCTTCCCGGAGGGCACGAAACTCGGTCAGGATGCCGACTTCTTCTATATGCCGACCTACGCGGCGCATGCCGACCTCGGCAAGCCAGTTCTGGGCGCTGGCACGCTTGTTACCGTCACCAAGGACTCCAAGGCGGCTCGTGCCTTCATCGAGTTCCTGAAGACTCCGATCGCGCACGAAGTCTGGATGGCACAGTCCAGTTTCCTGACGCCGTACAAGGGCGTCAACACGGCAGCCTATGCCAACGACCAGATGAAGAGGGAAGGCGAGATCCTGACGACCGCGACTACCTTCCGCTTCGACGGCTCTGACCTGATGCCTGGCAAGATCGGCGCGGGCGCGTTCTGGACCGGCATGGTCGATTTCGTCGGCGGCAAGTCCGCGGAAGACACCGGCAAGGAAATCCAGAGCGCCTGGGATGGCATCAAGTAACATCGCCTGAGTCCCATGCCGTCGGCAACGGCGGCATGGCTGAAATGCATGGCCGGATACTGGGAGTGTCCGGCCAGCGTCACCTGTCGCGTTGAAAGCGATGGTGACGTGACGACGATCGGCGCGCAAACCCGTCAGGATAGACAGGGTAGCAGGGGGAGGGACGAATGCTGTCGCAGATAGTTTCCGCTTTGGGGGTCGTGATCGTGGCGGTCTTCGCCTGCTCGGCCTATTTCTATTTCTCGAACAAGATTCTGGATTGGTCGCTGCCGGTGAAGGATGGCGACATCCACTCGGCAGCGCGCAACCTGAACCGGCGGGCGATGATCCGGCCGTGGCTGTTCATCGGGCCGGCCCTTTTCCTTCTTATCGTCTACCTCGTTTATCCCGTGGTCGCCACGCTGATCCTTTCCTTCTATGATCGCTCCGGCGAGCAGTTCGTCGGCTTCGCGAACTATCAGTGGGCTTTGACGGACCGCGAATTCCGCCAATCGATCTTCAACAATATCCTGTGGCTGGCCGTCGTGCCGGCGGCCTGCACCTTCTTCGGCCTCGTCATCGCCGTGATGACCGACCGCATCTGGTGGGGCAACATCGCCAAGAGCATCGTCTTCATGCCGATGGCGATCTCCTTCGTCGGCGCCTCGGTGATCTGGAAATTCATCTACGAGTACCGCGGCGGCAACGATGTTCAAATCGGGCTCCTCAACGCGATCGTCCAATTGTTCGGCGGCACACCGCAGGTTTGGATCTCGGTGCCCTTCTGGAACAACTTCTTCCTGATGGTCATCCTGATCTGGATTCAGACGGGCTTTGCCATGGTGATCCTGTCTGCGGCGCTGCGCGGTATCCCTGAAGAAACCATCGAGGCTGCCGTCATCGATGGCGCCAATGGCTGGCAGATTTTCTGGCGCATCATGGTGCCGCAGGTCTGGGGCACGATCGCCGTCGTCTGGACCACGATCACCATCCTCGTCCTTAAGGTGTTCGACATCGTGCTGACCATGACCAACGGCCAGTGGAATTCGATGGTGCTCGCCAACCTGATGTTCAACTGGCTCTTCCGGGGAGGCGGCGATTCCGGCCGAAGCGCGGTCATCGCGCTGATCATCATGCTAGCCGTGACGCCGATCATGGTCTGGAACGTCCGCCGTGCGAATCGCGAGCTGGGAGGCCACTGAGATGACCCTATCAGGAAGTTTCTTCAAAATCGGCCCGGCCCGCCTCTTCGTTCACTTCGCGGTGCTCGTCATCGTCATTATCTGGTTGATACCGACGCTCGGCATTTTCGTTAGTGCCCTGCGAGACAAGGATCAGCTCGTTTCTTCCGGCTGGTGGACGGCCTTCGCCGGCTCGTCCCGAACCGTGGCGGCCCGCCTTGGGCAGCCGGACCAGCAGAAGCAGGACGGCGCGGTTTACGTCATTTCAGGCAATGTTCTCGAGGGACTGCAGGGCCGCTCCATCAGGGCGTTCGGCACGCGTGTCCAGCAACCGGCCGCCTACAAGGCCGGCGAGACGGCCGACTTGGGTGACGGCCTTTCGCTCACCGTCAACGATGACGGAAGCTATCGTTACACGAAGCCCGCCGCCTTTGGCCCGGATGACGGCGGCCGGCGCGTCTACATTTCAGTCGCCACGCCGCCTGAATTCACGTTGCAGAACTATCGGAACGTTCTCACCGGTGAGGGGATCGGCCAGTCCTTCATCAACTCGCTGACGGTTACCATCCCCGCAACGATTATCCCGATCCTCATTGCGGCTTTTGCAGCCTATGCGTTGAGCTGGATGGAATTCCCGGGCCGTGCGTTGCTGATCGCGCTTGTCGTCGGCCTCATCGTCGTGCCGCTGCAGATGTCGCTCATTCCGCTTCTGCGGCTTTATAACGGCATTGGTTCGCTACTCGACGCTCCGTCGAAGACCTATCCCGGGATATGGTTTGCGCACACCGCCTTTGGCATGCCGCTGGCGATCTATCTCTTGCGTGCCTATATCGCCGGTCTCCCGAAGGAGATCATCGAATCCGCCCGTGTCGATGGCGCGAGCGATTTTGAAATCTTTACCCGCATCGTACTGCCTCTATCCTTTCCCGCGCTCGCGTCCTTCGCGATCTTCCAGTTCTTGTGGGTGTGGAACGACCTGCTCGTCGCCATGGTCTTCCTCGGCACCGACAGGGACCACCTCGTGCTGACCGGCGCCTTGAACGCGCTGCTCGGCTCGCGGGGGGGCAACTGGGAGATCCTGACGGCCTCGGCCTTCGTCACCATTGTCGTACCGCTGCTCGTGTTCTTTGGCTTGCAGCGCTATCTGGTGCGTGGCCTGCTCGCGGGCTCGGTCAAGGGCGGTTAGGCAACCCAAGACTATCCAACAGGAAACATGAGCATGGCATCCCAATCCATTTTGACGGCCGACAAGGACTGGTGGCGTGGCGCGGTGATCTATCAGATCTATCCGCGCTCCTACCAGGACTCCAATGGCGACGGCATCGGCGACCTGAAGGGCATCACCGCCCGCCTGCCGCATGTCGCCGCCCTTGGCGCTGACGCGATCTGGATCTCGCCCTTCTTCACCTCGCCGATGCGCGATTTCGGCTATGACGTTTCCGACTACGAGAACGTCGATCCGATCTTCGGCACGCTGGTGGATTTCGACACGCTGATATCCGAGGCTCATCGCCTCGGTATTCGCGTGATGATTGATCTCGTCATCTCGCACAGCTCCGACCAGCATCCGTGGTTCGTCGAAAGCCGCGCCAGCAAGACCAACGCCAAGGCGGATTGGTATGTTTGGGCCGATGCCAAGCCGGATGGCACGCCACCGAACAACTGGCTGTCGATCTTCGGCGGGTCCGCATGGGCGTGGGATCCGACGCGCATGCAGTATTACATGCACAACTTCCTTACCTCGCAGCCGGATATGAACCTGCACAATCCCGAGGTTCAGGACCGGCTGCTGGATGTCGTCCGTTTCTGGTTGAAGCGCGGTGTCGATGGCTTCCGTCTCGATACGATCAACTTCTACTTCCACGACAAGGAACTGCGTGACAATCCGGCGCTGCCTCCCGAGCGCCGCAACGCTTCAACCGCTCCGGCGGTCAATCCCTATAACTTCCAGGAACACGTCTACGACAAGAACCGTCCCGAGAACCTGGAGTTCCTGAAGCGGTTCCGCGCCGTGCTCGAGGAGTTTCCGGCGATTGCAGCGGTCGGCGAAGTCGGCGACAGCCAGCGCGGTCTTGAGATTGTCGGAGAATACACTTCCGGCAACGACAAGATGCACATGTGCTATGCCTTCGAGTTCCTGGCACCCGATCCGCTCTCGCCGGAACGTGTCGAGGAAGTGATGGAGGATTTCGCGGCGGCTGCACCGGATGGCTGGGCCTGCTGGGCATTCTCCAACCACGATGTCATGCGCCATGTCAGCCGCTGGGGATCGCTCGTTGCCGATCACGATGCCTTTGCCAAGCAGTACACATCGCTGTTGATGACGTTGCGCGGCTCCGTTTGCCTCTATCAGGGAGAAGAGCTTGGATTGACAGAGGCAGATCTCGCCTACCAGGACCTGCAGGACCCCTATGGCATCCAGTTCTGGCCGGAATTCAAGGGCCGTGACGGCTGCCGCACGCCGATGGTTTGGGACAGTCAGGTCGCTCAGGGCGGCTTCTCGACCGTCAAGCCGTGGCTGCCGGTTCCGGTCGAGCACATCCTGCGCGCCGTCAGCGTCCAGCAGGGCGACGAGACCTCCGTGCTCGAGCACTATCGCCGCTTCCTTGCCTTCCGCAAGCAGCACCCGGCGTTCGCCAAGGGCGAGATCGAGTTCATCGAGCCGCAGGACGACGTGCTGATCTTCGTGCGCGAGTATGGCAACGAAAAGCTGCTCTGCGTCTTCAACATGAGCGCTGCCGAAAGCGCCGTCGTTTTGCCTGCGGGAGACTGGCAGGCGTTGACGGGCCACGGCTTCGTCAGCAATAACTACGGTGAGAAGATCGATATTCCGGCGTGGGGAGCGTACTTCGCTCGTCTCGCCTGACGATTTGAGGAGGAGGAATTAATGACTGGACTGACGCTCAAGGATATTCGCAAATCCTACGGTTCCGTGGACGTTCTCCACGGCATCGATCTGGAGATCAAGGAGGGCGAGTTCGTTGTGTTCGTCGGTCCTTCGGGCTGCGGAAAATCCACCCTGTTGCGCATGATTGCCGGCCTGGAGAACATCACCGGCGGTGACATGTATATCGACGGCCAACTGGTCAACGACGTTCCGCCCTCCAAGCGCGGTATCGCCATGGTGTTCCAGTCCTATGCGCTTTATCCGCATATGACGGTCTACGACAATATGGCGTTCGGCATGAAGATCGCCGGCGAAAGCAAGCAGGAGATCGATCGCCGCGTTCGTGCCGCTGCCGAAAGCCTGCAGCTCACCCGGTACCTCGATCGCCTGCCGAAGGCGCTCTCCGGTGGTCAGCGTCAGCGTGTCGCCATCGGCCGCGCCATCTGCCGCAACCCCAAGGTCTTCCTCTTCGATGAGCCGCTGTCGAACCTCGACGCAGCGCTTCGTGTCGCAACCCGCATCGAGATCGCCCGGCTGAGCGAGCAGATGGCCGGCACGACGATGATCTACGTCACCCACGACCAGGTGGAAGCGATGACGCTTGCCGACCGCATCGTCGTCCTCTCCGCCGGCAATATCGAGCAGGTAGGGGCGCCGCTGGAACTCTACGAGCGTCCGGCAAACCTCTTCGTTGCCAAGTTCATCGGTTCTCCGGCCATGAACGTCATCCCGTCGACCATCACCGAGGCTGGCAATACGACCACGGTGACGCTGACAGGCGGCAAGTCCGTGACACTAGACATTCCCACAGCGGCCGCCGAGAAGGGCAAGACCGCAAGCTTCGGCGTTCGTCCTGAAGATTTGCGTATCGCCGGTGCCGGCGATGACTACCTCTTCGAGGGCGAAGTTTCGATCGTCGAGGCGCTCGGCGAAGTGACGCTTCTCTACATCGAGGGCCTCGTTCCAGGCGAACCGATCATCGTCAAGCTGCCCGGCATCTATGACGTCAGGAAGGGTCAGAAGATGCATTTCTCCGCCGATCGGACGAAGCTGCATCTGTTCGATGCCGATGGCCGGACCTACCGTAAATAGCATCCGATCCATTTTTGGGCCGTTCCAAAAAACGGCCCAAATCGGAACTCTTCTCACCTTCTGTTAAAGATTCGATTGGTAAGATTTCCCCGTTGCATATCGAGGGGAATACGGCGGTGGCTGCATCCAATCCAATGCCTTCTGGGCACTTTCTGAACAAAGAAGAATCCTTCATGTACGACCGTGAGGTGCGGTTCAAGATGGAGGATACGATGAACGCCGCACGCATCGAATATACCGAGAAGGGCGTCATGCACATGGCGTCCCGGCGATGCGATATCATTCGTATTTCGAAGAGCACTGCGGTCCTCGCGCTCCTCACCCAATACGCCCTTCCGAAGCAGTTCTATCTCGATATCCCGGATGCCCGCATCACCAAGGTCGGCTGCATGCTGATGCGGGTGAATGCCAACAACACGATCGAAGTCCGGTTCCTTCGGATGTTGAATGACAAGGAACTCAACAAGATCTTTGTCTACAGCACACACCCGGCGCACCGTGATCGCGTGCTCGACATTCGCGCCTGATTTCTCGAAGCATTGAAAGACAGCCGCGAGTTTCTGAACTGACCCCCGAAGGTTGTTGTCCAACATTCGGGGGTCAGTTCATTTCCTCGCGGACTTTGCTGTTTTTCAGCGCAATGCCGCTCAGTGGAACAGCACGCTTGCACCGCGATCCGAAGGGCCAACGGCGCGGCGGAAGGGTGCAAACAGGTCCCTGCCCATGCCGAATTCGTTCTCGGAAAGATCGGCGACTACAGACTCACGTTCAGCCAGATCGGCAGCGTCGACCAGCACCTCCAGTGTGCCCGCGATCGCATCGAGGCGGATAATATCGCCGTCCTTGATCCGCGCGATCGGACCGCCGTCGACAGCTTCCGGCGTGACGTGGATTGCTGCCGGCACCTTGCCTGAGGCGCCCGACATGCGGCCGTCCGTCAGAAGCGCGACGCGGAAGCCGCGGTCCTGCAGCACGCCGAGCGGCGGCGTCAGCTTGTGCAGTTCCGGCATACCGTTCGCCTTCGGTCCCTGGAAACGGACAACGGCGATGAAGTCCTTGTTGAGTTTCCCGTCCTTGAACGCGTCCTGCAATTCCTGCTGGCTGTGGAAGACGACGGCCGGCGCTTCGATGACGTGCCTGTCCTGCTTGACCGCAGAGATCTTGATAACGGCCTTGCCGAGATTGCCGCGCAGCATCTTCAGGCCGCCATTGGCCTGGAAAGGCGTCTCGATATTGGCAAGCACCTTCGGGTCGACGCTTTTTTCCGGCGCCGGTTCGCGCACGATCGTGCCGTTGTCGCCGAGGCGGGGATCGATGGTGTAGGCCCGCAGGCCCTGGCCGAAGACGGTGCGCACGTCGTCATGTAGCATGCCGTGCTTAAGCAGTTCCTTGATGAGGAAGCCCATGCCGCCGGCCGCGTGGAAGTGGTTGACGTCAGCAAGGCCGTTCGGATAGACGCGCGCCAGTAGCGGCACCACTTCGGAAAGCTCGGCGATATCCTGCCAGGTCAACTGGATGCCTGCTGCCCGCGCCATGGCGACAAGGTGCAGGGTGTGGTTCGTCGAGCCGCCGGTCGCATGCAGACCGACGACGCCGTTGACGACGGAGCGTTCGTCGATCATCTCGCCGGCGGGCGTGAACTCGTTGCCCTGTGCGGTGATCGCCAGCGCCCGCTTGGCCGCCTCACGCGTGAAGGCTTCGCGCAGCGGCGTGCCTGGATTGATGAAGGAGGAGCCGGGCATATGGAAGCCCATGATCTCCATCAGCATCTGGTTTGAGTTCGCCGTGCCGTAGAATGTGCAGGTGCCCGGACCGTGGTACGACTTCGATTCCGCTTCCAGCAGTTCGGCGCGGCCGACCTTGCCTTCTGCATAGAGCTGTCGCACGCGCGACTTCTCGTCGTTCGGAAGACCCGTCGTCATCGGCCCGGCCGGCACGAAGATTGCCGGTAGGTGACCGAAGGAGAGGGCGGCAATGACGAGGCCCGGCACGATCTTGTCGCAGACACCGAGGAAGAGCGCGGCATCGAACATGTTGTGTGAGAGGCCAACACCGGCCGCCATGGCGATCAGGTCACGGGAAAACAGCGAGAGCTCCATGCCCGGTTGGCCCTGAGTGACGCCATCGCACATGGCTGGGACGCCACCCGCCACCTGGGCGATGCCACCGGCCTCCGCTGCTGCCTCGCGAATGATCGCCGGATAGTGCTCGAAGGGCTGATGCGCGGAGAGCATGTCATTGTAGGAGGTGATGATGCCCAGATTGGGCACGCGGTCGCCCGCAAGTGCCTCCTTCTCCGCGGGGGAACAGACCGCGAAGCCGTGCGCGAGGTTGGCGCAACCGAGAACCGAGCGGCTTACACCTTTGGAAGCGGCGTTTCGCAGGCGCTCCAGATAGAGTCCGCGCGTCGGCTTCGATCGTTCGACAATGCGGGCGGTGATCGCAGAAATGCGTGCATTAGCGGACATGGGAGGTATCCTGCCTTGGTTGCTCTTCAATTTTCGTTCGCGGCTTGCCCGAAGGCCTATGGAGCCCAATAGACCTCGACCGGGCTCGTTGCCCGCCGCAGAATGGCGCGGATCGGCATCTCTGCCTCGTCGCCGGCTCTCTCGGCCTTCGTCAGGACGTCCTTCTTGCTCTCGCCTTCGATGTGAAGCACGAGCAGCTTTGCATCCTGAAGGCTGGAGAAGGTGAAGGTGAGCCGCGGCTCGCCCGCGCCGTCCGCCTCCATGGTAATGATACCACGCGGCGTCTTAGCGTCGAGCGCGACCTTCAGATTGCTGCCATCCGGGAAGAACGAGGCCGTGTGGCCGTCGCCGCCCATTCCGAGGATCGCCACGTCAAAGGGATTGCTGATCGAAGCGGTCGCCGTCGTCGCAAGCTTCGCCGCGACCTCGACCGACGCCGCCGCCTGATAGAGTGGCAGGAAGCGCGCGGCTTTCGCTTTGTTCTGCAGGAGGTTGTCGGCCACCAGCAGATGGTTCGAGCGCGGATTGTCCGCAGGCACGAAACGTTCGTCGACCAGCGTGATGGTCACTTTGGTCCAGTCGAGATCACGCGCCGAAAGCTCCTGGAAGAAGAGCTTCGGCGTCGAACCGCCGGAAACGGCGAACGTCGCCGCTCCGCGTGCGTCGATTGCGGCGGAAAGCGACGCAGCGACTTTGTCTGCTAGGTTGCGAGCCAGTTCTGCGCCGTTGGCGAAAGCATGCATCGTCGCTGCCATCGTCTTTGATCCTACAGGTTGTCGTGCCAGGTGCGGCCGTCACGCTCGATGAGCGCGATTGATTGGCTAGGACCCCAGGTGCCGGCGGTATAGCCCTGAACCTTCTGTCCGGTCGTTTCCCAACCCTTGAGGATCGGATCCACCCACTGCCATGCCGCCTCCACTTCGTCGCGGCGCATGAACAGCGTCTGGTTGGAACGGATGACGTCCATCAGCAGGCGCTCGTAGGCATCCGGGTTACGCACCGAGAAGGACTCGGCGAAGCTCATGTCGAGCGAGACGTTGCGCAGACGCATACCGCCTGGACCTGGATCCTTAATCATCAGAGACTGCTTGACGCCTTCGTCAGGCTGCAGGCGAATGATGAGCTGGTTCTGGTTGATACGGCCGGCGGACTGATCGAAGACCGAGTGCGGGATCGGCTTGAAGGTGATGACGATCTCTGACATGCGACCGGCAAGACGCTTGCCGGTGCGGATGTAGAAGGGAACGCCGGCCCAGCGCCAATTGCCGATCTCGGCTTTGATGGCAACGAAGGTTTCGGTGTTCGAAACGCCGCCTTCGAGCTCTTCCAGGTAGCCCTTGACTGGACCACTGCCGGAAGCGCCCGCGCGATACTGGCCGCGAACGGTGCTGGTCTCGACGTTCGATGCGTTGATCGGCTTCAATGCCCGCAGCACCTTTAGCTTCTCGTCGCGGACGGCTTCGGAGTCCATCGAAGAAGGAACTTCCATCGCAACCAGGCAGACGAGCTGCATGATGTGGTTCTGCACCATGTCGCGCAGAGCGCCGGCGGTATCGTAGTAGCCCGCGCGACCTTCGAGGCCGACCGACTCGGCAACCGTAATCTGTACGTGGTCGATGTGATTGGCATTCCACAGCGGCTCATAGAGCGCGTTGGCAAAGCGCAGCGCCATCAGGTTCTGCACCGTTTCCTTGCCGAGATAGTGATCGATACGGAAGATCTGTTCTTCCTTGAAGACCTTGCCGATCGTGTCGTTCAGCTGCAGGGCGGAAGCGAGATCGCGGCCGATCGGCTTCTCGACAACGATGCGCGTCGACTTGGTGATCAGCTTGTGGTCGTGGATCTTCTGCGAGATGTCGCCGAAAATACCAGGCGCAACGGCGAGGTAGAAGGCGCGTACGCGATCCTTGCCCTCATCCAGAAGCTTCTTCAGTTGATCCCAGCCGGCGTCCGAACGCGCATCGACAGGCACGTAGTACAGGCGCTGCAGGAATTTCGCGACCTCGGTCTCGTCGTACTCACCCTTCTTGAGATGCTCCTTCAGGGCGTCCTGGGCAAACTTGCGATATTCCTCGTTCGTAAGCGGGCTGCGCGAGGCGCCGATGATACGGGTCGGCTCAGTGAATTGACCTTCGATCTGACGATGGTAAAGGGCCGGAAGCAACTTGCGTTCTGCAAGGTCGCCGCTGCCGCCGAAAACGACATAATCAAAGGGTTCAACGGGGATGATTTGGCTGCTCATGAGGATGTCTCTCAATCAGACGAGTTATTGGCTCTTTAATCTAATCGATTTAAAAAAGCCAGTGTGCGATGCAATGAATCTCTCGGAAAGAGGTTTTAGTTCGAATTGCCGCGCGATGAAATCCGCAATCTGACTAAAACTTGTCGCGCAATGCAAACCAGGAAAGCGCCAGAAAGAGCAGCGGCGCCCGCATGGCGGCGCCCCCTGGAAAGGCCGGAATATCGAGCGACCTGAAAAGATCGAGATCCGCCGATTTTCCCAGAACCGTTTCCGCGTAGAGCCTTCCACAATAGTTTGCGAGCATGACGCCATGTCCGGAATAGCCGCCGATCGAGGTCACGCCAGGCATGACCTCGCGCACGAAGGGCTGCCGCGGCATGGTGATGCCGACCGAACCGCCCCAGGCATGCGTGATCTCGATATCCCGAAGCGTCGGGTAGATTTCCGCGATCTGCCGGCGGATGTGCTGCGTAATGTCGCGCGGATTGTCGGCCGTATAGGCTTCTCGACCGCCGAAGAGTAGCCGTCCGTCCTTGGACTTGCGGAAGTAGCGCACGACGAAGCGTGAGTCGGCCACGGCTTCGCCACCAGAAAGTATCTCCGGATAGCGGTCGAGCGGAGCGGTGGCGCCGATGAAGGAGCGAATGGGCATCACGTGGCTTGCAGTCACCGGCTCGAGATTGCCGATGTAGCCGTCGCAGGCAATCAACGCCTTGTCAGCGGTGATCGTGCCTCTCGGCGTCTCTATCGTCACCTTGCGGCTACCCTGACGAATCGCCGTCGCCTTCGTCATCTCGAAAACTTGCGCGCCGGCATTGGCCGCAACACGGGCCAGACCGATCAGCAGCTTCAGCGGGTGGATATGACCCGTGCCGGTATCGCGAACGCCGCAATAATAGCGCGTCGAGCCAAGCCGCTCCTGGGTCTCGGCTTTGTCCATGAAGCGCACATGAGGATAGTTGTAGCGCATAGCCGCGACCTCGGCATTTTCGTAATAGTCCGGCCTGTAGCTCTCCTTGTGCGCTACGTTCATCTGCCCCGGCATGTAGTCCATGTCGATCTGATGGTTCGTGGCAAAATCCATGAGATGCCGCTTGGCGGCCTCGGCAAGGTCGAACAGCGCGCGCGAGCGCTCGTAACCGATTTTTTCCTCAAGCTCTTCCGGCCACCAGCGCTGTCCGGTGCCGAGCTGGCCGCCATTGCGCCCGGAGGCGCCGTCGCCAAACCGGCACGCCTCGATGAGAACCACCGAGACGCCTGACTTGGCGAGATTGTAGGCAGCCTGCAGCCCTGTGTAACCGCCGCCGACGATCGCGACGTCGCAAGTCGTCGAGCCGTCGAGTGCGGGATAGCTCGGCCGTTCGCCGACGGTTGCCTGATACCACGAAATGCCGGGCGCAATGGGGCTTTGCCATCTCTCCTGCGATGTCATGACCAAGCCCTCCCTACACGTTCAGCAGAAGGAATTCGCGTTCCCAGGGGCTGATCACCTGCATGAAGGTTTCGAATTCTCCGCGCTTCACACCGGCGTAGATACCGAGGAACTCCTTGCCGAATACTTCCTCGAAGGCTTCCTCGTCTTCCATCAGTGCGACGGCCTCCAGAAGACCGCGCGGCAGATCGATCGAACCCTCGTTTGCCGTGTCCTCTGTCGGCGCGGTCGGCTCGATGCCCTTCATGATGCCGAGCAGGCCGGAGGCCAGCGAGGCGGCGAGCGCGAGATAAGGATTGGCGTCCGAACTCGGCAGGCGGTTTTCCACGCGCCTTGCCTGCGGATCGGACACCGGCACACGGAACGCCGTCGTGCGGTTGTCGTAACCCCAGGCATTGTTGACGGGCGCCGACATGTCGGGCGTCAGCCGGCGGTAGGAGTTCACATAGGGCGCCAGCATCACCATGGAACTCGGCACGTATTTCTGCAGGCCGCCGATGAAATGGAAGAATTCACGTGAGGCGGAACCGTCCGGGTTCGAGAAGATATTCTTGCCTGTCTCCACGTTGACCACGGACTGGTGGATGTGCATGGCCGAACCCGGTTGGCCCTGCATCGGCTTGGCCATGAAGGTCGCGTAGATGCCGTGTTTCATTGCCGCTTCGCGGATCGTGCGCTTGAACAGGAACACCTGGTCGGCAAGCTCGATTGGATTGCCGTGGCGCAGGTTGATCTCCAGCTGCGCCGGGCCCTCCTCGTGGATCAGCGTGTCGATCTCGAGGCCCTGCTTTTCCGAGAAATGATAGATGTCGTCGATCAGTTCGTCGAACTCGTTGATACCGGCGATCGAATAGCCCTGACCGCCGAGGATCGAGCGACCGGAGCGGCCCTTCGGCGGATGCAGCGGATAGTCGGGGTCGTCGTTCTTGGCAACCAGGTAGAATTCGATCTCGGGCGCGACGATCGGCTTCCAGCCGCGGTCGCCATAAAGCTTCAGTACGCGTTTCAGGACGTTGCGTGGCGTATAGGGAACTTCTTCGCCGTCTACGCTGACGATGTCGCAGATCACCTGCGCCGTCGGGTCGGTTTCCCAAGGGACCACGGAGAGCGTGGAAAGGTCGGGAACCAGCTTCAGGTCGCTGTCCCTGGGCTCATAGCGGAAGCTTTCGGTCTCATCCGGATACTCGCCGGAGATTGTGTGACGGTAGATCGCCGAGGGCAGGGCAAGCGAGGTGTTTGACGTGAATTTGGAGCTCGGCATCATCTTGCCGCGCGGCACGCCGGCAAGGTCCGGCGTGATGCACTCGATGTCTTCGATGCCACGCGCCCGCAAGAACTGCGCTGCTTCCTTCCAGTTTGCAACGCCGCGCTGGTGTCCGGGGTCCGGGGGTGTTTTCTTCGAGGCGGGTACGTTTCTGGCAGGCTTCAGCGTCGTCTTTTTTGGGGACATGACACACCGGTTTGCGTTGATCGTGACGGCATCATAGCTGGAGTTTGGCAATTGGCGAGGGGGAGGCACGTTGACTTTCGCCTCTTGATGGAAAAAGAAGACGCCTTTCGACAAGGGAAGTGGTTTTGCGAAAAAGCGATGTGATCGTCATCGGCGCGGGCGCCGCCGGCATGATGTGCGCCATTCGCGCCGCCCAGCGCGGTCGCTCGGTCATCGTCCTGGACCATGCGAAGACGCCGGGCGAAAAGATCCGCATCTCCGGCGGCGGCCGCTGCAATTTCACCAATATAAATACTGGCCCGAAAAGCTTCCTGTCTGCCAATCCGCATTTTTGCAAATCGGCCCTCGCGCGGTTCACGCCTTCCGACTTCATCGCCATGGTCGATCGCCACCGGATCGCCTGGCACGAGAAGACGCTTGGCCAGCTGTTCTGCGACGATAGCGCCAAGGACATTATCCGCATGCTGCTCGACGAGATGCAGACAGCCGGCGCGGCGTTGCATCTGCGTACCGAGATCGGGGATGTCGAAAAGAGCGGCGAAGGCTTCCGCATCTCGACGTCGGAGGGCGCATACGAATGCCGCTCGCTGGTCCTCGCGACCGGCGGCAAGTCGATTCCGAAGATGGGGGCGACCGGCTTTGCCTATCGCGTCGCCGAGCAGTTCGGCCTTCCCCTGGTCGAGACGCGGCCCGGCCTTGTGCCGCTGACCCTGGATCAGGCCACGCTCGAAAGCCTTTCCGAACTCTCGGGCATATCAGCCTCGGTCGAAATCCGCCACGGCAAGACCGCCTTCCGCGAAGCCCTGCTCTTCACGCATCGCGGCCTCAGCGGTCCGGCGATCCTGCAGATCTCCTCCTATTGGCGCGAGGGCGACGACATCACCGTCGACATCGAACCGAATGTCGATCTGCACGAGCATCTGAAGACCGCGAAAAGGGCAAATGGCCGGCAGTCGGCGCAGACGGCGCTGGCCGAGATTCTGCCGAAACGGCTGGCGCAATACCTGACCGAGCGGGAAGGCATCGCGGGTCACATAGCCGATCTCTCCGACAAGATTTTGCTGCGTCTGGTCGACGCCGTGCAGAACTGGAAGATCAAGCCGTTGGGCTCGGAGGGCTATCGGACCGCCGAAGTGACGCTCGGCGGCATCGATACGGCCGCGCTTGATTCACGCACCATGGCGGCGAAAAGCGTCCCAGGCCTCTTCTTCATCGGCGAATGCATCGACGTGACCGGCTGGCTCGGTGGCTATAATTTCCAGTGGGCGTGGGCTTCCGGCTTCGTTGCCGGTGAATCTTTGTAGGCACGAAACAACCCGCTCGATTCAAGAGTTCTTAAGGAGGGTGCGCCATCCTGCCTCAATGACAGTTGGAAAAGCGCTTCCTAAATAGAGCTTTACCAGCAAGTCGTTTTGTTGGATTGTTATGCCAGAGATGAAGTGAGGTTCTGCAGATGAACAAGAACACACGACGCGCACGCGCCATTGCAATCGCTCAAGCCAAGCCCGACAACAAGCTCGTCGCCGTACGCTATTTCGTCATCTCTGCCAGTGCACTGGCCGCCGTGGCCGCTCTCCTCCTCGCACGTTGGTTCTGACATCCGCGATCTTTAGACGCCTGGCATGGGGCGCATTTGCGCGCCGGCCGTCTCGCGGATAAATTGATTTGAACACGGCTATCCCGAGTTTTCGCTTATCCGAAAATTAAGACATCCTCTGCAAAACTCGCTCGATATTTTTTGGGCGCTTTCCGTTTTGACGTGAAGCGAGCTGGCAATGACTGCCGCCCAGGCCTCGTGTCCGGGATTCCAATTGTTCCAATAGAGCAGCTCGATGCACTCGGTCGGCGCCCGCCAGGCGGCCGGCGGGAGGAGTGGTGTATGGAAGGCCGGAACCGCCATGTTGATTGATAAGATTCTTTCCCGTTTCAGGATCAAGACCAAGGTCCTGATCTTTGTATTGCCCTTTGTTGTAAGCATTTCTGCCGTCGGCCTGACCGGTCTCTATGCCTCTGGTTTGCTGCAGGGGCGTATGGAAATCTCCAACAGCGTCCTGCAGTCGCTAAGCGGGTTCAAGGATCTTTATGGTTCCATGGACGACTTCCTGCAGATCACCAGCCAGGAAGCACGCGACAAGCTTTATGGGGACATCAAGACACAGCAAGGTACTTTGAACGCCACGCTGAAGCAGATCGGCGAAAACGGCGGACGCGACAACCTGCGGGTTGCGATTGACGGCACTTCCGGGATTTCCGACACCGTGGGCAAGCTCTGGACTCTTCATGAGCAGGAGCTCGCTCTCCGCAAGTCGATCGACGACGCGCAGAAGGTGATGATCACAAGCCGCTTCAACGTGAACTACGATGCGCAGCAGCTTGAGGAAAATATCCGCAAGGACGAAGGCAACGCGACGGCAACGCTCCGCGCCGCCGATCGCCTGCTGAAGGGCGGGGACACGCTTGCCACAGTCATGGGCGATTTCAACAAGGCCCAGTTGCCCGCCGACAAGCTGAAGGTCGTTACCGACGCCATTCCTGCCATCACGAAGGCTCAGCGCCTGATCGAGATTTCGGTACCCGCGAACCAGAAGAGCATGACGCAGTCGCTGTCGCAGACGATCAGTGACGTGAAGGCGCAGGCAACTGCTGCTGACGCCGGCACCGATGAGGCGATAGCCAATCTCGGGCGGCTTGTCTCGCGCTTCCGTCAGATGTCGACCTATACGCAGCTGACGGCGACGCAGATGATGCGCGCGGCGACGACCACCTTCGTCGAGCTCGACAGCCGTATCGCCCAGACGAATTCCGTGCTCGAGGACACGCGCCGCCTGGAGAGCGCGATCTACTCGCTTCAGCTCGTCCTCGGTGAATTCGCCGCCAAGCCGGGCAAGGAAAACCGCGTCCGCCTGCATCAGGAGATCGCGACGCTCGGCACCAATCTCAACACGCTGCTCGCCAGCGCGAAGGGTATGAACTTCGCGGAAGACATCGTCGCGGCCATGTCTCCAGCCCTTGCCTCGATGGACAAGGACGCCCAGAGCCTCGTTGATACGATCAACCAGCGTGTTACTGACTACGCATCCGCCCGCCAGCAACTTGATGCCGTCTGGGGTCAGCTGACGACCTTTGCCGAATTGCAAAAGCAGAGCGCCGGTGCCGAGCGTACGCAGGCGAACGGCATTTCGGTGCTGACGACCGGCCTTGGCATTCTGGTCTCGATCATCGGTGGTATCGCCCTGGTTCTAACTCTGCAGCGTCCGATTGGTCAGATCACCGCGGCCATGCGCCGCATTGCCGATGGCGCGCTCGATACGAACATCTCGGGCGATCAGCGGCATGACGAAATCGGCGACATGGCCCGCGCACTCGGCATCTTCAAGGAGAATGCGATCTCCAAGATCCGCATTGAGGAGCAGAGCGATGAAGAGCGTGCTGCTGCCGAGCACGAGCGCCAACGCAACGATGCCGAGAAACGGGAGATGGACCGCCAGATCGAGTTTGCGGTCAACGCGCTTGCCTCCGGTCTCGAGCGCATGTCGCAGGGCGACATTTCGACCACGATCGATACGCCGTTCATCGGGCGTCTCGAGCAGCTTCGCCAGGACTTCAACGGTTCGATGATGCGCCTGCAGGCAACCATGAGCCAGATCCGCGACAACGTCGAGATGATCCAGGGCAACGGCAACCAGATGGCTCAGTCCGCCGAAGATCTTGCCAAGCGCACCGAGCAGCAGGCAGCTTCGCTTGAAGAGACCGCCGCCGCGGTTGAACAGATCACGGTGACGGTCCGCTCCTCTGCGGAGCGCGCCAAGGACGCGGATCAGATCGTCCGCCAGGCCAAGCGCAGCGCCGACGACTCGGCAGTGGTCGTCAGCAACGCCATCGACGCGATGGGCCGTATCGAAGATGCATCCCGCCAGATCGAGCAGATCATCGGCGTCATCGATGAGATCGCATTCCAAACCAATCTGCTGGCATTGAACGCCGGCATCGAAGCGGCGCGCGCCGGTGAAGCCGGCAAGGGCTTTGCTGTCGTCGCCATGGAGGTGCGTGAGTTGGCGCAGCGCTCCGCTGCTGCTGCGCAGGAGATCAAGGGCCTCATCAACAAATCGACGACAGAGGTCAGCTCCGGCTCGCAGTTCGTGCAAGAGACCGGCACGGTGCTTGCGAAGATCAGCGCTCAGATCGTCACGATCAGCCAGCATGTCGAGACGATCGCCCGTGCGAGCCATGACCAGTCGGGCGCGCTGCAGGAAGTCAATGCGACGGTGAATCAAATGGATCAGATGACGCAGCAGAACGCGGCAATGGTCGAAGAGACCACCGCCGCGAGCCGCGAGCTTGCAACGGAAGCGGATCTGCTCCTGCAACTGATCCGGCAGTTCAAGATCGACGGCGACATGCAGGGCACGATCTATCGCGCCGCATAAGACGATCGAAAGCAATCGCTAAAAAGGCTCCGGATTTTCCGGGGCTTTTTGCTTTCTGCCTCCTGTCACGGCCTGGAGACGGCTCAGCGCTTGGGCTCGATTTCAAATTTTTGACAATTGCCAATTTTTTGAAGATTTTCTTTAAATTTTTCAATTAACCTGCGAGGCTCATGTCTCAGGGGATATCCATGCTGCGCCTGTTCTCGGCTTCCATCGTACGTCAGATTGTTGCCATCACGCTCGTACTGCTCGTTTGCAGCACCGCGGCGATCGTCTGCGTGACCTACTACAATCTGAGTGCCTACGTGATGACAAGCGCCGTCTCCGACGCCAAGGATGCGAGCCGGACCATGGCCGTCCTCTATGGCGCCAGCGACGCGGCGGTGAAGGTCGAGGTCAGCAATAACGAGCTCGCCGGCGTAACGGAAGAGAAGCTTCCCTCGCTCGGCGATCATGTTCTGGTCGATCGCACCGCGCAGTCGATTGCAGGCGTTGCAACCGTATTTGAACGACAGGGCAGCGACTACGTCCGCGTCTCGACGAACGTGAAGAAGGAAAACGGCGATCGCGCCGTCGGCACGAAGCTCGCAGCGGATCACCCCGCGCAGGTGGTATTGGCCAGGGGGCAGGCCTACTACGGCCCGGCAGAGCTGTTCGGTCGGAAGTTCATGACTGGTTATTTCCCGGTCAAGAACGCGACCGGCTCAAATGTCGGCATCCTCTTCATCGGCATCCCGATGGAGGTTTACTACAATAGTCTGCAGCAGTTGCTGATACTGGTGGCCGGCGCTGGCGTCGCGGTATTGCTGCTGGTCGGCGTAGTCGCCTACTTCGCCATCCGGGCGTCCGTCAGGCCGCTGGAAGCGCTGACCGCTACCATCCATACGATCTCTGCCGGAAATCTCGATGGACCGATCCCCTGTGTGGAGAAGCAGAACGAGTTCGGCGCCATCGGACGCGCCCTCGCGCTCTTCCGGGATAACGCCCGCGCTCGCCAGACATTGGAAACGCAGGCGGCCGAACAGCGCCAACTCAGCGACGACGAGCGCGCTCGCAACGATGCAGAGAAGCGCGCGCTCGACGGTCAGATCGACTTCGCCGTCAATCAGCTCGCGGCCGGTTTGGGGCGTCTGGCGCAGGGCGATGTCTCCCAGACGATCGAGACTGCGTTCGTCGGTCGCCTGGAGCAGCTTCGTGTCGATTTCAACGCATCGCTCATCCGCCTGCAGGAAACGCTGGCCCGCATTCGTGACAACACCGCTTCGATCCAGAGCAATTCCGGCGCCATGCTGGCTTCCGCCGACGAGCTTTCGAAGCGTACGGAAGCGCAGGCTGCCAATCTCGAGGAAACGGCGGCCGCCGTCGAGGAAATCACGGTAACGGTCAAATCGTCTGCGGTGCGTGCGCGGGAGGCGAACGACGCCGTATCCGTGACGAAGAAGAACGCCGATAGCTCGGGCGCCGTGGTCAGCGACACGGTCGCGGCGATGGACCGCATCGAGGAGGCCTCGAAGCAGATCGAACAGATCATTGAAGTCATCGACGACATCGCTTTTCAAACGAACCTTCTGGCGTTGAACGCCGGTATCGAGGCGGCGCGCGCCGGTGAGGCAGGCAAGGGTTTCGCCGTCGTTGCGCAGGAAGTGCGCCAGCTTGCGCAGCGCTCTGCAGACGCCGCGCGCGAAATCAAGGGCCTGATCGAGAAGTCGACGCGGGAGGTCACGATCGGGTCCGGTCTCGTGCAGAAGACCGGCTCGGTGCTCGCCGCGATCAGCCAGGAGATCATCGCGATCAGCAGTCACGTCGAAACGATCGCAACGGCAAGCCAGGACCAATCGGCCGCTCTGCAGGAGGTCAACGGCGCCGTCAATGCGATGGACCAGATGACGCAGCAGAACGCCGCAATGGTTGAGGAAACGACCGAGGCGAGCCGCCAGCTTGCGAATGAGGCGGATGCGTTGATGGCGCTGGTTCAGCAGTTCCGCTTCGAAGCCGCTCCCGATTACGGCCGGACGAGGCAGGCGGCCTGATCGCTGCGCTCAGATCGGCAACGGCCGGGTGCTCTGGCGCGAAACGCTTTGACCGATATTCTGAAGGATGTGATCAAGGCCGCGAAGCGGACTAGGCGGGAGCTGCCGAAGCTTTCGTAGAACTCGCTTTCGGCTCGCGGCGAATATTTGTCACGGCTGTCGTTGAGCAGGTCTGCAATCTGGGCAATGGCGATGAGAGTGATCATGACGATGTCCTTCCGTCTGGGCATCGCTTTAGTTATTCATCAAAATCTGCTTTATAAACGCGAATTATCCCACTATGTTTTTCGTCAATGAAAAATACGCAATGGCATTCTTTTCAGCTCTTTCTTCAGGTTGCCCGGTTTGGTGGGCTGACCGGTGCCAGCGCATCAAGCGGGCTGAGCCCCGCCACGATCGGCCGTCGCATGCTCGATCTGGAGCATGAGATCGGCAAGGCTCTCTTTGTCCGCAGCCAGACGGGCTACAGCCTCACTGTCGATGGCCAGGTGCTTCTGGACCATCTGCAGGATATGGAGGCGGCGGCGCGCAAGGTCGATGCCTGGCGGCAGGCAAGCAGCGTCGGCGCAACGGTGAGGATCGCCGCCGGCACCTGGATCGCATGGCTGCTGACGGAGAACTTCGCTGCGGTCCGCAAGCCCGGCGATGCCTTCGCGGTGTCGCTGACCATCGGCGAAGCACGCGCCAATCTGAACTACAGGGAAAGCGACATCGGTATCCGCGCCTTCGAACCGGAAGAAGGCAACCTTGCCGCCCGCCTGCTCGGCGAGGTGGCCTATGCTGTCTATGTCAGACGGAATGCTGACGGGACCGATGAGCGCTGGGTGGCCGTCGCCGAAGAGGATGCGATATCGAACTACCTTCGCTGGCCGCATCGCAACGCAGCCGGCTCGATCGTTGCGACCGTCAACCGGCCGCGCTCACTGCCGGAACTGGTGAGGGCAGGGGCCGGTAAGGCGGTCTTGCCGTGCTTCGTCGGCGACCTCGATCCCGAATTGCAGCGCCTCGGCAGCGAGCTGCCGGAACTGCGCCACCGGCAATGGATCGTCATGAACAACGAAGATCGGCACCGGCCGGAAATCCGGACCGTTGCCGATCGCATGACGAGATTGCTGAAGAGCTATGTCGATCTCTTCGCGGGCAAGCGCTCCAGCCGAAGCTGAGAGCGTCGCCTGATCCTACTCAGTTGCGCCCCGCGACGATGACGGGGATCAAAAGGTCTCCCCAGTTCCCGTCGCCGCCATGGTGTCTCGCCGAGCGAACGATCTCGACGGAAACGCCGGCATCGACCGCCTTCATGACCGACTGGTTCAGCCGGTGCAGGTCATTGGCCAGCATGCGGATCATCGTCTGCTGATCCGGTGTCATGCAGGTGGATTGTTCTTCAGCGCGTTCCTTGACGCGTGCAAGCGTAGGCATGGCATTCTCCTCCTTGGTGCGATCATTCTGCTGCTGGTTTGAACTGCGCGTGCTCGGTGGATTCCTTCATCGCCGTCGTCGACGAACGTCCGCCGGTGATGGCCATCGAAACGGCATCGAAATAGCCGGTGCCGACCTCGCGCTGATGTTTGGTTGCGGTGTAGCCGTTGATCTCGGCCGCGAACTCCGCCTCCTGCAGTTCGGAATAGGCGGCCATCTGCCGGTCCTTGTAACCTCTGGCGAGCTCGTACATTCCGAAGTTCAGCTGATGGAATCCGGCCAGCGTGATGAACTGGAACTTGTAGCCCATCGCGCCGAGTTCGCGCTGGAACTTGGCGATCGTCGCGTCGTCTAGGTTCTTCTTCCAGTTGAACGACGGCGAGCAGTTGTAGGCGAGCAGTTTGCCGGGATGCACCTTGTGCACGCCTTCGGCAAAACGGCGCGCTTGCTCCAGATCCGGTTTCGAGGTTTCGCACCAGATGAGATCGCAGTGCGGCGCGTAGGCGACGGCGCGCGCGATACAGGGCTCGAGCCCGTTGCGAACCTGATAGAAGCCTTCAACCGTCCGTCCGGCATCGTAATCGACGAAGGGCTGGTCGCGCTCGTCGATATCTGATGTCAGCAGTTTGGCTGCCTCCGCGTCGGTCCGTGCGATGACGAGCGTCGGAACGCCCATGACATCGGCGGCGAGGCGAGCCGCATCGAGGTTGCGGACATGTGCCGCAGTCGGGATCAGAACCTTGCCGCCAAGGTGGCCGCACTTCTTCTCCGATGCCAGCTGGTCCTCGAAGTGAACACCGGCCGCACCCGCTTCGATATAGGCCTTCATGATCTCGAAGGCATTCAACGGGCCGCCAAAGCCTGCCTCCGCATCGGCGACGATCGGCGCAAACCAGGTCTCGACGGAGAGGCCGTTTTGCTCTGATGTTTCGATCTGATCGGCGCGCTGCAGGGTCCGATTGATCCGCTTGGCGAGTTCCGGACCGGCGTTCGCCGGATAGAGCGATTGATCCGGATACATGGCCGAGGCGGTATTGCTATCCGCGGCGACCTGCCAGCCGGAGAGGTAGATTGCCTTCAATCCGGCGCGAACCATCTGCATTGCCTGATTGCCTGAAAGCGCGCCGAGCGCGTTGACGAAATCATCCTGATGCAGGAGCTGCCACAGCCGCTTGGCGCCCATTTCCGCGAGCGTATAGCGCAACTCCACGGAGCCGCGCAGGCGCTTGACGTCGTCGATCGAGTAGGGACGCTCAACCCCGTTGAAGCGTCCTTCTGGAAGGTCTCGGTGCAGCTTGTCAAATTCTGTCATTTCATGCTCCTTGCAGATTATGCGGTCGGTTTGGATGATTGACAGAATTTACAATTTCCCGAGAAAAGCCAGAGTTATCTGTAGAATAGCGATCAGAAACGAGTTAGGATGCAAAGCCTTTGACAGGGGCGTTCTGTAAATCTGTAAAGTATTGTAAATTCCGATTCGTCGAAGTCTTGTAAAGGATTGTCACATGGCGGAGCGCAAGATTTTTGCGGGGCCAAAAGTCCGGCGCATTCGCAACGGCCTCGGTCTGACTCAGTCCGCGATGGCCGAGGAGCTTGGCATCTCCCCCTCCTATCTCAACCTCATCGAGCGCAACCAGCGGCCGCTGACGGTACAGCTGCTCTTGAAGCTATCGTCGGTCTACAAGGTTGATTTGGAGGAGTTGAGGGACGAGAGCGGCGGTAGCCTCAATCAGCTGCGCGAGATTTTCGCGGATCCACTGCTCGCCGGCGAACTTCCCGGCGATCAGGAACTCGTGGAGGTCGCAGAGGCGGCGCCCAACGCCGCAAGCGGCATCATCAAACTTTACCGTGCCTATAGCGAGCAGGCCAGCCGCCTGTCGGACCTGACGTCGCTAACGGCGGGTGCGGGGCAGGTGCCGCTCGCCGGTGCGCGGCTGCCGGCCGACGAGGTCCGCGATCTCCTTGAGCGGCGCTCGGCATATTTTCCCCAGCTGG
Source organism: Rhizobium sp. CF122 (assembly GCF_000282035.1). Classification (GTDB taxonomy): domain Bacteria; phylum Pseudomonadota; class Alphaproteobacteria; order Rhizobiales; family Rhizobiaceae; genus Rhizobium. Next base: position 197,465 of record NZ_AKKA01000073.1, read on the forward strand.
AGAATGCCGCCGAGGCCTTTTTAGCGCGCTTTGCCGAGGTGCGCGATCTCCCGGTCGCGTTCAAGGAGTGGCTGCGGGCGGAGCGCGGCATAAGCGTGCGCGTCCTTCCGGTTCACGTCATGCCGGATCTGCGGCGTCGTTTCGATCGGCACTCTATGCGACTCTTCGTTTCCGAACGTCTGTCGCCGGCTGATCAGGCACATGAAGTCGCCATTGAGGTTGCCACGCTTGCATTGCGTGATGCGATCCTGGCGGAACTCGATGGTCTGGCGCTGTCGACGCCGGAGGCGAAGCGGATAGCGCGCTTCGAACTCTGTCGTTACGGAGCTCTGGCGCTCACGATGCCCTATGCGCCCTTTCTGGCTGCGGCCCAGGGCAGCCGATACGATGTCGATATCCTTCGTTCCCGCTTCGGCGTTTCCTATGCGCAGGCGGCAGCCCGGCTGGTCATGCTGCAGCGACCGGGTGCCTCCGGCATTCCGTTCTTCATGATGGAGATCGATGCCGCCGGTCACCGGTTGCGGCGTGCGGGAGCGCAGGGTTTCCCGCATTCGCGTTTTGGCGGCGGCTGTCCCAAGCTGAACATTCATGCCGCCTTCCTGCAGCCGGGCCAGATTCTTGCCGAAACGGTCGAAATGCCAGATGGCGCCAGCTATCTCACGGTCTCCCGGACGCTTGAGGGGCCGAACGCCGCGTTTGGCGAGCGGGTGAGGCGCACCGCCTTGCTGATTGGTTGTGAAACTGCCGCTGGTGAAGCGTCGGTCTACGGCCAGGTTGCAGCCATCCAGCAGCCGGTCGCGATCGGACCTGCCTGCCGCCTTTGCGAACGGCGCGGATGCCTTGCGCGCGCCGAGCCGCCTGTCACACGGCCGTTGGGCCTCGATGAGATGGTTGCAGGCCTCAGCAGCTTCGATTTCCAATGACTGTGAAATGAGTGAGGCTGCAGGTTTTTGCGCTTGTGGGCTCTCAAAAACCTTTCTAGTCTGCTTTAAAACCAGAGGGTGGGCGTCCGCAAGCGGCACCGCAGAGCAAGAAGAAAACAGGAGATATCATGAGGTCAACTATCGCAAGACTTGCAGCAAGCGCCGTTGTGCTCGCGTTCGCCGCTGCGCCGTCCTTTGCGCAGGAGCGGGTGGTCAACGTCTACAACTGGTCGGACTATATCGACAGCTCCATCCTCGAAGACTTCACCAAGGAAACCGGCATCAAGGTCGTCTACGACACCTTCGATTCCAACGAGACGGTTGAAACCAAGCTGCTCGCCGGCGGCACGGGCTACGACGTGGTCGTGCCGAGCGGTGACTTCCTGCAGCGCCAGATCCAGGCCGGTGTCTTCCAGAAACTCGACAAATCCAAGCTGCCGAACCTCTCCAATATGTGGGATATGATCCAGCAGCGCACCGCCATGTACGACCCCGGTAACGAATACGCGGTGGACTACATGTGGGGCACCAACGGGATTGGCTACAACAAGAAGAAGCTCGCCGAAATCCTCGGACCAGACGCAAAGGAACCGGGCCTTGAAGCAATCTTCGATCCGAAGGTTGCTGAAAAGTTCAAGGATTGCGGCATCTATGTTCTCGATGCACCGAAGGATGTCATGCCGTCAGCCTTGACCTATATCGGACTTGACCCCAATTCGAGCAAGCCGGCCGATCTGCAGAAGGCCGGCGAACTGCTGGAAAAGGTACGGCCCTTCGTTCGCAAGTTCCATTCCTCGGAATATATCAACGCCTTGGCTAACGGCGACATCTGCATCGCGTTCGGTTACTCCGGCGACATTTTCCAGGCTGCCAACCGTGCGACCGAAGCCAAGAACGGCGTGGAGATCGGCTATTCCATTCCGTCACAGGGCGCGCAGATGTGGTTCGACATGATGGCGATCCCGGCGGATGCCAAGCATGTTGCTGAGGCGCATGAATTCCTCAACTACCTGATGAAGCCGGAAGTCATCGCCAAGGCCAGCAACTACGTGTTCTATGCCAACGGTAACAAGGCGTCGCAGCAGTTCATCGACAAGGCAGTCCTCGAAGACCCGTCGGTCTATCCGAGCGAGGACGTGATGAAGAAGCTCTATAGCGTCACCCCATGGGATCCGAAAACGCAACGCACCGCGACCCGGATCTGGACGAAAGTCGTCACCGGCCAGTAATTGAAATCAGGCCCGGTCGGCAACGTCCGGGCCTTTTCTTACGCCGATCGCAGGGGACGTCGGCTTCCAAAAATAATATTCGGGGCACAATATGAAGTCACTCGGCAATATCCGCCGCTCCTTTGCACCGTGGGCAGACCCTGCGTCGAAGCCCTTCATCTCGTTTAACAACGTCACGAAGCGGTTCGGCGATTTCATGGCGGTCGACGACCTGTCGCTGAACATCTATCATCGCGAATTCTTTGCCCTGCTGGGGGCTTCCGGCTGCGGAAAATCCACGCTGCTGCGCATGCTCGCAGGCTTCGAACAGCCGACCTCGGGCGAAATCGTCCTCGACGGTACCGACCTCGCCGGAACGCCGCCATACAAGCGTCCGGTCAACATGATGTTCCAGTCCTATGCGCTCTTCCCGCATATGACGGTTGAGAAGAACGTCGCCTTCGGCCTGCGCCAGGATGGCATGCCAAAGGAGGAGATCGCCGAACGCGTTCTGCAGATGCTGAAGATGGTGAAGCTCGAGAAGTTCGCCACGCGCAAGCCGAACCAGCTCTCCGGCGGCCAGCGCCAGCGCGTGGCTCTGGCGCGTTCCCTTGCCAAGCGGCCGAAGGTGCTGCTGCTAGACGAGCCGCTCGGTGCGCTCGACAAGAAGCTGCGCGAGGAAACGCAATTCGAGCTCATGGACCTGCAGCAAAACCTCGGCCTGACCTTTGTCGTTGTCACCCACGACCAGGAAGAGGCGATGACTATGGCCGACCGCATTGCGGTCATGAGCCACGGAAAGGTAATCCAGGTCGCGACGCCCGCCGAGATCTATGAGGCGCCGAATTCCCGCTTCGTCGCGGACTTTATCGGCGACGTCAACATCTTCGACGGCAAAGTCGCCAGCGCGAATGACAGCACCGTCGAGATCGCGGTCGATGAAGATTTCTCAATTAGCGTCATCACCCCCGAAAAGCCGGCCATGGGCTCGTCCGTCGGTTTTGCGATCCGCCCGGAAAAGCTGAAAGTCTCGCGCAAGCCTCCAGCCAATCCAAAGGTGAACGCGGCGTCCGGGGAACTATGGGACATCGCCTATCTCGGCGACATGACGGTCTTCCACGTAAAGCTGAAGAACGGCAAAGTGGTCAAGGCCTCGCTCCTTAATGCCCAGCGCGCGGTCGACGATCCGTTCATCTACGACCAGGAAGTCTGGATCACCTTCGCCGAGGATGCCGGCGTCCTCCTCAAGGATTGAACCATGGGCAAGCTCGGTTCCACCTTCTACAATCGCCTGGTCATAATCATTCCATATGTCTGGCTGCTGCTGTTCTTCTTGGCGCCGTTCTTCATCGTTTTCCGTATCTCGCTGTCGACGACGGCAATCGCCATGCCGCCCTACGAGCCGGTCTTTTCCCTCGGTGATGGCTGGGCCGGATTCTGGGAGAAGGTGAGCACCTTCTCCTTCGACAACTACAGCTATCTGATCGATGATCCGCTCTACATGAAGTCCTACATATCGAGCCTGGTGATCGCTGGGATATCGACGTTCCTTACGCTTTTGATCGCCTACCCGATCGCCTATGGCATGGCTCAGGCTCCGCGCAGCATCCGTCCGACGCTGCTGATGCTGGTCGTCCTGCCGTTCTGGACGAGCTTCCTGATCCGCGTCTACTCCTGGATCGCGATCCTGAAGCCGGAGGGACTGTTCAACCAGCTGCTGCTGTCGCTGCATGTCATCGACAGCCCGTTGATTATCCTGAACACCAACGTCGCAGTCTATATTGGCATCGTCTATTCCTATCTGCCGTTCATGGTACTGCCGCTCTACTCGTCGCTCGAGAAGATGGATGGCACTCTGATCGAGGCTGCGCAGGATCTTGGCTGCACTCCGATCAGCGCATTCTGGCGGGTGACCTTCCCGCTGTCGCTGCCGGGCGTCCTCGCCGGCTGCATGCTGGTCTTCATCCCCGCGGTCGGCGAGTTTGTTATCCCCGATCTGCTTGGTGGATCGCAGACGCTGATGATCGGCAAGACGTTGTGGAACGAGTTCAACGCCAACCGTGATTGGCCGGTCTCTTCGGCGGTGGCGACGATCCTGCTGCTGATCCTGGTGATCCCGATCGTGTTCTTCCAGAACGCCCAGGCCAAGGCCGAAGAGCAGGGGAGATAGACATGCTGAGATGGACCCGTTTCAACGTCGCTTCCGTCGCGCTCGGCTTTGCGTTTCTTTATCTGCCGATCGTTCTGCTGGTCGTGTTTTCCTTCAACGAGTCAAAGCTCGTGACCGTCTGGGGCGGCTTTTCAACCAAGTGGTATGTCTCGCTCTTGCACAATCAGGCTTTGCTTGACGCCGCGTGGGTGACGATCCGTGTTGGCCTCCTCTCGGCCACCGCTGCGACGATCCTTGGAACGCTCGCAGCGATCGCTCTGGTACGCTACACGCGATTCCGCGGACGCATGCTGTTTTCCGGCATGGTCTATGCGCCGCTGGTCATGCCTGAAGTGATCACCGGCCTGTCGCTTCTATTGCTGTTCGTGGCGATCGGCCTCGACCGCGGTTTTTGGACAATCACGCTCGCTCATACGACGTTTACGATGTGCTTCGTTGCTGTCGTCGTGCAATCACGCCTCGTGAGCTTCGACAGCTCGATTGAGGAGGCGGCGCAGGATCTCGGCGCACCACCGGTAAGGACCTTCTTCGAAGTGACGCTGCCGATCATTGCGCCCGCCGTCTTGTCCGGTTGGATTCTCGCTTTCACATTGTCGCTGGACGATCTCGTGATCACGAGCTTCACCTCGGGTCCCGGGGCCACGACGTTGCCGATGAAGATCTACAGCCAAGTCCGCCTCGGGGTAACGCCTGAGATCAATGCGGTCTGCACCATTCTGATCGGGATTGTGGCGATCGGCGTCATCTGCGCCTCCATGATCACGAAACGCCGCGAACTGCAGCGCGAGCGCGACGAGCGTGCAGCGGCAAACGCGCCGTGATTATTTGGTCGACCCCTGCTGCGTAATGGGAGCAGGGGAGATAACCGGCTCCGGCCAAGCGCCGCCAACGAAGAACGGCAGAGGCGGCAAACTGGTTGACGCCGTCGGATCGGTTGCTTCGATCGTGCCCGACAACGCCAATCCGTTCGATCGGTATGGGATGACGCCGGAAAGGACGAGCGTCTCGAGCGGCCCTTCGATCCGTCCACCATGGATCGTCGCCGCGCCGTCCGCGAGATCGGCGGCGATGTCGAAATTGTCGAAGGCGAAGGCTTGGTGGGAGACCGCATTCAAGGGGAAGAAGTCGGCCCGTGCGGCCTTTTCGCGCACGGCTTCGGCATCGAAGCTCGGCAGAGAGCCCGAGCGCGCGCGGAAAGCGATCCTGCCGGTCACGTCGCCAGCGCCCGCCTTCCAGAGCGGCATCGAGGTCTTGAGCGACATGTCGAGAGAGCCGGTGGCAAGGGGAAGTGGTCCCCGGAGCTGAAGCCGCTCGATCAGGCCGGCAAAGTCAGCCCCCCGGATCGACAGCTGCAGCTTGCCGCCGCCGTCAAAATCCCCGCGCATCGCCTCCAGATGAGCAGACAGCGTGCCACCTTCAAACTGGCTGTCGCCGATGTCGAACTTCGCCTCGTTGCTGGAAACGATGATGCTCGCGCCGACATCCGAAAGTATGAAAGGCTCGATCAGGGCCTGCTTTGCGGAGAGCCTGAGGTCGAGGTCCAGCTTCTGCAGTGCACCGCCATCCGGTGGCCCATTTGCTTCACCGGCCGCCAGGCGAAGTATGAACGCATCGAAGAGCGATCTGAAATTCATCTGGTCGAAAGCCAGCGTGCCGCCGAGCTTGGCGCGTTTGCCTGGCGGAAAGGCAACGTCCATCACGCCCTTCGCATTCGATCCATTCATGCTCATGCTGACATTGTCGAAGCGAAACCCGTTTGGAACCGAAGCGACATCGGTCTCGATCGCGAAGGTCTTAAGGGTTGCAAGACCGGGCAGCGAGCGGTCGGCCCATGCCAGAAGAGCGGGAAGATCGCCGATGCTGACGGCCATGTTCCCGGAAAGGTCGAAGAGGTGCGAAATGTTTGCCAGTCCCTGGAACCGCGCCGTGAGCAGGCTCGAGGTCAGCGATCCGCCCATTTCGGCCTTCCTGCCACCAAAGATAAGCAACGGGCTGGGAGAGGAGAAATCGAGCTTGAGGTCCTGTCCGCCCGTCCTCGCGATAAGCACCGCTGTGATCGGGCTCGACAATTTGCGCCAGCTGACATCAGCGGTGACGCCGTCGAAACGATAAGTTCGGCCGCTTGATACGTCGGTGACATTCACCGTGCCGTCTTCGACGGTAATGGCCCCGACTTTGGCATCCAGCTTTTGGTCGAGAACCTCTCTCCCATCTTCCTCGCGCGCTCCTGCGATCGCCCTCGCCAGAAGCCCCTCATTGGTCCAGTCAATCACGCCGCTGCCTTCGCGAGTAAGCTGCAAGTTGGGACGAAGCAGGTGGAACTCGTGGAAGCTTGCACGCCCCCTGATCGCATCAATTAGGCTGAACTCGGCGGATAGGCTTTCGATCGTTCCCAGGAGCTTGTTGCCCTCGCCCTGCTGGTGAACCGAGATCTTGCTGAGGGTGATGCGAGGCGTCGGCCAGAATTCGATCACCGGCTTGCCGGCAATCTCTGCGCGATAGCCAGCCCACTTGGAGAGCGCATCCTCAATGCCGGAGCGAACGAGGCCGGTGGAAATCAGATAGGGGGCAGCGACACGAAGTGCCACGAAGATCGACAGGAAGACAAGCAGGGTAATCGTGGCAAGCCGTGCGAAGCCCGGCAGCCAACGGGTCACGGGCCTGATTCTTCTCCGCCATCGCGGTTGTCGTGACGTCCCCATACAATCCGCCAGTCTCTTCGGCCACTGCCCTTAATGCTCTGAAAGGCCGGATATATCAAATGCCGCTTGCTTGCAAATGCACGCCGCTGGCCGTGCTCGTCACTGCCTTTATAAGCTGATATTGCATGGTATATAGGCGAGCAAATAGGAGAAGTGTCGAATGCGCGACGATAAGCCACTCTGGATGCCTTCGCGAGCATCGGTCGAAGCGAGCCCGATGTACGCCTTCATGCAGCAGTGCAACCGCGACTTCGATCTGTCCCTTGCAAACTACCACGATCTGCACGCCTTTTCGGTCGCCGACAGGGAGCGGTTCTGGACGTCGGTCTGGGAATTCTGCGGCGTCAAGGGAGAGCGTGGACCTCGGGCGCTCGTCAATGGCGATGCCATGCTCGAGGCACGCTTCTTCCCCGATGCGACCCTGAATTTTGCCGAGAACCTGCTTTCCGGGGAAGGCGCCGGTGACGCACTGATCTTTCGGGGGGAAGACAAGGTTGCCGATCGCTGGAGCTGGGACCGGCTCCGTAGCCTGGTTTCCAGGCTGCAGCAGGCATTCAAGGCAATGGGTGTCGGTTCTGGGGATCGCATTGTGGCGATGATGCCCAACATGCCGGAAACGGTCGCCTGCATGCTGGCGGCCGCTTCGATCGGCGCGATCTGGTCGTCCTGTTCGCCCGATTTCGGCGAGCAGGGCGTACTCGATCGTTTTGGCCAGATCGAGCCGAAGCTTTTCATCGCCTGCGACGCTTATTGGTATGGCGACAAGCTGCAGGACGTGAAGGGCAAGGTCGCGACCGTCACAAAGCGGCTCGGCGTGCCATGTCTGGTCATTCACTATGCCGGGGACGCGTCTGCGGTGGTCAGCGAGACGCCCGGCGCCAAGACGCTGGAAGACTTCATCGCGCCGTTCGAAGCGCGTTCTGTCGAGTTTGTGCGCCTGCCATTCTCGCACCCTCTTTATATTCTCTTCTCGTCGGGAACGACCGGCGTTCCGAAGTGTATCGTTCATTCCGCCGGCGGCACATTGTTACAGCATCTTAAGGAACACCGGCTGCATTGCGGAATTCAGCCGGGGGAGAAGCTTTTCTATTTCACCACCTGTGGCTGGATGATGTGGAATTGGCTCGTGAGCGGACTGGCGGTCGGCGCCACGCTTTGCCTGTTCGACGGTTCGCCTTTTGCACCCGATGGTAACGTACTCTTCGATTTTGCGGCAGCCGAGAAGTTTGCCGTCTTCGGCACGTCGGCGAAATATATAGACGCGGTTCGCAAGAGCGGGTTGACGCCGCGCGCGAGCCACGACCTCTCCAGTCTTCGGCTGATGACGTCGACCGGGTCGCCGCTGTCACCCGAGGGCTTCACCTTCGTCTACGAAGGCATCAAGGAAGACGTGCAGCTCGCATCCATTTCGGGTGGTACCGATATTGTCTCCTGCTTCGTCCTCGGCAACCCTTTGCAGCCGGTCTGGCGCGGCGAAATCCAGGGGTCGGGCCTCGGCCTTGCCATGGATGTCTGGGATGATGAGGGCCAGCCGGTTCGCCAAGAAAAGGGTGAGCTCGTCTGTACAAAGGCCTTTCCGTCGATGCCTGTGATGTTCTGGAACGATCCCGGTGGCGCCAAGTACAGGGCAGCCTATTTCGAGCGTTTCGACAATGTGTGGTGCCACGGCGACTTCGCAGAATGGACCGAGCATGAAGGTATCATCATTCACGGGCGGTCCGATGCGACGCTCAATCCTGGTGGCGTCCGCATCGGTACCGCCGAGATCTACAACCAAGTCGAACAGATGGACGAAGTCGCGGAGGCGCTCTGCATCGGCCAGGAATGGGATGACGATGTCCGCGTGGTCCTCTTCGTGCGTCTGGCGCCCGGCGCATCCCTGACTGACGAGTTGGTGAAGGCAATCAAGAACCGCATTCGCACGGGCGCCTCGCCACGCCACGTACCCGCAAAGATCATCGCCGTTAGAGATATTCCCCGCACCAAGTCCGGGAAGATTGTCGAGCTTGCGGTTCGCGAGGTGGTCCACGGCCGGCCGGTCAAGAACAAGGAAGCGCTTGCCAACCCAGAGGCACTGGATCTGTTTGCGGGACTTGAGGAGTTGCGTGTCTGATCAAGGACGGTAACGGGCAGATTACAAGCTTTCACCTTTGAGAGATTGAAGGTCGCGGTAATCTTTCGTTAAGAAACGTTGGTCAAAAGTGAATTTAACTTGGGGTTGCACATGAACGAAGCAGCCGGAGCTTTTGGCTCCCAAACATGATGTTGGACTGACTAAGCCCTTATTGATCAGCACCCGAACTCTCAGGCAGCCTTTTGGCTGCCTTTTTTCGTTCAGCCTGCCAGAACCCGTTGCGACGGGAAGGCGATCTCGACCAGCGTGCCTTCGTTGGGTGCCGAGCTGATCGCGAAAATCGCCCGGTTCGCGTCGACCATCGCTTTGGTCAGCGGCAGGCCGAGCCCCGTGCCGTCGCCACGGTGGCGCGACTGCGCGGAAACCTGGCGGAACGGCTTCATGGCCTGGTCGAGCTCGCTCCGGGTCATGCCGACGCCGGTATCGCGCACCCGTAAGACGACGCTGCCGTTTGCCTCGTAGGACGTGGAAACGACAATCTGTCCGCCCGCCGGCGTGAACCGTATCGAGTTGGAGAGGATGTTGAGCGCGATCTGCTTGATCGAACGAAGGTCGGCAACGACATCAGGCACGGCTTGGGAGAGGGCAGTGCGGATGATCACGCGTTGGCTGTTGGCCTGCGGCTGGAGTAGCGCTACTGCCTCGGAAACGGCCTCGTTGAGATCAATGGCACTGAAATCCAGATCCATTTCGCCGGCCTCGATCTTCGAGATGTCGAGCAGATCATTGACGATATCAAGGACATGGCGGCCGGACCTGCCGATGTCGTTGGCATATTCGACATAGCGCGGATGACCGATTGGCCCGAAACGCTCGGTTGCCATCATGTCGGAGAAACCAATGATCGCGTTGAGCGGCGTGCGGATCTCGTGGCTGACCCGTGCGAGGAAATCGGTCTTGTGTTCGTTGGCGGTCTCCGCTGCACTCTTGGCGCTGCGCAGTTCATCCTCCGTGCGTTTCCACTGGGTGATGTCGCGAATGACCGCGCAATAGCCGCTGGAGGAGGTGAGACGCCCCATCGTCATGAAGAGCGGCACGAAGCCGCCGCCGGCCTCGCGGCCGATGACTTCCCGGCCATCGTTGAGCACGCTTGCGACACCGTGATCCGACAAGCCGCCGAGGTAGTCGAGTACAGCCTTCTGGCTTTCATGCGCAAAGAGCATGACGAAGGGTTTCCCGCGGGTCTCGTCTTCGTCGTAGTTGAACAGTGCACTCGCCGAGCGGTTCATCGAGCGGATGTCGCCTTCGGCGCCGATTACGACGACGCCGTCGGTAGCCGTTTCCAGGATCGACCGCAGCTCTTCTACTTCCACCTGCAGCTTGGCGACCTTCTCCAGCATCCTGTCGAAGGAGCGGGGCTCCGTCGGCGGTGCAGGGCGGGCGGGAACCGCCGCGTCACTAGCTGCCGGCATCAGGGCGAGCATCAAGGCGCTGGCTTCTTCCCAGCGGATGGACTGCAGCCGTGCCGTGACTGGAACGAGACTATCATCGACCGTTACAAGCATCATCGAGCCGGCGCGGCCGGCACCCTCTTCGAGCTCCGAGCGCTGCAGCAGCGCATCAATGCCACCGACCTCGCTCAGCGCTTCCAGCGTCTTGTAGCCGGTCAGTCGCATGAATTCCGGGTTGGCATGGATTAATTGGTCGCCAGCATGCACGAGGACAGCGACAGGCAACTGGTCGATAGCAGCGGCAGATAGCCCGGCGCCCATCTTTGCGCGCGGCGGAATGAAGCTCGCCAGCATGTCCATTTGGCTGACGGTTTCCTCCAGCCCTTCGGTCACGTCGTCGTCGATCTCGTCGGCCGCCTCGGGTCCGTCGGCTGCAGCCTGTACGTCGTCAGCCTTTTTCTCTTCAGGCGAGGTGCCGACACTATCGTCCTCGAATGTGGACGATTCATCAGCGTGCATGCCGATCGTCGGTGTTTCTGCTGCCGGGATGTCGCGTTCTTCGGTTTCACTGACCGCAGGCTCGTCGTCGCGCGGTTCCGACTCGCGGACGCCGAAGGCTTCGAGACGCTTGGCGATCTCGCGGAAATTTGCCTGCTCGGCTGAGGTCAGCTGCGGGCCGGCGCCGTGCAATTGCACGATCTTGTCCGTCAGGCGGCGGCTCGGATTTTCGACGATTCGTAAGGCCGGAGGCTCCGTAGCTGGCTGCGGCTTTGTCGGCTCGGCCGTCGTCACAATGTCGGCGTCGGTGGTGGTTGCGGCCTCTTCAGCAGTCCGCTCGGAAGCGGGGGCCACCGTTTCCGCCGCCGTCGGCTCGCTAGTCGCCACTTCATCGGCCAGCGCCGACAACGACGCCTCTTCGGAGGCTTCGATCGGTTGGTCGAGTGCAGCCGCGTCATTGATGATGCCATTCGGGCCAAGCGTCAGGCCGAGCGCCAAAGGATCTTCGGCGGCATCGGACAGGCGCACGACACCGAAGCCGCGAAAACCGTCGAACTCCCGGCTTCGGGTGTAAGTGGGCAGGGCGGCGAGATCGACCGGCACGGCGAGGCTCGTCCCTTCGATCGGCCAGTTGATCGTCTTGCCCGACCAGGTGTCGCGCCGCGCCAGGGCTTCGCTGATCTTGCCTTCCGGATCGAGGTTGAAGAGTGCCGAAATATCGCTGAACGGCGTGCCGATGATATCAGCCGCATGCGGCCCGACCGCTTCTGCAAATTCGCTCGACACTTCGCTGAACCGTCCTGCCGCGTCGATCTTCCAGACGAAACGGGTCGCGCGACTATTCGGATTGAAAACGAAGGCGCCTGCCTTGGCGGCCGTCTCCGGCTCCGACTGCTCGGCCTCATTGACGACGTCGGCATACTGACCGGCTGCATCTACGTTTTCAGGCGCCGGTGCTTCCACCGGTGTCTCTTCGACTGCCACGGCTTCATCGTCGAGGGCGGCGGGTGCATCCGTCAGGCCTTCCGCCGTCATCTCGATTGCCGTAGGTTCTTCAATAGGCAAGGACTGCTCAACGGCCTCTTCCATCGCGGCCGGCAGCGGTTCGCCTTCCTGGCTGATCTCTGCAGCGGCCGGCTCGGCCTCCAACGCCTCTTCGGCGATTGCTGCAGCTTCCGCAGTCACCGCTTCGGCTGTATCGCTCTCATGGATGCCCTCTTCGGGCGGTTCTTCCATGTCTTCGATGCCGGCAATGGCATCGATAGCATCGACGAAGGTCGCGGCTTGTGCAAGCTCGCTATGGTTAACGGCGGCTGTGGATAAGTGTTCTGCCGCCGCCGGCGTGTCGATTGGGTCGAGGTGGCCGATCACGGTTTCAACGGCGAAAAGGAGGTTGAGCACTGGCTCGTCACTCAGTCGCCCGACGGCCGCCGGAAGGTAGCCTTTGCCCGTGGCAACAGGGCGCTTCACAAGGCGGTCGGCATGATCGCCGGCAAGTGTGATCATTGCCTTGGAGGTCTGCTGCGTGACACCTAGCGAGGCAAAGCCGGGAGAGGAGGCAATGATCTCGCCGTCGGCCCCGATAACGGCCATATGCGTGTCGGGATCGTCGAGGCCTCTGAGCATCTGTTCCGCGGACGCCTTTATCGACAAGGCATTGGTCGAAACCGGAAGTGACAGAAGAACGGCGCGCTCCCCGGATGCGAGGTGGATCAGTTCCACTGTTGCCTGAACGGGAACACGTTGGAAGCCCCTGGCAATGCGGATCAAGAAGTTGCGGCTGTCGCCGGCATTCACGAGCTGTCGCGCCGTCGCCTCCAACTGGCGAAAGGTGATGTCGGCCCCGTCTATGCCTTGGTCCAGAAGGTCGTAAACCGCCGATTGCCCGAAGAGTTCGGCGCCGGCGCCATTTGCCCAGAGCGCGCGGCTGAGATCCGCCGACAGCAGGACCATCGCTTCGCCACGCGAAAAGCGGTCCCGCACCCGGGGATGCACGGCGATGTCGATGAACGGATACTGCACTGCGGGCATGATCGAACCTTTGGCTTCGGTCACCGTGAAATTAATAGTCTATTAATAACGATAGGCCGGAACGGGGTCTAGAACGGGGCCCGGCTTTCGGCTGGAAAGGTTAACGCGTTGTGCGTCGCACAAACATGTTGCAATGCACAAAAATCTGCGCTATATAATGGACATCTAACCTACGAGGCCATCACGCATGCCGAGGCAAAAGGAGCGCAAACCAATGGCTAACATAAAGATGGACGACGTTTTTTCAATGTCGTCGTTTGATCCTTCCAAGTTCACCGAATCCTTCCGCGACTTCGCTGAAAAGGGCGCGCAGCAGTCGCGCGAGGCCTACGCGAAGATGAAGAGCGCCGGCGAAGAAGCGAGCAAGACGCTCGAAGCAACGGTTCAGACGGCCCAGGCCGGCGCCGTTGAGATTGGCCACAAGGCGATCGACGCCCTGCGCACGAACGCTGAAAACTCGCTGACGCACATGGAAGCGCTGCTTGCCGTCAAGTCGGTCGCCGAACTCGTCGAACTCCAGACCACCTTCCTGCGCAAGCAGGTCGAGCTGACGATCGAGCAGGCCAAGACCATGCAGGAAACTTCGAAGCAGGTTGTCGAAAAGCTTGCCAAGCCTTCGAAAGAAGCAGCTGAAAAGGTCATGGCCTCCTTCAAGGCGGCCTGATTATTCGACAGGACACACGAAGGGGCCGGACCATTTGTCCGGCCTTTTTGTATATTGGGGAGAGATAGGGCTTGAATTAATTTCCAAGTCCTCGTATGTGACCCCCGTCGCGTCGGACGCGATTTGTGCGGTTGTAGCTCAGTTGGTTAGAGCGCAGGTTTGTGGCACCTGAGGTCGGAGGTTCGAGACCCCCCAACCGTACCATTCTCTCCTTAGCAGAATCCCTTTCACTGTGGTCAACGGTCCGTGCCAAGCTTTTGGTGTGGTCTCTGCTCAACCCAAGCAAATGCTGTTTGGGCTCAATTCGCGTAGTAGAAGCGAGCACAGCGGCCTCCACCGTGCCCGCGGACTGGTCTCCCAATCAATACTTCGATGGAACGTAAAGCTCCGGCGGCAGCACCTTGCGCTCGTAATCCGGATTGAAGACGCGATCGGGCAGCGTGATCTCCTCGTGCGGAACGTCGCCATAGGGGATCTGACGCAGCAGGTGGTCGATGCAGTTCAGCCGTGCCCGCTTCTTGTCGTTGCCTTCGACGATATGCCAGGGCGCTTCGGGAATGTTGGTGCGCGCGAAAGTCTCTTCTTTCGCCTTGGTATAGCCTTCCCAGCGGACGCGCGACTGCAGGTCCATCGGCGAGAGCTTCCACTGCTTCAACGGGTCGTGGATACGCACGAGGAAGCGCATCTGCTGCTCTTCGTCGGTGATCGAGAACCAGTATTTGACCAGCCGGATGCCCGAGCGAACGAGCATGCGTTCGAATTCCGGCACGTCGTTGAAGAACTGGTCGACCTGGTCCTCGGTCGCAAATCCCATGACCCGCTCGACACCCGAGCGATTGTACCAGGAGCGGTCGAAGAGAACGATTTCGCCGCCGGCAGGCAGATGCGGCACGTAGCGCTGGAAGTACCACTGCGTTTTTTCGCGGTCGGAAGGGGCGGGCAATGCGACGGCACGGACGACGCGCGGATTGAGGCGCTGCGTGATGCGTTTGATCACGCCGCCCTTTCCTGCAGAATCGCGACCCTCGAAGATCACGACGACCTTCTCCTTGTTATAGACCACCCAATCCTGAAGCTTGATCAGCTCTGCCTGCAGCGACAGTAGCGCACGAAAATAGTCGAGCCGCGGAATCGATGCCGGGTGCGCGTTGCGGTAGATCTTGCGGATTGCGTCGGAAAGCGCCGGCTCGGAGAGTTCCAACTCGTAATCCTCGTCCAGCGTGTCGGCCAGTTCGGCCTCAAGCCAGTCGGAATAGCTGTTGTCGGATGCATTGTTCATGGACGTTGACCCTCGATATGTTCGTGGCACGATTGGAAGTGCGGCTTTCGGTCAGCCTCAAGCCGGTAGATGCAAAACGGCGACTGCGCTCTTCAAGTCCCGGCCGGGCGCAAGGGCGCTGCAGCCGAGCCTTGCGAGCATTGGATCAGAATACAGGCAGGAACCACTTTCCTGATCTTGTTCCCTCAAGTGGAGAGCTGGCGCGATCATGACGATGTTCTTCAACCTGAACTATTGTCATCTCCGGCTCCTCTTGGGGCTAATCCTTAGTCGGGTCTATTCCTTTAGAATGAACCTCCTGTGACATTGGGCGCGCGCCTTGTGCATTGAGTTTGAAGAATTGCTCGCTCTATACGTGCGCCATCAAAGAATAAGACATGGATAAATTACGATATCGCGATATCGACGCGGTTTGGCCACGTTCTCGCCGCCCTTTGTTCATTCTTTACTAATAAATCGATCCGCGGGGAACGGGGCACCAAAAAGGGATCACAGACTGTCGGAACGTTTAATTCGCTCACTTGTCGAGGCCGATTGAATTCGGCGCTTGGTGCGATTTCCCGTATCCTGACACTCAGACCTACCTGCGTTCCAACGCTGTGATCCAATGAAATGAAAGGTGCATAAGTATGGGATTTACTCTCCTTATTCAGACTCTCGCCCAGGATCCGGCAGTATCAATCAAGTCGGCCTTGAGAATAGTGCATTTCATTGGTTTGGCACTTGGCCTTGGTGCCGCAACCGTGCTTGATCTTCTTGTGTTGCGGTTTTTGATCAGAGGTAAGATTACGCAAGATCATTGGAAGGTCTTCAAGTTCGGCTCGAAAGTCGTCAACTGGGGCCTGATCCTGCTCTGGGCCACCGGGCTTGGTTTTCTCACTTACTACGGCGTCTTCGATCCGGCGAAGCTCGGCAATCAGAAGGTCTGGGCCAAGATGATCATCGTGCTCATCCTGACCGTTAACGGCGGCTTCATCCACTCCATCATCCTTCCGCGGGTGAAGAAGCAGATCGGTCGCTCGATCATGGAAGGCTTGCCTTCGTCGCATCGCAGTGTGTTCATCGTTTCGGGTGCGATTTCGGCCGTCTCCTGGTACGTGCCTATGATGCTCGGCGCCCTGCCGCAGCTGAACTTCGCAGTGCCGATGGGTACAATCCTGCTCGCCTATGCCGCGCTGCTGGGCTCAGCGATCCTGGTTGCCCACGCGTTGCTGTTCGTCATGACGGCTGGGCACATAGAGGAAGCGTCCGAAGAGGACGTCGCTCTGTCCGCCGAGTTTGCGTGACGCCGACATTTCGATCTGTGCCCGTCGGGCCTGTCGAATGATCCTCTGATCTAGCGGTGTCGTTGGATCCTACCTATATCCGCTACTGGACTTGCTTCGGAATGGCATGCCCCTTTCGAAGCAAGTCCGACCAAACTTTTCAGCCCTGCTGAAACGTTTTTTACCCGAGGCTGCGTTGTTCGCATGATGGTCTCATTCGCCCGATTTCGGTCACAGTGATTCGTTTCGAAATCGACGCGAAGGCCTAAAATTAGGTGACAAATCGCCGCGCGCGTGACGTTTTTTGGCGTGTGGACGCCTCTATCGGCGCCATCGGGTAGGCCGGCAAAACTGCTTTGCTTACAAAGGGCAATCAGATTTTGCCAACTTGTTCGAGCTCCCGTCGTCGGGCTCTCGCCGATCACGGATTAACCATACTGCATTGCAAATCGTGATCGAGAGTGCCATTTTCTCGCCGGGGGCTAATTCAGAGTGATTTCAGAAGGAGACGTAAATGTCCATTTCGCTCAGCAATCTGGATGCATCCAAGGCTACCGCCGTTTCGGCCATGAATGTAGCCGCTGCTGTACGTGCCGCTCGAGAGGCCGTCGGCTATAGCGTCGATGACCTCGCAGTAACCTGCGGCCTGGTTGTCAATGAGATTGAGGAAATCGAGAGTGGTGAGGATGCTGATCCCGCCAAGCTCAAGCGGATCGCCTCTGCATTGCAGGTGCCGGTCTCATCGTTTGTTCCGATGTGATGTTGATCTCAGGGCCGGGCAGGCAAATTGCCCGCCTGGCCTTGCCCTCCTTCATCTCTTCTTAACCTTCCCCTCCGAACCGACTGAACGCTTTTGCCCGCAAAGGGTAGTTTTACCGTGGCTGATTGTGCGGTGCGTTAGCAACTTCATAGCAAATGTCCCCTCGAATGAGCCGAGCGCCTGTGCACTGCGGCGGATTCCTATATCGGGGAGGCAGAATGAGCCGGGCTCGTCGCATTGGCGCCACGCGGATTGATTTGAGCGAACTTATCAAGCGCGGCGCGCTTGCCGTCCTTTCTGTTCTCGCGGTCTTGCTGCCGATCCTGAGGGTCGGTTTCGTAAGCGAGTCGGACGACGTCGTCCTGGGGGATTTCCAGCTGCTGGGCGGGGCCGCCTATCTTTTGCCCGCTGCATTTCTTTGTGGTCTCGCGACCGTTATCATTGATCGCATGCGCGGCCACGCCCGCTTCGTCGACATGGCCGGATTGATCGTCGCTTTAGCGGCCGTCTCGCGTGCCGCTTATAGTCTCGGCTCAAGCCTTATGCATGACGCTGCGGCGGTTGATGCACCTTCGCAGAGGCTGGATCAATTGGCGCAAGTCACCTTGTCCTACGGCGGCATTCCCTTGCTGTTGGTGCTGTTCGGCGCCTTTTGGCAATTGCGAAAATCCTGGCGCAGCTAGCCACATGCCCGCGGATGGAACCGCCGCCGCTCCCTAGACGTTCCGTCAACAGGAGAAATGTGCATGTCGAAAATGCTTCTATATGGTGCGACCAAGGTGGACGAAGGCAACAGCGCCTACTCCGCCATCGCGAGCCTTGAGCAGTTCCAGTGGCGCAACCGCGTTCTGGTCGTCTTTCCCGACAAGGGAAACGCGCGTGGCGCTCGTCAGGAAAACCAGTTACTTGCCAATCGCGATGCCCTGCAGGACCGCGATATGGTCATTCTCAAGATTGCCGGCGGCAGTGTGAGGGTTCTCTTCGGGGCCGGCAAAAATCTCGATGCTGCGGCGATTGCCGGCGAGTTGGGGGATCCCCCGACCGGAGAGTTCGCGGCCTTTCTCGTCGGCAAGGATGGAACGGTTAAGCTGAAAGTCAGCGAACCGATCTCGAGCGGTGAACTGTTTGCGATTATTGACAGCATGCCTGTGCGGGCAGCCGAGATTGCCTCGGACAAGCAGCAGACGAGCGAAGAGTCCGAGAAGCGCGACTGACCTGACGTTGAGCCAAAATCACAGAAATATGTGACGTTCCGCGGCTACGAGTTCCTGAAGGAAGTCGGAGACCGTGCGCACCCGCACAAGTTCACGCGCGCTTTCGTGAAACGTCGTCCAGTAGGCTCGCCGGATCGAAATCTCGGGCAGGATGCGCACCAGTTCGTCATGCTGCCGGGCAATATAGTCGTGCAGGATGCCGATCCCCGCGCCCGAAAGTACCGCCTCTGTCTGGCCGGTCGCCGAGGAAATCTCGAAGGCGGCGTTCCAGTTGCGCATCACCTCGCCGGTGAAGTTCAGCGATTGGGAGAAGATCAGATCCTCGACATAGCCGATCCGCCGGTGCGGCTTCAGCCCCTCTGCGTCAGCCGGCAGGCCGTTGAGCTCGGCATAGCTTCGAGAGGCGTAGAGACCGAGCGTGTAATCCGTGAGCTTGGCCGAGACGAGGCGGCCCTGTTCTGGCCGCTCCAGAGTGATGGCGATATCGGCCTCACGCTGCGAGAGCGAGAACGACCGTGGCACCGGGACGAGCTGGATCTTCAGTTCCGGATGGCGCTCGATCAGCCGGCCCATGCGAGGCGCGAGAAAGGACACACCGAAACCGTCAGGCGCTCCCACACGCACCGTTCCGGCGATCGCCGTATCGGTGCGGCCGAGATTGGCCTGCACGGACAGCATTTCGGTTTCCATTCGCTCCGCGGACGCGAGGAAAACTTCGCCCCCGGCCGTTAGCTCGCAGCCGTTTGTGCGGCGGACGAAGAGGCGGCTCTTCAACGACTCTTCCAGCGAGGTGAGCCGCCGCGAGAGCGTGGCGTGGTTGAGCCCCAGCCGTTTCGACGCGGCAAGGATTTGCCCGGTACGGGCAACTGCGAGGAAGATGCGGACGTCGTCCCAGTTCATGGCTTTGCTCGCATGATGACGGGTTCGACATCGACCAATGTCAGCGACGTCACCATCCCAGCGGTCGCGTTCTTGTATTTGAGGAAATGCGGCGTCTGGAGATGCGCTTCGTAGGCCGCCTGGTTCGCATAGACCTCCAGGATGCGTATCTTGTGGGGACTGCCCTTGATGGAGACGGCGTTCAGCGACAGAACGCCGGCCTCCAGTGCGACGGACGCTTCGATCTCTTCGGTTAACATTACGCGATAGGTTTCGAGCTTGTCGGGATCGATCTCGAGCTCCGCAATTCTGACAACGAGTTTCCCGCTCATTGAAGCACTATCTCCTCTTCAGTTTGGATCGCCCGTGGTAGTCTAACCATGTCCTGTGTAGACCTTGAGGAAGATCAGCTCGATTGCCGAGCTTCAATTCATGCACAACGGTTGCTTATCTCGGCTCATTGATTTGTGCAAATTGAAGTGCGATTGTTTGCCATCCAAAAAACAGGAGGAGCACCCCATGCGTGAGATTGGTCATTTCATCGGCGGCAAGCACGTCGCCGGCACCAGCGGCCGCACCAGCAACGTCTACAATCCGGCAACCGGCGAAGTTCAGGCGACTGTCGCGCTGGCAAGCGTCGAGGACCTGCGTGCAGCTGTCGAGAACGCCAAGGCCGCTCAGCCAAAGTGGGCAGCGACGAACCCACAACGCCGGGCCCGCGTCTTCTTCAAGTTCGTCGAGCTGCTGAACAAGCACATGGACGAACTCGCGACCCTCCTCTCCAGCGAGCACGGCAAGACGGTCGAGGATGCCAGGGGCGATATCGTCCGTGGTCTTGAAGTCTGCGAATTCGTCTGCGGTATTCCGCATCTGCAGAAGGGCGAATTCACTGAAGGCGCCGGCCCGGCAATCGACATGTACTCGATGCGCCAGGCGGTCGGCATCGGCGCGGGCATCACCCCGTTCAACTTTCCGGCCATGATCCCGATGTGGATGTTTGCCCCGGCGATTGCCTGCGGCAACGCGTTCATCCTGAAGCCGTCGGAGCGCGACCCGTCCGTGCCGCTGCGTCTCGCAGAACTCATGATTGAGGCTGGCCTCCCGGCAGGCATCCTGAACGTCGTCAATGGCGACAAGGCTGCGGTCGACGCCATCCTGACGGATCCGGATATCGGCGCGGTCTCCTTCGTCGGCTCCACCCCGATTGCCCGCTACGTCTATGGAACGGCTGCCATGAACGGCAAGCGCGCACAGTGCTTCGGCGGCGCGAAGAACCATATGATCATCATGCCTGACGCCGACATGGACCAGGCCGTCAACGCCCTGATGGGCGCAGGTTACGGTTCCGCCGGCGAGCGCTGCATGGCGATCTCCGTTGCCGTCCCGGTCGGTGAGGAAACCGCCAATCGCCTCGTCGAGAAGCTGACGCCGAAGATCGAGTCGCTCCGCATCGGTCCCTACACCGATGAGAAGGCCGACATGGGCCCGCTCGTTACCAAGGAAGCCTATACCCGCGTCAGTGGCCTGATCGATCGTGGCGTCGAGGAGGGTGCCAAGCTCGTCGTCGATGGCCGCGGGTTCAAGCTGCAGGGTTATGAGAACGGCTATTTCGTCGGTGGTACGCTGTTCGACCATGTCACGCCCGACATGGACATCTACAAGACCGAAATCTTCGGGCCTGTCCTCTCCGTCGTTCGCGCCAAGAACTACGAGGAAGCCCTCGACCTGCCGATGAAGCACGAATACGGCAACGGTGTCGCGATCTACACCCGTGACGGCGATGCCGCGCGTGACTTTGCTTCGCGCATCAACATCGGCATGATCGGCATCAACGTGCCGATCCCGGTTCCGCTTGCCTATCATTCTTTCGGCGGTTGGAAGGCATCGAGCTTCGGCGACCTCAACCAGCACGGCACGGACTCGATCAAGTTCTGGACCAAGACCAAGACGATCACCGCCCGCTGGCCTTCGGGCATAAAGGACGGCGCCGAATTCGTCATGCCGACGATGAAGTAGACCGAACGAGTGACGTTTTAATTGGGGGCTTCGGCCCCCAATTTGCGTTGAGGTGCCGAAGTATGTGCTTTTGGGCGCTTTCCTGCTGATTGCCGATAATCGTGCGTGACTTCTTCTCGGGCGCGGCGAGTTCCGATTGAAAAATTGTTGTGGCAATCCGTCTCACATAAGGTGAATATGAATTTCATATTTTGGAATTGTTCAAAACTAGCAAAGCCCCTATATAGGGGACTCGTAACAGACGATTCTGGAGATCGGCATGCGTTTGACCAAGCAGACCAACTATGCGGTTCGCATGTTGATGTATTGCGCTGCCAATGAAGGGCAGCTGAGCCGGATTCCGGAGATTGCCAAGGCGTATGGCGTTTCCGAGCTCTTTCTGTTCAAGATTCTGCAGCCTCTGAACAAGGCAGGCCTGGTCGAGACGGTTCGTGGCCGCAACGGCGGTGTGCGGCTCGGCAAGCCGGCGAAGGACATTAGCCTCTTCGACGTCGTTCGCGTCACGGAAGATAGCTTTGCGATGGCAGAGTGCTTCGAGGATGACGGCATGGTCGAGTGCCCGCTTGTCGACAGTTGCGGCTTGAACTCCGCCTTGCGCAAGGCGCTCAACGCCTTCTTCGACGTGCTGACGCAGTATTCGATCGACGATCTCGTCAAGGCGCGGCCGCAGATCAACTTCCTGCTGGGCCTGACGGGCAATCAGGAATCTCGTCGCAAGCCGACGATTGCCGCTCCGGCAGCCTAAACCGCGCTGACGAAATTTTGATGCGACCGTGGCCGCGTTTCGCGCCGCGGTCGTTCTGTTTTAGGGGAGTTTGGGGCGAAAAATTCGCGCATGGCGTGTGCGGCAATGCTCTAGCCGACGCGAAATTATACCAAATGCGACAGGAATCGAGTTTATCCAGTCCGTTTATTTCTAAATGCGGCCCATTTTTGGCGGAAAATTACTAAAGTTGTCCATCTGGAAAAATTTTCCACTTCGGTCGTTGATTTCAGCAAATAAATGTCGTTCCATCTGCCGTCATTCCGGAGGGTTTCCGGGATTTCAAATAAAAGAACAAACCTGGGAAAACGATATCATGAAAAAGATGTCTGTCTTGTTGGCCGCGACGGTCCTGGCTTCGGCCATGGCATCCGCAGCCTGGTCCAAAACGCTCGTTTACTGCTCCGAGGGCTCGCCGGAAGGCTTCGATCCCGGCATTTACACTGCAGGCACCACCTTCGACGCTTCCTCGCGCACGGTCTACAGCCGTCTCGTCGAGTTCCAGCACGGCAAGACCGAAATCGAGCCGGGCCTAGCTGAAAGCTGGACGGTTTCCGACGACGGTACGGTCTACACCTTCAAGCTCCGTCCGGGCGTCAAGTTCCAGGCGACAGAGTTCTTCACGCCGAGCCGCGATCTGAACGCTGATGACGTCGTCTTCTCGTTCGAGCGCCAGCTGAAGGCTGACAGCCCGTGGGCCAAGTATGTCGCCGGCGTTTCCTACGAATATGCTGCAGGCATGGGCTTCCCGGATCTCATCAAGTCGGTCGAGAAGGTCGACGACCTGACCGTCAAGTTCACGCTGAACCATCCGGAAGCACCGTTCCTCGCCGACCTGGCAATGGACTTCGCCTCTGTGCTGTCGAAGGAATATGCCGACAAGCTACAGGCTGACGGCAAGATGGAACAGATGAACCAGATGCCGCTCGGCACCGGTCCGTACACCTTCGTTGCCTACCAGCCGGATGCCGTCATCCGCTACAAGGCCAACGAAACCTACTTCAAGGGCAAGGAAAAGATCGACGATCTCGTTTTCGCGATCACTCCGGACGCTTCCGTCCGTGCTCAGAAGCTGAAGGCTGGCGAATGCCACATCATGCCATACCCGAACGCGGCGGACATCAAGGACCTGCAGACGGACTCGAACCTGAAGGTTCTGGAACAGCCGGGCCTGAACGTTTCCTACCTCGCCTACAACACCCTCCAGGCTCCGTTCGATAAGGCGGAAGTCCGCAAGGCGCTGAACATGGCGATCAACAAGCAGGCGATCGTCGAGGCCGTCTTCCAGGGCGCCGGCCAGGTTGCCAAGAACCCGATCCCGCCGACGATGTGGTCGTACAACGATGCCATCAAGGATGATGCCTACAACCCGACCGAAGCCAAGGCCATGCTCGAAAAGGCTGGCGTCAAGGATCTCAGCATGAAGATCTGGGCGATGCCGGTTTCGCGTCCGTACATGCTGAACGCACGTCGCGCCGCTGAACTGATGCAGGCTGACCTTGCCAAGGTTGGCGTCAAGGTCGACATCGTCACCCACGAATGGGCTGAATACCTGAAGCTCTCCAAGGACAAGGCCCGCGATGGTGCTGCAATCCTCGGCTGGACGGGTGACAACGGCGACCCGGACAACTTCCTTGACACTCTGCTCGGCTGCGAAGCCGTCGGCGGCAACAACCGCGCGCAGTGGTGCAACAAGGAATTCGACGATCTCGTGAAGAAGGCCAAGAAGACCGCTGACGTCGCAGAGCGCACCAAGCTCTACGAACAGGCGCAGGTCGTCTTCAAGAAGGAAGCTCCGTGGGCGACGATCGATCACTCCACAGAATTCGTACCGATGAGCGCCAAGGTTTCCGGTTTCGTGCAGGATCCGGTCGGCGTTCACCGCTTCGACGGCGTTGATATCGCCGAGTAATCAAAATTATGCAAAGATGCCCGGCAACCCCGGGCTTGGCCGGCGGTCAGGTTTAATACCTGACCGCCGGAACACTATGGACACTTGCCAATGTTGCGATTTCTCATCGGACGCCTCGCGATCCTGATCCCAACCTTCATCGGCGTTTCGCTCATCGCCTTTTCGTTCATCCGTCTGCTGCCCGGCGATCCGGTCATGCTGATGTCGGGCGAACGCGTGATGGCGCCGGAACGCCATGCCCAGGTCATGCATGATCTCGGCCTCGATCGTCCGGTCTACGTGCAGTACCTCGATTACCTCAGCAATGTGGTGCAGGGCGATCTAGGGGCGTCGATCGTCACCAAGCGCCCGGTTCTGCAGGAGTTCGGCACGCTTTTCCCGGCGACGCTGGAGCTTTCGCTCTGCGCCATCCTTTTTGCGATAGTGCTCGGCATCCCCGCCGGCATCTTCGCGGCCGTCAAACGGGGAACATGGTTCGACCAGAGCGTCATGGGCGTGGCTCTTGTTGGCTATTCGATGCCGATCTTCTGGTGGGGCCTGCTGCTTATCGTTCTCTTCTCGAACACACTGCATTGGACGCCCGTCTCCGGCCGCATCGGGCTGATGTATTTCTTCAAGCCGGTTACCGGTTTTATGTTGATCGATAGCCTGCTGTCCGGTCAGCCCGGTGCCTTCAAGTCTGCCGCCTCATCGCTGATCCTCCCGACAATCGTTCTGGGCACCATTCCGCTTGCGGTCATCGCCCGCCAGACGCGCTCGGCCATGCTCGAGGTGCTGGGCGAAGATTATGTTCGGACAGCGCGTTCGAAGGGCCTCGCGCCGTTGCGCGTCGTCGGCCTGCATGCGTTGCGCAACGCCATGATCCCGGTCGTAACCTCGATCGGTCTGCAGGTCGGCGTGCTGCTCGGCGGCGCAATCCTGACGGAAACGATCTTCTCCTGGCCGGGTATCGGAAAATGGATGGTCGATGCCGTCTTCAAGCGCGATTACACCGTCGTTCAAGGCGGGCTGCTGTTGATCGCCGGCATCATCATGGTCGTCAATCTGATCGTCGACCTCATGTACGGTCTCATCAATCCACGTATTCGTCACTAGGAGCGGCTTATGAGTGTGATAACCACCAAGTCGACCCAGCCGTCAGGGCTCTCTGAGTTCTGGTACTATTTCTCTCGCAACAAGGGCGCTGTCGTCGGTTTCGGCGTCTTCCTGCTGGTCCTGCTGATGGCGATCTTCGCGCCGTTGATTGCTCCGCATAATCCGATCTTGCCCTATGAGGGCATGCAGCGCCTGCCGCCGGCGTGGTCGGAAAAGGGCAATCCGATGTTCCTGCTCGGCACCGATGCCGTCGGTCGCGATATGCTGTCGCGTCTGATTTATGGCACGCGCTTTTCGCTGTTCATCGGCCTCGTCGTCGCATCGCTATCGGCTGTCGCCGGCGTGCTGCTCGGCGTTGTCGCGGGTTATTTCCGGGGCAGAGTCGATACCTTCATCATGCGCGTCATGGACATCATCCTGGCCTTCCCTTCATTGCTTCTGGCTCTCGTGCTGGTCGCCGTCCTAGGGCCGGGCCTCGTGAACGCCATGATCGCGATCTCGATCGTGAATCAGCCGCACTTCGTTCGTCTGACACGCGCCGCTGTGATCAGCGAGCGCGAGAAGGAGTATGTCGTTGCCTCCCGCGTGGCCGGCGCCGGCACGTTCCGCCTCATGTTCAAGACGATTTTGCCGAATTGTCTGGCACCCCTGATCGTCCAGGCGACGCTCGCATTCTCGGCCGCGATCCTCGACGCTGCAGCCCTTGGCTTCCTCGGCCAAGGCGCCCAGCCGCCGACGCCAGAATGGGGCACGATGCTCGCGGACTCGCGTGAGTTCCTACAGAGCAACCCTTGGCTCGTGACTTTCCCGGGTCTCTGCATCCTTATCACGGTTCTCGCTATCAACCTGATGGGCGATGGTCTGCGCGATGCGCTTGATCCCAAACTGAAGAGGTCCTGAGATGGCACTTCTTGAAATTGAAAATCTCGTCGTCGAATTCCAGACGTCGACGGGTCCGTTTCGCGCCGTCGATGGCGTGTCGCTCAAGGTAGATGCGGGGGAAGTCCTCGCAATCGTCGGAGAGTCGGGATCCGGTAAGTCGGTGTCCATGCTCGCGGCGATGGGGCTTCTACCATGGACGGCAAAGGTGACGGCCGACAAGATGGTCTTTGACGGCCGCAATCTGCTTGGCATGTCAGCAAGCGAACGACGCAAGATCATTGGCAAGGATATGTCGATGATCTTCCAGGAACCGATCGCCAGCCTCAATCCCTGCTTCACGGTCGGTTTTCAGATCGAAGAGGTTCTGCGAATCCATCTAGGCCTAGACAAGGCTGCGCGGCGCCAGCGCGCGATCGAGCTGTTCGAGGCCGTCGGCATTCCCAACCCCGCCGAGCGGCTGAGCCATTTCCCGCATCAGATGTCGGGTGGCCAGTGCCAGCGCGTCATGATCGCCATTGCGATCGCCTGCAATCCGAAGCTTTTGATCGCCGACGAACCGACCACGGCGCTCGACGTGACCATTCAGAAGCAGATCCTCGATCTCCTGATGCGGCTGCAGACGGAGCATCGCATGGGCCTCATTATGATTACGCACAACATGGGCGTCGTCGCCGAGACTGCCGACCGGGTGATCGTTCAATACAAGGGCCGCAAGATGGAAGAGGCCGACGTCCTGTCGCTCTTCGAATCCCCGAAGAGCGATTATACAAGGGCGCTGCTTGCCGCCCTGCCGGAAAATGCCACCGGTGACCGGCTGCCGACCATCGGCGAAATTTTCAAGGGAGCGGCCCAATGACGCCAGTCCTCGAAGCAAAGAACATTGTCCGCAACTATTACCTGCCGGGCGGCCTCTTCAAGAAGGAGAGGACCGTACATGCCGTCAAGGGTGTGAGCTTCACGGTGGAGCAGGGCAAGACGCTGGCGATCGTCGGCGAAAGCGGTTGCGGCAAGTCGACGCTTGCCCGCATTGTCACGATGATCGATCCGGCGAGCGGCGGCGATCTGTTCATCGACGGCAAGAAGGTCGATATCGCCGCAGGCGACCTGACGCCGGAAATTCGCCGCAAGGTACAGATCGTCTTCCAGAACCCCTACGGTTCGCTGAACCCGCGCAAGAAGATCGGTGACATCCTGATGGAGCCCCTGATCATCAACACCGATACGCCCGCTGCCGAGCGACGCGAATTGGCAATGGTGATGCTCAAGAAGGTCGGCCTCCAGGAGGTCCATTTCAACCGCTACCCGCATATGTTCTCCGGCGGCCAGCGTCAGCGTATCGCAATCGCTCGCGCTCTGATGTTGAAGCCAAGGCTCCTGGTTCTCGACGAGCCGGTGTCCGCGCTTGATCTCTCGGTCCAGGCCCAGGTGCTCAATCTGCTCGCTGACCTGCAGGACGAGTTGAACCTTACCTATGTCTTCATCAGCCACGACCTGTCGGTCGTCCGCTATATGGCCGACGATGTCATGGTGATGTATTTCGGAGAGGCTGTGGAGTACGGCACGCGGGATCAGGTTTTCAATGATCCGCAGCACAGCTACACGAAGACGTTGTTTGCGGCGACGCCGCGCGCCGATGTCGAAACCATCAGGGCGCGTATTGCGCGCAAGAATGCCACCCTGGCTGCTTCGTAGGAAGGGTTCGCCAGCGTTAGCGACACCGGTGCCGGAGCGATAAACGATGCCAGAGACTAATCGGGACCCTTGCGCCATTATCGTTATGGGGGTCAGTGGCTGTGGCAAATCCTCCATCGGCCTGAAGATTTCGGACGCCCTCGGCATGCAATTTGTCGAGGGCGACCAGCTTCATCCGGCATCGAATGTCGAGAAGATGTCGAAAGGCATTCCGCTGACGGATGACGACCGCATGCCTTGGCTCGATCTCATCGGTGAAACGATGAAGGCATCGCTCGATCGCGAGCAAGGCGTCATCGTTTCCTGCTCGGCGCTGAAGCGCACCTATCGCGACCGACTGCGCAAGGCGGTAAATGGAAAGCTCTTTTTCGTCTATCTGTCAGGCTCGAAGGAGCTGTTGACGAAACGAATGGGCGAGCGCAAGGGCCACTTCATGCCCATGTCGCTGCTGGAGAGCCAACTCGCGACGCTGGAAGTGCCGACTGGAGAACCTGGCGTTGTGACCGTCGATATCGACGATACGATCGAAGGGATCGCGGAGGCGGCGCTCCGCGATCTCAAGTCGTTGGGCGTCGCTTAGCCGTCGGTCCGCAACAGGACCTTCTTCTTGAAGAGGACGTATGACCGCAGGCAAACGCGATGACGTTGCTCAGGTGAAACGCTGCGGCGAATAGGCGGAAATATCGATGAATGGCCTTTCGCCTGCAATGGCCTCCGCCAGCGCGCGCCCAGTGACCGGCCCCAAGGTCAGTCCGTGATGGGCGTGGCCGAACGCGAACCATAGACCGTCGTGTCGCGGCGCCCTTCCAATGATGGGCATCATATCAGGCGTGCAGGGGCGGGCGCCCATCCAGGGCTCCGGATCGAGCCTCTCGCCGAGCGGAAAGACTGTGCGCGCTACTTTCTCGGCGCGGTCGAGCTGCACCGGCGTCTTCGGCGCGTCCAGCGCGGCGAATTCAGCGCCTGTCGTCAACCGGATGCCGCGGCTCATCGGTGCAAGGAAGTAACCTCGTTCAGCATCCAGCGTCCAGTTGTGGAGGGTTGCATTGCCTGTCGTGGCATAATGCATGTGATAGCCGCGTTTGACGCCGAGCGGAAAGGCATAGCCGAGCCGACGTGTAGCGACCGCGGCCCAGGGGCCGAGCGCCAGAACCACATCCTCCGCGTCCAGCGAGCCTTCGCTGGTCACCACCCTCCAGCTCGCACCGGAACGACCGAGGGAGTTGGCGTCACCAGTGACACACCTTCCGCCCAGACTCTCGAAATAGGAGCGGTAGGCCATCGTCAATCCGTGCGGGTCGAGCACCGACCACGGATCGCGCCACCGCAGGCCGCCGATGAAATCTCCCTTGATATTGGGTTCGAGCCGCGCCACGCCGGCGGCATCCAACTGCTCGTGCATGACGCCGAACTCGGCCCGTAGCCGCTCAGCCTCGGCGAATTCGGCATCGCGCCGACCGGCTGTGCGGAAGATCTCCATCCAGCCATCCTTCCGGATCAGATGCTGCGCATTCGACGCTTCGATCAGATCATTGTGCTCCGAAATCGAGTGCTCGATCAGCGGGGCATAGGCACGAGAAATCATCTCGTGACGCCTGGCGTTCGAATTCCACCAGTAGCGGCCAAGGAACGCCAATTGTCCGGGCAACGCCTTGAGGTGATAGTGGGCGTCGATCCGGTTGTTGAAGGCATAGCGTATTAGAAGGCCGAGCTGCTGTGGAAACCCGTATGGCACGACGCCTTCGCGTTGAATGAGACCGGCATTGCCGAACGAGGTTTCATTGCCTGGCGCCTTGCGGTCGATCAACGTCACCTGCAGCCCCCGGCGCTGCAGGTGAATGGCCGTCGATACGCCGACGATACCGGCGCCAAGTACGATTGCGTTCTTTGTCATTGCCATGCATTCCACTTATTGCAAGCAATGAAAATGCCGCTCCGACAAGCTACAGGCAAACGAAAAATTTCGTTTCATTTCAAAAACATTGTCGTTTTCAGTGCCTCGTTTTCAGCTTTGATGCGGACATAAAGCACTGCGGCGTTGAGCACCGAAAATATCGCTGCGTAGACGGGCATGCCGAAGGCCAGAGGAAGGATGGCGATCTCGCCTACCACGACGACATAGTTGGGGTGGGCCAGGAACCGGTAGGGTCCACTGCTGACGAGCGGAGCGCCCGGCAGCACGATGATGCGTGTCGTCCATCGTCCCTTGAGCGTGCCTATGACCCAGAGCCGACCCGCCTGCAGGACCATGAAAACGGCAAACCATAGCGGGTCGACCGGGCGGCGGATCGCCAGCAGCCACAATCCGGTGATCCAGCAGCTATGCAGGGCCACCATGTAAGGATAGTGCAGCGGCGCGACCTCCTTCGCGCCGCTGCTCAGAAGCACCTGTGTATTGTGGCGGGCAAGAGCAAGTTCCGCGAGGCGCTGTGCCGTCACGAAGACGAGGAGTGCAATTGAGGGCCACATCATGCGACCCTCTTTAAGGTCACGCAGCTTGCCGTAAAGCCCGGCCCCATCGCGACCATCGCGCTGCGCTCCGGCAGCCCCGCCTTCAAGGCGCGCTCGAGCACGAAGAGCACCGTGGGCGAAGACATGTTGCCGTATTCGGCAAGCACCGCGCGTTCGTGGTCCAGGGTTCCTGCTTCAAGTGACAGCGCGCTTTCAAGGGCAGTCAGCACCCTCGTCCCGCCGGGATGGCAGATGAAGCGATCGATGTCGGCCCGAGAAAGACCGTTGCGCGCCAGTATTCCGTCGACAGCCGGGCCGAGTTCCGTTTCGGCAAAGGGCGGCAACGATTGAGCGAGAACCACACCGAAGCCGGTGTCGTCAATCTTCCACCCCATGATGCCGAGCGTATCGGGGAAGAGATGCTCACCCGTCGACTCGACCTCAACCTTTCCCTCCGGTCCTGCCCGGAGAATGCAGGCTGCCGCGCCATCGCCGAAAAGCGCCGTGGCGATGATGTTCGCGCGCGTCAGTTCGTCCAGACGGAACGCCAGCGTGCAAAGTTCGATTGCCACGAAAAGCACTGTTGCGCCTGGCCGATCCCGGGCGAACCGCGAGGCGATGGCGAAGCCGGAAACACCGGCCGCGCAGCCGAGCCCGAAAACCGGAACACGTTCGATATCCGAGCGAAAGCCCATTTTCTGTGCGAGCTGTGCATCAAGGCTCGGTGTGGCAATGCCGGTGGACGAGATCGTGACGATACAGTCGACGTCGGACCCTCGCAGGCCCGCCTTCTTCAGCGCATTGGTGGCTGTCTCGAAAAACAGGCTGCGCGCCACGTCGCCGTAGGCTTCCATCCGGTCCTGCCAGCCATGCGGCTCGATGAACCATTCCAGTGGACGAGCGGCATAGCGTTTCCTAATGCCGGCATTGTCAAAGACGCTGGCAAGGTGGGAGAAATCCTTGAAGCGTGATGAAAACAAACGGGCGGAAGTCGCCGCCGCTTCCTTTTGTGTGATGACATGTTCCGGCGTTGCAACGGCAAGACTCAGTAATTTTACGGTATCACTCACGGAATGCTCCTTGTGGCCGGCGCGTGAGCGGCTAACACCTCAGACCTGCATTTATTCGCTGGCGCCGGAGCTGCGACGCCAGAAAAAAGAAGAACACGCAATCGAATAAAGTGCCAGCCAACAGTGTTCACTCGCCGCTAACGTCATTTTCCTAGGAGATATCCCATGACGATCGCGACTGTTCGTATTGCTTCCATCCTGGTCGGCGGCTGCATTGCCGCGTTCGCGCTTTCTGCCCCTGCCTTCGCGATAGGCGGCGGTGGCAGCGGAAGTGGCTCCAGTGGCGCCGGTAGTTCTGGCGGCAGCAGCGGCACCATGCCGACCTGCAAGAAGGGCCAGCTGTATGACAAGAAAACGAAGCGGTGCGTCAAGCAGAGTAGCGCCAACGTGACGGAAGAAAACCGCACGGACTATGCCTATTCGCTGGCAAAGGCCGGCCGCTACGAAGAAGCGCTTGCCATGCTCGATACGTTGAAGAACCCGAATACCGCCGAGGCCCTGAACTATCGCGGCTACGCCACCCGCAAGCTTGGCCGCACGGACGAGGGAATTTCCTACTACCTGAAATCCGTCGAGCTTGATCCCAACTATGCGCAGGTTCGCGAATATCTCGGCGAAGCCTACGTCATCAAAGGACGTCTTGATCTCGCCAAGGAGCAGCTCGAAACGATCAAGACGATCTGCGGCACCGAATGCGAGGCGTATCGCGATCTCAACGAAGCGATCCTCAAGCCGTAGGAGCTATGACGCTGACGCAAAGCGGGAATGTGCAATTTCGGTTGAACGGGAACTACCAAATGCCGGTCGCATACACCACATTTCCTGCCTATAGTCGCGCAAAACCGAGGCCGTCGGTGCAACCGGCGGCTTTGGAAGGAAAACCGGTGGCGGAGGCTCTCATCGCAAGCGAAGCCGACATCAGGAGCGGCCTGGCGGATAATCTTGTGCGGCTGTGGCGCTATGGCCTCGTGCTCTCGCATCGCCGCGATATTGCCGACGATCTCGTGCAACAGACCTGCCTGCGTGCCCTTGAGCGCGTTGAACAGTTCGAGGCCGGAACGCGGCTGGACCGCTGGTTGTTCTCTATTCTGCATTCCATCTGGTTGAATGAAATCCGGTCGCAGCGGGTGCGCCTCGGTCAGGGCTTTGTCGATGCTAACGAGGCCTTGGTCGTCGATGGAGCCCATGACACGGAAACGCATGTCATGGCGAACCAGGTTCTACGATTGGTCAATGCGCTGCCGGATGCGCAACGGGCCGCCGTCTTCCTCGCCTATGTGGAAGGCCTTTCCTACAGGGAGGTAGCCAGCATATTGGATATCCCGATCGGAACCGTGATGAGCCGCCTTGCCGCGGCGCGCGCCAAGATCGCAGCCAATGTCTCGGGAGAGGGGGCGACATGAACGACAAGAACCCGATCCTTTCCGATGAGGAGTTAACGGCCTATATCGACGGCGAACTGTCGGATGCGGAAGTGTCGCGCATCGAGGCGCTTCTCCATTCGAACGAGCGTGTGGGCGCAAGGCTGAAGTTCCTGTCGCGTAGCAGCCTCCAGTTCAAGCAAGCCTTCGAGCCGCTGCTTACCGCGGCGCCGAAGACCGAACTCGATGCCATGCTCGGCATTGTGCCGGGCGATGCAAAGCCGGCTCCTTCGCGCCCCAGTCGCCGAGGCTTCCTTAGCGCGATTGCCGCCTGCCTCGTCGCGGGTGTTGTCGCCGACCAGGCCTTCATCGGCATTCGCAATCGCTTGCATGCGCCTGATGAAAACAGCGAATGGCGCACTGTGGTTGCCGAATACATTACCCTCTATACCGCGGATACTCTGGCCGGCCCGTCGCCGTCCGATGACGCGCAGGCCGCGCAACTGGCTCTCCTCGACGACAAGCTTGGCCTTTCCCTTTCACCTCAGACGGTGTCGCTGCCGGGTATCGAGTTCAAGCGTGCTCAGCTGTTGCAGTATGACGACAAGCCGCTGGCGCAGATTGCCTATCTAGACCCCGAGACGGGGCCGCTGGCGCTGTGCATTGTCCGCTCGGCTGTCGGTACGAAGGAGCCTGACGTCGAAGGCCGACACGGCTTGAACGTTGTCTACTGGTCAAATCCAACGCACGCCTTCATGCTGATCGGCCGCATTCCGATCGACCGCATGCAGGAACTGGCGGAGGATGTGAGGAAAAAGACCTTAGCGTGATGCTCAGGAGGGAATTTGGCTGATGACTCCGGGTTTCCGCATTTCAAAGACTAACAAAATTTCCTCTGAATTCCCTATGTTTTTCCGATCGTGAGCGATGATCGCCTCTGGCGCAAAGCGGAACCAGCGTGGCTTAAATCAGCCGGGGATGCTTATCAACTATCGCCAGTCGACGCCTCCAACAATCGCCTCCATCGTTAGTGCATGCACGCCCTAACCGCCACTGTCGGGGTTGACGCCGGGCAGTTCTAACGGGCCAGCCAGATGGCGCTTCGGGAGCTGGTAGTCAGGGAAAGGTGCGGACGCACAGGTGTTGTAGTTGGAGCTCATTGAGGAGTATTATCTAAATCTAAAATAGAAGATTATGAGCGGGAACGAGCGGAAAACTGCAGAATCCTTTTCCGCATGAAGCCCGTACTTCGGGAGGAAAAGATGAAACACATGCAGATCAGGGGGAGACCGTCGCGCCGTAAATTTCTAAGCGGGGCAGCCATGGCCGGTGCGGCGATGATCGCAGCACCAAGCGTCGTCAAGGCGCAGGGGCCGGTCAACATGCGTTGGCAGAGCACCTGGCCATCCAAGGACATCTTTCACGAATTCGCGCTTGATTTCGCAAATAAGGTCACCAACATGACCGGCGGCGATCTCAAAATTGAAGTGCTGCCGGCAGGTGCGGTGGTGCCTGCCTTCGGCTTGCTCGACGCCGTCTCCCAGGGGACGCTCGACGGAGGGCACGGCGTGGTTGCGTATCACTACGGCAAACAGGCGGCGCTGGCTCTGTGGGGCTCGGGGCCGGGATTTGCCATGGATGCCAACATGTTGCTCGCCTGGCACAAGTACGGCGGCGGCAGGGACCTCCTCGTAAAGCTCTATGAATCGATCGGGGCCAATGTGGTTTCGTTCCTCTACGGGCCGATGCCGACACAGCCGCTCGGCTGGTTCAAGAAGCCCGTCGCCAAGGTGGAGGATTTTCAGGGACTGAAATTCCGCACCGTCGGCATTTCCATTGATGTGTTCACCGGCCTTGGTGCCGCGGTCAATGCGCTGCCTGGCGGCGAGATCGTGGCGGCATTGGACCGCGGCCTGCTCGACGCGGCCGAGTTCAACAACGCGTCGTCCGACCGGGCTTTGGGTTTCCCTGACGTCTCTAAGATTTGCATGCTGCAAAGCTATCACCAGAATGCCGAGCAGTTCGAGGTGCTGTTCAACAAAGCGAAATACGATTCATTGCCTGACCAGATGAAGGCGATCATCTCCAATGCCGCGGAGGCCGCCTCTCAGGACATGCACTGGAAGGCGATCGACCGCTATTCGACCGACTACGCGGAGATGCAAACAACCGACAAGGTCAAGTTCTACAAGACGCCGGAAGCGATCCTCAAACGGCAACTGGACGTCTACGACGAGGTCGTGAAGAAGAAGGCAGCGGAAAACCCGCTGTTCAAGGAGGTTATCCAGTCGCAAATAGCTTTTGCGGCGCGGGCAACGCGGTGGGAACAGGATACCGTCGTCAACCGCCGGCTAGCCTTCGATCACTACTTCGGCCCGAACGGAGTTGCGAAGGAACTATAACGTTATCACCGGACAACGGTGCTTCTAACGAAGGTATAAGCTATCTCGGGGGGCACCCGTGGACGTTCAGCAGTTTCTCATCAGGATCGATGCGATCAGCGTGTGGGTCGGCAAGGCTGCGGCGTGGCTGATCATCGGCCTGATGACGCTCGTCTGCATCGAAGTCTTCAAGCGCTACATCATGAACATGCCGACAGCGTGGATTTTCGATGTCAGCAATATGTTCTACGGCACCCTGTTCATGCTCGCCGGAGCCTATGCGCTGGCGCAGAACGCCCACGTACGCGGCGACTTTCTCTACAGCTCGCTCAGGCCTCGCATACAGGCGACGCTCGATCTCCTTCTTTATATCCTATTCTTCCTGCCGGGCGTCGCCGCGCTCATCTATGCCGGTTACCACTATGCGGGGCTATCCTGGCGGATCGGCGAGCATTCGACCGTCACGGCGGAAGGCCCGCCGATCTACTACTTCAAGACCGTCATTCCAGTAGCGGGCGTGCTTGTCCTGATTCAGGGGCTCGCCGAGATAGCGCGCTGCATCCTCTGCCTGAGGACCGGAGAATGGCCGCGCCGGCTCAAGGATGTGGAGGACATCGACGTTGTCGCCGAACAGCTTGCGCATAGCGAGCACATAGACGCGCAAACGCGCGAGGCGGCGATCCAGCGCGCCCAGGATATCGACAGGGCGGCGCGGCAACGGGGCCGGGGAGGAGACATCGAGACGTGACTGATCCGTTCCTCGGACTGACGATGCTAATTCTCATCGTGGTCGTCATCGTCATGGGGTTCCCGACAGCCTTCACGCTGATGGGGCTCGGCATGATTTTCGGCTTCTACGCATTCTACAATCCGGCCGAGCACTGGATCGACAACCGCGTCTTCGACCTGATGGTTCAGCGCACCTATGGGGCGATGACCAACGATGTCCTGATCTCCATCCCGCTCTTCGTGCTGATGGGCTACGTGATGGAGCGTGGTGCGCTGGTGGACAAGATGTTCTACAGCATCCAGCTTTCCTTCCGGCGGATTCCCGCCTCGCTTGCCGTTGCGACCCTCATCGTCTGCACCTTCTGGGGCATTGCCAGCGGCCTTGTCGGAGCGGTGGTGGTGCTGATGGGCGTCATTGCAATGAACCCGATGCTGCGCGCCGGCTATGACGTCAGGCTGGCCTCCGGAGTGATCACCGCCGGCGGCACGCTGGGCATTCTGATCCCGCCATCCGTGATGATCATTGTCTATGCTGCGGTTGCGGGACAATCTGTCGTCAAACTCTATGCCGCCGCGATGTTTCCCGGCTTCTTTCTCGCGCTTCTCTATCTCGCCTACATCCTCGGCTGGGCGACCATCAGTCCGAAGATCGCGCCCGCCCTGCCCGAGCAACAGACGAGAGTCCCCGTGCCCAGCTGGATGGAGCGTTTTCAGGCGCTCTATTCCCACAACATGCTCGTCGGGCTTCTCCGCGCATTGGTCTCGCCATCAAAGGCGATGGCGCTCGAGACGGGCGAGGGGCGGCTCAGCTACTGGAAGCTGGTCAAGAATGCCTGCGCTGCGCTCGTGCCCTTCTCGCTGACGGCATTCACTCTGGCGCTCGTGTGGTGGTATGTCGTCATCTATCCTCAGGCATCGGCAGTGGCGGAAGCACCGGAAGGGTTGGAACAACTCGGCGCACCCGCATCTGACGCCGAGCCGGTGGCGGTGAACGGGCCAGCAACCACTTTCTACGTGGCCTTCGGGATCATCGCCGCAATCGCAGCGGCGGTACTCCTGCGCTACTACAGGAATATGAGTGCGGAGCGGCTGCAGGTTGTGAAACTGCTGGTTTCGTCGGTCATGCCGCTCGGGATCCTGACCGTTGTCGTGCTCGCCGTCATTTTGTTCGGCATCACGACGGCGACCGAGTCCGCCGCGGTTGGGGCCGCCGGCGCCTTTCTGCTGGCGTTCCAGGCCCGGACGCTCAACTGGAAACGCACGAAGGAGGCGGTCTTCCTGACAGCGAAGACCACGGCCATGGTTTGCTGGCTCTTCGTCGGTTCGGCGCTCTTTTCCGCTGTCTTCGCTATCCTCGGCGGCCAGGCACTGGTTGAAGAGTGGGTGCTGGCGCTCGATCTCACGCCCGTGCAGTTCATGATTCTGTCGCAGGCGATCATCTTCATTCTCGGCTGGCCGCTCGAATGGACCGAGATCATCATCATTTTCGTGCCGATCTTCCTTCCGATGCTGAGGCACTTCGATATAGATCCGATCCTCTGGGGCGTGCTCGTCTTCGTCAATCTGCAGGCGGCGTTCCTGTCGCCGCCGGTGGCGATGTCAGCCTATTATCTCAAGGGCGTCGCGCCACCGCACGTCACCCTCAACCAGATCTTCGCCGGCATGATGCCCTACATGCTGATCGTCATCCTCTGCATGATTATCATGTATGTGTGGCCGGGCATGACACTGTGGCTTCCGAACTATCTTTACGGCTAAGAGGCATTGCCGTCTGCGGCGGCCCGTGCCGCAACACCTCTATGCCAATGCCTGTTGCTATCGATTTCTTTTGCTCTGACATCTCAAAGTCCCGTTGATGAGGTGGAAGCCGCGCGAGAGCGGCGAAAAAGGGACTGCCCAAACCCGGCATTATTTGAGACAATTGCGTGGGGAGGATTGCCTCTACGGCTCGCTCAGCCGGTTTCGAATCGATATCTCGTCGAAACGTCCTTGGATCCTGCCCCGTCCGCAGCGGTGAGTCGGCTGTCGGCAAGCATCTAGCGAACATTTTTTGTTGTTCAGCAAACGCGAGCCAGGAGCACTTCACATGGTAACGTGGAAACCCGATCCAAGCTTTTATCCGTCACCGCGAATGGCCATGAAAGCCGCGCCGGAGACGCTTGCCTACGTCGTCGCCTTCGATCCGGCGCGAGCGGTTCCCGACGAGCTGGCGGTCGTCGATGTAGATCCGAAATCGGCTTCTTACGGGCAGATCGTAAATAACCTCGCGATGCCCAATGTCGGCGACGAATTGCATCATTTCGGCTGGAACGCCTGCTCGTCCTGTCTATGTCCGAACGCACCGCACCCGCATGCGGAGCGCCGCTATCTGGTCGTGCCGGGACTAAAATCCTCCCGCATCCATATCATCGACACCAAACCGGATGGCAGGAGCCCGTCCATCGTCAAGGTGATCGAGCCCGGCGAAGTGGCCGAACGGGCTGGTTATTCCCGGCCGCACACAATTCATTGCGGCCCGGAGGGCATCTATGTTGCCGCACTTGGTAATGCCGAAGGCAAGGCCCCAGGCGGCATTTTTCTAATGGATCACGAGACCTTCGAGGTCCGCGGCCAGTGGGAAATGGATCGGGGGCCGCAACAGCTTTCCTATGACGTCTGGTGGCACCTTGGCCACGATACGCTCGTCACCAGCGAGTGGGGCACGCCGGATACGTTCGAAAACGGCTTGATCCCGGAAATTCTGCTCGGCGCGAAATACGGCCGCCGTCTGCATTTTTGGGATTTGCACAAGCGCAAGCACCTGCAGACCATCGATTTTGGCGACAAATATCAGCTTGTATTCGAACTCAGGCCCGCGCACGACCCGACCAAGGCCTATGGATTTGTCAACTGCGTGCTCAGCCTCGAGGACCTCTCCTCCTCGATCTGGGTCTGGCACCGCGACGGCGCGAAGTGGGGGGTGACAAAGGTGATAGATATTCCGGCCGAGCCCGCCGATCCGGACCTGTTGCCGCCGGTGCTGAAGGGTTTCAATGCCGTGCCGCCGCTCGTCACCGACATCGATCTTTCGATGGATGACAGATTTCTCTACGTGTCCTGCTGGGGAACCGGCGACCTGCGTCAGTACGATGTCTCCGATCCGTTCAAGCCGAAGCTGACTGGCAAGGTCCGGATCGGCGGTATCGTTTCGCGTGCTTCGCATCCAGGGGCGAATAACGGCGCGCTGAATGGTGGCCCGCAAATGGTCGAGATCAGCCGAGACGGTCGCCGCGTCTATTTCACGAACTCACTCTATGGGGCGATCGACGAGCAGTTCTATCCCGACGGCGTCTCTGGCTGGATGGTGAAGCTTGACGCGGAACCGGACGGCGGCATTGCCTTTGACGAGAAATTCTTCGTCGAATGGCCGAAGTCACATCGCCCGCACCAGGTCCGTCTGCAGGGTGGAGATTGCTCGTCAGATTCTTACTGTTACCCGTAGGGAAAATGACGTCAGCCAGATGAGGCGCCCATGAACGAGCTCTGGCCCTGGATGCTGCTGGCGGGACTGGGCGCCTTCCATGGTCTCAATCCGGCGATGGGATGGCTGTTTGCCGTCGCACTTGGCGTTCACCGGCAGAGTTCGGCCGCGGTGGTTCAGGCTGTACCCGCCATCGCCCTCGGGCATGCTGTCTCCATCGCATTGGTCGCCGGAACCGTTGTCGCCGCCGGCCTGCTCGTGAACCAGGATGCTGTACGCACGGCCACCGGTGGGGCGCTTGTTGTATGGGCTATCTGGCATCAGGTCTTCGGGCACACCCGCCGCGTTCGCATCGGCTTGCGCACGGGGCTTGCCGGCCTTGCCTTCTGGTCGTTCCTGATGGCGACGGCCCATGGTGCGGGGCTCATGGTTCTGCCGGCCTTGATGCCCCTCTGCCTCACGGAGTCGCCATTGCGCGAAATCGGCGGCGTTGGGTCCGCGGCGATGACGATCGCAGCGGTCGGTGTCCACACCCTTGCGATGTTGGCGGTCACAGGTCTCGTTGCCCTGGCGGTCTATCGCTGGGTCGGGCTCGAGATATTGCGCAGTGCCTGGATCAACGTGGATCTCGTATGGACGCTGGTGCTGCTTGGCACCGGTGTCGCGCTGCTGATCGTCGGGTGAGGGTGACACCTACGTCATCGATATAATGCTCGCTTTATCGCGCGCATCCTTTGATGCCACCTGGGACACTGCCCTTGCTTGCCGCTATCGACGCCTAAACGGGATCTGTCCCGTCGGAGAGAGCAAGCATCTAGAGCGTTTCATGTTTTGACC
>NZ_AKKA01000074.1 GCF_000282035.1 Rhizobium sp. CF122
TTCGAAATCCATCATCTGCTCCAGTATCGTGCGAGCGTTCTTGCCAACGGACGCGCGCACGTCAACCCCTTCCCCTCGCTTTACCATCAACTGCGGCAAAAGGCCCATAGTCTTGAATTATCTTAATTCGAAAAAGCTGGTTTTGGCCAGACGCAGCGAAGAATCGCGAGGCACCAATGCCACCTCGCGATCAGACTGGTTTCGTCAGCCTGCCTCGGCGACAGCGCGTTTGGCCATCACTTTGATCAGGTTGGCGCGGTATTCCGCGCTGGCATGCAGGTCCGACATCAGCCCGGCAGGATTGACATCGACGCCTGCCACAGAGCCCGGAGACCAGTTGGCGTTGAGTGCGGCTTCCATGGCCGTCTCGCGGAAGACGCCGTTCGATCCGGCCCCCGTGACGGCAACCCGCGCGCCGCCGGCCCCTTTGGCAACGAAGACCCCCGTTATCGCATAGCGCGATGCCGGATTTGGAAACTTCGCGTAGCCGGCCTTGTCAGGCGCCTCGAAGCTTATCGCCGTCACCAGTTCGCCATCCTCCAATGCCGTCTCGAACAGACCGGTGAAGAAGTCATCGGCGGGCATCTCACGCTTGTTGGTGATGATGTGGGCATTCAACGCCAACATGGCGGAGGGGTAGTCGGCCGCAGGGTCGTTGTTGGCGATCGAACCGCCGATCGTACCCATGTGGCGGACATGCGGATCGCCGATCGTACCGGCGAGGTCGCAGATCGCGGGACAGATCGCACGCAGAGCCGCCGACGCGGCGACTTCGGCATGCGTCGCCGCCGCCCCGATGGTCACCTTGCGACCATCGACTTTGATGCCCTGCATCGCCGGAATATGCCTGAGATCGACGAGGTCGCTAGGCGCGGCGAGGCGTTGCTTCATCGTCGGGATCAGTGTCATGCCGCCGGAAACATATTTGCCTTCCGACGTTCCCGAAATCATCCTGACGGCTTCATCGACCGAGGACGCGCGGTGATAGTTGGTCTGATACATCGTCGTTCCTCCTCAATGAACCGCGCGCGCCGCCATCCACACCTTCTGCGGCGTGGCCGGCATCGTCAGCATGTTGTTGCCGATGGCATCGGTGATGGCATTGATGAGTGCTGGGGGAGACCCGATCGCGCCGGCCTCGCCGCACCCCTTGATGCCGAGCGGGTTGCTCGGGGACGGCGTCACCTGATGCGAGACCTTGAACGACGGCAGGTCGTCAGCGCGCGGCATGGCGTAATCCATGAAACTTGCCGTCAACAGCTGGCCGTTCTCGTCATAATGCACGGCCTCGAGCAGGGCCTGACCGATACCCTGTGCGATACCGCCATGAACCTGCCCCTCGACGATCATCGGGTTGATGATGTTGCCGAAATCGTCCGCTGCGACGAACTGGATGATCTCCGTCTTGCCCGTTTCCGGATCGACTTCGACTTCACAGATGTAGCAGCCGGCCGGGAAGGTGAAATTGGACGGGTCGTAGAAGGCGGTCTCCTTCAGCCCCGGCTCCATGCCGCCCGGCAGATTGTGCGCGGTATAGGCAGCAAGCGCCACCTGGAACCACGGGAGGCTCTTGTCGGTACCGGCAACTTTGACCTCGCCGTTCTCGATGACGATATCGCCCTCGTCGGCCTCCATCAGATGGGCGGCAATCTTCTTGGCCTTGGCTTCGACCTTGTCGAGCGCCTTG
Organism: Rhizobium sp. CF122; assembly: GCF_000282035.1. GTDB lineage: Bacteria > Pseudomonadota > Alphaproteobacteria > Rhizobiales > Rhizobiaceae > Rhizobium. The sequence goes on from NZ_AKKA01000074.1 coordinate 1,688, forward strand.
ACCACGGCAGACATACCGACGGCACCTGAACGTGAGCCGTAGGTGCCCATGCCCATCTGCACCTTGTCGGTGTCGCCATGCACGATCGACACGCTCTCCAGCGGAACGCCGAGACGATCCGACACGAGCTGCGCGAAGGTCGTCTCATGCCCCTGGCCGTGGCTGTGGGACCCGGTGAGCACTTCGATCGTGCCGACCGCATTGACCCGCACCTCGGCCGATTCCCACAGGCCGACACCGGCACCAAGTGAGCCGACCGCCTGCGAGGGGGCAATTCCGCACGCCTCGATGTAGCAGCTCATGCCGAGACCGCGTTTCATCCCACGGCTCGCCGCTTCGGTCTTGCGCGCCTGGAAGCCGTTCCAGTCGGCGGCCTGCATCGCAGCATTGAGGGATGCTTCGTAATCACCGGCGTCATAATTCATGATGACAGGCGTCTGATGCGGGAAGGAACGGATGAAGTTCTTCCGCCGCAGCTCGGCCGGTGAGATGCCGAGCTCGCGTGCGGCCGTTTCCATCGTCCGCTCGAGCAGGAAGGTCGCCTCCGGCCGGCCGGCACCGCGATAGGCATCAACCGGTGCGGTGTTGGTATAGACCGTACGCACATTGGCATGGATCGCCGGAATATCGTACTGGCCGGACAGCAGGGTCGCGTAGAGATAGGTCGGAACCGCCGACGAAAAGAGCGACATATAGGCGCCGAGATTGCAGATGGTGTCGACCTTCAGCCCGATGATGCGGTTGTCGCTGTCAAAGGCCATTTTCACCTTCGACACATGATCGCGGCCATGTGCGTCCGTCAGGAAGGCCTCCGTGCGATCGGAATTCCACTTCACCGGCACGCCCGTTTTCTTGGAAGCCCACAGACAGACGATCTCTTCTGGATAGATGTAGATCTTCGATCCAAATCCGCCGCCGACATCGGGGGCGATCACCCGCAGCTTGTTCTCGGGCGCGACATTGTAGAACGCGCTCATCACGAGGCGCGCGACATGCGGGTTCTGGCTGGTGGTGTAGCAGGTATAGTGATCTTCGGCGGCGTCGTAGATACCGAGCGCAGCGCGGGGCTCCATCGCATTGGGCGACAGGCGGTTGTTGTGAATCTCGATCTCGGTGACGTGTGCCGCTTCGGAAATAGCCTTGTCGGTTGCGGTGCCATCGCCAAGTTCCCAATCGAAGATCAGATTGTTCTGAGCTTCCGGGTGAAGCTGCGGCGCCCCCAATTTCAGCGCCTCGACCGCCTCGACGACAACGGGCAATTCCTCATAGTCGACGACGACGGCTTCTGCGGCATCCCGTGCCTCCGCAAGGGAATCGGCGACAACCACGGCGACGGCATCGCCGACATAGCGGACGGTCTCCACTGCCAGCGGGCGCCAGGCCCCCATCTTCATCGGCGAACCATCCTTCGAATGGATCATCCAGCCGCAAATGAGGTTGCCAATCCCGTCGGCGATCAACTGCTTGCCATCGAGCACGTCGATGACACCGGGCATGGCCTTGGCGGTGGCTGCATCGATCCCGTTGATTTTGGCGTGTGCATGCGGACTGCGGATGAAATAGGCGAATTTCATGCCCGGCACGACCATGTCGTCCGTATAACGGCCCTTGCCGGTCAGGAACCGCTTGTCTTCCTTTCGTGCGACGCGTGCACCAATTCCTTCAACACCCATGATGTCCTCCCAATGGGGTTTCGGGCCTGGCATTCCGCCAAAGAGAATCGTGTTCGGCAGTCAGCCAGACAATTCCTGAGAGCTATTCGGCCGCCTGCTTGGCAGCGCCATGCATCTGCTCGTTGGCAGACAGGACGGCTTTGACGATGTTGTGGTAGCCGGTGCATCGACAGATATTGCCGTCGAGCTCGTGGCGAACCGTCTCCTCGTCCAGGTGACCGCCGTGACGCGAGATCATGTCGACGGCCGTCATCACCATACCAGGCGTGCAAAAGCCGCATTGCAGGCCGTGATGCTCCTTGAAGGCGGCCTGGACAGGATGCAATTCGCCGTTGCTGGCAAGCCCCTCGATGGTGGTGATCGTCGACCCCGACGCCTGGACGGCAAGGATCGAGCAACTCTTCACCGACTTGCCATCCATGTGAACGACACAAGCACCGCATTGGTTGGTATCACAGCCGACGTGCGTTCCCGTCAGACCGAGTTTTTCGCGAATAAAATGGACAAGAAGCGTGCGCTCTTCACAGTCGCCACTCACTGCCCGGCCGTTCACCGTCAGTTTCACTTTCGCCATGATTTCCTCCTCGCGCCTCCTCCAGGCACGGACGGTATCATTTGACTTTTTCGCTTTGGGATCAACCACTACTTTAGGGAGGCTAATTAAATTCGGCGCGTTCGGTTGCGCCGAATTTAGGCGAAAGTTGCAACGCCAATTGTGCGAAAAACCAAACGCCGAAAGCAGGGTTGCTCTTTTTGCGCCACAGTTTGACGATTAGCATGACAAAAACAAGAATCAGGGACGGCCACCGCTCTTGAGGGCGACCAACCTAGGAGAAGAATTTGATTAAGAAGATTGCTGTATTCGCTTTGATTGGACTTTCGATCGCAAGCTGCACGCCGACACAGCAGGGCGCCGGCATCGGTGCAGCATCCGGCGCGATCATCGGGGGTGCGGTGACGGGAAATGTTCGCGGAGCCGCCGTCGGTGCGGCTATTGGCGGCGTTTCGGGCGCCCTTATCGGTCGTGTCGCTGAGCAGCCGGGACAGTGCTACTATCGCGACGAGTATGGTCGCCGCTACATCGACGATTGCCGCGGCGGTTATTGAGCCGACGCAAAATCATCCCGAAATCCCGGGTTCGCAGCCCGGGATTTCTGATTTTTTCCACCATTTCAGCGCTTAAGCGATTTAAAACGGTACACGCCGAGGAAATTTGCCGCTAAGGTTGCCGCCGGCCGGGGGGCGCGAAGCTTAATTCCAGTGTAACCAAAAGCGGCGGATGCAAACTAGAGGGACGGTACCGAAACCGGGTATAGCGTATCGGCGCGCAGGCACCATGTTGGTTGTCGCGGCTGCGTTCACGTTTTCGCCGGCGCTCATCTCGGAGGCTTTCGCCTTCAAGCTTTTCGGCATCACTTTGTGGGGCAAGGACGACGAATCGGCCAGCGACCAGATACCGGATCCGGTTCGTTACGACGTGACGCTGACGACCGACAGCAACGATGCCGATCTCAAGGAGGCACTGGAAAACAGTTCCCGTCTCGTCGGCGACAAGGACCGGCCTGTCTCCGGCGACCTGGGCGTCGTTGTCAAGGCCAGGGACGACCGCGAACGGCTGATCGCCGCTCTCTTCGAGAAGGCCCGCTACGGCGGCGTGGTGACAATCAGGGTCGATGGCCGCGATATCGACGCCCTCCCGCCCAATCCGACCTTCAATCGCTCACGCCCCGTCCCTGTGACGATCAATGTCGCCGCAGGCCCTGTCTTCAAGGTCCATGAAGTGCAATTCGGCGGGGACGCCGCACGCCGCGATCCGGCGGATTACGATCTTGCTCCAGGTGAAACGGCCGGTTCGCTGACCATCATCAAGGCTGGCGACAAGATCGTCGAGCAGCTGAAAAGCGAAGGCCGTCCGCTGGCCAAGTTGACGACCCGCAAAGTCATAGCCGACCACAGAACGAACACAGTCAACATTGTGCTCGCCGCCGAAGGCGGTCCGGTCGCGCCGATCGGCGACGTCGGCGTCAGCGGCGAAAAAACCGTTCGACCGGGCTTCATCCAGCGCTATTCAAGGCTGAACAGGGGTGAACAGTATTCGCCGGAGACCTTGAAGAAGGCGGGAGACCGGCTACGCGCATTGGGCGTCTTCTCCAGCGTCACCATCCACGAGGCAGACGCACTGGCGCCGGACGGAACATTGCCGATGACGATCGAAGTGTCGGAAGGCAAGCAGCGCTACCTCGGCGTCGGCGCCCAGTATTCGACAACGGACGGCTTCGGCGTCAACGGTTACTGGGGTCATCGCAATCTCTTCGGAGAAGCCGAAGCGCTGCGCATCGAAGGGTCAGTGGGCCGATTGGGCGAAACGACCAATATCGGCGATCTCGACTATTCCGCCGGTGTCGCCTTCACCAAACCTGGCGCTTTCTCTCCGGCCGCGACCTTGCGGGCGAGCATCCTGGCCAAGACTGAGAACCCCGACGCCTACACCGCAAAGCTCGTCACTGCCTCTCTCGGGCTCTCTTACGAGCTATCCGATCTGGATACGATCACGGGCTCCGGTGAGGTAAGCTGGGAACGCGATGACGATGCCTTCGGCAAGAACAGCTACCTGACCTTCTCGTTGCCGTTTCAGTATGACCGCGATGCGCGAGACAACAAGTTCGATCCGACCGAAGGCTATCGGGCGATGCTGAAAGCGACGCCGAGCTACGAGGCCTACAATGGAACCTTCTTCTCCGGTTTCGAGGGCTCGATTACCGGATATCAGGGCCTGGGAGCGGAAGACCGCATCGTTCTCGCCGGAAAGCTTTCCGCGGGCTTTCTTCTGGGGGCAGACGATCTCCAGAATATTCCTGCCACACGTCGATTCTTTGCCGGCGGCGGTGGTTCGGTTCGCGGCTATGGCTACCAGGAAATCTCGCCGCGCAACGCCGACAATGAGGAGACTGGTGGCGCCTCTTATGTCACTGCCTCGTTCGAGACCCGAGTGAAGATCACGGATACGATCGGCATCGTGCCATTCATCGACGTCGGGACGGTTTCAGCCGACATAGCGCCCGATTTTTCCGACATTCGGGCCGGTGCGGGCATCGGCATCCGCTATGCAACGCCGTTTGGTCCGCTGCGGCTTGATTTTGCGGTACCGCTCAACAAGTACGAGGATGGCACAGATTATGGCATCTATGCCGGCATCGGTCAGTCATTCTAACACACTCGCGGCTCACTGCGCTCGTGCGCCTTGAGCCGCCATAGAAACGGAGTAATGTCCGCGACCATGCAGACACTGGCGAAAATCTTGAATTGGATCGTGCGGCTGCTCGGCTATTCCGCTGGGGCCGCCCTGGTCCTGCTTGCCATCGCCATCGGTGTCTTCGGCTTCACATCCTTCGGTGCACGCATCGTCGCCGACAGGGTCGCCTCGAGCCTCTCCAACCGGGACATGACCATCAAGGTTCAGGACCCAGAGGGGCTGCTGACCGGCGGGCTGCGTGCCAGCCAGATCGTACTTTCCGACACAAAGGGCGTCTTCGCTCAGATCGACGGCCTTGCCATAAACTGGAATCCCCTGGCTCTCCTCACCGGCAGGTTCCACGCCAGAAGCGTCGAAGCCGCGGCAATCCACGTGCTGAGACAGCCCGTCCGCACGCTCCCCTCGCGTCCGGCTGCGGCAGGCGAAGCCGACAGTGGCTTTTCGCTGCCGATCAAGATCGACATCGACAAGATCGCCTTGCCGGAGATCAACCTCGCCCAGCCGCTGATCGGGCGGGCCTTCTCGCTTGCAGCGGACGGCAGCGTGCGCGCCGACAACGAAGGCGGGAATGCGTCGATCAACGTCCACCGTCACGATGCTCCGGATGCAAAGCTGATCGCCGATGTTGCTTTCATGCCGGATCGCAATCAGTTGCGGCTGAACGCGAAGCTGACGGAACCGAAGGGTGGGCTGCTCGCGGGACTGCTGGCACTGCCCGGCAACCCAGCCGTCGAAATCGACCTGACGGGAGACGGACCGATTTCGGATTGGCGCGGCCAACTCCAGGCCGCTCTCGACGGACAGCAACGCGCCTCGATCGAAGCACGCCACACGCTGACGCCGGAGAGCCTCCATCACCTTGACCTCAAGGGCGGCGGCGACCTCAGCTCCCTGCTGCCGGCTGCCTTCCGCCCCCTCTTTGCGGGCCAGACGAACATCGACCTCGCCGCGAACTTCGATAACAGAGGCAAGATCGATATCCAGACCGGCAATTTGGCAACCGGCGCCGTAGTGATCGCTGCATCGGGCACTCTGGATCCGAAGGGCAAGAACAGCCTGAACGCCAATCTGTTGGGAACGTCAGGCCCGGTCGATTTCCGCTGGCCGTTAGCCGAAGGCGAAGCCCGCTTCCTGATCTCCGGCGTCAATCTTTCGTTGACGGGCGATGCCAAGGCCTCCCGCCTCAACGCGAGCGCTTCGCTCGATTCCGCCGTGCTGCCACAGGGGACGATGGGCAACGTGAAGCTGACGGCAAAGAGCGACAACTTCAATCTCGCCGGCCGCTCGGGAAGCGTTCAGATTACACTCGCTGCAGGTGACACGTCGTTCGTCAATCCCGACATCAACCGGGCAATTCAAGGCCCCGTCACGGTAACGCTACCGCTGCAAATCTCGGCCGATGCGCTTGGCTTCAACGGCGCGACGATCGAAAGCGCAGCTACGAACGCAAGCCTCAACGGTTCCTACAAACTGAGCGCCAGCTCGCTGACCGGCAACGTCAAGCTGACTGTCCAACCTGCGGCGCTGCCGCCTGCGGTCGCAACGCGTTTCAGTTCACCGATTGTGATCGAGGGCCAGGTTGCAGGAACGGTTCCCTCGAAGTTCAACATCTCGAACCTCTCCATCAAGTCGAACGCTCTCGAGGCTACAGGCGGCGTGGTGCTCGACGAGGACACGCTCGATGCCAATCTCTCCGGTCGCGTTCCAAATGTTCAGGCGCTACTTGAAAGTGCGACAGGCGAGCTGACCTACCAGCTGAGCGCAAAAGGCAATGTCTCCGCTCTCGCCGTGGCAGCTGATATCAAGGGCCCGTCACTCGTGATGGCGGGCCGGCAGGTCAAACAGCTCGACATTAACGTTTCGGGAACGGCGGACCCGAAGGCGCCACAGGCGGAGATTACCGCCAAGGGCACGATCGACGAGCAGCTAATCAATGCCGGCACCGCCGTTCAAGTGGTGGACGGGAAAGTGCAGCTTCCTTCGATCGCCGCCGACGTCGGCAATAACCGCCTGACGGGCCACGTCGAACTATCTTCTGCTTTCCAGCCGACCGGACAGGCGACGTTCGACTTTCCGGACCTCGGCCTTCTCGCTGCGCTTGCCGGTCAGAAGGCGGAAGGTGACCTGAAGGGCTCCGTCGATATTGCCAACGACAACGGCAAGATTGCACTCAAGATTGTCGCTTCCGGCAACGGCTTGAAGCGCGACACATTTGCCGTCGTCAAACCCGACATCAACGTTTCTGTCAGTGACCTGAAGGCCTTTGCCGCGAACGGCACGATCAAGGCAGAAGAGCTTGCCTCCGGTGCTAACAAAGCCGAAGGACTGGCGCTGAATTTCGCCCAGCAACAGAACCGGACAAACTTCGATCTCGGCGCCACCTATGATGCCAATCCCTTGGTCGCATCTGGCAATGTCGAGCTGAACGCCGGCACAACGCTGCTTCGCCTCGACCGTTTCTCTGCGAAGCCGCGCAACATTCCAGTGGAGCTCGCATCACCGTCGGAGGTGTCAATCAGTGGCGGTACCGTAACGCTGAGCGCGATGGAGTTGACGACCGGCGACGGCTCGGTTCACGTGACCGGCACAGTCGGCGAAACTCTTGATATCAAGGCTGACATACGGGATCTGCCCGCAAGCCTTGCCAATAGTTTTGTCCCGAAGCTCGATGCCGCAGGCACGATCTCGGGCAAGGTTGCCGTGACTGGCACGCCGGCAGCGCCGATAGCCAACTTTGACCTGGATTGGAAAGATGCCGCCACCAGCCAGACAAAGGGCGCCGGCCTGTCGCCGCTGGCGATCGGTGCAAACGGGACCTTTGCCAACAACACGCTCGATTTTCAAACGAGCCTCAGTGGCAAGGGCGGCGTATCGCTGAAGGCCGGCGGCAGTGTCGTGACCGGCGGCCCGAATGCGCAGTCGCTGAAAGTCGATGCCGATATCGTCAACATCCCGGCCGGATTGGCGAATGCATTTGTTCCTGATCTTGCCGCCGAAGGCTCGATCTCCGGCAACGTAACGGCAGCCGGAAAGCTGCCTGCCCCTGCGTTCGACTTCAAACTGAATTGGAAGAACGCCGCAACGAGCCAGACCAGAAGTGCCAAGCTCTCGTCGCTTGGGCTGACGGCGAGCGGCAACCTCAAGGACAATATTCTCAACTTCGACGCTGACGCACGCGGTAGCGGCGGTATGTCGCTAGAGGCGACGGGCAATTTCGTCGTTGCTGGCGCCGACGCTCAGACGCTGAAACTCGACGGCCAGCTTGCCAATATTCCGGCGGCACTCGCCAACAGCTTTGTCCCGAATTTTGCTGCGGAAGGCATGATATCGGGAACCGTATCGGCCTCGGGCAAGTTGCCGACGCCGACAGCAACCTTCGATCTGGCTTGGAAGGATGCAGCAACCAGCCATACCAAGGCAGCCCGCCTAGCCGGCATCAGGTTGACGGCAAAGGGAAACTTCGCAGATGAAAAGTTGACCGTCCAGAGCGACCTTACCGCGAACGGCGGTGTGGCGTTGAAGGCGTCCGGCAACGTCTCGCTGGCGGGAACGAAAATCGAGAACCTCACTGCCGATGCGACGATACTGAACGTTCCCGCGAGCCTGGCAAACGCCTTCGTTCCCAACCTTGGCGCCAGTGGCACGATCTCCGGCATGGCATCCGCTTCCGGAACGCTTCAGCAGCCGACGGCAAGCTTCGACCTCACCTGGAAGGACCTCGCAACCACCCAGACGAAGGCGGCACGCCTCTCTGCCCTCGCACTCGGCGCCAAGGGCACATTCGCGAAAAACACACTCGATTTCGAGACGAATCTCGACGGCGATGGCGGCTCTGCCCTGAAGGTGAAGGGCAAGCTTACGGTTGAGGGAACGGTCGTGAAGGGTCTGCAGGCAGATGCGACGCTCAGCAACCTTCCCGCCGCGCTGGTCAACAATTTCATGCCTGATCTCGGTGCCGAAGGGACGATCTCGGGCACGGCGACAGCCTCTGGCTCGCTCCCGATTCCTGCCGTCGATTTCAAGCTCGACTGGAACAATGCTGGAACCCGTCAGACGAAGGCTGCCGGCCTTTCCGGTCTTCGGTTGAACGCTGCCGGCAACCTTGCCGACAACAAGATTTCCTTTGACGCGACGCTGAACAGCAGTCGCAGTACCTTGCTGAAAGCGAAGGGTACGGCGAACCTGCAAGGCGCCAGCGTCCAGGGCCTCTCGGTCGACGCCGACATCGTGGATCTACCTGCAAGCCTCGCCAATGGCTTCGTCCCGAACCTCGGCGCGCAAGGAACGGTATCAGGCACCGCGAAGACCTCAGGGACGCCGAACAGCCCGATCATCGATTTCAAGCTGGACTGGAAAGACGCCGCAACGACGCAGACGAGGGCATCCGGTATCCGGCCGCTTTCGGCGAACGCGAACGGAAAGCTAGTGGATGGCAGGCTCGATTTCACGACGAATTTGAGCGGCAACGGCGTGTCGATGAAGGCCGGAGGCAACTTCGTCATCGCTGGGCAGAATGCCCAATCGCTGGCCGTAGATGCCGATATCTCCAACCTGCCTGCTGGCCTTGCTAACGCATTCGTGCCCGGGCTGGCCGCCGAGGGCAACATTTCGGGCTCGGTCAAGGTATCGGGCAAGCTGCCTTTGCCGGCTGTAGACTTCAACCTCGACTGGAGGGGTGCTGCCACCAGCCAAACCAGAAGCGCCGGACTTTCGCCGTTGAGCATCACTGCAAACGGAAGGCTGAAAGACGACCGGCTGACGATCGATACCAATCTGGCCGGCGACAGCGGACTCTCCCTGCGGGGCGGCGGCAGCGTTACGATTACGGGCAATCGCGCGCTCGATATGCGCTTTTCCGGTAATCTGCCATTCGCCGTGCTCGGTACGCAGCTTGCCGCCCAGGGCTTCGTTGCCGAGGGCACCGCCAGTCTCAATCTGCAGATCAGTGGAACCGCCACCGCGCCGTCCATCAACGGTACGGTAACGACCAGTGGCGCAAGGATCGTCGATGTCCGCCGCAACTTGGCGATCAACAGTCTGACCGCGGATATCCGCTTTAACGGCAACGAGGCGGTGATTTCGCGGCTCACCGGTCAGCTCGCCAGCGGCGGCAGCGTCTCGGTGTCCGGCAGCATTGGGATACAGCCGGCCTCCAACTTCCCCGCCAGCATCGACGTTAAACTCGACAGGGCGGTCTATGTCGATGGAACGCTGGTGGTGGCGACTGTTGACGGCACGCTCGGTTTGCGCGGTCCGCTGCTTGCGAACCCCACTTTGAACGGCAGGCTGCGGCTGGAGAGAGCTTCGATCACCGTCCCCGAGAGGCTTCCGACCTCGCTGCGCGAGATCGACATCAGACACGTAAACGCCCCCAAGGCGGTTCTGGCGCAGTTGCGCGACGAGACACAACAGGGCGCTCGTGCAAAATCCAACACCATCAATCTCGATCTTCAGCTGGACGCTCCCTCACAGATCTTCGTGCGTGGCCGCGGCATCGACGCCGAACTCGGCGGCAGCGTCACGATCAGGGGAACGGCGGCAGAACCGATCGTTTCGGGCGGCTTCACCATGCGGCGCGGCCGCCTGACGATTTTGAACCGACGGCTCGATTTCACCAACAAAAGCCGTATAACATTTGCCGGCGATCTGACGCCTGCGCTTGAGATGGAAGCCAGTTCGACCTCCGGCTCCACGACGCTGACAGTCGATGTAACCGGGCTGGCAACCGATCCCTCGATCACCTTCTCTTCGTCTCCAGCCCTGCCGCAGGACGAGGTTCTGGCGCAGCTGATCTTCGGGCAATCGATGTCGCGACTGTCGCCGGTTCAGATCGCCCAGCTCGCCGATGCCGTGGCCCAGTTGGCCGGCGGTCGTTCCGGATCGCTGTTCCAGGGCCTCCGCAACCAGCTTGGCGTCGACGATTTCGACATCAGTACCGATGCCAAGGGCCGCACCAACGTCAGCGTCGGCCGCTATCTCAACGACCGGACCTATTTCGAACTGCAGCAGACCACCGGCAAGGGCGGCGCGAAGGCGATTATCAATCTCGATGTCGGCCGCGGTGTGAAGCTGCGCGCCGGCGCGGGTGGCGACGGTGCCGGTGAAGCCGGTATCGTCTACGAGCACGAATACTAGAAGCTGGCCTTCCTGGTCTTCAGCAGGATGTTGGTTTCTGTCGTATTGATGCCATTGATCAGCCGGATGCGGCGCAGCGTTTCGTCGAAGGAGACGAGATCGCGGTCCTCAAGTTCGGCAATGAAATCCCATTTCCCGTTGGTGCTGTGCAACGCACGCACCTGCGGCAGACCGCGAAGCTGATCGGCGACCTTGTCCGCAAGCTTGCCCAGCACCTCGATCATGACGATCGCGCGCACGCCGGCCGCGCGGGTTTCATGGCCGGTGCGGACGGTGAATGCAGCAATGGTGCCGTTGGCAACCAGCCGGTCGATGCGCGCGGCGACCGTCGCACGGGATGCACCGGTCATTGCTGCTAGCGAAGAAACCGAAGCGCGCGCATTGTGTCGCAAAGCGCTGAGAAGTTCCTGATCAAGATCGTCCATGGCTTTCACTTTGTCGAAATGCACTTATCAAACTGATCAATGATAGCGCATAATTGGCACTTTTTCATCTATTTGTCGCCGTGCCGATATTTCAATATGCTTCCGAAAACGCGAGCTGGAGAAAAAGCATGCAGCCACAGGCAAGATCGGTCACGCTCATCGGAGCACCGCTGGAAGAGGGTTCGGGACGCAGAGGTGCCGCCATGGGTCCGGCCGCGCTTCGCATTGCAGGCGTCGATCAGACGCTGGTCGATCTTGGCTATGATGTGGTCGATGCCGGCGACGTGCATGTCGTTCCGGCGCGCGATCTCCCGAACCATCCGAAGGCACACAATCTGCGCGTCGTCGGCGCATTTACCCGCGCGCTCGAAGCCGGTGTCTATGAGGCCGCGGCCGCCGGTCGATTTCCGCTGATCCTTGGCGGCGATCATAGCCTGTCGATGGGCACCGTATCCGGAATGGCGCGCTACGCGGCCCAACAGGGTCGGCCACTCTTCGTCCTCTGGCTCGACGCCCATTCCGATTTCAACACGCCCGCCACTTCGCCCTCCGGCAACATCCATGGCATGCCGGTCGCCTATTTCTGCGGCAAAGCCGAACTTGCCGAGATTCTGCCGAAGGAACGTTCGTTCGTTGATCCGCGCAACGTCTTCCAGGTCGGGATCCGGTCGGTCGACGCGCCGGAGCGGGAGCTCATCAAGGAGCATGGCGTCAATGTCTTCGACATGCGCTGGCTCGATGAACAGGGTGTCGCGGCGACGATGCGTCAGATCCTTGGTATGGTCTCCAATGCAAACGGCCTGCTGCACGTAAGCCTTGATGTCGATTTCCTCGATCCGGAGATCGCGCCTGGCGTCGGCACGACGGTGCCCGGCGGCGCGACCTTCCGTGAGGCGCATCTCATCATGGAGATGCTCTGCGACAGCGGCCTCGTCTCCTCGCTCGACCTCGTGGAGCTGAACCCCTTCCTCGACGACCGCGGCAAGAGCGCCCGGATCCTGGTGGAGCTGACGGCAAGCCTCTTTGGCCGCCGCATCTTCGACCGTCCGACCCGGGCCGCCTGAGGAGAACCGACATGAGCAATTCCAAGAACCTGATCGACACCGAACAGCGCCTCGGCGCCCACAATTACAAACCGCTCGATGTCATCCTCACCCGCGGTGAAGGCGTCTACGTCTGGGATACGGATGGCAAACGGTATCTCGACTGCCTGTCGGCCTATTCGGCGGTGAACCAAGGACACTGCCATCCGAAGATCCTGGCAGCGATGGTCGAGCAGGCCGGCAAGCTGACGCTGACCTCCCGCGCCTTCCGCAACGACCAGCTCGCACATCTTTATGAAGAACTCGCGGCGCTGACCGGCTCGCACAAGATCCTGCCGATGAACTCGGGCGCCGAAGCGGTCGAAACCGCCATCAAGGCCGTGCGCAAGTGGGGCTACGAGGTGAAGGGCGTGCCTGAGGGCAAAGCCGAAATCATCGTCTGCGCGGACAATTTTCACGGCCGCACGCTCAGCATCATCAGCTTCTCGACGGACCCCGACGCGCGCACCGGCTTTGGCCCCTACACGCCAGGCTTCCGGACGGTTCCCTTCGGCGATGCCGACGCGTTCGCCGCCGCGATCAACGAGAACACGGTCGCAGCGCTGATCGAGCCGATCCAGGGCGAGGCGGGCGTCATCATCCCGCCGAGCGGCTACTTCAAGCGCGTGCGCGAACTCTGCACCGAAAACAAAGTGACGCTTATCCTCGACGAGATCCAGACAGGTCTTGGACGCACCGGCAAACTGCTGGCCGAAGAGCACGAGGGGATCGAAGCCGACGTGACGCTGATCGGCAAGGCACTCTCCGGTGGTTTTTATCCGGTCTCGGCAGTGCTCTCCAATTCCGAGGTGCTCGGCGTCTTGAAGCCAGGGCAGCACGGCTCGACCTTCGGCGGCAATCCGCTTGCCTGCGCCGTCGCGCGCGCGGCATTGAGGGTGCTGACGGAAGAAGGCATGATCGAGAACGCCGAAAAGATGGGCGACTATTTCCTGGAAGGACTGCGCTCCATCCGCTCCAACATCGTCAGGGACGTGCGCGGCCGCGGGCTGATGATGGCGGTCGAGCTCGTGCCGGAGGCGGGCGGCGCTCGCCAATATTGCTACACGCTCAAGGATCGCGGCCTGCTTGCCAAAGACACGCACGAGAACACGATCCGCCTCGCCCCGCCGCTCGTAATCACCAAGAGCCAGGTCGACTGGGCCGTGGAGCAGATCGAAAAGACCCTTGCCTAGCGCTAGATTGCCGCAAGAGACAACTGGTGCGCCGGCTATTTGAAACCTAGGGTGAGCCCGATCGAATGAGTCGAGCTCGCTTGTAAGGGAACATATGGCCATCGACCTATGGAAACGCGCGCCGGACCGTTGCCCGCTTGCGGTAGCGCATCGCGGGGGCGCAGCGCTGGCTGCAGAAAACAGCATCTCTGCCTTCAAGGCTGCTGCGGCTGCCGGCGCCGACGCTATAGAGACCGATGTCCGGTTGACGTGGGATAGCGTCCCCGTTTGCGTTCACGATTCGGATCTCTATCGACTTTGCAATGACCCACGGGCCGTGTCAGATCTGGACCTTGCGACACTGCGCAGCCTGCTGCCAAGCGTAATGACCCTTGGGGAAGCCCTGGCAGCCTCTGACCCTTTGGGCATCCTGTTGGACATCAAACTGAGCCACGAGGAACCGATTGCGCAAATCATCGCCGAGGTTGCGCAGCTCGGTGCCATGCGACGCGCGCTCATTGGACTGCGTAGTATTTCGCTGATCGGCGCCGCCCGTCGTTTGTCGAACGACATCGCGATCCTCGCCTTTCTCGAGGATCCCGTCTGCGCTGGTGCGGCACACGCAGCCGGAGCGGACTGGTTCAGATTGTGGCAGGGGTCGGCGACAGCAGCATTGTCTGACGCCGTTCGTGAGGCGGGAATGCGTGTTGCTGTCATGGTTGGGCAACCTCGTTCGATCGCACTCCCGGAATATCCGCCCTTTCCGGTGGGCCACGTCGATCAGCACGGCCTCGAGCGCATCCTCGCCATCGCACCGGACGCAATTCTCCTTGACGATCCACGAATGATGACGCGACGCACCACTTCCGCCTAGCCAAAAATCAGCTGCCTCAGTTTAGATTTAGGCAACACTCTTCCATTAAGGTCCGGAGTAACCGTATCGATACTCCTCCTCAGGAAGAGCACGCGCGGTTTGAAGGCAAAGTCCATCTGCGCCAATGGTGGTGCGGTTGCTTCTGCCCTGGCTTTTGACGGTTGGGACAATACTTATGGCTACGATCAATTCCACGAACTTCAGCGGCGATACGCTGGAGATCATTGCCTTCAGACTGCACGATCAGGAATTCTGCGTTAAGACGACGACGATCCGCGAAATCCGCGGCTGGGCACCATCGACGCCGATCCCGCACGCGCCGGCCGACGTCATCGGCGTCATGAACCTCCGCGGCTCGGTAATCCCGATCATTGATCTCGCCTTCAAGCTCGGCATGAAGAGCACGGTCGCCAACGAGCGCAGCGCCATTGTCGTGGCCGAAGTCCACAATATGGTCATCGGCATGCTGGTCGATCGCGTCTCGGACATCCTGACGATCTCCTCCAGTCAGGTTCAGCCGGTCCCTGAAGTCACGGCCTCCTTCGATCGGGCTTTCTGCGAGGGCATCATCGCCTCGGAGAACGGCATGATCTGCTTCCTAAACCTCGCCAAGATGTTTAAGGAAAGCGAGACAGACGATCTCGCCGCCTGATATCAGCCCCTTGCCGATATAAAAAGCCGCCCTCAAGGCGGCTTTTTGTTGACGGATACAATCGCAGGAGAACCGTAGCGCAGACTGGCCCGACCGATGCAGGCGGCAACGCGTCGATGTCGGCTTCCAGCGCCCGCCTTCGCCACCGAGGTCCTAGTTGGGTGCGCCCGCTACCGGTTCTGGCCGTTTGATCAACGGTGCGGCCTGGATAACGAGTGGGCTGAGGCCATGGGTGTCACCCTCCAGGATCTCGAAGAGTTGACGCCGCATGCGCGGCTCCCAGAATTTGTTGATATGCGTTGCCACGCCCTGCGCAGCTTCACTCTGCGGCTGGCTCTTGAAGAAGATCGCGATCTGATTGGCCATATAGACAAGTTTGGACTGGGTATCATGCGACATCGGAAATGCTTCCTGGCTGGATGCGGTGCGGATGCGTGAAAATCTCGAAGTCCTCGCCACGCACCAAGGCGACGAGGGTCATGCCGGCTTCATCGGCCGTGCGAATGGCAAGGGCGGTCGGCGCCGAGATGGCGACAAGAACGGAACTGCCGAGGATGGCCGCCTTCTGCACCATCTCGACGGAAAGGCGACTGGTCACGGCAACGATGCCGTCGGCTCCGGATTGCTGTCGAGCGATCACCGCGCCGCAAAGCTTGTCGAGTGCATTGTGACGGCCGACATCCTCGCGCACCGCAAGCAGCCCCTTGCCCGGCAGGTAGAAGCCCGCGCCATGCACCGCCCGAGTCTCGCGATGCAGCGGCTGTGCGCCATTCAGCAACGAAACCGCTTCGACGATGTCTCGATAGGTCACTTTGAGTGCCACCGCGGCCACATCCGGAACCTTGCGGACGGCTTGTTCGATCGACTCGATGCCGCAGAGCCCGCAGCCGACTGGCCCGGCCATGCTGCGGCGGCGAACTGTCAGCGCAGCAGCAATCTCGTCGACCAGAGCGATCTGGACGTCGATGCCCTTCTCACTCTCGACGATCTCGATCCCCGCGATCTGCCCGCTATCGGAAATGATCCCTTCCGTGAGGCTGAAGCCGATGGCGAAATCCTCGAGATCGCCGGGCGTTCCCATCATCACGGCATGCGTGCTGCCGCCATAGGAGAACGCGATCGGCACCTCCTCGGGAACGATCCGCTCGCCCGGCATGACGACACCGCCGCTGCGGGCGGTGCGCTTGACGGCGACGCGGGTCGGGCGGTCAATCATCACTGCGCGGGCTCCAGCTTGCTCACAATCCGGCGGCTCTGGCGTGCCTGCTCGTCGTAGTCGCGCTGCCAGTCGGTCGGGCCGTTGGAGGGCGAGACCTGGACCGCCGTCACCTTGTATTCCGGGCAGTTCGTCGCCCAGTCGGAGAAGTCTGTGGTGATGACGTTCGCCTGCGTATCCGGATGGTGGAAGGTCGTGTAGACGACGCCGGGCGCGACGCGGTCGGTGATCAGGGCACGCAGCGTCGTGTCGCCCGAGCGGCTCGTCAGCTTCACCCAATCGCCATCGCGAATACCGCGCTGTTCGGCGTCGTGCGCATGGATCTCCAGGCGGTCCTCGGGATGCCAGACGACGTTATCCGTGCGGCGCGTCTGTGCGCCGACATTGTACTGGCTAAGGATGCGCCCGGTGGTCAGCAGCAGCGGGAAGCGCGGCCCGGTCCTCTCGTCGGTCGCAACATATTCGGTGCGGATGAACTTGCCCTTGCCGCGGACAAACCCGTCGACATGCATGATCGGCGAGCCTTCTGGATGCGCCTCATTGCAGGGCCACTGCACGGAGCCCATCTTGTCGAGATAGTCATAGGAGACAAGCGCGAAGCTCGGCGTCGTCGCGGCAATCTCGTCCATGATCTCGGAGGGATGCGCGTAGTTCCAGGCAAGGCCCATGGCCTGCGCCATCTTCTGCGTCACCTCCCAATCGGCATAGCCGTTGCGGGGGCTCATGACCTTGCGAACGCGATTGATGCGGCGCTCGGCATTGGTGAAGGTGCCGTCCTTCTCGAGGAAGCTGGAACCGGGCAGGAAGACATGCGCGTAGTTCGCCGTCTCGTTCAGGAAGAGGTCATGAACGACGACGCATTCCATGGCAGCGAGGCCCGCGGCGACGTGCTTTGTGTCGGGGTCGGACTGCAGGATATCCTCACCCTGGACGTAGAGCCCCTTGAAGGTGCCATCGACCGCAGCATCAAGCATGTTCGGGATGCGCAGACCCGGCTCATTGCTGATCTTGACACCCCAGAGCTTCTCAAAGATATCGCGTGTCGCGTCGTCGGAGATGTGGCGATAGCCAGGCAGTTCATGCGGGAACGAGCCCATGTCGCACGAACCCTGCACATTGTTCTGGCCGCGCAGCGGGTTCACGCCGACACCGGGACGGCCGATATTGCCGGTGACCATGGCGAGGTTGGCGATCGCCATGACCGTCGTCGAGCCTTGGCTATGTTCGGTGACGCCGAGACCGTAATAGATCGCGCCATTGCCGCCGGTGGCATAGAGACGCGCCGCACCGCGCACCAGATCGGCTGGAACGCCGGTGAACTTCTGCGATGCTTCCGGGCTATGATGCGGCTCGGCGACGAAGCTTGCCCAGTCCTCGAATTCGGACCAGTCACAACGCTCGCGGATAAAGGCTTCGTTGAACAGCCCCTCGGTCACGATCACATGCGCAAGCGACGTCAGGATCGCGACGTTCGTGCCGGGCTTCAGCGGCAGGTGATAGGATGCCTCGACATGCGGCGAGCGCACGATATCGGTGCGGCGCGGATCGATGACGATGAGCTTGGCGCCTTGCCGCAACCGCTTCTTCAAGCGCGAGGCGAATACCGGATGCCCGTCGGTCGGATTGGCGCCGATAATGACGACGACATCGCTCTTGTCGACGCTGTCGAAATTCTGCGTGCCCGCCGACGTGCCGAACGCCTGGCCGAGGCCATAGCCGGTCGGCGAATGGCAGACACGGGCGCAGGTATCGACATTGTTGTTGCGGAAACCGGCGCGCACCAGCTTCTGCACCAAATAGGTTTCTTCGTTCGTGCAGCGAGACGATGTGATGCCTCCGACAGAATCGCGGCCATACTGATACTGGATGCGGCGGAACTCCGACGCGACATGCGCGAAGGCCTCGTCCCAAGTCACTTCGCGCCAGGGATCGGTAATCTTCTCGCGGATCATCGGATTGAGAATGCGGTCCTTGTGGCTGGAATAGCCGTAGGCGAAGCGGCCCTTGACGCAGGAATGGCCGCGGTTCGCCTGCCCATCCTTCCAGGGCACCATCCGCACCAGCTCTTCGCCGCGCATCTCCGCCTTGAAGGAACAGCCGACGCCGCAATAGGCGCAGGTCGTGACGACGGAGTGTTCCGGCTGGCCGATCTCGATCACCGACTTCTCGATCAGGGTCGCCGTCGGGCAGGCCTGGACGCAGGCGCCGCACGAAACACACTCAGAGGATACAAAGTCCTCGTGCATGCCGGCCGAAACACGCGAATCGAAGCCGCGGCCTTCGATGGTCAGCGCAAAGGTGCCCTGCACTTCCTCGCAGGCGCGGACGCAGCGCGAGCAGACGATGCACTTTGCCGGATCGAAAGTGAAATAGGGGTTGGACTCGTCCTTCGGCGCCCATTTGAGGTTGAGATCGCCGTTGTTGCGCGCCTTGACGTGATTGTCGCCATCATAGCCATAGCGCACGTCCCGCAGACCGACCGCACCCGCCATGTCCTGCAACTCGCAATCGCCATTGGCCGCACAGGTCAAACAGTCGAGCGGATGATCGGAGATGTAAAGCTCCATCACCCCGCGGCGGACATCCTTCAGTCGGCTGGTTTGCGTCGAGACCACCATATCAGGCGCAACCGGCGTCGTGCAGGAGGCCGGCATGCCGGCGCGCCCCTGCACTTCCACCAGACAAAGCCGGCAGGAGCCGAAGGCTTCCATCATATCGGTGGCGCAGAGCTTCGGAATCTCGATGCCGGCATCCATCGAGGCGCGCATGATGGACGTCCCCTCGGGCACCGTCACTTGGTTGCCGTCGATGGTGAGCGTCACCATGGTTTCGGAGGTCGAGGCCGGCGTGCCGTAGTCGGTTTCGTGGACGAGAGGCATAGTCTTACTCCGCCGCTTCGATGAGAGGTGTGGGAACGAAGTCTTCCGGGAAATGTGTCATGGCGCTCATGACGGGATAGGGCGTAAAGCCCCCGAGCGCGCAGAGCGACCCGAACTTCATGGTGTTACAGAGATCGGCGAGCAGTTCCCGGTTCTTTTCCGGCTCGATGCCACGCGCGATCTTGTCCGCCGTCTCGACGCCACGCGTCGAGCCGATCCGGCAGGGCGTGCACTTGCCGCAGCTTTCGACGGCGCAGAACTCCATCGCGAACCGCGCCTGTTTCAGCATGTCGGCCGTATCGTCGAAGACGACGATACCGGCATGGCCGATCAATCCATCCTTGGCCGCGAAAGCTTCATAGTCGAATGGCGTGTCGAACAACGAGTGTGGGAAATATGCGCCGAGCGGACCGCCGACCTGGACCGCCTTCACCGGCCGTCCGGATGCGGTTCCGCCTGCGATGGCATCGACCAATTCGCCAAGCGAGATGCCGAAGGCTGTCTCGAAGAGACCGCCATGCTTCACATTGCCGGCGATCTGGATTGGGATGGTCCCGCGCGACCGCCCCATGCCGAAATCGCGATAATAGGCCGATCCCTTGTCCATGATCACGGGCACGGATGCGAGCGAAATGACGTTGTTGATGACGGTCGGGCAGTCGAAAAGACCCTTGTGGGCCGGCAGCGGAGGCTTGGCCCGCACGATGCCGCGCTTGCCTTCGAGGCTGTTCAGAAGCGCTGTTTCCTCGCCGCAGACATAGGCGCCGGCGCCGGTGCGGACTTCCATATCGAAGGCCTTGCCGGAGCCGAGCACGGAGGTGCCGAGAATTCCGGCGCTGCGGGCAATGTCGATTGCCCGGCTCATCGCCGCAATCGCATGCGGATATTCCGAGCGGGTGTAGACGAAGCCCTTGGTCGCGCCGGTCGCAAGGCCTGCGATTGCCATGCCTTCGATCAGCACGAAGGGGTCGCCTTCCATGATCATCCGGTCGGCGAAAGTGCCGCTGTCGCCTTCGTCGGCGTTGCAGACGATATATTTACGCTCGCCCGGAGCATCGAGAACCGTCTTCCACTTGATGCCTGTCGGGAAACCCGCACCGCCGCGCCCGCGCAAGCCGGAATCGGTGACCTGCTTGACGATGTCGGCGGGCAACATCGAAATCGCCCGGCGCAGGCCGGCAAGGCCGCCATGGGCTTCATAGTCATCCAGAGAAAGGGGATCGGTGATGCCGCAGCGTGCGAAGGTAAGGCGCGTCTGACGCTTGAGGAATGGCAACTCCTCCACCTCGCCAAGACAGAGGGGGTGGTCGCCGCCGGCGATCAATCCGGCACCGAAGAGCGAAGCGACGTCCTTCGCCTTGATCGGCCCGTAGCCAATCCGTTTGCCGGCGACTTCGACTTCAATCAGCGGCTCCAGCCAGTGCATGCCGCGTGAGCCGTTGCGGACGATCTTCGCGTCGAGACCGCGAGCGGCAATCTCCTCGGAGATTGCCCTGGCAACGCGCTCGGCACCCAGTGCCAGCGCGGCAGCATCACGGGGAACATAGATTCGGACGGTCATCGACGTGCCTCCGAAATCAGCGCCTCGAGATCGGCGACATCCACCCGACCATGTACTTCACCGTCCATCATGGCGGACGGCGAGCACGAACAGAGCCCGAGACAGAAGACAGGTTCGAGGGTGATCGCTCCGTCCGGCGTCGTGGCGTGCCAGTCGATGCCAAGCAGCGCCTTGACGCGGTCGGCCAGTGCATCGCCGCCCATCGATTGGCAGGCCTCGGCGCGACAGAGTTTCAGCACATGCCGGCCAGCGGGATGATCGCGATAGTCGTGATAGAAGGTGACGACGCCGTGCACCTCTGCGCGCGAAAGATTGAGCTCCTTCGCAATGACTGGCAGCGCCTCTTGCGGCACATAGCCGAATTCATCCTGGATCTCATGGAGGATCGGCAGCAGCGGGCCTTCGAGATGCTTAAGCTGATCGATGATCGCGGTGGCACGTGTTGCGATATCGCCCTTGGCGACATGAATATTCATCAGCAGCTCTCCCACGGCCTGCAAGTTACACGTCGCGGCCTAGGCAGGCGGATTTTCTTCAGAACCCTGTGGCCGACAGAACCGCTCGCGTTCGTTCATTATAGAACTTTCTCAGGGATGGACGAAGCGATCAATAACGCTGTTCCGTCAAACGATAGAAAATTTCTATCAAGATTCCGGCTCTTCAGCGAGAATCCGAGCCTCGTGCAGCAAGGCGGACACCAAGGGCGTGAACGGCTCGCGATGCGTCGCAACCAGACCAACAAGATGGTGCGCAAGCGGCTCGACAATCGGAATCATGCGTATTTCGGCAGGAAAGCCAAAGGATTTCGCGACATTGCGGGGCATGATGCTGGCCCAGCGTCCGGTTCGGACATGCGAGAACAACACGATCATCGAATTGGATTCGAGCGTCGGATGCGCCGTCATGCCGGCTTCGGCCAGGTGATGATTGATGATACGGCGGTTCTGCATGTCCGCCGTCAATAGACAAAGCCGAAGGTTACCCACTTCCTTCCAGGTGACGCTATCACGATCGGACAGAGGACTGCCAGCGGCCGTAATCAAATTGTAGTGCTCGGCATAGAGCGGCACGCTGGTCACGCGTCCAAGCGGCTCGTTTTCCAGGTAGGTGATGCCGGCGTCGATCTCGAGATTCTCCAGCATGCTGAGCACCTGCAGCGAGTTGCGCGAGACGATGGAAAAGGTCACATCAGGATGCCGCTCCTGAAATGGCGTCGTGATGCGCGGCAGCATGGCGAGCGCTGTCGGGATCACAGCGATCCTGATATGCCCCGACAGGCCCTTGCGGGCCGCCCGCATCTCTTCGCGCATCGTGCGGGCGTCGCCGACAATGCGGCGCGCCCATTCGAGCACGCGCTGACCCTCCGGCGTCAGCCCCTGGAAACGCGAGCCGCGCTGCACGAGCATGACGCCAAGTTGGTCTTCGAGCTGGCGAATGGCAGCCGACAGCGTTGGCTGCGAGATACCGCATTCCTCCGCGGCACGGCCGAAGTGCTTCTCATTGGCGAGCGCAATAAAGAATTCCAGCTTATCGATCATTCGGTTTCTCTGCCGAGCTGCGGCACGCCGCCATCTTCAAATCAGAGAGAGCAGTCGGCAAGGCCGATTGTCAATTGTCCTGTGCTCCTGGAAACATCGCGAACAGAAAATGCAGCAGCGTGGTCGTGTCCGGATGAGCAACGCTGTAATAGATCATACGACCGTCACGACGGCTGAAAACGAGCCCGTCCAGTCTGAGGCGCGCCAACTGCTGCGAAACCATCGCCTGTTGAATGCCGAGGCTTTCCTCGAGCTGCCCCACCGTCTTTTCTCCCTCCGTCAGGAGGCAGAGAATAATCAGTCGCGTGTGATGGGAGAGCGCCTTGAGGAAGTCGCTCGCTTCCCGCGCCCTCGCAGAAAGCTTCTGCAGATCCCGATCGGCCATGCCCGCTTTCGGTGTATGCAAGCGCATTCTTTATCTCTGGTTGCACAAACAATATGTATGAAACGGAGTCATAACATATTCGCAGCAGCCAGCGGTTTGGATCTGTCAAAATGCCAAAAAAAGTCCCGGCAACTCAGCAGATGAGTTGGCCACCATTGATCTCAAGCACTTGGCCCGTGATGTAACCGGAAAGCGAAGGCGCCGAAAGGAAGAGGTATGCGGGCGCACAATCCTCGGAGGTGCCCAGTCGCTGCAGGGGAATGGTCTTGCGGGTCTGCTCTAGCTTATCTGGCGACGAGTACCGCTGGTGGAAGTCGGTTTCGATCGTTCCAGGCGACACGCAGTTCACGCGAATGCCGTCCGGCGCGAGCTCTTTTGCGAGCGCTTTGGAGTAGGTTGCGACAAATGCCTTTGACGCCGAATAGATAGCCGAGCCGGGGCTGCCGCCCGTCGACGCGGAAATGGAGACCGTGTTGACGATTGCCGCATCCTGCGATGCTCTCAGTGCCGGAATGAGGGCGCGCGTTACCTCGACGACCGATGTCTGATTCAGCCGCACAATCGTCTGGTACTGCTCGTCGGTCAGATCGCCTGCCGGAAAGCGGCCGACCATGGTTCCGGCATTGTTGATAAGCACATGGACACGGTCAAAGGTTGCAAGGACCTTCTCGGCAAATCCGCTGGTGCCGCCCGGCGTTGAAAAATCGGCGGTCACGAGAAAGGCCCGGCGGTCTTCTTCCGCCGTCAGCAGGAAATCAGGCAAATCGCGCTCGGTGCTGCGACCGAGGTGCACCAATACCCTCGCCCCGCAGTCGAGAAACTGCCGCGCCACTTCCAGACCGATACCCCTCCCCCCACCGGTGACAACCACGTTGCGGTTTTCGAACAGCTTGGGGTGAAACATCCAGTCCTCCACGGCGTGACCGAGCCGTATGCGGCTCTCGCATTGTTCTGATGCAGCGGGAAACGTTGCCTAGTCGCAGGTTTCCAGCAGACGCGGACCCGGCCCATCTTTTGCCAGCCGATCATCAGGATTGCGCAGCGGGCAGCTTTCAACCGAGAGGCAACCACAGCCGATGCAATCCGTCAACCGGTCGCGCAGGGCAATGAGGCGACTGATGCGCGTATCAAGATCCTCCTTCCAGACGGCCGACAGGCGCTGCCAGTCCGTAGCGGTCGGCGTGCGGCCCTGCGGCAGCGTATCGAAAGCAGCCTGGATCTCGACCAAGGGAATGCCGACGCGCTGCGCGACCTTGATGATGCCAAGACGGCGGAGCACATCGCGGCCGAAGCGGCGTTGATTGCCGCGTGAACGGATGCTGGAAATGAGGCCTTTCGCTTCGTAGAAATGCAGCGCAGAAACGGCAAGCCCACTGCGGTCGGCGACTTCACCGACTGTCAGTAATTTCCTGAAGGGATTGGTGAAGCCTTCTTCCATGGCGCGGACCTCAAGTTTTCTTGAGGTAGTCTAGTCACGCACTTTACAGGCGTCCACTTGCCATTCTTTTTTCGCAACCACGGGAACAAACAAAAAAGCGGCCCGAAAGGCCGCTTCAAATTACCGGAATGTGGAGCCGATCAATCCTGGGTGATCACACCCCGCAGGTGCGTCAGTTCCATGATGTAGTGTTCCAGACGCGATTTGTGCTCGTGATGCACGGCGTCTGCGATCTCTCTCTGTGCCGCTTCGATGCGAAGCGTCAGTTCGTCCTTCGAGAGATCCTGAACGATGACGGCGGACTCAGCCAACAGCGTGCAGCCGGTCGGCAGAATGTCGGCGAAGCCGCCAAAAACCACGTAGTCCTGCTTCGAGCCATTGGCCGAACGAACGCTGACGATACCCGGCTTGATGGTCGTCATCGCCGGGGCGTGGTTCGCCATAACGGTCATCTCGCCGTCGGTTGCCGGAATGACAACTTCGGTCACCATCTCCGAAAGGAGCAGGCGCTCGGGAGACACGAGTTCAAAATTGAAATTGTCAGCCATCAGTGACTTACCTTCTCGGCGGCTTCTGTATCTTGCAAATTGGTCCCGCAGAACGGGCAGTGCACTATCGCCTGATCAAGATATCCAAGACCTTCCTCGGTCTGGATCAATCCCACCACCATCATCAGCTTGCCATCGTCCGATCTATAGATCGTCGGCGCTGCCGGAGCGGGAAGCTCTGCTGCGACTTCCCGAAGGGCGTCGCAGCAGAAGATCTCGTTGTGAGCCTCGCTCATCAGGCAGCTGCGGACAGCTTCTTGGCCTTCTCGATGGCTTCGTCGATCGAGCCGACCATGTAGAAGGCAGCTTCCGGCAGGTGGTCGTATTCGCCGTTGACCAGGCCCTTGAAGCCCTTGATCGTGTCTTCGAGCGCGACGAGCTTGCCTGGCGAACCGGTGAAGACTTCAGCAACGAAGAACGGCTGCGACAGGAAGCGCTCGATCTTACGGGCGCGGGCAACGGCCAGCTTGTCCTCTTCGGACAGTTCGTCCATGCCAAGGATGGCGATGATGTCCTGCAGAGCCTTGTACCGCTGCAGCGTCGACTGAACCTTACGAGCCACTTCGTAGTGCTCTTCGCCGACAACGATCGGGTCGAGCATACGCGAGGTGGAGTCGAGCGGATCGACGGCCGGGTAGATACCCTTTTCAGCGATCGAGCGCGACAGAACGGTCGTTGCGTCCAAGTGGGCGAACGAGGTTGCCGGAGCCGGGTCGGTCAAGTCGTCGGCAGGAACGTAAATGGCCTGAACCGAGGTGATCGAGCCGGTCGTCGTGGTCGTGATGCGCTCCTGCATCTGGCCCATATCCGTGGCGAGCGTCGGCTGATAGCCCACGGCCGACGGAATACGGCCAAGTAGAGCCGACACTTCGGAACCTGCCTGCGTGAAGCGGAAGATGTTGTCGACGAAGAACAGAACGTCCTGGCCCTGGTCGCGGAAGTTTTCAGCAACCGTCAGACCGGTCAGAGCCACACGAGCGCGGGCGCCAGGCGGTTCGTTCATCTGGCCGTAAACGAGGGCAGCCTTGGAGCCTTCGCCGCCGCCATGCTTGTTGACGCCGGATTCGATCATTTCGTGGTAAAGATCGTTGCCTTCGCGGGTGCGCTCGCCCACGCCAGCAAAGACCGAGTAACCACCGTGCGCCTTAGCGACGTTGTTGATCAGTTCCATAATGAGAACGGTCTTACCGACGCCGGCGCCGCCGAAGAGGCCGATCTTGCCGCCCTTTGCGTAAGGGGCGAGAAGGTCGACGACCTTGATGCCGGTGACGAGGATCTGCGCTTCCGTGGACTGATCGACGTAAGCCGGAGCGTCCTGGTGGATGGCGCGCTTGGAGGCGGTGACCAGCGGACCAGCTTCGTCAACCGGCTCACCGATGACGTTCATGATACGGCCAAGCGTTTCCGGGCCAACCGGAACGGCGATCGGTGCACCGGTGTCGGAAACGGCCTGACCGCGAACCAGACCTTCGGTCGAGTCCATGGCGATGGTGCGAACTACGTTCTCGCCGAGGTGCTGCGCAACTTCGAGAACCAGGCGGTTGCCGCCGTTGCTCGTTTCAAGCGCGTTCAAAATCGCCGGCAGTTCGCCTTCGAAAGCAACGTCCACGACGGCGCCGATAACCTGCGTGACCTTGCCGGCAGAGCCTGCCGCAGTCTTCTTGGGGGTAGCTGCCTTAGCCATCTTCTTACCCTCTTTCCCTAACCTCAGAGCGCTTCCGCGCCCGAAATGATTTCAATGAGTTCCTTGGTGATCTGAGCCTGACGCTGACGGTTGTAGTTGAGCGTCAGCTTATTGATCATTTCACCAGCGTTGCGCGTTGCATTGTCCATCGCGCTCATCTTGGCGCCCATTTCGCCGGCGACGTTCTCAAGGAGCGCGCGGAAGATCTGGACGGAGATGTTGCGCGGGATCAGATCCTCGAGGATCGATGCCGGATCCGGCTCGTATTCGTAGACCGCGCCAGCGTGCGCCGCATCTTCGACAACGGCCGTAGGAGCCGATGCCGGGATGAGCTGCTGTGCCGTCGGAACCTGCGAAATCACCGACTTGAATTCGGAGTAGAACAACGTGCAGACGTCGAACTCGTCGGCTTCGAACATCTCGATGACGCGCTTGCCGATCTGATCGGCATTCTCGAAACCGACCTTCTTCACCTCACGCAATTCCTTTCGCTCGACGATGAGCGAAGCGAATTCACGGCGCAGAACGTCGTAACCCTTCTTGCCGACGGTAAAGATCTTGACGGTCTTGCCTTCGGCGACAAGCTTGCGAGCGTGATCGCGCGCAAAACGCGAGATCTGCGAGTTGAAGCCGCCGCACAGGCCACGTTCGGCGGTGCAGACGACCAGCAGGTGAACCTGGTCCTTGCCGTTGCCCCTCATCAGAGCCGGCGCACCGTCGGCCTCCGTCATCGCACCAGCGATGTTTGCCAGAACGGCACCCATGCGCTGCGAGTACGGACGGGCGGCCTCGGCCGCCTCCTGGGCACGCCGAAGCTTCGCCGCGGCGACCATTTTCATCGCCTTGGTGATCTTCTGCGTCGCCTTGACGGAGGCGATCCGGTTTTTCAGATCCTTAAGTGAAGGCATCCGTTATCCGTCCTTTGGGTCCGATTAGGCGAAGGACTTCGCGAAGCTATCGATGGCAGCCGTGAGCTTGCCCTTCGTATCGTCGCTGATTGCCTTGTCCGTGCGGATCGTGTCGAGGATAGCCGAGCCTTCCGAGCGAAGGTACGACAGCAGGCCCTGCTCGAACTTGCCGACCTGTGCGACTGGGATCTTGTCGAGGTAGCCGTTAACGCCGGCGAAGATCACCGCAACCTGCTCTTCCGTCTTCAGCGGCGAGAACTGCGGCTGCTTCAGGAGTTCGGTGAGGCGTGCACCGCGGTTCAGCAGGCGCTGCGTCGAGGCATCGAGGTCGGAGCCGAACTGAGCGAAGGCGGCCATTTCGCGATACTGGGCGAGTTCGCCCTTAATCGAGCCGGCGACCTGCTTCATCGCCTTGACCTGAGCGGCGGAGCCGACGCGGGAAACCGACAGACCGACGTTAACGGCCGGACGGATACCCTGATAGAACAGGTCGGTTTCGAGGAAGATCTGGCCGTCGGTGATCGAGATCACGTTGGTCGGAATGAAGGCCGAAACGTCGTTGCCCTGGGTTTCGATGACAGGCAGAGCCGTCAGAGAGCCAGCGCCCTTTTCGTCGGAGAGCTTTGCAGCGCGCTCGAGGAGACGCGAGTGCAGGTAGAAAACGTCGCCCGGATAAGCTTCGCGACCCGGCGGACGGCGCAGCAGCAGCGACATCTGGCGGTAAGCAACAGCCTGCTTGGACAGGTCGTCATAACCGATCAGCGCGTGCTGACCGTTGTCACGGAAGTATTCGCCCATCGTGCAGCCGGCGAACGGTGCCAGGTACTGCATCGGAGCAGGATCGGAAGCCGTTGCGGCAACGACGATCGAGTACTTCATTGCGCCGCGTTCTTCGAGAACCTTGACGAACTGGGCAACAGTCGAACGCTTCTGGCCGATAGCGACGTAGACGCAGAACAGCTTCTCGCTGTCCGGGCCGTTGTCGTGGATAGCCTTCTGGTTCAGGATCGTGTCGAGAATGATCGCGGTCTTGCCGGTCTGGCGGTCACCAATGACGAGCTCGCGCTGGCCACGGCCGACCGGGATGAGCGCGTCGATAGCCTTGAGGCCAGTCGACATCGGCTCATGAACCGACTTGCGCGGAATGATGCCCGGAGCCTTGACGTCGACGCGCGCGCGGCGGGTCGAATTGATCGGGCCCTTGCCGTCGATCGGGTTGCCGAGAGCATCGACAACGCGGCCGAGCAGCTCCGGACCAACCGGAACGTCAACGATGGCGCCGGTCCGCTTGACGGTGTCGCCTTCCTTGATGTCGCGGTCCGAACCGAAAATAACAACACCAACGTTGTCCGATTCCAGGTTCAGCGCCATGCCACGGATGCCACCGGGGAACTCGACCATTTCGCCTGCCTGAACATTGTCCAGACCGTAAACGCGAGCGATACCGTCACCGACGGAGAGAACCTGACCGACTTCCGAGACTTCTGCCTCTTTGCCGAAGTTTTTGATCTGGTCTTTGAGAATTGCGGAAATTTCCGCAGCGCGGATATCCATCAGCCGACCTCTTTCAATGCAAGCTTAAGGGTAGAGAGTTTCGTACGAAGAGACGTATCAATCTGACGGGACCCGACCTTCACGATCAGACCACCAAGAATTGACGGATCAACCGTGACGGCAATCGCCACGTCCTTGCCGGTGACGCCCTTGAGCGCCGCCTTCAATTCGGTTTCCTGCGCTGCATCAAGCGCATGGGCCGAGGTGACCTCGGCAGTAATTTCGCCACGCTGGTTTGCGGCGATGATGCGAAAGGCCTTGATCATGCCCGGGAGGGCAAAGAGGCGGCGGTTACGCGCCACGACCTTCAGGAAATTTGCGAAGAAGCCGCTAATTCCAGCCTTCTCACTGATGGCAACGATCGCCTTGAGCTGGTCGTCGGCCGAGAAAACAGGGCTCGAAACGAAACGCTTCAGGTCGTCGCTCTCGTCGAGCATCACCTGGAACCTGTCGAGATCCTTGGTGACGCTTTCGACGGCGCCCTGCTCGAGCGCCAGATCGAACAGCGACGAGGCATAGCGCTCTGCAACACCAGAAGTAAGCTGGGATGTGTCTGCCACTGGCCCAAATTTCCCTGATTTCAACTCAAGAATCCGGTCGCCGGCGGGCGCCTGACCTAGGATCTTGAATTCGTTATGATTTCCCCCAGAAATCGCAAGAGAAGCCTCTTGCTTCTTCCGAAATTCGGGGTCCGTCTAACATAGGATGTTCGGACTCGCAACACGCGTAACGCCCGAATACGGCTTTCCCATCGATTTCTAACGCAAAAATGCTCAAAGCCCAGCAACAAAGAGCTCGGCACGAGAGATATCCGCTCAACTCAAGCGGAAAAGAAACCGAAAACATAGGCGAGTGGCAGTGCTGCCAAAACGATTTGCACAACCAGAAGTAAATAGTTGAGAATTGCGCTCCCCTTATCTGAAAGGAGCGAGATGATCCGCGCAAACGCCGCCATGGCGAAGGACGCGCCAAGCGCCATGTAGATCCAGTTCTGCGCCAGCATAATGGCCGAAAGACCGAAGCCGAGATAGAAGCCGCCGACGGATCGTTGTTCGGCATAACCGTCACGCCGGCCCTCGCGCGGCATGAGGCCGAACAGCCGCATCGCATAGCCTGGTGCAAACATGATGACAAAGCCCGCCAGCGCCGTGAATGTGGCTGCTGCGAAAGCGAGCTGTTCGCCCAACTCTGTTGGAAAATAAAAATCCATTCGACCGACCCCGAATCCCCTGCTTCGCCGTCCTTATGGCATGATTGCCGTACCCGGTAAAAGCCCGTCGGAACACCATCTACAGGAAGCTTTGCGGGTCCACATCGAGCTGCACATGCACCGACCTGCGCTCCTTCGGCGCTTGCGCAAGCATGGCCCTGAGAAACGCTTGCATGTCTGAATTCCGCCGCCCATGCACGAGGAGCCGGAAACGATAGCGGCCTCGAACCAGCGCAAGCGGCGCTTCCGCAGGCCCGAGCACGGAAATGCCGGAAACATTGGGGGCGGCGTTTCGAATGCCGCGGGCGTGGTTTTCCGCATCGTGGCGGGTTTCCGCCGAGACGATGATCGACGCCAGCCGCCCGAACGGCGGCAGGATGGCACGCTCGCGCTCGGCTATCTCGCGCTCGTAAAAGGCGCTGGCGTCGCCCGACACGATCGCCTGCATGACGGGATGTTGCGGCTGGTAGGTTTGTAGCAGGCCGTGGCTCTTCAGGCCGGTACGGCCGGCGCGGCCCGTGACCTGCGACAAGAGCTGAAAGGTGCGCTCGGCAGCGCGCGGATCGCCATTGGCAAGCCCGAGATCGGCATCGACGATGCCGACTAGCGTCATCAGCGGGAAGTTATGACCCTTGGCAACAAGCTGCGTGCCGATGACGATATCAGCTTCTCCCTTCGCGATGGCCTCGAGCTCGAGCCGCAGCCGCTTGACGCCGCCCATCATGTCGGACGAGAGCACGATCGTTCGCGCTTCAGGAAAATGGCGCTCCACCTCTTCGGCGATGCGCTCGACACCCGGCCCGCATGCAACGAGGTGATCGAACGTGCCGCATTCCGGGCAGGCTTCGGGCGTCCGCTCGGCATGACCGCACTGATGGCATTGCAATTGTCTCTTAAACCGGTGCTCGACGAGCCAACTGGAACACTGCGGGCACTGGAAGCGGTGGCCGCAGACGCGGCAGAGCGTTAGTGGGGCATAGCCCCGCCGGTTGAGAAAGAGAAGCGCCTGCTGCCGCTTTTCGATCGTCTTGCCGATCGCCCGGATCAGGACAGGCGACAGGAAGCCGCCGCGCTCGGGCGCATGGCGACGCATGTCGATAAGGTGCAGATCCGGCAACGCTGCATCGCCGAAACGGGTGGGCATGTGAATGGTGCTGTAACGCCCGCTCTGCCCATTGACCTGGCTCTCGACCGAGGGCGTGGCGGACACGAGAACCACGGGGAAATCGCCAATGCGAGCGCGTACGACCGCCATGTCGCGCGCATTGTAATAGACACGGTCCTCCTGCTTGTACGCCGGGTCGTGCTCTTCATCGACGATGATGAGGCCAAGATCCTCGAACGGCAGAAACAGCGCCGAACGCGCGCCGGCAACGACGCGAACCTCGCCCGTGACTGCCTGACGCCAGACCTTTTCGCGGGTGCGTGGTGCCAGGTCGGAATGCCATTCGGCGGGCTTTGCGCCGAAGCGATCCTGAAATCGCTCCAAAAAGCTCGCCGTCAGCGCGATCTCCGGCAAGAGGATCAGCACCTGCTTGCCGCGCTTCAGTGTTTCCGCGATCGCCTCGAAATAGACTTCCGTTTTTCCCGAACCGGTGACGCCGTCGATCAGCGAGACCGCGAACTCGCCCTTTCGAACTTCGGCGAGAATCTCGTCTGCGGCGTCCTTCTGCGGGCCTTCAAGCCGTGCTGACACGAAATCTGGATCCGGTTTGGCGACCACCGGCGGCGGCGGCAGGAACACCGTCTCGAAAACACCCTGGCTGACTAGGCCGTCGACCACGCTTGTCGAGACGCCGGCGGCATGCGCAAGCCCGCTTCGCGTCCATGACAGACCATCACCGGCGATATCAAGCACACGGGCGCGTGCCGACGTCATCCGCTCCGGCTCGCCGCCGACGAAGCGCAGTCCTTCCACCATCGGCTCCGGCTCGAAGGCGTTGGGCGCGCGCAGCGCCATACGCGCCACGAGACCAGGGGGCGAAAGTGTGTAACTCGCCACCCAGTCGATGAAATCGCGCATCTCCTTGGTCAGCGGCGGGCAATCGAAGACATGGCTGATCGGCCTGAGCTTCTTCGGATCGACACCGTCTTGGCCGCCATCCCAGACGACGCCGATCACCTGCCTCGGACCGAGCGGCACCTGTACGACCGAGCCCGGTTCGACCGCCATGCCCTCCGGCACGGCATAGGAATAGGGCTTCGGCGCAGGCATGGGAACGAGCACCGGAACCGTGCGGTTGGCCGGCGGCGTCTCAAACAGCGCTCCAAAGAGATCGGACGAATCTGTGCTCATCGGGCGAGACCATGCCCGGATCGGCTTAAAAAGAAAACCTGGAACATGATCCGCGCCGTCTCACTCGTTCTCGTCGATGACGCCGGTGAGCCGCATTCCTTCAATCCAGGTGGCACCGTCCTGCCGCACGACATGGCGGGCGCGTGCACCGCATCGCTCGCACACGGCAGCCGCCAGCGGCTCGGAGTGGGTGACGATCCAGATCTGGCTGCTTCGCGCCGCGTCCGCGATCATGTCGGCCAGCGGCAGCAGCATGTCCGGATGCAGGCTTGCCTCCGGTTCGTTCAGTGCAATCAGCGGCGGCAGACGATATGACATCAGCGCGGCCGCAAGCCCCAGAAAGCGGATCTGCCCGTCCGACAGCTCGCGCGGCTGAAACACACGGTTCGCAAATTCCGGGAAGGAAAGGCCGAACTCCGCCGTCTCCTCGGGCAGCGGCACGACAAGCCGCGCACCGCCGAGGGCGGCGACGACGGCCCGATCGAGATCGACGGTATCTTCACGCGTATGTACAAGCGTCGCGAAGACTGCGGCGATGTTGGCGCCATCCTCGTCCAAAAGCGGCGCTGTGACGGCAAGACAGGGTGCGCGCAGCGGCGAAGAGCGGTCCGTGCGGAAGCCGTGAAAGAAGCGCCAGCCGTCGATCGCACGCCGAAATGTTCCGATCTCGGGATAGTGGCCGGCATCGCCGAGCAGCGCGATTGCCGTTTCCGAGGTCAGCGCCTGCTCCGGATAGTCCTGCATCCGCCCATTCTGGTCGCGAACCGAGATGGCGGGGCCAGCGCGCTTCATCATCGTGACCGGTCGCGTCCCCGTCTCGATCGAAAGCTCTTCGGCCTTGATCTGCGGCTCGAAGGGAAATCCTGCCGCAGCGCTCGGCGGCCGCAAGCCGGCTTCGACACGATAGCGGAAGGTGATCGCCCTTTCCTCGTCGAGAAGTTCGGTTTCCAGACGGATACGGAACGGCCCGTCGGCGGCCCGTCGCGGCCCGGACCAGACCGCCGAGAACATGCCACCTTCTGCCGCGATCTCATGCGCCAGGCGCCCGCGCGTTGCCGCCTGGATAAGCTGCAGCGCGCGGTAGAGGTTGGACTTCCCGACCCCATTCTCACCGATGAATAGATTGATGCCCGAAAGATCCATGCGGATCGATCGCAAGGACCGGTAGTTCTGGGCAAACATCGAGCGGAGCAGCATGCCTCGCTTTAACCTATCCGGTCAGGGAATTGAATGGGCGCCGGCCAGCACCGGCTCGGCCGGTCGGACCAGAGGAACGAACTGCGCGTCGTCATCCATATCGAGGGCGCGCACCGTATGGTCTTCCAATGCCTTGGTCACCTCGTTGATGTCGCCGTCGAGATGCTCCACCGGGATCAGGTTGCCGACCACGAAGTCGAACCGGTCGCCGCGCTTGTTCAGAAGCTCGTGAAAGACGGTCATATCCCTGAGCTCCGTCGACCACTTTGCGAGCCAGTAGAAGAGGCCCGAATTCCGTGCCGTCATATGCACCGGCAGGATCGGCAGATTGTACTTGCGGGCAAGCCCGACAGCCGAGGTTTTCCACGGACGCTCGTTCAGCCGTCCGTTCGCCCAATAGGCAATCCGCCCGGACGGAAAGAGAACCGTTGCCTTGCCTTCCCTGACCGCACGGTTGGTGATCAGCAGCGTCTCACGGGTCTTGAGCTTGCTCTTATACTCTTCCCGCCATTCGACCGGAATAATGACCTCGGCAAAACGCGGATTGACACGTATGGCATCGCGGTTGGCGAACACCATCATGTCGGGCCGCTTGTTCTTCAAGAGATCGAAGACGGCCACCCCATCGGCAATGCCGGTCGGATGGTTGCTGACGAGGATGAAGCCGCCGGTATCAGGAATGCGTTCACCATGCCTGACATTGATCTCGAGCTTCAACAGGTTGCTCATGTAGTCGAAGCACTGGAAGCCTGGCATGTTCGCGACGTCGTTGGCGAAGCTGATGGCCCTGTTGTAGCGCAGGAGCGTATGGAGAAAGGGCCGCATGATCGGCCAGAACGGATGCTTGACGATTCTCTGTCCGCGCTCGGCGATCAACGTGTCAACGATATGTCCCGGCTTGCCATGGGAAAC
Source organism: Rhizobium sp. CF122 (assembly GCF_000282035.1). Classification (GTDB taxonomy): domain Bacteria; phylum Pseudomonadota; class Alphaproteobacteria; order Rhizobiales; family Rhizobiaceae; genus Rhizobium. The sequence goes on from NZ_AKKA01000074.1 coordinate 36,280, forward strand.
GAGGGCAATCGCTTCCGCGAATTGTCCGAAAGCGGTCGTGGGGTGGCGCCGTGGCATGCAAGATCCTGCGTCGTTGGGAAACCAGTTACGTCGATTAATATGATGGAACCATGACAACCACTTGGGCGGTATTAGCAATTCCATAACTGTCGGTCCCTCAGAATTGGCAGCCGGATTGGCAAATTCAAGGGCCAGACACGTGAACGAACTCCTGATCATCGCCGACCCGCGCCTGATGGCGGAACGCACCGCCTGGCTCGACAGCCTGGCCAGCGAGCGCCGCCTTTCCGAGCATACGCTCGATGCCTACGAGCGCGACACGCGCCAGTTCCTTACCTTCCTGACCGGTCATCTCGCGGGACCCGCAACGCTGAAGGATATCCATGCGCTGCGGCCCGCCGACTTCCGCGCATTCCTCGCCGCACGTCGCAAAGAGGGATCCGGACCCCGCTCGCTCGGCCGCAATCTCGCCGGTTTACGCTCACTGCTGCGTTACCTCGAAAAAAAGGGGCTGGTGAATGCAGCCGGCGCCGGTGCAATCCGCTCGCCGAAGCAGCCGAAGTCGCTGCCGAAGCCACTTTCCGACAGGCAGGCCATCACCGTCGTCAGCGACGAAGCGCAGCTACACGAAGAGCCCTGGATCGCGGCACGCGACGCCGCCGTTTTCACCCTGCTCTATGGCTGCGGCTTGCGCATCTCCGAAGCGCTCGATCTGACGCCTGACGACTTCAACCGGGGAGCGGCGACGCTGCGCATTACCGGCAAGGGCAACAAGACCCGCCTCGTGCCGCTGCTTACCATCGTCTTCGAGGCAGTCGAGAAATACCGGTCGTTGTGTCCCTATCATCTTGAAGGCAACGAGCCTCTCTTCCGCGGCGCGCGCGGCGGCAAGCTGCAGGCGGCGATCATCCAGCGCACGATGCAGAAGATGCGAAGTGCCTTCGGCCTGCCCGAGACAGCGACACCGCACGCGCTGCGGCACTCCTTCGCGACCCATCTTCTGGCGGGCGGCGGCGACCTACGAACCATTCAGGAATTGCTCGGCCACGCCAGCCTTTCCACCACCCAGGTCTACACTGGTGTGGATTCATCCCGTCTGCTGGAAGTTTACGACCGCGCCCATCCTCGGGCGTAATCTTTTGTTAACGGCTTCTCTTAAAGGAATATCCGCACGCGAAGCGTAGAGTTTGGCGATCACAGTGACCGGAACACCATCATGACGATTTCCATCGGCCACCGCAGCCTGCACATCGCATCGCCGGGCAATCTCCTGCTTTGGCTGATCGCTGCATTTCACATGCTGCTCGCTGCAACGCTGATCGCCGTGCTGTTCTCGGTCTCACCGGCAGCTGCCGCAGACGACGCCAGCTGCACTGGCCGCAACATCCTCACCGATCTCAAGCAGCGCGACCCAGCCCGCTACGCCGAAGCGGTCAAGGAAGCGGACGCCGTACCGAACGGCAAGGGCATTTTCTGGAAGATCGAAAAGCCGGGCGTGAATCCGTCTTGGCTGCTCGGCAGCATGCATGTCACCGATCCACGCGTGCTGACGCTCCCGCCGCGCACGCAGGCGGCCCACGATGGTGCCGACACCATCGTGATCGAATCCGACGAGATCCTCGACGAGAAAAAGGCTTCCGCCGCTCTGCTGATGAAGCCGGAGCTGATGATGTTCACCGATGGGACGACGATCGAGAAGCTCCTGTCCCACGACGACTATGTTCGTCTGGAGGAAGGTCTGAAGCAGCGCGGCATCCCGCTTGCCGCGGTCTCGCGCATGCGCCCCTGGATGATATCGAGCGTCGTTGCCCTGCCCGGCTGCGAAATGGCCCGCAAGGCGAAGGGCGTAAAGTTCCTTGACCAGAAGATCGCCGCGGACGCCGTTGCCGAGGGCAAGCAGGTCAAGGGTCTGGAAACTCTTGCCGAGCAGCTGCAGGCAATGGCCGAGCTGCCGACCGAATTCCACATGAAGTCGCTGATCGAAACGCTGGCCTTGGGCTCCAGGATGAACGACGTGGTGGAGACCATGACCGATCTCTACCTCTCCGGCGATATCGGCATGACCATTCCGATGCTGAAGACCGTCTCGCCTGACGGCAAGGACGAGGACGGCGACTACGCCGCCTTCGAGCAACGCATCATTCTCGACCGCAACAAGGTGATGGCCGAGCGTGCAGCCCCGATCCTTGCCAATGGCAACGTCTTCATGGCCGTCGGCGCCCTGCATCTGCCGGGCGAAGGCGGCGTGATTGAACTCTTGCGCAAGCAGGGCTTCACGGTGACGGCCGTCAACTAGCTCCCGACGGTCATTCGCCTGAGAACATTGGTCTTCCAGTAGAACTGATGGGCGAGCGCGCCAGCGACATGCGCGGTGATCACGGCCCACAGGACCGCCTTGAAGATACCACCATGAAGCTCGCCGGAAATATTGACCCCTAGATAGTACGCCGCCATGCCGGTCAGCGGCAGGAGGAAGATCAGCAGGTAGAGCGCGGCATGTGCGACCTTGGCGCCAATCCGGAATATCTTCGGTTCCGCCGCCGGCTCAGCGGGCGCACCCTGAAAAAGGCGCAAGCAAACACGAAGGATTGCCAGAATGAGAATGCCGATGCCGACATAGGCATGCACATTGGCAGATGCAACCTGATCAACCGATGGGATGCCACCCCGACGGACCGTCCGGTTCCAAGCGTTCATACCATCTGGAAAGAGCAGGTTGAAAAAGATCATGAGCGCCATCACCCAATGCAGCAACCGCTGCGGCAGGCTATATGCATCACGAGAATCGGTAGGCATGTATCTATCCTCAAAACAGCAATTAGAACTGTTCTAAGGTAAATGGGCCGCCTGCTGTGAAGCAAGCGGCCCGTCCCGTATTGCCAAAATTTAATATTACATATGGATCGGCTTGAAGAAGGCGGCGAGAGCCGCTTCCTTGACCGCTTCCGACATGGTCGGGTGCGCGTGGCACGTGCGGCCGAGATCTTCGGCGGAACCACCGAACTCCATCAGCACGGAGATCTCGTGGATCATCTCGCCGGCACCAAAGCCGACAATGTGGCCGCCGAGGACACGATCAGTTTCCTTGTCGGAAAGGATCTTCACGAAGCCATCGGTCGCCAGCATGGCGCGGGCACGACCGTTGGCCGTGAACGGGAACTTGCCGACCTTGTAGGCGACGCCTGCGGCCTTCAGCTCTTCCTCGGTCTTGCCGACGGAAGCGACCTCCGGCTGCGTGTAGACGACGCTCGGGATGACGTCGTAGTTCACATGGCCATGCTGGCCGGCGAGGATTTCGGCGAGTGCCACGCCTTCGTCTTCAGCCTTGTGGGCCAGCATCGGCCCCTTCACCACGTCGCCGATTGCGTAGATGCCGGGAACGTTCGTACGGAAATGACCGTCGATCTCGACGCGGCCACGGTTGTCGAGCTTGACGCCTGCTTCTTCAAGACCGAGGCCGGCCGTGTAAGGAATGCGGCCGGTCGCGATCAGAACGACCTCGGCTTCCAGCGTCTGCGCATCGCCACCCTTGACCGGCTCGAACGTTACCTTGGCACCCTTGCCGCCCTTTTCGACGCCCGTCACCTTGGAACTCAGGTTGATGGCCACGCCCTGCTTGACGAGCATCCGCTGGAATTGCTTGGAGACTTCGCCATCCATACCGCCGAGAATTGTATCGAGATATTCGACAACGGTGACCTTGGCGCCGAGGCGCGACCAGACGGAACCGAGCTCGAGGCCGATGACGCCACCGCCGACAACGATCATCGTTTCCGGCACCTTCTCGAGCGCGATCGCGCCCGTCGAGGAAATGATCACCTTCTCGTCGATGTCGACCTTCACACCCGGAATGCCGGCCACGTCGGAGCCGGTGGCGATGACAATGTTCTTGCCTACGATTTCTTGCACCTTGCCGTCTTCGCCAGTCACGGAAACCTTGCCAGCCGATACGATCTTGCCGGTGCCCTGGAAGGCATCGATCTTGTTCTTCTTGAAGAGGAAGGCAACGCCGTCGACGTTCGACTTCACCGTCGCATCCTTGTGCGCCAGCATCTTTTCGAGGTTCAGCTTCGGAGCGGCTACCTCGATGCCAAGCGCATCCATGCCGTGGCCGGCCTGATGGAACATTTCGGAGGCATGCAGCAGCGCCTTGGACGGGATGCAGCCGACGTTCAGGCAGGTGCCGCCGAAAGTCGCGCGCTTTTCAACGACAGCGACCTTGAGGCCAAGCTGCGCCGCCTTGATGGCGGCGACGTAGCCGCCGGGGCCGGTTCCGATAACGATCACATCGTAGGACATTGTTTCTTTCCCTTTTCGTTATTTGCTTAGTCAGCCGCGCGGGCGAGCGCGAGGCGGAATCCGAAGCCGACCAATGCGGCGCCGGTGATGCGGTTGAACCATTTGCCGCTTGCGATGAAGCGGTCGCGAATGGGCTTGACGGTGAAGAAGGTCGAGACGCCGGCGAACCAGGCGACGAGCGCTGTGGCCATGCCGATGCCGTAGCTGAACTGGATCAGCGCCGGGGTATCGTGATGCACCAGCGTCGAGAACAGCGACAGGAAGAAGAGCACCGGCTTCGGATTGAGCGCGTTGGTGATGAAGCCCATGCCTAGGCATTCCAGCGCCGAGATCGGCTTGCGGTCTTCCTCCGTCACCTCGATTTCATTCACGTTGAAACCCGGCTCGCGGAACGATCTGATGCCGAGGTACACCAGATAGGCGACGCCTGCCCATTTGATCATGGCAAACAGCATCAGCGATTTGGAAACGATCAGGCCGAGGCCGAGGATCGTGTAGCTGATGTGAAACAGCAGAGAGAAACCCATGCCAAGGCCGGTCATGATAGCGGCACGACGGCCATGCACGATGCTCTGACGCAGGATGACGGCAAAGTCAGCGCCTGGCACAACGATGAAGATTGAAAAGACGGCCATCAGGCCGAGAAATTCGAGAGGATATTGCATGAGAAAATGGTCTCCGCGTCCTAACGGCCGCCGCTTACATTGAGTATGGCGCCCGTTATATAGGAAGCCGTCGGCGAAAGAAGGTAGAGGACCGCATCGGCGATTTCCTCCGCCGTACCGGGCCTTTGCATGGGGATGCTCGGCGCCAGGTCGCGCGCGCGGTTCGGCAGGCCGCCGGACGCATGAATGTCGGTATCGATGACGCCGGGACGGATGGCGTTCACACGCACGCCCTCGTTCGCCACTTCTCGTGAGAGACCGATGGTGAAGGTATCGATCGCGGCCTTCGACGCGGCGTAATCGACATACTGCGAGGCCGAACCCAGAACCGCTGCCATCGACGAGATGTTGACGATTACGCCGCCTTTACCGCCATGCTTCGACGACATGCGGCGGACGGCCTCGGCCGCGCAGAGAATCGAGCCGGTCACATTGATCCGCATCATCCGCTCAAGGCGTTCGACGCTCATCTCGTCGACGCGCTGCTGCGTATCGACGATGCCGGCATTGTTGACCAGTCCATCCAGCCGTCCGAAATGTCTGTCGACGGCCTGGAACATCAAAGTGATATCCTGCGCGCTTCCGACATCGCCCTTGATCGCGATAGCGTCGCCACCCTCAGCCTTGACTTCGGAGACAACAGTGTCGGCAGCAGCGCGGTTCGCGGCGTAGTTCACCGCGACGTTCCAGCCCTGGCGGGCAGCAAGCCGGCAGACCGCAGCACCGATGCCCCGGCTGCCGCCGGTGACGAGAAGGACCGGTCGTTTTGTCATTTCGCGCACTCCTTGAATGCCAGGACGTCCCACGGCGCAACACTCGCCTTGTCGTTACCCCAGATCTGCGATTGGCGGATCGACGGACCGAGGCCTGGCAGAAAGACGCTGTCAGCGGCAGCCGCAGCTTCAGGCTGAAGGTTGTCGATCTCGCCCTTGGCGTTTGCGCCGTAGACTGTGCCCTGCCAGATTGTGCAGGCGTCAAGATCGGCGCCCGTCACGTCGCCGCCTGGGCATTTAAACATCAGGATACCGACGGCGCGCTCGGGATCGTCCGAGGGCATGACGTAGCCGTCGAGTTCGATCGAGGTTTTCAGCACTTTCAGCGTGAACCGGTTGCTGGCAGCCGCCGCTTCCGAATCGATCGGCGTGAAGCGCAGCTCGTAGGCGCCATCCCTGTCGGCATAGACAGCGCTCGCCTGCCGGCAGTCGGAAGCGCCGACAGCGGCCGCAGGCAGCGCCAACAGAAACGCGAACGAAACCCCGACCACCCTGCCTTTGGCAAGGGGAGGCATGATCGTCATACGCCCTGTGGAAATTGCCAGCGACATCGCGCGCCCCCGCCGAGGTGAAAAGGGCCGCTCATGCGGCCCAGTCGATTGCTTAGAGATCGAGAACCAGACGTTCCGGGTCTTCCAGGCTTTCCTTGACCCGAACGAGGAAGGTCACGGCTTCCTTACCGTCGACGATGCGGTGATCGTAGGAGAGCGCGAGATACATCATCGGACGGATGACGATCTGGCCGCCGACGACAACCGGACGGTCCTGGATCTTATGCATACCGAGGATACCGGACTGCGGAGCATTCAGGATCGGCGAGGACATCAGCGAACCGTAGACGCCACCGTTGGTGATCGTAAACGTGCCGCCCTGCATATCGGCCATCGAAAGCGAGCCGTCGCGAGCAGCCTTTGCCAGACGCGCCAGTTCCTTCTCGACTTCGGCAATCGACATCTGGTCGGCGTCACGGATGACAGGCACGACGAGACCCTTGTCCGTGCCGACGGCCATGCCGATGTGGCAGAAGTTCTTGTAGATGATGTCGGTGCCGTCGATCTCGGCGTTGACGGCCGGGAGCTCCTTCAGCGCATGCGTGATCGCCTTGGTGAAGAAGCCCATGAAGCCGAGCTTCACGCCATGCTTCTTTTCGAAGACGTCCTTGTACTTGGCGCGCAGATCCATGACGGCCTTCATGTCCACCTCGTTGTAGGTGGTCAGCATGGCGGCGGTGTTCTGTGCGTCCTTCAGGCGCTTGGCGATCGTCTGGCGCAGGCGCGTCATCTTCACGCGCTCTTCGCGAGCGGCGTCCTCGAGCGTCGACGGGCCGCGGGCAGCAGCCGGAACGGCAGGGGCCGCAGCGGCCGCCGGGGCGGAGATGCCCTTGGCAACAGCGGCGATCACGTCGCCCTTCAGAACCTGGCCGCGTTTGCCGCTGCCGTCGACCTGATCGGCCGACAGGCTGTTCTCGGCAAGCATCTTCGCAGCAGCCGGTGCCGGCGGCATGGCGGATTCGGAAGCAGCCGGCGCAGCAGCAGCGGCGACCAGTGCAGGTGCCGCGGCAGCAGGTTCGGCGGCCTTGGCAGGAGCGGCAGCAGGAGCCGGAGCAGCTGCAGCAACGGCGCCTGCGGCGATCTGGCCGAGCAGTGCGCCAAGACCGACGGTTTCGCCAGCCTGGGCAACGATTTCAGACAGCGTCCCCGAAGCGGGAGCCGGCACTTCGATGGTCACCTTGTCGGTTTCAAGCTCGAGAATCGGCTCGTCGGCCCTGATGGCGTCGCCGACCTTCTTGAACCAGGTACCGACGGTTGCCTCGCTGACGGATTCACCGAGAGTTGGAACGCGGATTTCTGTGGCCATTGTTCAAATCCTGATTTGCTTGTGTTCGTTTATTCGTTTCCGGCAACAGATGGCCGGAGAATGATCGAGGGCATTGGCAATATGTCAAAGCGAAAGCCGTAACCGGACTGGATGATCGGATCGGCATCGGCAAGCGCTTGCGCCGCCTTTTGATCCACTGCCGAAACGACTGCCATGCCCCAGGCTCCCTCACCTTCGAAGACGGGACCGACGGCAATCGCCGATCCCTCTTCTGCATTTTGGTGCCAATAGGTGACATGGCGCTTCATCGCGGCCGTTTCCTCCCCGGTCGCATCATGCGGAAAACGGGGACGAGGCGGCACAAGTCTGAGGAAGAAATATGCCATCGCCCGATCCCTTAGCCGCCCAGCGCATCCTCGAGGAATGCGGCGAGCTGCGACAGATGCTTGGACATCAGACCCGTCGCCGGCGAAGCGGCGGCCGGACGACCGGTGTAGCGGACGCGCTGGTACTTCGCATCGATATGGGCGAGCACCCATTCCAGATACGGGTCGATGAACGACCATGCGCCCATGTTCTTAGGCTCTTCCTGGCACCAGACCATCTCTGCGTTCCGGAAGCGGCTGAGCTCGTTGATGAGCGCCTTTGCCGGGAACGGATAGAGCTGTTCGACGCGCAGCAGGTAGATGTCGTCGACGCCACGCTTTTCACGCTCTTCCAGAAGGTCGTAATAGACCTTGCCGGTGCACATGACGACGCGGCGGATCTTGTTGTCCTTCTGCAGCTTGATCGGGCCGTCCTTGATGACCTCCGCATCGTCCCAGAGCAGGCGATGGAAGGAGGACTCGCCGGCGAGTTCCGCAAGGCTGGAAACAGCCCGCTTGTGGCGCAGCAGCGACTTCGGCGTCATCAGAACGAGCGGCTTGCGGAAGTCACGCTTCAGCTGCCGGCGCAGGATGTGGAAGTAGTTCGCCGGCGTCGTGACGTTGGCGACCTGCATGTTGTCTTCAGCGCAGAGCTGCAGGAAGCGTTCGAGGCGGGCCGAAGAGTGCTCGGGGCCCTGACCTTCGTAGCCATGCGGCAACAGGCAGACGAGACCGGACATGCGCAGCCACTTGCGTTCGCCCGACGAGATGAACTGGTCGAAGACGACCTGCGCGCCGTTGGCGAAGTCCCCGAACTGGGCTTCCCAAAGGGTCAGCGCGTTCGGACGAGCCAGCGAATAGCCGTATTCGAAGCCGAGCACCGCTTCTTCCGAGAGCATCGAGTTGATGACTTCATAACGGGCCTGGTTGGGCGACAGGTTCGCAAGCGGAATAAAGCGCTCTTCGCTCTCCTGATCGTAGAGAACCGAATGACGTTGCGAGAACGTGCCGCGTTCGCAATCCTGACCGGAGAGACGGATCTTGTGGCCTTCGACCACCAGCGATCCGAAGGCAAGCGCCTCAGCCATCGCCCAGTCGAGGTTCTCACCCGTCTGGATCATGTTGGCGCGGTTTTCCATGAAACGCTGGATCGTGCGGTGCGCACGGAAGCCTTCCGGAATTTCCGACAGCTTGCGGCCGATATCCTTGAGCGTCTTCATCGGAACGGCGGTCTTGCCGCGGCGTTGCTCGTCGGCATTGTCAGCCGTGCGCAGGCCCGACCACTCGCCGTCCAGCCAGTCGGCCTTGTTCGGCTTGTAGCTTTGGCCGGCGTCGAATTCCTGCTCGAGATGCGCGCGCCAATCGGCCTTCATCCTCTCGACTTCGCCGTCGCTGACGAGACCCTCGGCAACAAGGCGGTCCGCATAGATCTGCAGCACGGTCTTGTGAGCGCGGATGACCTTGTACATCTTCGGCTGCGTGAAGGACGGCTCGTCGCCTTCGTTGTGGCCGTAGCGACGGTAGCAGAACATGTCGACGACGACAGGCTTGTGGAACTTCATGCGAAATTCCATGGCAATCTTGGCAGCGTAGACAACCGCTTCCGGATCGTCGCCGTTGACGTGGAAGATCGGCGCCTCGATCATCTTGGCGACATCGGACGGATAGGGCGACGAACGCGAGAAGGCCGGATTGGTGGTGAAGCCGATCTGGTTGTTGATGATGACGTGCATCGTGCCGGCAACGCGGTGACCGCGCAGGCCGGACAGGCCGAGGATCTCTGCAATCACGCCCTGGCCGGCAAAAGCCGCGTCGCCATGGATCAGCAGCGGCAAAACCTTTGCGCGCTCGGAAAGCGGAATGGTGTCGCCTTCCCAGACGGTAGCGCCCATATCCTGCTTGGCGCGGGCCTTGCCCATGACGACAGGGTCGACGATTTCGAGGTGCGACGGGTTGGCCGTCAGTGACACGTGAACCTTGTTGCCGTCGAACTCACGGTCTGAGGACGCCCCGAGGTGATATTTCACGTCGCCCGAACCTTCGACTTCATCAGGTGCGTAGGAACCGCCCTTGAACTCGTGGAAGATGGCGCGGTGCGGCTTGCCCATGACCTGTGAGAGCACATTCAAGCGGCCGCGGTGAGCCATGCCGAACACGGCTTCGCGAAGGCCGAGATGGCCGCCGCGCTTCAAGATCTGCTCGAGCGCCGGGACGAGCGATTCACCGCCATCGAGACCGAAGCGCTTGGTGCCCTTGAACTTCACGTCGAGGAACTGCTCGTAGCCTTCGGCTTCGACCAGCTTGGCGAGGATTGCCTTCTTGCCTTCCGGTGTGAAGGCAACGCCCTTGTCCGGGCCTTCGATGCGCTCCTGAATCCAGGCCTTCTCTTCCGGATTGGAGATGTGCATGAATTCGACGCCGAGGGTCGAGCAGTAGGTGCGCTCGAGAATCTCGATCATCTCGGGCAGGGTGGCGTATTCGAGGCCGAGAACGTTGTCGATGAAGATCTTGCGGGAATAGTCGGCCTCGGTGAAGCCGTAAGCTACGGGCGACAGTTCCTTGTAGTCTTCAACAGGCGCGGCGATCCCGAGCGGATCGAGCTTGGCATGCAAGTGACCGCGCATGCGGTAGGCGCGGATCATCATGATGGCACGGACGGAATCGCGCGTTGCCTGCAGGATATCGGCGCCATCGGTCGGCTTGCCGGCGGCTTCCGCTTTGCCCTTGACCTTGGTCTCGATGATCTTTTCAACAGTGCCCCAATCACCGTCGAGCGCCGATACGAGGTCGCTCTTGGGCTGCAGAGGCCAATCCTTCTTGCGCCAGGATGCACCCTTGGCCGCCTTCTTCACATCTTCCGGATTGTCTTCCAGCGCCTTGAAGAAAGACCGCCACTCCTCGCCGACCGAGTTCGGGTCTTCCTCATAGCGCGCATAAAGCTGCTCGATATACGAAGCATTGGCGCCATCCAGGAACGAGGTAATCTGAAACTGCTCGTTGGCTTCTTGCCGTGCCATGGTTACATGCGGACGCTTTCGTCCGCCTCCTGACTTGTGAATCCGCCGGATACTCGACCGGCTTGCCGCATCTGTCGTTAGCCGCCTGTCCGCGGCTCATTTCATTTCGAAGTCGAGATCCGGGCAGACAGTAAGAACCGCTGCCCGGGTTATAGATTGGATTAGCCCTTGAGGACTTCAACCAGCGTCTTACCGAGGCGAGCCGGGGACGGCGATACCTTGATCCCGGCCGATTCCATGGCCGCGATCTTCGATTCCGCATCGCCCTTGCCACCGGACACGACAGCACCGGCGTGGCCCATCGTACGGCCCTTGGGAGCCGTACGGCCAGCGATGAAACCGGCCATCGGCTTTTTGCGGCCCTTCTTGGCTTCGTCGATCAGGAACTGTGCCGCGTCTTCTTCAGCCGAGCCGCCGATTTCGCCGATCATGATGATCGACTGGGTGGCTTCGTCTGCGAGGAACATTTCCAGGACGTCGATGAACTCGGTGCCCTTGACCGGATCACCGCCGATGCCGACGGCCGTCGTCTGGCCGAGGCCTTCGTTCGAGGTCTGGAACACCGCTTCGTAGGTCAGCGTGCCCGAGCGGGAAACGATACCGACCGAACCCTTGCGGAAGATCGAGCCCGGCATGATGCCGATTTTGCATTCTTCCGGCGTCAGGATGCCCGGGCAGTTGGGCCCAAGCAGTCGCGACTTGGAGCGGTCGAGGCGAGCCTTGACGCGGACCATGTCCATAACAGGGATGCCTTCGGTGATGCAGGTGATGAACGGGATCTCGGCTTCGATCGCCTCGATGATCGCGTCGGCGGCGCCTGCCGGCGGAACGTAGATCACGGTCGCGTCGGCGCCGGTCTTTTCCTTGGCCTCGGCAACGGTCGCGAAGATCGGCAGCGAGGTGCCATCGACGCCCGACGACCACGATTCGCCGCCCTTTTTCGGATGAATACCGCCGACCATCTTGGTGCCGTAATAGGCGAGCGCCTGTTCGGTATGGAAGGTGCCGGTCTTGCCGGTCAGGCCCTGAACGAGAACCTTCGTGTCTTTGTTGACGAGAATAGACATTCTTTCCGGTCCTTCCAGATTAGGCTTTGATCGCCGCGACGATCTTCTTCGCCGCATCGTCAAGGTCGTCGGCTGCGGTGATCGCCAGGCCCGACTCGTTGAGGATCTTCTTGCCAAGCTCGACATTGGTGCCTTCGAGGCGCACGACGAGCGGAACCTTAAGACCGACTTCCTGAACAGCCGCGACAACGCCTTCGGCGATGACGTCACAGCGCATGATGCCGCCGAAGATGTTAACGAGGATGCCCTCGACCTTCGGGTCGGCGGTAATGATCTTGAAGGCCGCAGCGACCTTCTCCTTGCCGGCGCCACCGCCGACGTCGCAGAAGTTCGCCGGCTCCTTGCCATAGAGCTTGATGATGTCCATCGTCGCCATCGCAAGACCGGCGCCGTTGACCATGCAGCCGATATTGCCATCGAGGGCGACATAGGCGAGGTCCCACTTCGAGGCCTCGATTTCCTTGGCGTCTTCTTCGGTCTCGTCGCGCAGCGCCTTGACGTCGTCATGGCGGAACAGCGCATTGCCGTCGAACGACATCTTAGCGTCGAGAACGCGCAGGTGGCCGTCCTTCATGACGATCAGCGGGTTGACTTCAAGCAGAGCCATGTCCTTTTCGCCGAAGGCCTTGTAGAGCGCCGGGAACAGCGCCTTTGCGTCTTCGGCGGCAGCGCCGTCGAGCTGCAGCGCCTTGGAGATCGCAGCAACATCGGCAGCCGTGACACCGGCTTCCGGATCGATCGCAATCGTGTGGATCTTTTCAGGCGTGTCGTGAGCGACGGCCTCGATGTCCATGCCGCCTTCCGTCGAGACGACGAAGGCAACGCGGCCGACGGAGCGATCGACGAGCAGCGAGCAATAGAGCTCGCGAGCGATGTCGGCGCCGTCTTCGATGTAGAGGCGGTTGACCTGCTTGCCAGCTTCACCTGTCTGCGCCGTCACCAGCGTATTGCCGAGCATTTCCTTGGCGTGGGCAACGACTTCGTCGATCGACTTGGCGAGGCGAACGCCGCCCTTCGCGTCAGGGCCGAGTTCCTTGAACTTGCCCTTACCGCGGCCGCCGGCGTGAATCTGGCTCTTGACCACGTAAAGCGGGCCGGGGAGCGACTTGGCGGCAGCTTCGGCCTCCTCGACCTTGAGGATCGCCACACCTTGCGCGACCGGCGCGCCATAGCCCTTCAGCAGGGCCTTGGCCTGATATTCATGAATATTCATGGGTCTATTCCTGTTTGGATGACGTCAGCGCGTGGTCTGATTACTTGAGCGCAGGCGCGATGTTGATGCAGGCTTCGCATAGGCCGGCGACAGCGCCGACAGACTTGTCGAAGGCTTCCTTCTCGGCCTTGTTCAGGTCGATCTCGATGATGCGCTCGACGCCGCCGGCACCAATGACCGTGGGAACGCCGACATACATGTCCTTGACGCCGTACTGGCCGGTCAGCTGAGCCGCGCAAGGCAGGACGCGCTTCTTGTCCTTGAGGTAGGATTCAGCCATTTCGATCGCGGAAGCAGCCGGCGCGTAGTAGGCCGAGCCAGTCTTCAGCAGGCCGACGATTTCGGCTCCGCCATCGCGGGTGCGCTGGATGATTTCTTCCAGACGCTCCTTGGTGACCCAACCCATGGTGATAAGGTCGGTCAGCGGGATACCTGCGACCGTGGAGTAACGAGCGAGCGGCACCATGGTGTCGCCGTGGCCGCCGAGAACGAATGCCGTGACATCCTGGACGGAAACGTTGAATTCTTGGGAGAGGAACAGGCGGAAGCGCGAGCTGTCGAGCACGCCGGCCATGCCGACGACCTTGTTGGCAGGGAGGCCGGAGAACTTCTGCAGCGCCCAGACCATCGCGTCGAGCGGGTTGGTGATGCAGATAACGAAAGCGTTCGGGGCGTACTTCTTGATGCCGGCGCCGACCTGTTCCATGACCTTGAGGTTAATGCCGAGAAGATCGTCGCGGCTCATGCCCGGCTTGCGGGCGACGCCGGCGGTGACGATGCAGACGTCCGCGCCTTCGATCGCGGAGTAGTCGCTGGCGCCCGTCAGGTTGGCGTCGAAGCCCTCGACCGGAGAGGACTGAGCAATGTCGAGGCCCTTACCCTGAGGAATACCGTCGGCGATATCGAAGAGAACGATGTCGCCCAGTTCCTTCAGGCCGGCGAGATGCGCCAGCGTGCCACCAATCATGCCAGAACCAATGAGTGCGATCTTGTTACGCGCCATTTCGCTGTTTCCTTTGCGATCAAAATTCGTCAGGCGACGCGCGGAGGGGGCATCGCCCAATGCCGCCATCGCATAGCCCCAAAGCCAAAAAATGGCAAACGATTATTTTTGAGCGAGGAATTTCAATCGTTTAGATCATAAAATTCTTACGTAAACGTAATATAGATTGTCACCAAAGCGTTACTCGGCAGCCCGTCGCTCATGGTGCAATGCGAGATACTCGGCGCTGCGCATTTCGAAAAGACGCGAGACAGTGCGGTCGAACTCGAAGCCCTCGGTACCACGCGCTTGTGTCAACAAATTTTCAGGCATCGCTGCTGCGGAGACATAGAGCCGCACCGCATGATCGTAAAGCGTATCGATCAAGATGATGAAGCGCTTGATCTGATTCCGTTTGTCAGGCCCCAGCAATGGCACGTGTTCGAGGAAGATCGCATCGAAACGCTCTGAAATCGCGAGAAAGTCAGCCGGACCGAGCGGTTTTTCGCAAAGGTCGGCAAAGGAGAAGCGCGCGATGCGATCGACTGCAAGGGGAACGTGGATTGAGCGCCCTTTCATCGGAATTTCGAGCGGTTGCGCCTTTCGCCCATGCAGTGCCTGAGTCCAGGACGCTTCCATCGCCATGTCCGTGCGCTCGTCGATGGGCGTCAGGTAGACCGGCTGACTGTCGAGCTTCTCCATCCGGTAATCGGTCGGCGAGTCGAGGGTCACGATCTCGACATTCTGTTTCAGAAGGTCGACGAAGGGCAGGAACAGGCTTCGATTGAGGCCGTCCTTGTAAAGATTGTCGGGCTCGACATTCGAGGTCGCGACCAGCAGGCATCCGCGCCGGAAAAGTTCGGAGAAAAGCCGCGACAGAATCATCGCATCGGCAATGTCCGTCACGGTAAACTCATCAAAGCAAAGCAGTTCGGCTTCGTCATAGAGAGCAGCAGCGACGACCGGAATGGGATCGGCCTGCTTCGTTTCGCCCTGCTTCAGCTTCAGCCGGTGTGCCGCAATGCGGTGGTGCACGTCGGTCATGAATTCATGGAAATGCGCGCGCCGCTTCTTCGCGCAGGGCGCCATCCCGAAAAACATATCCATCAGCATCGTCTTGCCGCGGCCGACGCTGCCGTGAATGTAGAGCCCCTTGACCGATTCCGACGGCTTCTTCTTGTTGGCGAACAACCAGCCGAGAGCGCTTGCCTTTGCCGCCGGCCGCCTCTGCTTCAGCGCCGACAGAACCCGGTCCAGACATTTCGCCACATGCATCTGGGCTGAATCGATTTGAAGCGCGCCCGAAGCCGTCAGCGACTTCAACTGTTCGCTGACGCTCAGGGAATAGTCTGGCATGGGTTGCATAAAGGAGGTCCGCCTATGCAGGATCGGCGGCCTTCGCCGCCTGATCTTTTAACGGCTGAGGCTGATCGGCTGGCCGGTATTGGTCTGGCCGCTAAAGGCGTTGTCGGCAGTCTTGTAGACGCTGCCGATCTGATTGCCGCTGCGGTCCTTCAGGATGACCTGCTTGCCCGTGACTTCCCAGGAGCCCATCGCCGTCAGTTCGCCGACGCAGCCGCGCGTACCGCCGCGCGAGCCGCTGCCAAGATTGGTCAGCGTCAGGAACATGTCGCAGGACCCGTTGACGCGCCAGCTGCCGACCATCGATTCCTTGGTGACATCCATCGCATTCGCGGCCATGGCGCCGGGCTGGCCGCCGGCGACAGGTGCCGTGGTCGTCGGAGCGGCAGGGAACTGGGAAGAGCCGGAAGGCGGCGGAAGCTGCCCGCCCTGAACCGAAGGAACCGGCTGCGCCGTGAGCGGCGCCGGGGCAGAATAGCTTGCATCATTGTAAGCGGTGCGCTGGCAGCCAGCTAACGACAGAATAACCACGAGACCTGTCGCCATATGTCTGAACTGCATCATGATACTCCTGATTTTTCCAGTATTGTCCTGAAGTTGCCGCGCAATCACGGCGGAATTATCTTGAAAGGCTGTATTGAATCAAGCCAGCGCGAGGAGAAATTGTGTCGATGTGGGAGCAACGCCGTAAACCCGAGACAAATTTGGCGCAATCCCGGGCAAATCAAGGCTCCGTGATCGGATAAAGAAAAGGGCCGCATCTGCGGCCCTCTTGCTGGATCGATCAGACGCGGCGCTCGACCATCATCTTCTTGATCTCGGCGATCGCCTTTGCCGGGTTCAGACCCTTCGGGCAGGTCTGCGCACAGTTCATGATGGTATGGCAGCGATAGAGGCGGAACGGATCCTCGAGATTGTCGAGGCGCTCGCCGGTCGCCTCGTCTCGCGAGTCGATCAGCCAACGGTAGGCCTGCAAGAGAACAGCCGGGCCGAGGTAACGGTCGCCGTTCCACCAGTAGCTCGGACAGGAGGTCGAGCAGCAGGCACAGAGGATGCACTCGTAAAGGCCGTCCAGCTTCTGGCGATCCTCGTGGCTCTGCTTCCACTCCTTGGCCGGCGTCGGTGAAACCGTCTTCAGCCACGGCTCGATCGAGCGATGCTGGGCATAGAAGTTGCTCAAGTCGGGAACCAGGTCCTTGACGACAGGCAAATGCGGCAGCGGATAGATCTTCACCGTGCCCTTGATGTCGTCGAGGCCCTTGGTGCAGGCCAGCGTATTGGCGCCATCGATGTTCATCGCGCAGGAACCGCAGATGCCCTCACGACAGGAACGGCGCAGCGTCAGCGTCGGGTCGATCTTGTTCTTGATATAGAGCAGACCGTCGAGCACCATCGGGCCGCAATCGTCGACATCGATGTAGAAAGTGTCGATCGACGGGTTCTGACCGTCATCCGGGCTCCAGCGGTAGACGCGGAATTCGCGGGTGTTCTTCGCACCCGCCGGCTTCGGCCACACCTTGCCTTCGCGCATCTGGGAGTTCTTGGGAAGAGCGAGTTCAACCATGTCCAGTTCCTCTTAGTACACGCGAGCCTTGGGCGCGATCTTCTTGGGATCGATGCCCTCTGCGATGAGCTCGGTGTGAACCGGGCGGTAGTCGAGCTTGACGTCGCCGGCGTCGTTGACCCAGGCGAGCGTATGCTTGCGCCAGTTGACGTCGTCGCGGCCGGCAAATGCGCCTTCGGTGTAGTCCTCTCGCGCATGCGAGCCGCGGCTTTCCTTGCGCGCCTCGGCGCCGTAGATGGTGGTGATGGCATTGGCCATCAGGTTCTGTAGCTCGAGCGTTTCCACGAGGTCTGAGTTCCAGATCATCGAACGGTCAGTGACCTTGATGTCGCGCATTTCCTGCCAGATGGCCGAGATGCGCTTGCAGCCCGATTCCAGCGATTCCTGCGTGCGGAACACGGCAGCGTCTTCCTGCATGGCGCGCTGCATCTTCTCGCGCAGCACAGCCGTCGGCGTGCTGCCGCTGGCGTGACGCAGGCCGTCGAAGCGATCCATGATCTTGTCGCAGGCAGCGACGTTGAGGTGCGGGATTGGGGCCGCACGGTCGATCACCTCGCCGGCGCGGATCGCGGCAGCGCGGCCGAAGACCACGAGGTCGATCAGCGAATTGGAGCCGAGGCGGTTGGCCCCATGCACGGAGGCACAGCCGGCTTCACCGACGGCCATCAGGCCGGGGATGATGCGTTCCGGATTTGAGCTGTCGGCATTCAGCACTTCGCCCCAATAATTGGTCGGAATGCCGCCCATGTTGTAGTGAACGGTCGGCAGGACCGGGATCGGCTCGCGCGTCACGTCGACGCCGGCGAATATCTTGGCGCTCTCGGAAATTCCCGGCAGGCGTTCATGCAGAACGCCCGGATCGAGATGGTCGAGATGCAGGAAGATGTGGTCCTTGGCCTTGCCGACGCCGCGGCCTTCGCGGATTTCCAACGTCATGCAGCGCGAAACAACGTCGCGCGAGGCAAGGTCCTTGGCCGAAGGCGCATAGCGTTCCATGAAGCGTTCGCCCTCGGAATTGACGAGGTAACCGCCTTCGCCGCGCGCGCCTTCGGTGATGAGACAGCCCGAACCGTAGATGCCGGTCGGGTGGAACTGCACGAATTCCATGTCCTGCAAGGGCAGGCCGGCGCGTGCCACCATGCCGCCGCCGTCACCGGTGCAGGTGTGGGCAGACGTTGCCGAGAAATAGGCGCGGCCGTAACCGCCGGTCGCCAGCACCACCATCTTGGCGGCGAAGCGATGGATCGTGCCGTCGTCAAGGCACCAGGCAACGACGCCGGTGCAGCGGCTGCCGTCTTCCGACATGATCAAGTCGAGCGCGAAATACTCAATGAAGAACTCGGCATTGTTGCGCAGCGACTGACCGTAAAGCGTGTGCAGGATGGCATGGCCGGTACGGTCGGCAACGGCACAGGTGCGCTGTACCGGCGGGCCTTCGCCGAAGTTCTGCATGTGGCCGCCGAACGGGCGCTGGTAAATCTTGCCTTCCTCGTTGCGCGAGAAGGGCACGCCGTAATGTTCGAGTTCATAGACCGCCTTCGGCGCTTCCATGGTGAGATACTGCATGGCGTCGACGTCGCCGAGCCAGTCGGAGCCCTTGACGGTGTCGTAGAGGTGCCACTGCCAACTATCAGGCGTCATGTTCTGCAGCGAGGCGGCGATGCCGCCCTGGGCCGCGACCGTGTGCGAGCGGGTCGGGAAAACCTTGGTGATGCAGGCCGTGCGGAAACCCTGTTCGGCCATGCCGAGCGTGGCGCGAAGCCCGGCGCCACCGGCGCCGACGACGATCAC
>NZ_AKKA01000075.1 GCF_000282035.1 Rhizobium sp. CF122
GGCCGCACCGGCAGCCGCCACTTCCAACGGGTTGTCCGGCCGCAAGCCGTAGCCGATGTCGGTGACGCCGCGGACGAACCGTGTGTGCCGCTGTACGAAGTCCTGGTTGACGCGGCCGGTCTGGATGATGTGATTGGCGATGTAGTTGAGGATTGCAAGATCCGTTCCCGGCTTGAAGATGATCGGGATGTCGGCGAGATCCATGCTGCGATGCGTGAAGGTGGAGAGCACCGCGACGCGAACATGCGGCTGCCCGAGCCGGCGGTCGGCGACGCGTGTCCACAGGATCGGGTGCATCTCCGCCATGTTCGAGCCCCAAAGCACAAAGGCATCGGCATTCTCGAAATCATCATACACGCCCATCGGCTCGTCCATGCCGAAAGTGCGCATGAAGGCATATGCCGCCGACGCCATGCAATGCCGGGCGTTGGGGTCGAGGTTGTTGGAACGGAACCCCGCCCGCATGAGCTTTGTGGCCGCATACCCCTCGAAGATCGTCCACTGGCCCGAGCCAAACATGCCGACGGCCGTCGGGCCCTTTTCCTTCAACACTTTCTTACACTGAGCGGCCATCACGTCGAAGGCCTCGTCCCAACTCACGGGTTCGAACTCGCCGTCCTTGGCATAGACGCCGTTCCGTTTGCGCAGCAGCGGCGTTTTCAGCCGATCCTCGCCGTACATGATCTTCGACAGGAAGTAGCCCTTGATGCAATTCAGGCCGCGGTTGACCTCGGCCTGCATGTCTCCATGAGTGGCGACCACCTGGCCATTCTTGACGCCGACCATTACGCCGCAGCCAGTCCCGCAAAAACGGCATGGAGCCTTGGACCATTTGATCTGTAGAGCGCTCACGCCGCCCGGCACCGGCTGGGCGGAAACAGGAAGCGCAATGCCCGCTGCCGCCGCTGCCATGGCCGCAGCCTGAGCTTTCAGAATGTCACGCCTTGTCAACTCTCCCGTCATTGCACTGCGTCTCCTCCTCGACATGCTCGAACACCATGTTCGCCGCGATCACTCCGTCCAGCAGAGAGATTTGCGACAGACACGCACCCAGTTGGCCAGTACTCGTTCCTTCGATGACGACGATAATTTTGCCGCCGGAATAGCCGTAGATTTCCACGTTCTCCATCTTGCCAAGCGCGGCAAGGACACGCTCAGTGCTAGGTGGCAGGGTGGCAACGACAGCACTTGATACGTGATAGTGCGACGGCCCGTCAGACATCGGTTGCCTCCACGGTGCGTGCTTGAAACGAAATCGCGTCCGCCGGACAGATGCCCAGGCATGCACCGCACCCCGTGCACCTTTCGCCGTCGAGCTCCGGCACGAAGGGACCGCCCATGCGAGGACGGAAACGAATGGCCTGTTCGGGACATGCTTCGCCGCACGACTGGCATGCGATCCGTCGTTGCGCGAAGCAATCATCGCTTATTGTCGCGACGTGGGGAAACCGGCAGATGCGCTCGGCCAAAAAAATCGGTTCCGGACATGCATGGGCGCATTCCCCGCAGAATATGCATTCGCCCTGCGAAAAATCGAGGGACGGCAGACCACCTACTATCCGGATTATCCCAGTGGGACATCGTTCCATGCATTTGCCACAACCCGTGCAGGCTTCTATGACAGCGGCGGCGGATGCGCCTGGTGGGCAAGGGCCGACATACGCCGTCACCGCGTTGCCAGAAAGGAATTGACGTCTCGAGATTGAGCTCATAGCCGCCTCAGTGCGCCGCTGGGGGGCCAGGGGGCCCGAACACAGCTTGGAACATCCACACGATGAAGCCGTAGCCGCCGACGACTCCGACGGCCACCAAGGGCCAGATTCCGAACGCCAGTATCAGGAAAGTCAGCAGCTCCAGCCGTCGCCGCGAACGCGGGCTGTCACTGCTTGGGGCTCTTCGTAGAAGCTCAGACATTGCTGTCTCCCTCGCAACCGACGATAACATGACAATGTCATCGTGGGTAGCTCCGCTTGTATTTTCGTCGTTCCATGAAAAACCGTCTGCGAGGTTCCGCTGACCATCTCGTGAAGCGCCCGCAAGGTCGGCGTCTGATCGCTTCCGCTTCCGCCTCCTTGGAGGCCGCAGTCGCGCAGGCACGCGCCGCCGACATCAATGCCGTCGTCCTTTCTGACGCGATCGAAGGAGAAGCCTACGAAGTGGCGGCAATTGCCCGTGAAGTCGCGACCAAGAATCGTCCCCTCGCCAGGCCGGTTGTCATCCTTTCTGGCGCCGAGACGACCGTGACCGTCAGGGGTGACGGAAGGGGGAGATCGAGGGCTTAGAAGACAATGCCGGCACCTTCGCGGATGGACAAACCAAGGCGCGGCTGTGACAGTTGCGGATGATGCCGCGGATCATCTTGATCGAAACGACGCCAGGACGGTCTTCGACGCGATCTCGGATATCGTCAAACCGGACCCACCGGTACCAATGCCAACGACTTCCGGGCAATCCTCGTTCGTTAAATCTCACTGCAGATGAGTCGCTTCTTTGATGCTTTGCCTGTGGCAAACGGTCGCGCGAACCGATCGCGCTGGACAGGCATATAACGAGATGCTTGCATGCCTCGCCTGAGGGGCGATGTGGGGACATCATCATGGACATCAGAAATCTCCTTGCGAGTTGGCGAGGGGCGTACGAAGGTGTTGACGCTGATCGGAAGCGACCAATCCAGCCTGTTCAGTTCCCTCTTCATCTCAACCTGCCCGCGGCACCAGTATCGATGACCGGAAAACCCGCCACCGAAAGGAATGCATGGATGACGCAAGGAAGCTTTGGCTTTCCGCCTGCGGATCTTCGAGGACGCGCTTTGGGTGAGATTCATGCCCGGCCCTATGCGCTTGTTCAGGCGCCACGCGTCATATTCCAGCTCGCTTTTTTGACGGAAAGCGCCGGGGATAACGACCATGAGATGCTCGCCGACCTATCCCGCTCCAGCGGCGTTGCACCGCCTGCCCGCGAAACCAGCCATCATGCGATAAGTTGGGGGCAGGGAACGCTGCGCTGGGAGCGGCACACCGAGTTCTCAACATACTTTTGGGACTGTCCATCGCCCGAGAGGTTTGGCGCGCCGATAGCCGTTCATCCCTTCGGCGACAGTTTTTCGCCGCCGGGGCCCTTCATATCAGGGATCCGTCTGGAGATCCGGCCCGATACATCGGATACAGCGCAGGAGATTGCCGTCTTCGATCCGACCAGCCTGTGCCGAAGCGAGCTGAGAAACGGCCAGGCAACGATCCTGACCGATTTCCGCCAAGACGGTGACGGATTGACGAAGTTTTTGGTGATCGATCGCGGCATGTCCGACAGTGCGCGCGGCGCGCTGGTCCAGCGCCTTCTCGATATCGAGACCTATCGCACGCTCGCAATGATGGGCCTGCCGCTTGCGCAGTCGCTCTCGCCCGAAATACGTCAGATCGAATCCGGCCTGACCGCGATTACACAGCGGATGAAGTTGCACGCCCGCGACGAGGCGGATCAGATGCTGTTCGAGATTACGCGCCTTGCGGCGGAACTGGAGGCGAATGCGGCGCTCAGCCTCTACCGGTTCGGAGCCAGCCGCGCCTACTACGAGATCGTCCAGGAGCGCATTCGCGCGCTCGCCGAAACCGCGATACCCGGCAGCGAGACGCTCGGTTCTTTCCTGGAACGGCGACTGGCACCGGCCATGCGGACCTGCCAGTCGGTCGAGGAGCGTCAGGCGAATCTTTCGCGCAAGCTGGCCCGGGCCACCGCGCTGTTACGAAGCTGGATCGACGTCGAACTCGAGCGTATCAATACGACGGTGCTGAACTCGATGGATCGCCGGGCACAGCTGCAGCTGCGCCTGCAGCAGACGGTCGAAGGCCTGTCGGTGGCGGCAATCTCCTACTATGTCGTCGGGCTCTTCGGTTACCTGGCAAAAGGCGCGCACAATGTCGGCCTCGAAGTGTCGCCCGAGACGCTGACCGGCCTGTCTGTTCCGATCGTCGTTGCTGGTATGTGGCTCGTCGTGCGAAGCATCAGGCGTAGACATGCGGAAGAGGACAAGCATTGATATTTCGGCGTCGTGCAGATGCCCAACGTCCACCAAGGCATAACCCGGGCTGTGGCACGGCAAATGCATTCGCTGATTCCGAGAGCGGCGATGTCGTGCCAACGCGCCTCAGGGCGATCAATCCGGCTTCAGATCTCAGCTGTCGAGCACTCGTAGAGAACCGCGCCGGTTGCAGCATCGACGCCGCTCAGGCTTACGTCGTAGCCCCAGAGGCGGCGAATGTGGCTCAGCGTGGCATCACGAGTGCCTTCTTCCAGTAGGATGCCGTTCTTTACATTGTGCTGCAGCCGAAGCTGCCGATCACCAAGCAGGTCGACATCGATAACTTGGATATCGGGCTGTCTGGCGCCGACGTCGTAACTGTGGGCAAGCGCCGAGCGGACCTTGGAATAGCCGCGCTCGTTATGGATTGCAGATACTTCGCAATAGTTGTCGGTGGAGCGATCAGAGAGCAGAAACAGGCGGAACTTACGGATCATTGCCGGGCTGAGATATTGCAGCATGAAGGACTCGTCCCGGTGGTTTGCCCAGGCGTCGAGCAGCGTCCCCTGCCAATCGCCATTGCCGGCAAACGACGGAAACCAGTCGCGATCTTCCTCCGTCGGTTCCATGCAGATGCGCTCGATGTCCTGCATCATCGCGAACCCCAAGGCGTAGGGGTTTATGCCAGGAAAGCGCGGGTCATCGAAAGCGGGCTGAAATACGACGTTGGAGTGGCTTTTCAGCAATTCCAGCATCGCACCCTCGCTGATCCGGCCCTGATCGAAGAGGCGGTTGATGATCGTGTAGTGCACGAAGGTCGCACAGCCCTCGTTCATCACCTTGGTTTGGCGCTGCGGATAGAAATATTGCGCAATGACGCGAACGATCCGGAGAAGCTCGCGCTGCCAGGGATCGAGGATGAGGCTGTGCTTTTCCAGGAAATAGAGCAGGTTCTCTTCTGGAAGATTGAGAACCTTCTTGCGTTCGGATGCGTCGCGTTCGGCGTCTTCCGGGTTGCGGCTTTCCGTTGCCAGCGGTAGCGTACGCCATAAATCGCTGTAGGTCTGCTCTTCGTATTCCAGTCGCTCCCGGGCGCGCTCTCTGACCTTTTCGGAAGAAAGTCGGGGCGGGCGACGGTAACGGAATACGCCCTGATCCATCAAGGCGTGCGCTGAATCGAGGATCGCCTCCACTGCGCTCAACCCGTGCCGTTCTTCGCACTTGGCAATGTATTTCTTCGCGAAGTCCATGTAGCTCAGAATGGCGCCAGCGTCGGTCCATTGGCGGAAAAGATAGTTGTTTTTGAAAAAATGGTTGTGGCCGAAGGCGGCATGCGCGGTCACGAGCGCCTGCATTGCCATGGTATTTTCTTCCATGAGATAGGTGATGCAGGGATTGGAGTTAATGACCAGCTCGTAGGCGAGGCCGCGCTGTCCCTTGCGATAGAGGTGATCCTCGAAAATGAAGCGCTTGCCGAAGGACCAGTGCTGGTACATCAGGGGCATGCCCACCGAGGAGTAGGCATCCAGCATCTGCTCGGAGGAAATGATCTCCAGCTGGTTGGGATAGACGTCCAATCCCATCTCATCGAGCGCAATCGTCTCGATGGCATCGTAGGCGCGCGAAAGAGTCGAAAAATTCCAATCGGAACCATCAAACAGCAGGCCTGAACTCGAGCGTCTCGCCATTTGGTCGTCCTTACTTGCGCGTGCGCATGGCAGGCTGTCGGGTAAAGAGCTTGCGGAACACGGGATAGATATCTGCGGGTCGGGAGATCCGCGTCATCTGGAAATTGGGCACTTCCCCGTCGACCGTGCGATAGGCGCGCCATAGCGACGTGCCGTTGTCGGTCGTTCCAAAGATTTCCGTTTCGCGCTCGTCGATGATCTCGACATAGGCATAATACTGGCAAAGACGCATCAAATGGTCGCGAAGCAGTGCCGCACAGCGTTCGGAATCGCCGCTGATGTTATCGCCATCGGAGGCCTGCGCGGCGTAAATGTTCCACAAATGTGCCGGATAGCGCTCCTCGATCACACGAAGCATTTCCTCAAGTGCGGTGGAAACGACCGTCCCGCCGCTCTGCTTGCTGTAGAAGAACGTCTCCTCGTCGACTTCGCGCGCTTCGTCGGTATGGCGAATGAAGACGATATCGATCCGCTCATAACGGCGGGTCAGGAAGAGGTGCAGCAGGACGAAGAAGCGTTTTGCAAGATCCTTTTCCCGCTCGCCCATGGATGCCGACACATCCATCAGGCAGAACATCACGGCGCTGGCATTGGGAACCGGCTGGCGCTCGAAGCGGTTGAAGCGAATGTCGACCGGATCGACATAGGAAATGCGCCGACGTCTGCGCTCCATCTGCTCCAGGTCCTCGCGCAGCGCCTGTAGGCGCCGTCGGTTTGCAGTGGATAACTCCTTCTCGGCTTCCAGGGCGGTGATCTCGTCCGCAAGCGCTTTCACCGCGGCTTCGCTCGGCCGCTGCAAGGCCATGCGGCGGCCGAAACTATTGCGCATCGTCCGCGCGACATTGATGTTCGTGGGTGTTCCGGCTGTGCTGAAGCCGACGCGGTGCGGCTTGTAGGTCACCGTTTCCTTGAGATTCAGCTTGACCATATCAGGCAGCTCAAGGTCCTCGAAGAAAAGATCGAGAACCTCGTCGCGGGATAGAATGAACTGAAAGTCGTCCTCACTCTCGCCACGGCCAGCGCCGCGGCCGCTGCCGCCACCACCGCTTTGCGGTCGCGACAGCTTGTCACCCGCCATGTATTCCTTGTTGCCGGGCAAAATATACTCGCGCTCACCGCTGTCGGAGGCGGGCTGAAAGGTCGGCTCGCCTGCGCCACGCTTCGGCATCGGGACGCCATGGGCGGCGTCCACGTCGGCAATCTTGTCGGACTTGACCTGTTCCTTGATGGCCCGCTTGAGTTCCTCGCGGGCACGCTTCAGGAAACGCTGCCGGTTGCCGAGGCTCTTGTCCTTCGGGTTGAGCCGGCGGTCGATGAAATTCGGCATCTGCCAATCTCCCGGTTCGGCATCGTCAACCGGCCTTGTTGACCCTCATATACCAATCGACGAGCCGCCGGACCTGGCGAACCGTGTAGCCACGCTGCGTCATGCGCTGGACGAATTCGGCGTGCTGTTTCTCTGTCGAGCTGTCCTTCTTGGAGCCGAAACTAATGACCGGCAGGAGATCTTCCACCTGACCGAACATGCGCTTCTCGATGACTTCGCGAAGCTTTTCATAGCTCGTCCAGGAGGGATTGCGCCCATGGTTCTTGGCGCGCGCGCGCAACGTGAATTTCACGACCTCGTTGCGGAAGTCCTTGGGATTGGCAATGCCCGCCGGCTTCTCGATCTGCGACAGCTCGCTATCGAGTATCTCCCTGTTGAGGATTTGTCCGGTATCGTAGTCCTTGAAGTCCTGATCCTCCAGCCATGCATCGGCGTAGGCGATATAGCGGTCGAACAGGTTCTGCCCATATTCGCTATAGGATTCCAGGTAGGCTTTCTGGATTTCATGGCCGATGAATTCGGCGTAACGCGCAGCAAGCTCGGACTTGATGAAATCAAGGTAGCGCGCCTCGGTTTCCTTCGGAAACTGTTCGCGTCGGATCGCCTGCTCCATGATGTACATCAGGTGTACGGGGTCGGCTGCCACCTCCTTGGTGTCGTAATTGAAGGTTTCCGAGAGAACCTTGAAGGCAAAGCGCGTGCTGATACCGGTCATGCCTTCGTCAACACCGGCGGCGTCACGATACTCCTGTACGGACTTGGCCTTGGGATCGGTGTCTTTCAGGTTCTCGCCGTCATAAACGCGCATCTTGGTGTAAAGCGGTGAGTTCTCATGGACGTGGAGACGTGTTGCAACCGTGAAGCGGCTGAGATTTTCGAGCACCTCGGGGGCACATGGGCTCTTTGCCAGTTCGCTCTCGCGCAGCAGCTTCTCGTAGATTTGCCGCTCCTCGGTGACCCGCAGGCAATAGGGCACTTTGACCACGAGGATGCGGTCGAGGAACGCCTCGTTGTTTTTGTTGTTCTTGAAGTGCAGCCACTCGGACTCGTTGGAGTGAGCAACGACGATGCCCTGGAAGGGGAAGGCGCCAAAGTTCTCGGTGCCGTTATAGCTGCCTTCCTGCGTCGCAGTCAGCAGCGGGTGCAGCACCTTGATGGGCGCCTTGAACATCTCGACGAACTCGAGAAGTCCTTGTGTGGTTCTGTTCAGTCCGCCGCTGTAGGAGTAGGCGTCCGGATCGGCCTGGCTGAAGTTTTCCAGCTGGCGGATATCGACCTTGCCGACGAGCGCAGACACATCCTGGTTGTTCTCATCACCCGGTTCGGTCTTGGCGATTGCGATCTGCCGCAGACGGGAGGGTGTCAGCTTGACGACACTGAACTTCGAGATGTCGCCGCCGATCTCGTCGAGCCGTTTCGTTGCCCATGGCGAGATCAGGCCCGTGAGCCTCCGTCGTGCAATCCCGTACTTGTCTTCCAACAGCCCTGCCATCCGTTCAGGGTGGAAGAGGCCGAGAGGGGACTCGAAGACGGGACTGATTTTGCCGTTAACGGCCAAGGTGTAGATTGGGCGCTGCTCCATCAGCCTCTTGAGGCGCTCGGCAAGCGACGATTTGCCGCCGCCGACCGGCCCAAGCAGATAGAGGATTTGCTTTCGTTCCTCGAGCCCTTGCGCGGCATATCTGAAGTAGCCGACGATCCGCTCGATCGTATCTTCCATTCCGTAGAAATCAGCGAAGGATGGGTAGATCTTGACAGTGCGGTTGGCGAAAATCCTGCCAAGCCGCTCATCTGCGCTGGTATCGATCAGGGTCGGCTCGCCGATTGCTTCGACCATTCGCTCCTGTGCTGTCGCATACAGGCTTTTATCATCGCGGCAGGCAAGCAGGTATTCCTGTAGGCTCAATTCTTCTTGCGCGGCGCTTGTGTAAATTTCCGAGAAAAGATCGAAGACGTCGCTTTCACCTTTTTGCATGATGCTCTCCCGCGGCCGGCTGGTTGAAACGGGATCGGGATCGCTGCCCTGTCGGCGCGCCTACTGAGAAAACGGCAGAACCTAGTATTCGTTCCTTCAAATACTTAGAGGAATTCGAAATTGGCTTGGGAAGGCCATACAGCATCTTTATCATCTCCATTCTTGCGCTCGATCGCGACTCAAATGTTGAGCAGTGCTGATTGCCAATATGGCACGAAAGACGTGCAATAACCATGGCTAAGGTAATCACGCTATCGGTAGGAATGGCGTAATTTCGGTTGATACAACGCTACGCCGGCGAACAAAGTTACACCTTTCGCTGGTCGCATTGTATTGGACGGTGGCCTTAGAACCCCTGCCGTTCCTACCAAAGAAGAGTGTGGGGACCGTGCGGTCCGCGCCAGCCCCCGGGCATTCAACTGATGCCGCCGAGGCAGACGTATTTAATCTCCATAAATTCTTCGATGCCGTATTTTGAGCCCTCTCGCCCCAGGCCGGAGAGCTTGACGCCGCCAAATGGCGCTTCTGCCGTCGAGATCAGGCCGGTGTTGACGCCGACCATGCCGTATTCGAGGGCCTCGGCCACCCGGAAGACGCGGGCAAGATCCTTGGCATAAAAGTAGGAGGCCAGGCCAAACTCGGTGTCGTTGGCCTGCGCGATCACGTCGGCCTCATCCTTGAAGCGGAAGAGCGGCGCCACTGGGCCGAAGGTCTCCTCGCGGGCAACGACCATCTCCTTGGTGACGTTGGCGAGCACCGTCGCCTCATAGAAAGTGCCGCCGAGGGTATGGCGCTTTCCTCCCTGAACGACGCTCGCCCCCTTGGCGAGTGCATCGGCAACGTGCTCCTCGACTTTTTCCAGAGCCGGCTGATCGATCAGCGGCCCGAGAATGACACCCTCGTCGAAGCCGTTGCCGGTCTTCAGTTTGCCGACGGCGGTCGCAAGCTTCTCGGCAAAGGCATCGTAGACGCCGTCCTGCACGTAGAGCCGGTTGGCGCACACGCAGGTCTGACCGTTGTTGCGGAACTTGGCGATCAGCGCGCCTTCGACCGCCGCATCGAGATCGGCGTCGTCGAAAACGATGAAGGGGGCGTTGCCGCCAAGCTCGAGCCCAAGCTTCTTGATCGTCGCAGCGCTCTGCTTGTAAAGCTCGGCGCCGATCTCGGTGGAACCGGTGAAGGTCAACTTGCGGACGGTCGGGTTGGCGGTCATCTCGGCGCCAATCTCGCGTGCCGAGCCGGTGACGACGGAAAACAGCCCTTTCGGCAGTCCGGCGCGTTCGGCAAGCACGGCAATCGCAATGGCCGAGAACGGCGTCTGGCTGGCCGGCTTTAGCACCATGGCGCAACCGGCAGCAAAGGCGGGCCCCGCCTTGCGGGTGATCATCGCGTTCGGGAAATTCCAGGGGGTGATCGCGGCGACTACCCCGATCGGCTGTTTCATCATCATGATGCGCTTATCGGGCTGGTGACCGGGAACCAGATCGCCATAGACGCGCCGGCCTTCTTCCGCGAACCATTCAATGAAGCTTGCACCGTAGACGATCTCACCGGTCGCTTCGGCAACCGGCTTGCCCTGTTCGAGCGTCAGGATGCGGCCGAGGTCATCCTTGTTCTCGATCATCAGCTCGAACCATTTGCGAAGAATGCCCGAACGCTCCTTGGCGGTGCGCGCTGCCCAGCCCTTTTGGGCAATGCGTGCGGCCTCGATCGCCGCTTTCGTTTCCGCTGCGCCAAGCTTCGGTACGCGGCCGATGATTTCGCCTGTTGCGGGGTTGTTGACTTCGATCGCATTCGACGGATCGGCCTCGATCCATTTGTCGCCAATGAGGGCTGCCTGACGAAAGAGTGTCGAGTCCTTGAGGTCCATTTTATCCATCCCATCCAGAAACTGCGTTGGTCCCGCTTTCTGCGGCCGCTTCGGTAAAGCCTTTACGGCAATGTCGGCATCTTTTCTGCCGTGTCAAACTCCTCCACCTAAAAACGGTCGCAACATGCTAACGAGCGGCCGGGCCCACGGGGATGGCAACGCCTTTGGCAGCCTAAATGCAGGCGCATGATTTTCGGGAACCTTTCCGATCAAGCCCCATCTATAGCCATGCTAAGGAGGTGACGATGTCGCACATTCGAACCGATCGGGCAGAAGCACTCGATACGCTCGCCGATGTCGAGCTGGCGCGTCGCGCGGTTGCACGCGATCGCCACGCATTTCGCGCAATCATGACGTCTCACAATCAGCGGCTTTTCAGGCTCGCAAGAAGCATCGTTCGCAACGACAGCGAAGCCGAAGATGTTGTTCAGGAAGCCTATGTGCTGGGGTTTGCACATCTCGATCGCTTCCGGGGAGATGCGTCGCTGGCGACCTGGCTATCACGCATTGTGATCAACGAGGCACTCGGGCGTCTGCGAAAAAAACGGCGGACGACGGGCTTGGTGAGTTCGATGGAGCAAAGCGGTGGAGCGACGATCGTCCAATTTCCTGTCGACAACCCCAGTGGCGATCCGGAGCGGACGATGGCGCAGCGACAAATCTTGCAGCTGGTCGAGCAGGCAACCGATGCGCTTCCCGATATCTATCGAACCGTCTTTGTCGCCCGAGTCATCGAGGGGCTGAGCATGGAGGAGACGGCTGCGCTGCTTGGCCTACGGGCCGGGACCGTCAAGACCCGGTTGCATCGTGCCAGACGCCTGGTGCGGGAGCGCCTCGACGAGCAGATCGGTCCCGTGCTCCTTTCCGCATTTCCCTTTGCCGGTCGCCGTTGCGAGCGTCTGACGGCCGCCGTGATGAGCCGTCTCGGCTTTCCCGATTAATCGCGGGAACCTAAGCGTCGGGCCGGCATCCAATGTTCGTTCCAGAAAACAACGCCCAGCCTCGCCGGCTCGGGCCAAGGAGGTTCCATGCATACCCGACAGATGACAACCTTGACCGCGCTTTGCCTACTCGCAATTGCGCCATCGGCATGGGCCGCGGACAAACCGACGGACCCGCAGATCGCTCATATCGCCTATACAGCCGGTGTCATCGACGTAGAGGCAGCAAAACTTGCGATCTCGAAATCCAAGAACAAGGACGTTGTTGCCTTCGCTGAGGACATGGTGCGAGACCATGAGGCCGTGAATACGCAGGCTCTCGCATTGGTCAAGAAGCTCAAGGTTACGCCTGAGGACAACGCTACGAGCAAGGCGCTGGCCAAGGATGCGACCGATGAGCGGGCGAAACTCGCCAAGCTCAACGGCGCGAGCTTCGACAAGGCCTACGTCGCCAACGAAGTCGCCTACCACAAGCAGGTCAACGGCGCGCTCGAGACGCTGTTGATCCCCTCGGCGAGCAATGCCGAACTCAAGGAACTGCTCGAAACCGGTCTGAAAATCTTCCAGGGCCACCAGCAGCACGCCGAGCACGTCGCTGCCAACCTCAAATAGGAGATTTCGACATGCTGCGACGGCATCTGTGGATTGCTGCGGTATTGGCGTTGACAACAGGTGTCGTTCCGGCGCGGGCGGAAACAGTCACGGTGACAATCGAAAAGGTGATGTTTTCGCCCGCCGAGATTAGCGCAAGGCCAGGCGACACCATTGAATGGATCAACAAGGACATTCTTGCCCATACGGCGACCATGAAGGGAGCCTGGGAGGTGGTCATTCCTCCCGGCAAATCGGGACGTGTGGTGCTGAAGGCAACCACCCCGGTCGACTACTATTGTCGCTTTCATCCGAACATGAAGGGTCGGATCTCGATGCCGGCACAATAGTGGGGTAAGGGCAGCGCTGCGTCCACGGAGAGACTCTCCGCTGTCATGTCCGCCGTCGCCCGATAAACCGTCTTCGCTCGGCGCTTGCGCTGCCCTATACAGCTGTCATGTATTCGCTGGAACGAACCACATCCCTTGAGCAGATCGTGAAAAAGAGCCGGTTTCTGGCGATCGGCGTACCGATCGCCAGTGAGCTCGAAGCGAAGGAGGCGCTTGCGGCGCACTCCCAGGCCGATGCAAACCACAACTGCTGGGCTTGGCGTATCGGTCAGGCGTACCGCTTCAGCGATGACGGCGAGCCAAGTGGAACAGCCGGAAAACCCATACTGCAGGCGATTGACGGACAATCGCTGGACAAGGTCATGGTTATCGTGACGCGCTGGTTTGGCGGCGTTCTTCTTGGCACCGGTGGATTGATCCGCGCCTATGGCGGCACGGCCGCCGCCTGCCTCCGGGCCGGCGAGCTCGTCGAGCTCGTTCCAACGTTGCAAGCAACGATCCGCGCCGGGTTCTCCGACCTTGCCATCCTCAAGGCAAGGCTCACCGCTTTCGAAGGCGTGCAGATCCTGAGCGAGACATTCTCTGGCGCGGGTGCGGAGATCACTGCCAGCTTTCCCGAAGCAAAGTCAGAGGAAATTGCCCAGCTGATCGCCGATACGACAAGCGGACGCAGCGGGCTCGCCCTAAAGCAATAGACGGGCGCGAGAGTCTAACGCCAGCCGAGGGCAGGGGCTACGTGCTTGAGGATCGCCTCGATCACATGGGCGTTGTAGTCGACGCCAAGCTGATTGGGGACGGTCAGCAGCAGGGTATCGGCTTCGGCAATCGCTTGGTCTTCGGCGAGCTGTTTGACCAGCGCTTCCGGTTCGGCCGCGTAGGAGCGGCCAAAGATGGCCTTGGTGTTTTCGTCGATATAGCCGATCGAATCCTGTTCCTTGCCGCCGCGACCGAAATAGGCGCGGTCGCGATCGTCGACGAGCGCGAAGATGCTGCGGCTGACCGATACGCGCGGCGTGCGACTATGGCCGGCTTCTTTCCATGCCTCGCGGTACGCACGGATTTGCGCGGCCTGCTGGACGTGGAAGGGTTCGCCCGTTTCGTCATCCTTCAACGTCGAACTTTGCAGATTCATGCCGAGCTTGGCTGCCCAGACGGCGGTTGCGTTGGATCCGGCACCCCACCAGATGCGGTCGCGCAATCCTTCCGAATAGGGCTCAAGGCGCAGCAGGCCGGGTGGGTTGGGGAACATCGGACGCGGGTTCGGTTGGGCAAAGCCTTCACCTTTCAGCGCTTCCAGGAACACTTCGGCATGGCCACGGCCCATATCGGCATCTGTCGAGCCGTCCTGCGGTTGGTAGCCGAAATAGCGCCAGCCATCGATGACCTGCTCGGGCGAACCGCGGCTGATGCCGAGTTGCAGGCGCCCGCCTGCGATCAGATCCGCGGCCCCGGCGTCCTCAGCCATATAAAGCGGGTTTTCGTAGCGCATGTCGATGACCGCGGTACCGATTTCGATGGTCTTCGTCTTGGCGCCGACTGCAGCCAGCAAGGGGAACGGGGAGGCAAGCTGCCGAGCAAAATGGTGGACGCGGAAATAGGCACCATCCGCACCAAGTTCTTCGGCGGCAACGGCGAGGTCGATCGATTGGAGCAGCGCGTCGCCTGCGGAGCGGGTCTGCGACTGGGGCGAAGGCGTCCAGTGGCCGAAAGAGAGAAAGCCGATTTTCTTCATGATTTTGCCCGTTGGATATCACGGTTTGCCGTGGGATTTGCGATTGGTTTAACATGGGAAGCGGCATCTGCCACGAAAAGACGACTAAACGCTCTGTTCACTCTTTGATGTTGGCATCGCCAAACGAAAGGCCCTCCCGCAATTTCATTGCGGCGGAGCGACCGGTCTTGCGAATGGCAGAAAGAGCAGTGCGCAGCCTGTCAGTACGGCGACGATCAGCCAAGCCTCGTTGATCGCCTGGACGCTTGCTGCCGTCTGCACCAGCGGATCCAGCGCGGCGATGGTGTCGGGACTGAAGGTGCCTGCGCTGCCGGTGATCGTGCCGGTTGGAGCCCCGACAAACGCTGCTGTGGCTGCGTCGCCGGCTCGCAGTTGATCCCATAGCCTCTGCCCAAGCGGCTCCGACCTCGTGTAGATGATCGTATCGATCAATGCGATGCCGATCGCCCCACCAAGATTGCGCATCAGATTGAAGAGCCCGCTTGCATCAGGCACCTGCGCCGGCGGCAAGGTTCCGAGCGCGAGGCGGGTCGGTGGCAGCAGACAGAACATGATCGCTGCGCCGCGCACGACCTGGGGCCAGAACATGGCGTCGTAGTCGGAGCGTGGATCCTGAAATGCGCTCATCCCCAATCCGATTGCGAACAATACGAAGCCTGCGGCCGAAAGCAGGCGCGGATCCGTTCGCTTTTCCAGCGCAACGGCGATCGGCGCGACGATCAGCTGCGTGATACCCGTAACCAGCATCGTCGTCCCGATTTCCAGGGCGTTGTGCCCCCTGATGAAGGCAAGGAAAACCGGCATAAGATAGACCGAGCCGAAGAGGCCGATCCCCAGCACGAAACTGAGGGCCGAACCGATCAGGAAATTCCGGTCGTGGAAATGACGCAGGTCGACGATCGGGCGTGTCCTGCGCAGCGACCGCGATGCAAACGCGGCCCCACAGACCAAGCTTACCACCAGCAGGCTCAGAACATAAGACGAGATCCAGCCGCTCGTCGGCGCTTCCTTCAGTCCCAACTCGAGGCTCGTCAGTGCCAACGCCATCATGACAAGCGACAGACTATCGAGATTTCGAAGTTCGGAGGTGTCGCCCTTTTGCGGCGGCAAGAACCGCCACGCCACGAGCGCCGAGACGATCCCGGGGATGATATTGATGAGGAACAGCCAGTGCCACGAGTAGGTCGACGTCAGCCAGCCGCCGATGATCGGGCCGACAGTTGGGGCCAGAACCGCCAGTACGCCCGCAATTGTTGTGGCAATTGCCTGCCGCTCGTTTGGAAAGAGGATGAAAACAGCCGAAAACACCGCGGGAATCAACGTGCCGCCGGAGAAGCCTTGAAGCGCCCGCCAGGCAACCAGCTCGCTGAAGTCGCTGCTTGCCGCACAGCCGGCGGAAGCGACGACAAACAGGCCGATGGAGGCGACGAATAACCATCGCATCGTCAAGACGCGCGTCAGCAAGCCGGTCAACGGTATCGCGACCACCTCCGCGATGAGATAGATGGTCTGGATCCAGCTCATCTGGTCTGGATCGATATTGATGGCCTGCTGGATCGTTGGCAGGGATGTGGCGACGACCTGCACGTCCAGGATCGCCATGAACATGCCGACGCACATCGCAATAAAGCCGACCCAAATCACCGCTGAAGGCGAACGAGAGGAGGCCGGCTCAAGGTGTTGCGACATGCGGTTGCCTTGCGATCAGGGGTATTTGAGGCGACCCGCGTCGCGGGCCTTCATTCAGGGTGGTGGAAAAAGGCTTCCAGGCGATAGCCATCCGGATCGATGACGAATGCTGCATAATAGAAGGACGCGTACTCGGGACGTATGCCGGGTTCACCATTGTCCGTCCCGCCATTGGCTATACCTTTTGCGTGAAAGCCTCTGACACCTTCCTCGCTGTCGGCAACAAAACAGAAGTGCAATCCCGACTCCATATCGGGGACAACCGGGCGCTCCGCGAGCTTTATCCAAAGCTGGGGTTGTTCGGCGCCATATCCCAGCCACTTGTCACTCGTTGAAAGCCTCGCATAGCCCAAAGGCTCAAGTGCTGCATCGTAGAATTTGCGGGCACGCTCAAGATCGGACACGCCGATAGAAACATGATGGAACATCATTCCTCCTTCTAGGCGCGGCAGTCATTCGCAGTCGAGCCGCTGCCGATGGCTGCTCGCAGACTGTACAGCGTGATATCTGTAAAGCAAATGACTGCTCCCGATTGTCGGTCTTGGCGCCGACTTGATCTATCGAGGACGCGGCCAAGGGTGTTGAACTGGGCTAGCCAGGGCGCAACGACCGAGGCCCACCGCTTCGCGTCATCTGCAAAGCGGCGGGCCCCGGGCCGGTTGAAGGGATGTTGGCATTTCCGCGTTTGCCCCCAGCTGCGATACGCGGACGGTACTCGGTACTAGTTTGCCGTAACCCTTCGAGCGAGAGCCATTACGTAGTCATCGGCGATATCGGCCAAGGTCAGGGCAACCTCCGATTCCTTCCAACCGGCAGCAACGGCTCGCTGCACGAAAGCCCGAAAGGCCTGTGCAAGGACTTCCTCGCGCTCGACGACGCGGTAAGGATCATTCGCAGGATATCGAGGATTGCTGATCTGGATCGTAGGATTGGTCGGTTCCATGACATGCCCCTGAAAGTTGCTTCATTGACGAAGGGAGCGCATTTGCTGTGCGTTCCGTCTGACTGACTGCACTGCGATTATGCTTCTTTATTAAGGGCTTACGGGGTCCCTGTCGTTAGCTGCGCATCCAGAAACTTGCAGCAGCGTCCATTTCTGCTGCCTTTGGTAGTGCCCCAGCGGCTCTCGCCATGATTGATTTTGGCACACGGATGGGCGTGACGCGGCGATCAGAGTGGTCGAACGGGTGGGGGCTGTCAGCCTTCGGCATCCTGCCGATGGCCGCTTTAACGCGACCGGAATGGCAGCGCTCAGGCGCGGCGGGCGTGCCCGAGTGTTTTCAGCCACGTGTCGAAGGATTGAGCGCTCTCGGCCTCGGACTCGGGCTCGACCGAGTGCCCGAGATAAGAGGGCATGGCCACGTGCCTCGCCTCGCGCGGGCTGTAGCCGAATTCCTTGCTGAAGGCGCGGCTGAAATGCGCGGCTGAGGAAAAACCTGCTGCAAAGGCGATATCGACGATCTGTTGCCGGTTGGACGTATCACTCAAAGCGGCGTGTGCGGACAAAAGCCGGCGTCGCTGAATATAGTGATGCACGCCGCCGTCCGGTTCGAAAGCCTGATAGAGCCGCGTGCGCGAGACGCCCAATTCCCGGCACAAACGGTCGGTTGTCAGGTCGGACGACATCAAATTGTGCTGGACGAAGTGGTAGACGCGCTCCTTCAGCGGCAGATTGTTGTGCGGCTCTGGCGATGAGAGGTGTGCTGACGACGACGAAACCCAGGTCAGGATCATGTCACGGATGGTCTGGACGACATGCGGAAGATCAACCTCCGCCAGCTGCGCGAGCTTCGCCTCCACGCCGTCCAGATAGTCGATCAGGAGCTTGGCACGCGTTCCGGAAAGCGCGATGTTGTTCTTGATCTCGGTGGAGGCGGGATGGAGCAGTTCCCGAGGCAGATACAGGGACAGGGTTTGGGCGTCCGTCGATCGACCGCGAAAGGGATGCCCCAAACTGCGCAACTCCACCTTTCCAGGTTCGCCCTCGGAAACGTGTCCACCGACTTCCGTCCATGTCCGGCCGCTGCGCAATACAGAAATATGCCAGTGATCGATAGGGCTTGACCTCACCTTCGCTTCCGAACGCATGTAGCTATGGGCGGGGGTGTTTTGCTGCACGATGAGCATGCCGCCGAGGTTCCAGGCCGCGTGGTCGGCCACAAAGCCCATGGGAGAACCATCCGGGCGCCTGATATCGACAAGCGGCGCGACGTAAGACTGCCAGGCGGCAAATTGCTGTTCCGGTTCGAGGTCGCGCGTGGAAAACCGCAACGGCTTCAATGCTGGTGGTGGTGCGGGCTGCTCTTCTTGTGGTTTCGTCTCGCGAGGAAAGCGACGACGTTCCATCTGCACAGCCCTGCCGTCGTCACCGACGCCGGCATCGGATGGTGCGGGGGAGGAGCGAGATCGTTCGTCTGGCAATTCGGCCTCCATTATCGATCAGGCGAGCACTGCCCTTTCTTTTCACTTAGTCGTACGCCGTCAGGTCATCCTTAGATCCACGCCAGGGTGCAGCTTCTTGAGGTTGGGCAGCGACTTCGTCTGCCAAGAAATCTGTGATGACCCCAGCACGGTCAAATGAATGTCCGGGCGGTTGCGCGCTTCGATTGTCAGTTTGGCGAGCAGGTTTATGCCGGAGGAATTGAGGAACTCCAGGCCCGTCAGGTCCAAAGTGGTTTTGCCGCCCCCAATTTCGAGCGCCTTCATCGCGAGTGCTTGGACAGGCGCATACGCGTCAGGTCCCGACAGACGCATTGTCCCATCAAAATAGACGGTGCTGCCTTCGGACCAGACGCGGTAGGCTTCTTCTCTAATTTCCATGGCGCACCTCCTGCCGTTTCATGCCGGAATTGCCATCGCGGCATATGTTTCAAGCCTTGTTCGTTCGCGAGGGTTGTCCTCCTCGAAGAGCCAGGCAAACTGCACCTCGTAGTCGCTCATCAAGGTGAGCAAACCCAAGCCGGACGCATCGCCGGTCGCGGTCGTGGCATTTGACTCGATCTGCCTGATAAGCAGATCGCCGGGATCGCCGCTCGTTACCTTCCCGAGCAGTTGCTTGAATCTGTCGGCCGTCTCGCTGTCGACAAAATTGGACACCCTGAGTCGAAAATAATCCGGTTGTGCACGCGCTTCTACCACGACTTCTCCACGAACGCGAAACTTAATGGCGTTCTCGATCAGTTCGTTTGCGAGGTAACCGATGTCCTGCTTGAGCTGATTGTAGATCCGCTTCGATGGACGAAACCTTGGCGCCATCATCTCGGCGATGAAGTCGGACGTCATGCCGGAATGCTTCCAGGCGAGATCAAGCGGACCGTCAAACAACCGAAGCCGGAACGCGTGAGTAGTATCGGGGGAGGTGAGGTGTTTCTGTCCAAAGAGCGTGACGGTCATGTCATCACCTATGCCGCATCACAACCAGCGTGATGTCATCATGTATTTTCTGCGTTCCGATATAGGCCATCAGCCCTTCGATAATACCGTCCTTTACCTCTTCGGCGGTCTGGCCATGCAGGCGCCGTGCGCTCTGACAAAGCCGATCGATGCCGAACAGCTCGCCCCGTGTATTTTCGGCTTCCGTGATACCGTCCGTATGAAGCACGATCAGGTCGCCTTTCTCGAAGGATATCTCGCGAGTATCAACAAAAGGCGAGATATCGGATTCAAGTCCAACCGGAAGGCCGAGGTCACCGGTATCTATGCGCTCGACCTCGCCTGTCTGGCGAATGACAATGAGGTCCTCATGTTGTCCGGAGATCGTGAGGCGCTCACCATCGTAGTCAAGAAAAGACAAGCTGAGGTGCTTATTGGTCCTCGTCCGCTCGATATTCTTGAAGATCGCTCGGTTCAGGTGTGCAAGGAATTTCGATGGGTCGGTTTCTCCCGCCTCGAGCAAGGCGCGGGCGACCGATTGCACCATCAGCATCAGAACGCCGCTCTCCAGGCCATGACCTGTAACATCGCCAATACCGATCTTCAGGGTCCTGCCGTTCTGCAAGACGTCATAGTAGTCGCCACCAACCTCGTCGGCGGGACGCATATAAGCGGCAATTTCCAAATGCTCTACCGCGCCGAGCTCCGTTGCGCGTGGCAACACCATCATCTGGATGTGTCGGGCCACATCGAGCTCGGCGCCGAGGCGTAGGTTTTCGCTCTTCAGCTGCGTATTCAATGCCGAGATTTCTTCCTTTGCCTCCTCGATCTCTTTCGTGCGTTCCTCGACCAGATTTTCGAGGTTCTCGGTGTGGAAGCTGATCTGTTCGGCCATGCGATTGAAGGCAAGCCCCGCCTGCGCGACCTCATCCTTGCTGGTAATCGCCACCCGCACGGAATAGTCCTTCGCTTCAATGCGCTTTGCCGCGGCCGCCAGGGCACGGATCCCGCTGGTGATGCGCTTCGACGCCGCAAATACTGCGGCTGCGACGATGAGCAGTGACACGAGAACCGCGAGGATCTGATAGAGCAGGATACGGTTGGTCGCCCGCGCTATCTGCTCCCTGGCAGCGATCAGCGAGGCATAAATCTCCCGCTCTGGTACGACAATACCAAGCGACATGACTTCGCGCTGAACGGGGCCCTTGACCCAAAGATTGGAAGGGCGGAGCTGTTTTGTGACCACCAGATAGGGCACGTCCTCGCCATTTTCGCTCAGTGAAATGTGCTGAATGACGCCATCCGCATCGAGTGGAAGAGAGGCAATGGCTTTCTGCGAACTGTTTCGGAGCGAGCGGTCAACTCCTGTCACGCCTTGGTTGGTCGCATCGCTTGCCGCGCGCAAGCCGATGACCTTCTCCCCGGTTCGGTTGATTGCAACAACATTGCCGTTTGACATGGCGAGGAAGCCGAAACCGCTTTCCGCGACCTTCACGTGTTCGACGATTTCGCCAAGCTGATCGAGCGTGATGTCGGCGCCGGCCGTCCCAGCTACGTCGCGGCGATCAGCCGTCCAGAGAGGATGGAAGAAGCTGACGATCAGCTTTCCTGTTATGGCGTCGGTGTAGGGGGCGGTCTGGGTGATGTTTTCAGGAACGGGGCGGGAGGCTGGATTTTGCGCCCACTGCTGCCAAGATTCGTAAATGCCGGGGAAGAAGAAGTCCCAGAAGTTCGCCTCATTGTGGCCGGGATAGAGCTTGTCGAATGTCTGCGCCTGATCGGTATAGGGAGCAGTTCTGAAGATCGGCCGCTCTTTCGGACCGATGTAGTACATTTGAAGTTTGGAGGCTCCGTTTTGCAGGAGGTTCGGGGCAACGAGATCAAGAACGGCACTGGTTTCGATATCGGCCTGCACTTGCGGCAGCGGACGATGATCCTTGTCGAGGAGGTAGCCCCAGACACTGACGACGGATTGTGAGCCGGGAGCGTTCTGCGCCCAGCCGCCGATGCTGTTGAAGCTTAGGGTCACAGCATCAGGGTCAGCTGTGGCCATTGCGTCGCCAACCTGGTTGTTTCTGATCGGTCGATCGATCTGCGCCTGTAGCACGCCGGCGAGGGCCTTAACGTCGGAATGCACCTGGTCGAGAAGCAGCCCGACCTGCGCGACCGTGGAATCGGTGGAGGAGCGGATATAATCCTGGCTCGCCCTTTCTAGGCCCTCGCCGACCTGAGTGGTCGCATCGCGTGACAGACGTTGCACATTCCAGAGCGCAAGGCCGCCGCTGACAAGAAGATCGAAAAGCACGGCGCCGCCGACGACGATGATGAATTTCGTCCGAAACGAGCGCAATCCGAGGCTTGGTTTCTTTGAAGCACCGGTCATAGCGGCTTTTGCCCCGACGCTGCCCAGATAGGCCAGCCGGCATAGCCTCTCGGGTGAAGCGCGGCAAAGATATGATCTCTAAAGCCCTGCCTGAACCGCGCGATGAATTCGGGCGTGTCTCCTCGTCTGACGGACATTTCCCCGGCATAAACATCTTCCCAGGCTTCAATGACGTCGGCGAATTCCTGCGGATCGCCGTCGAGGTTGGTAACCATGAAACTTTCGATCCTCACATCCTCGAAACCAGTATCCAGCAGCAGGCGAGAACCCTTTGGCCCCATTTCGACGTCCATGTCGAAATGGCGAAAGAGCTTGGCAACCTCGTTATAGGTCCACTGGATGCTGTCGGCGCGGGGCTCACCCAGGCAGTGGGAGTTCTTTTCGTTGGTGATGTAGACCCTGCCGCCCGGCTTGCAGATGCGATAAAGCTCCCTCAACAGGAGTTCGGGTCGGTTGAAGATCTGCAGCGAGTGCCGGCACGTCACAAAATCGAACTGGTCGTTTTCGAACAGCATCTGCGATGCATCGCCATAAGTGTACTCGATATCGCGAACGCAGAAGTCTTCCGCAACGGAGCGCGCATAGTCGAGGCTTGCCATGGAATGGTCGAGCGCGACTATCCTGGCGGGGTCGAATTCCTTCCTGACAAGCATTGCGAAATCACCGATGCCGCAGCAAATGTCGGCGATCGTCATGCCGC
Source organism: Rhizobium sp. CF122 (assembly GCF_000282035.1). Lineage (GTDB taxonomy): Bacteria > Pseudomonadota > Alphaproteobacteria > Rhizobiales > Rhizobiaceae > Rhizobium. The sequence continues at coordinate 22,637 of NZ_AKKA01000075.1, forward strand.
TGCGAAGTCCGTGCCGTGGCAGGATCTCCCGCTCGTGACGCCAGGTCATTTTCGTCTGTGTCCGGAGGATAGGGATGAAGCTCTCGTTCTCGACAAATGTCTGACCGGGATAAAAGGCAGAATCATATATCTCCATGGAGATGTTAGGCGAGAGTTCGCTCAGGTGCCGAAACACCTGCGTTGCCCATGTGACAACACTCGACGTCAGAACGACAATCCTGAGCTCCGGCCGCGAGCGGGAGGCGTCGACCAGGACCCGCGCCAGGGCACGGAATGCCGTGCTGTTCATGTGGGTAACGCGTTTCAGATTGACGTAGAAGACCCCTTGGACCGTTTCAATCTTGTCTCGCAGCAGTAAGAGATCATCCGCGATGTCGGTGATCGAACGGGGTCGGAGAACGCCGGTTGCTACAAATTCCTGATTGCCGGTGTCGAATTGCGTCGTAAAGACAGGTGAAGAACCGTTCGGGGTCAATGGAGGAGCCTCTCGAGCGGCAGGTCGACAACGAAGGTGAGCGCGTCGGCGCTCGAGGCGCGTAGCTCTATGTCCGCGTCATAGTTGACCGCCAATCCCAATAGGACTGCTTGCTCCAGGGGAGCCGTCTCGTCGGCGATGACCTCTACGTAGTTTGCCAGTTGTCCACTGTGTTTCAGACCCTGGACGAGTTCAAAGTAAAAGCGACGCTGTTGCGACGGGCACGGAAAGCTCAACTCGATCCGTTCTATCTGTTCATGACGATAGAAGACGCATATCAGTTCGCCCTCTTGCGCGTTCGAGCGAAACGACATCTCGAGGAGTTCGTTGAGGGCCGAAGAAAGAAGATTGGAGTGGCGCAGCGGATCACGGCGGTCATGGCTGACCATTCGGGCGACATAGTTCGAGAGTTGATCGCAATGCAGCCAGTCGGCCGTGAACGTTGCCATCTCCATTTCCAGATTGAGAAGTTGCTCGAAAGCCGTGTCTGCTGTCGTCGCCGCCTCCTGCCTTTTCAACCTGCACCTCCTTGGCCAAGCGCCATCCCGGCTCCCTCCGGACCCGTCATGGTCCTCGTTGCGCCGCCGTTTCCCCGCCGCGCTTTCCGGTGGCCGATGAATTGGCCAATGTGGTCCACATGCATCGGTGGGCTCAGGAAGTGGCCCTGCAGCCTGTCGCAGCCCTCCTCCAGCAACCACGCGGCCTGTTCGGCTGTCTCCACGCCTTCGGCAGTGACACGCATGCCAAGCCCGTGCGACAGCGCAATGACGGACCGCACGATCGTCTGGCTCTTTTCGTCGTCCAGGAGGTCGTTGATGAAGTATTTGTCGATCTTGATGTTATCGAAGGGAAAATTCTTCAGGTAACTCAAGGATGAGTACTCAGTCCCGAAGTCGTCGAGGGAGATCTGGATGCCAAGCACGTTGAGGATGTTCAAAGTATCGAGGTTATTGATCGTGCGCTCCAGAAGGACGGTTTCCGTAATCTCGAGTTCCAGGCGTTCGGCGGGAAAGCCGATAAGATCGAGAGTTTGCGACACGCGATCAGTGAAGCCTGTTGTCAAGAATTCCGCCGGGGATAAGTTGATGGCAACGGTGTAATGGTCCGGCCAACTCAAGGCTTCCCGACAGGCTTCGTCCAGCACCCATTGGCCGATTTCGCTCATCAGCCCATCTGCCTCTGCCATCGGGATAAAGGCGATCGGAGGGATCACGCCGAGCCTGGGATGGCGCCAGCGCAGGAGAGCCTCGAAGCCGGTTACGGTGCGCGAGTTGTCGACAAGAGGCTGATATTCGAGGAAGAACTCTCCATGCTGAAGCGCGACTCTAAGGCTGCGCCTCAGCACCTCCCGTTGCTCCAGCACTACCAACATGCTGGGATCAAAGGTTCGCGCGCGGCGGCGTCCTTCCTTTTTTGCAGCATAGAGGGCGACGTCGGCTGCTTTCATTAACTGCTCGCCCTCATCGCCATCGCGCGGCGCAATCGCAATGCCGATACTGGCTCCCACAAAGACAGTGATGCCGTCTACCACGAATGGCTTCTTGAATTCGCCAACCAGCGCGTCAGCCAGTCGCTCGGCCTCACGTGGTTGCTCTTGAGCAGTTTGGATGATCGCGAATTCGTCACCGGCAAGGCGGAAGGCTGTCTCGTCCATGCCAAGCACGCTTCGGATCCTGCCGGCGGCAAGCTTCAGAACAATGTCTCCAGCGCCGTGCCCTAGCGTATCGTTGACTGGTTTAAAGTCGTCCAGGTCGATCTGCATCAGCGCAAGACCGCGCTTGTCGTCGGTAGGAAGAAGCCGCCCCAACTCGTCGCTGAACTGCCGGCGGTTGGGCAATCCCGTCAGGACGTCATGGGTTGCCTGGTGTAGGAGCAGCGCTCGCTCCTGCTCGTGCGCAGTTGTCGTCTCATTGCGATCGGCAGCGCCGATTTCGACGATCGCCAACCCCTCCCTGGCCGGCAGCAGCAGCAGGTCGTACCGGTCGTGCGTTGATACACCTAACCGGATGGATTGTGGCCGGCCGGTCTTGATGACGAGTTGTACGAGGTCTGCGGACGGAGGGGTTGCCAGCGCCGGGTAAATATCAGCCAACTTCGTGTGGGCCTGCTCGTTAAAGCCCGAGCGCTCGGCGAGTTTTTCGGACCAATCGACAAGAACGAGGTCGAGATCCCAGAGCGAGAAAACTGCCTCGGCGCGGTTGAAGAATTCGGATCCTTGTGGAACCAGCTTAGGCCAATTCGCACGATTTTCCGGCATATGGGTTGGGCCTCCTCGTTGCGCGGCGCCTAGATTCTTTGATGTATCCCACCAGGATTGAATCAGCTCGTTGTATAACAGCTAGCGCATGCCGTGTTGTAGTCAATCAAAAACGCTACCATAGGGCCCCATTGTGCATATTCATGTGAATGGCAGATATGGGATGTACGCAGACAGTGCCCTTGTCGTATCATGAGAACGACACATGACAGCAATGGCCACGCCGCCAACAGTATTCGCGCTAAAGCTAGCCTCAGAATTCGCGCAGACACTTCATAACTTCCCGCAGACCTTTTGTGAGGTGCTTGTCCCGGCGCAAAACAATGCCGAGCTGACGGACCAGGCGCGGCCTGACGGGCGACGTTATGAGAAATCCTGCACGGTCTTGCTTCAACGCGAGTGCAGGCAGCAGCGACCAGCCCAATCCTGCGGCGACCAGCTCCTTGATCGCTTCAACGCTTCCGAACTCCATCGCAGGCTGTATGCGGACGCCCGCGTCGGCGAACCACCCGTCTGTGGCAGCGCGCGTGTTGCCGCCCTCGTAGAGCAGGAGAACCTTGTCTTTGAGAAACGCGGCGTCGGGTCCTCCTTCGGGTATTTCGCTGTCTTTGGGAGCCACTGCCAGCAACTCGTCCTCGTAGAAAGGCTCGATCTCCAGCGACCGGCCAGAGGCGGGAAGGGTGACGACGGCGAGGTCGAGTGCGTTTGCCTCAAGATCACGCAAGACCTCTTCGGTGTTGCCGATCCGGACGGTAATCTCAAGTCCCGGCATTCGCTTTCTCGCGGACGCGATTGCGCGAGGAAGCAGGTGTATTGACGCCGTCCCGCCGCTGCCGATCCTGACTCGACCGGCCGAGCCCTCTCGATGTGGCGTCATTGCATCGGCCGCCGCACCACACTCTTCCAGGATGCGCCTTGCGTGAACGAGGAGATCCGAGCCGGCTGGCGATGGCAGTGCGCGTCGCCCCACGCGCTCGATCAGCCGAACCCCAAGCCGCTGCTCGAGCAGTTTGACCTGCAGACTGACGGCCGGTTGGGTAAGGCCAACCTTGTCGGCCGCCGCCGTGAAACTCCCTAGATCGATGACGGTTACAAAGGCCAAGAGTTGATCAAGGTTGGGTATCATTAAAAATCCTTATGCTTTGTATAAGTGCAATAACCTTCCTTCGACGTATTCGCCAGCCTTATCCTATTGGCGTTCTGCTGATCGCATTGTGGATCGCTGATGACAGGAGAGTGAAATGTCGACCGACGTCGGGAAGGAACTGGATTGGAAAAGCGACGCCGCCCCGCTGCGAAGCGCTCTGAGACGCGCACTGGCGTTTCTGTCCTGGCGCTTGGAGAAACGTCGCAGCCGGCGGGCAATCGCGGAGCTGACGAGGGATCAGCTTCAGGACATCGGGATCACGCCGGAGGAGGCTTCGGCTGAGATCGGCAAGTCCTGGTTCTGGAACTTATAGCTGCAGGTGTCTCCACTCGTCCGCTGTGTGTCATCCTCGAGTGGGTTGCGAACGCCTCGAGCGAGACGCTGCGTTAGCGCATTCGTGAAGCGCCTTGACCGACCGGCATCCAATGCGCATGTAAGAATGTGCTGATGGACGACCTGTATCAATTCGGAATAGGATGCGATACGACAGGAACGCTTAAGTCAAGTCTGCAGGAGCCAGGGAGGGGAGAATGCAGTCGCTGGTAACGCCGGTGCACAAGCCGGTGGCCGTAGAGGTTCTGCAGGAGGAAATCCGGAAAGTTTGCGGTGCGTTCGATGTCGAACCCATGGCCCGCACCAATGTGATGGCCGGCGATGTGGCAACGCGTCGTATGGGGCTTTTCGATACTGCGATCGTCGCACTTGATGCCCGCCACGTGCAGCGTGGGATGAAATCAATCCGGCAGGATCCCGGTGAGCATCTGTTCCTGCTGATCCAGGACGAGGGGCACTGTCGCGTGGAGCAGGGCGAGCGTTCAGCCCGGCTGGCCCCGGGAGACATGTTCCTTGTCGATTCCGTTCGGCCGTCGTCGTTCGTTTATGACGGTGAGCGCTCCAGCCAGTTGTCGGTCCATATGCCACGCGCCGAGATGCTTCATCGGTTTGGCAAGCCCTGTATTGATGGTGTCGCCATCAGTCGGGACGATCCCCTTTGGCTGGCAATGCGGGCCGTGATTACCAAGATGCTCACAGAGCCTGGAGCGTCGGCGCAGCTCGGCGAGGCGATGTTGTCGCTTTTGGGCGCCTACCTTCACAGTACCAAGACAGCCGAAGCTGCGGGACCCAGCGAAACCCTGCTGTCGCGAGCGCTCGCCATGATTGATCGGCACCGTGCCGATCCGACGTTCGGGCCCGGCGAGTTGGCAAGGCGGCTCAATGTTTCGGAGCGCATGTTGCAGCGGCATTTCCGCCTGCTTGGCGAAACGCCAGGCCATCGGCTGCTCAGCCGTCGCCTGGAACTTGCGCATGCAACGCTGACGCAGCCGCGTACCACCAAGCCTGCCGACGGGATTGCCGCAGTCGCCTACGACGCCGGTTTCAACGATCTTTCCTATTTCTATCGCGAGTTCCGAAAGAAATACGGCTGCGCACCGGGCGTTGTTGCGCGCCGCCACTGACGGATTTGTCCATAGATGCAGACGGCTCAGTCCAAGTCCTGATGCCTGTAATCGCCTAGTCTCCGCTTCCAGTCCTGCCCGATGGTCAGGACCTCATTCGGAGGAGGTGAGAATGACGATCCATAGCGCCACGATCGACGGAAAGCCGATGACCGGCGAGCACAGTTTCAGCGTGCTCAACCCGGCCACGGGAGGCGAAGTTGGCCGTGCGCCAAACATGGGCGCTGCAGAGCTCAACGCTGCCGTTGCTGCCGCCAAGGCAGCTTTTCCCGCATGGTCGGCCAAAAGCGAGCAGGAATTGCAAGCCGCCTGTGCGGCCGCTACCGCCCACATTGAAGCACACGCCGACGAACTCGCGCGGCTGATCACGCTCGAGCAGGGCAAGCCGCTGAACGGGCTCGGCTCGCGCTGGGAGCTGGGAGGTGCTGTTGCCTGGGCAGGCTATACGACCGCGTTGTCGCTGCCGCCGAAAATCCTCCAGGACAACAACGAAGGGCGTATCGAACTTCATCGCAAGCCGCTCGGCGTCGTCGGCTCGATCACCCCTTGGAACTTCCCGGTCATGATCGCCATCTGGCACGTCATGCCGGCTCTGCGCACCGGCAACACCGTCGTCATCAAGCCGTCGCCGCTGACGCCGCTTGCGACACTTCGCCTGGTCGAAATCATGAACGAGGTGCTGCCGCCCGGCGTACTGAATGTCGTGACTGGCGACGACGGCGAGTTCAACATCGGCGCGGCAATGTCGGCCCATCCCGACATCAGCAAGATCGTGTTTACGGGCTCGTGTGCCACAGGCCAGAAAGTCATGCGCTCTGCCGCAGAGACGATGAAGCGCCTGACACTCGAACTCGGCGGCAACGATGCCGGGATCGTCCTGCCCGATGCCGACCCGCAGGCAATTGCCGAGGACCTGTTCTGGGGCGCCTTTATCAACAACGGCCAGACCTGCGCGGCGATGAAGCGCCTCTATGTCCATGAGTCGATTCACGATGCCGTCTGCGATGCCCTTGTCGCCTATGCACGCAACATTCCTGTCGGTGACGGCATGGAGGAGGGCAGCGTTCTCGGCCCCGTGCAGAACCGCATGCAGTTCGAAAAGCTCTCGCGTCTCGTCATGGATGCCAAAGAGCGAGGAGCGGTGTTGCTGGGCGGTGAGCCGGGCGAGGGACTTTTCTTTCCGCCGACCATCATTGCTGGTTTGAAGAACGGCGATCCGCTTGTCGACGAGGAACAGTTCGGTCCTGCGCTTCCTGTCATCAAATTCAGCAGCGTCGACGAGGCAATTGCACTTGCAAACGACAGCGCCAATGGCCTTGGAGGTTCCCTCTGGTCGTCCGACATCTCAGCCGCGAAGGTGGTTGCCAGGCGCATGGAGTGCGGTTCGGTCTGGATCAACAAGCATGGCGCCATTCAGCCGAACGCACCGTTCGGCGGCGTGAAGGCTTCCGGGTTCGGCGTCGAATTCGCCGAGGAAGGGCTGCAGGAATACACGAATATCCAGGTGGTATTCGCTTGATCAGTGAAGGCATGCAATAGGGAGGATGCAATGAACATAAAGCGATATCTGGCTTCGGCCGGCTTGCTTCTGGCGCTTGGCGGGCCAGCTGCTATCGCTCATCCGTTGGATGGGCTGACGGCAGAGGAATATCAGAAGATCAACAAGATCCTGCGCGACCAGAAAGTGGTCGACGACAATACGCTTTATCCGCTGATCGAGCTCAAGGAGCCCACCAAGGAGGAGGTTCTCTCCTTTAAGGAAGGCGACGACCAGATCGACCGCGAGGCGAAGGTCCAGTTGACGAGCCCCCAGGGGTTCAAGGAGGCAGTCGTCAACATCACCAAGGGCACGGTTGAGAGCACGACGCAGATCAAAGGGCAGCCGATGGTGCTGTTCACCGAGTTCATGGACGCTCTTCAGGGTGCGCTTGCCAATCCGGACATGATCGCTGGCCTGAAGAAGCGTGGTCTGACGCCGGAACAGGCTTTCTGCTTGCCGTTGACTGCCGGTAATTTCTTCACCGATGAATACGAGAACTCGCGTCTGATGAAGGTGCCTTGCTACAAGGTGCCCGAGGGATCGAACTTCTACGCAAAGCCCATCGAGGGCCTGTTTGCCGTTTACGATATCGGTAAGAAGGAAGTCCTTCGCGTCATCGACACCGGTGTGATCGACGGCCCCAAGGACAACTGGGGTTACACCGAGAAGGAAGTTGCCGAGCGCGAGCCGCTCCGCCCTGAGATGAACCCTGCGAAGCTGTCCCAGCCCGGCGGCCCGAACTACAAGATCACAGGCAGCCACCTCGAATGGGATATGTGGCGGATGAACTTCCGCGTTGACAAGCGCCCCGGCCTCGTCGTCTCCAACCTCGACGTGAAGGATGGGGACACGTGGCGTTCGGTGATCTACCAGTCGCATCTGTCCGAGGTGTTCGTACCTTACATGGACCCGACAGAAGGCTGGTACTGGCGTACCTATATGGACAGCGGGGAGTATGGCTTCGGCTTGTTCTTAAGCCCGCTGCGCTCTGGCGTCGATTGCCCCGACTATGCGACCTTCCTGCCCGCAACGATTGCCGACGACAAGGGCAATCCGCTGACCATTCCGAACGCAATCTGCGTCTTCGAGCGCAGCATCGGCGATCCGGCATGGCGCCATTTCGAAGTCTTCGCACAGACTCCCGAAAAGCCGATCCCGGCCGAAGGCCGTCCGGCGAGCGAGCTCGTCGTCCGCACTGCCTCCGAAGTCGGAAACTATGACTATCTGATCGACTATCGCCTGCAGCAGGACGGTCAGATCAGGATCATGATCGGGGCAACGGGTCTGGACGCAGTAAAGGGCGTTGCATCGACCTCGATGAGCGATCCGACAGCCGCGCAAGACACAGCGCATGGAACGCTGATCGCACCGAACCTGGTGGCGGCAAACCATGACCATTACTTCAACTTCCGCATCGACTTCGACGTCGACCAGCCGGACAACCATTTCGGGACGATGGATGTCGTTCCGGCCAAGGTCGACGCGAAGAACCCGCGGCGCTCGATGTGGACGGTGCAGCACACGATGCCGAAGACCGAGATGGAGGCGCGCTATCAACTGTCGGCGATGAAGCCGCGCTACTTCATGATTTCCGATCCCTCCCGCGAAGGCTATCTCGGCCAAGAGCCGGGCTGGATGATCCATCATGGCGACGTTGCCTACGGCCCGTTCGACTTTGCCAAGGACCCGCCGATGAAGCGCAACGCCTACATCGAGTATTCGGTCTGGAACACCGTCTACAACATCAATCAGCAGTATGCGGGCGGCAAGTATGCGATGCAGAGCGATGGCTCGGATACGCTGCCGCAATGGGTCAAGGCCAACAAGCCGCTGATGGGCAAGGATATCGTGACCTGGTTCACGGCCGGCTTCCACCATATCCCGCGCATGGAGGATTGGCCCGTGATGTCGACCGAATGGAAAACGATCCACATCGAGCCGCACAATTTCTTTGCGCATAATCCGGCGCTGACGATCCGCAACGCCAAATGATAGCAAAGGGGCGCCTCACGGTGCCCCATTCCTTTGCGCGGCCGCCGGCGCTATGCCGGCCAGCCTTCGAGGGTTTCGACGAAACGCGTCAGCCAGGCGTTTGTCTGATGAGCGTCCAGCGCGCGATGATCGATCGTCAAGGACACATAGGTCATTGGTCGGATTTGGATGGTATCGACGCCATCGACCTCTCGCACGACAACACGCTTTTCCATTTTTCCTACGCCAAGGATCGCCGATTGCGGCTGATTGATGATGATGGGTGCAGCGATCAGGGAGCCTGACACCCCGTGGTTTGAGATCGTGAAGGTACCGCCGCGCATATCGGCGTTGGTGAGGCCGCCGGCCCGCCCACGGATGGTCAGGTCCTGAAGTCTGGCGGCAATCGCAGCCAGCGAGAGATCCTGGACTTGCCGAACGACCGGAACGACCAAGCCCTTGTCGCCAAGCGCCATGCCGACGCCGATGTTGATATCGTCGAAGACCTCCAAATGATCGTCATGCCAACGGCTGTTGATCTCAGGCACAGCCCGCATCGCCGCGACGCAGGCGGCGATGATATAGGCCGTAAAGGAAAGATTGATGCCGTCGGCGGCAAATGCCGCCTTGCTCTTGTCGCGATGCTTGATGATCGCGCTGAAATCGGCCTCGAAGATCGCCGTGACATGTGGGGCAGTCGTAACCGATTCCAGCATGTGCCGGGCGATGGAAAGCCGCATGGGAGTATGAGCAGCCATGTGCGAGCGGTGAGTGATCTGATCGCGGGTGAGCACGCCTGGATCGGGGGTGATCGGGGTCCTGACGGAAGATGGCATCTCATCGCGCTCGATCTTCTGTTTCAGCGCGAACGCCGCATCCATATCAATGCGCGTAACACGTCCATCCCTGCCGGTGCCGACGACCTCAGCCGGGTCGATGTCGTATTGCTCGCCAGCACTGCGAACTGCCGGCGAGAAGCGGTCGCCGCTCTCACTGCCAGTCTCGCCAGATGGCAAAGGTGGAGCCTCCGGCGCATGGTCATCTCCGGCAGTGCTTGCCCTCAGACGAATGCGGCAGAGAACCGCGCCGGGCGCTGCATCCGTGCCTGATGCCATGACGATCTCGTCGAGGATTCCTGCTGCGGGTGCGGAAATCTCCTGCGTGACCTTGTCCGTTTCGAGCTCGACGAGCGGATCGTCCACGGCGACGATCTCGCCTGGCTGCTTCAGCCAGTTGCGGACAACTGCCTTCGTTCCCTCCTGTTCGACGGGGACGAGGACTTCGGAAAAATCGGCCATGTTCTAGTACTCCACGAGCGTCGTGATCTTCTGCCTGATGCGGTCGACCGACGGCACCGCCCAGTCGAGCAAGGCCGGGTTGTGTGGGCTTGGGATATCCGGCATCGTCAATCGCGACACTGGTGCGTCGAGATCCATGAAGGCCTCGTCGGCAACGATGGCGGCAATTTCCGCGCCGAAGCCACCGGTCCCAAGATCCTCATGGACGATGAGACACCGTCGCGTGCGACGGACGGAGGAAACGACGCTTGCGCGGTCGAAGGGCATCAACGTGCGAAGATCGATGACATCAGCAGAGATGCCTTCCGCCGCCTCCTCGCAGCGGGGAACCATGGCGCCCCAGGTGACGATCGTGATCGCATTGCCCTTGCGCGTAAAGCGTGCCTTGCCAAAGGGCAGGGCGTAGTTGTCACCCGGGTAAGGGCGGCGTGCCCACGGATGATCGAGCATGGCGCGATGCTCGAAGAAGATGACAGGATCGTTGCCGCGCAAGGCGGTGCGCAGGAGCCCGACCGCATCTTCCGCATTCGAGGGCACGGCGACCTTCCAGCCCGGCTGGTGGACAAAGGCGACCTCGTTCGTCTGGCTGTGCCAGGGATCGCCACATTTGAAAAAGCCGCCCGGCATGCGCAGGACAACAGGTGCGGCGAACCGGTTGTTGGTGCGCCAGCGGATCGTGCCGCAATCATTGATCTGTTCGGTCGCGGGTTCGGCATATTTGCGGAACTGAATTTCAGGAACGGGAACGAGACCCGCAAGCGCCATCCCGACGGCGCGGCCGACGATGCCTTCCTCCGAGAGCGATGTGTCAAAGACCCGTTCCTTGCCGAACTTGTCCTGCAGTCCCAGCGTGACGGCATGAACGCCGCCCTTCGGGCCAATGTCCTCGCCGAACAGCACCACGCGCTCGTTGATCGTCAATTCGTGATCGAGCGTACGCCTGATCGCCGTGACCATATTGATACGCTGGCCGTCCGGTGCCGCCTCGTCGCTGCATTCCGGGGCACGATAGCCGTCGCAATGCTGACCACCCATCGCCTGCATTTCACCGTCGAAGAAGACATGGCGGGTGACCGTTTCGGGAGCGGCAACAACCCGGTCTTCGGCCTCGGCGCGCGCTTTTTCTGCCATGCCCTCCGCCTCAAGCCGGCAGGCCTCCCACTCGTTAGAGCTCATCACGGCGGGAACCAGGTAGTCTCGCAGGCGTGGTAGCGGATCGCGAGCCCATTCCGCCTTGACCAGCGCTTCGCTCTTATACGACTGGGTGTCTTGGAAGCTGTGCCCTTCCAATCGGGGAACAGTAAGCCGCAAAAGAGCAGGCATTCTACGCTCGCGGACGAAGCCGACTGCCTGCTGCGTCAATCGCGCGACCGCTGCGGGATCGCACCCATCGCCTTCAAAGATCGTCAGGCCGCGCCAGCTCGCGAGATTGGCCGCGATGTTTCCGCCAGGCGTCTGCACGTCGGAAGGGACCGAGATTCCGAAGCCGTTATCCTCGACGTAAAACAACATCGGCAGCGACTGCGTCGTGGCAATCGTCAGCGCAGACCAGAAACCGTTCGATGCGACCGAACCGTCGCCGCCAAGCACGACGGCGATGGCATCACGATAGTCATGCTCCTGAAGCACGGTTGCGTAATATTGCAGCGCCTGGGCCCAGCCCGCCGTCGGAGTGTATTGAGCTCCGACACCGCCGCACATCGGCAGAGCCGAAGCGCCGTTGCGGTTCGGATAGTTGAAGACCACGCCGATATCGCGGCCATCGGAATAGCCGCCGGCGCGGCCCATGGCGGAACCGAGCGCATCGGCCGGGTCGACGCCGAGCGAAAGAAGCAGCGGGCGCGACCGATAATAGCCGCAGGTGGCGTCGTGGTGGTTCGTCAGCTGCAAGCCGAGTATGATCTGTGCCATGTCATGGCCACGGGCGGAGAATTGATAGAGGACCTTCTTCTCCGGGACGAGCCGCGTCTCCTCCATCTCGTCAAGAATTCGCGAGAGGTGCAGAAGGTAGGTAACGCGTTGCCAGTCGATTCCCTCATCGGGTGCGTTCCTGCCACGCAATAGAACCGCTGTTGCCTGCGCCATCTTCGATCCTCCCAAATCCCTGATCTCTGAAGAGTTTAGTGCGATTTGGCAGGGACTGCGTTTCAGTTTTGAGAGAAAAATGCGGCAAGCTGAAACGTTTATTTCGCCGGAGCGCGAAACTGCTAAGAATCAATTCGAAATCCTCGTTCTGGTTCGCTGTCCGACGGGGTGCTGAGTCGGGCGGTGAGGGTGACGGCAAATCGGGCGCGAGGCGCGCCAACTGCCTTGCCCCGTGCTTCTTCTCAACCTGCATGTCGAGATTGCAAATTCGAGATGCCTCTTATGCGGTTTTCGAAGTGCTCATTGAGGAAGCAATGAGCTATATAATTGTGCAACGCACAAGGAGATATGACATGAAAATCGGCAACAGGATCGGAGAGTTCCTTCAGCTCCGTAAGGCATACCGGGATCTTTCCAGACTCGACGACGCAGCACTGAAGGACATTGGCGTCACCCGTGGCGATATCAAGCGCCTGGTTTACGGTCGCTAAGACCTCCGGAAGACCAAGAGATCAAGGCCCGCTCGAGCGGGCCTTTGCTATTTTGGGGTGCCGCATCAGCTCTAGCGAGTACGCTTGTTGCGGATCTCGCCCGATGCGCCATTTCAGCCCGATCCTTCGCGGCAGGGGGCAAGGTTGAGCCTCTCGAGGCGAGTTTCGTCTCGCTTGTTCACGCGAAGTGTTTCGACCTGGCATCTAACCCAAAGATATGGCTGCCTGATATGTCGAGCGCTAATCAGACGCTCAGTTGCGAGTTTTGGGAGTGTGCGAACTGAGATTTGTTAACGATCCGGGCATCGGAAATTAACCATTTGTTAACCAAATCAGACATAGAAATGTTCAACGATTTCTTAACCTAGATGACCAAAGTGCTAACAGACGCTCGCTCGATCCGCATCAAGGGCCGCTCTTTCCTGGCGGTCATGCTTTCGCCAGATCTTCCCTTCGATGACTGGCTCGTAAGACTAGACGATCTTGCCGCGCGCTCCGCCGGCTTCTTCCTGGGGCGACCGGTCGTCCTTGATGTCAGTGACCTGGAGATTGACCGGGCGCAGCTCAAGGGTTTGATCGCTGAGCTGGCGCAGCGCAACGTCAGTATCATGGGCATCGACGGCTGCCGGCCTTCGCTGATCGGGCCTGGGATGCCGCCGGCTCTCAAGGGCGGGCGCCCGGTCTCGGACTTCGAGGTTCCGCAGCAGGAACCGGTCATCGATGTTCGCACGCAGTCAGCGGCCGTCGAGACACGGCCGGCGCTGCAGTCGATCGTCATTCGCGAGCCGATTCGCTCGGGTCAGTCGCTGATCTTTCCGGAAGGCGACGTCACGGTCATCGGCTCAGTCGCATCCGGTTCGGAAATTATCGCCGGGGGCTCGGTTCATGTCTACGGCACGCTCAGGGGGCGCGCGATGGCGGGATCAGTCGGGAATACCTCGGCGCGCATCTTCTGCCGCAAGCTTGAAGCCGAACTGGTCGCGATCGACGGTATCTACAAGATGGCGGAAGACATAGCGCCGAACCTTCGCGGACAGGCCGTCCAGCTTTGGCTGGAAGGCGACTCGATCAAGGCAGAGAAAATTATCTAGGCCCGAAGCTGGCTATCACACAGGAGAGAAAGATGGGGAAAGTCATCGTCGTCACTTCGGGCAAGGGCGGAGTGGGCAAGACCACATCCACTGCAGCCCTCGGAGCGGCCTTAGCACAGAGGAACGAGAAGGTGGCCGTGGTCGACTTCGATGTCGGCCTGCGCAATCTCGATCTCGTCATGGGCGCTGAGCGCAGGGTCGTTTACGACCTTGTCAATGTCATCCAGGGCGACGCCAAGCTTTCTCAGGCGCTGATACGCGACAAGCGGCTGGAGACACTCTTCCTGTTGCCGGCTTCGCAAACGCGGGACAAGGACAACCTCACGGCCGAGGGTGTCGAGCGTGTGATCAACGATCTGAAGCGTCATTTCGACTGGATCATCTGCGATAGCCCCGCTGGGATCGAACGCGGCGCAACGCTTGCCATGCGCCACGCCGACGTCGCCGTGGTCGTCACCAATCCCGAAGTCTCTTCAGTCCGTGATTCCGATCGCATCATCGGGCTGCTCGACTCGAAGACTGCGAAGGCCGAACGCGGAGAACGGATGGAAAAACATCTGCTCTTGACGCGTTACGACCCCAACCGCGCTGAACGCGGTGATATGCTGAAAGTCGATGACGTGCTGGAGATCCTCTCCATTCCACTCCTCGGCATCATTCCTGAAAGCACGGATGTGCTGCGTGCGTCCAATATCGGTGCCCCAGTCACCCTGGCCGACAGCCGCAGCGCACCTGCCATGGCTTATTTCGATGCTGCGCGCAGACTGGCCGGCGAAGAGCTGCCGGTCACCATCCCGGGAGAGAAGCGGGGCATCTTCGGCAAGATCTTCGGACGGAGGGCCGCTGCATGAGCATCTTCAGCTTCTTTGGCAAACAGAGGACCGCGCCTGCGGCCCGCGAACGCCTGCAGGTGCTGCTCGCGCATGAGCGCGTCTCGGCGGGATCCGATCTCGTATCCTTGCTGCGCGAGGAAATCCTCGCCGTTATCGCCAAGCACGTACAAGTCGATAGCGAAAGGGTTCGAGTGACGATGGATCGCGACGAGCATATGTCCATCCTCGAAATCGATGTGGAAATTCCGTTGGGCGCGAGCGTTCGGGCGGCCTAAAAGACGAGAGCGGCGCCACGAGCGCCGCTTCTTTTTTGCCTCGAGAGAGTACATATGCAATCCGGCGGTGCCACGTCGTCCCACGGAGAGTGAGGCGACTATTTTTGTGTCCGCAGCCCGTCCATCAGCAAGCCGATAAGCCGGTTCGAGCGGTCCCGCCAATCTGGAGACGCCGGTAGCGAGTAGATGCTCGAAAGGGCATGCAGAAGGTCCGTCGTATCGATATCGCTTCGAACGAGGCCTTGCTCAGCGGCTGCCTTGAGGAGCCCGTCGACGGCGCCTCGCAAAAGGCCGCTGCCTTCAGCAAACAGAGAGGCATTGGAGTTCATCAGGATCTTCAGGCTGGTCGCCATCCCGCGCTTGGCGGCGATATAACCGACAAAGCGGCGCATCCATTCTTCGAGTGCAGCATCAGGCGCATGGCTTGCCGCCAGTTCCCTCGCGGCAGCCGCTAGGCTTTCCAACTCACGGCGGTAAACCACCTCAACCAGATGCTCACGCGTCGGAAAATGCCGGTAGAGCGTACCGATGCCGACGCCGGCCCTGCGGGCAATGTCTTCCAGCGAAGTTTCGACGCCTGCCTCCGCAAAGGCGGCTGCTGCGACGTCGACGAGTTTCTCGCGATTGCGGCGTGCATCCGCGCGCATTGGCGGCAGTGTGGACGGTTCCGTCTTCGGCGGGGCCGAGGCCAAAATAAGCTCCAAGCACATTCAGGACTTGACGCTCGGCGGCAAGTCACTAGATTAAACGGAGGCTCCTCCGTTTATGTGGAGTGCCTTTTACCTCTTAATCCAGAACGGGGCGGGATGTCATGCCCAAACGTGCCCAGGCTTGCTTCCCATGAGCTTAGCTAGCGCGCTGATCCTGAGCGGCCACCCCTTTTTTGGATTTCGACCTCCAATCTCGTGACGATAGCAGGAGCTTATCATGACACGAACGGTTCATCTCTCCTTGGACATCAATGCGCGGCGGCATGAGCTCGATGTCGATCCGCGCACGACGCTACTCGACGCGTTGCGTGAGCAACTCTGTCTTACCGGAACAAAGAAGGGCTGCGACCAGGGACAATGCGGTGCCTGCACCGTCCATGTCGACGGCAAGCGCGTGCTTGCCTGTCTGACGCTTGCCGCACAGGTTGAAGGGCGGAACATCACGACGATTGAAGGGCTTGCGGCCGAAAGCGGCGACCTGCATCCGGTCCAGGCGGCCTTCCTGGAGCATGACGCGTTCCAATGCGGCTATTGCACACCTGGCCAGATCATGTCGGCCGTTGCCTGCATCCGTGAGGGGCGGGTCGGCTCGGACGAAGAGATCCGAGAATACATGGCCGGCAATCTCTGTCGGTGCGGTGCCTATAATCACATCGTGGCGGCAGTGCGCGAAGCGGCGGAGATGGCGTGATGAGGGACTTCAGCTACTTCCGAGCTGGCTCGCTCGACGATGCCCGCCAGTACGCCATGCAATCAGGCGCAATGCTGCTCGCCGGTGGTACGACGCTTCTCGATCTTGCCAAATGCGGTGTTGCCGAGCCCGATTCCGTTGTCGACATCACTCACCTTTCCGGCCTGTCGCAGATTTCGGCCGATGCCGATGGCGTTACGATCGGTGCGCTTGCGAAAATGGAAGATGTGGCCGGTAGCCCGGGGATCCGGGCAAATTATCCCGCCATTTCGCAGTCGCTTTTGCTGGCAGCATCTCCGCAGTTGCGCAACATGGCGACGATCGGCGGTAATCTTCTGCAGCGGACGCGCTGTCCCTACTTCCGCGATCCCGGAACGTTTTCCGCGTGTAACAAGCGTCATCCCGGCTCCGGTTGCTCTGCGATCGGTGGTGTGACCCGCAATCACGCGGTGCTTGGCACCAGCGGGGCCTGCATTGCCTCCTATCCGGGTGATCTTGCCGTTGCACTGGTTGCCCTGGAGGCAACGATCGATCTCAGTGACCGCAAAGTCACTGCGGAAGACTTCTTCGTGCTTCCCGGCGACACACCAGAACGTGAGACGATCCTTGAGCGTGGCGAGATGGTGATGGCCATCAACATTCCTGCGGCGCCGGTCGCCAGAGCCTCGACCTACCTCAAGGTTCGCGATCGGCAGTCCTATGAGTTCGCTGCCGCAAGCGCAGCCGTCGGGCTGGAGTTGGAGGCGGACGGCAAGACGATCTGCGACATCCGCGTTGCATTGGGTGGCGTTGCCACGAAGCCGTGGCGCGCACGGTCGGTCGAGAAGGCGCTGATCGGTAAGGTCCTCGATGCCGGCACAGTCGAGAAAGCAAGCCGACTGGCCATGGAAGGCGCCGTCGCTAACGGCGGCAATCGTTACAAGATCGAACTTGCGCCGCGTGTCGTTGCGCGCGCCATTCTGAATATGGGAGGTCTCGCATGACCATCATGGAACCCCGCAAACGCGGCGACGCCTCTGACGGTACGATCGGCAGTCGCCTCTCGCGCTTCGATGGAAGGCTGAAAATCACCGGCGGAGCGACCTATGCTTTGGAACAACCGGTCGAGGGTCTGGTCTACGCGGTCCTCGTGCAGAGCCGGATCGCCGCCGGTCGGGTTGTGAAGGTTGACGCGACAAAGGCGCAAGCGGCGCCCGGTACGCTGTTGGTGCTGACACCCGCTGTCGAACTCGGCTTGAAGATGGCTTCCGACTGGTACGGAAACCGGCCCGACAACCAGCCTTACTCTCCTCTGTCCAACGATATCACCTTCAACGGCCAGGCCGTCGCTGCCGTGATTTGTGAAACGCTGGAGCAGGCTGTCGAAGCTGCCCGGCTGGTCGACGTCACCTATGAGGAGGTGTCGGCGATCATTGACTTCGATGATCCCAAGGCGGGTGAGGAAAGGCCGCTCGATGCGCTTACGGTGACTTGGGGCGACGCAGAGAGCGCGCTCGCCACTTCGCCGGTCCGCATCGAGGCTGAGTACCGAACGCCGCGCGAATATCATGTGGCGGTCGAGCCGCATGGCCTCGTTGCGAAGTGGGAAGGCGACCAACTGACCATCTGGGAACCCAGCCAGTGGACGCACGGGATGGCTCGCACCTATGCCGAGTGGTACGGGCTGCCATATGAGAATGTTCGTATTGTCTCGCCGTTTATCGGTGGGGGCTTCGGTTCCAAGGCCACAGCCTACGCCTATGGCGCTATCGCAACGGCCGCAGCCCGCAAGCTTGGCCGGCCGGTGAAGCTCGCTGTAACGCGCCCGCAGACGTTCACGGCTTTTGGCGGCCGCGCCGCGACAAGGCAGACAATCGCGCTCGGCGCCAATGCCGATGGCGTGCTGCAATCGATCGTACATGAGGGTGCCAGCGAGACCGCCACCTATGCGGATTTTCCCGAGCAGACAAACGCGGCGACCCCATTGATGTATGCCGTGGAAAATTTCAGCGCGAAACACAGCCTCGTGCGGGTGAACACGGTCATGCCTGGAGCCCTGCGCGCGCCCGGCAAGAACCCCAGTGCCTTTGGCCTGGAAAGCGCCATGGATGAGCTTGCCTATGCGGTCGGGATCGATCCGGTTGAGATTAGGCTTCGCAATTACGCGGAGCGTGATCCGCAATCAGGCAAGCCGTGGTCGACCCGCCGGTTGCGCGAGGCGCTTTCCGAGGGCGGCGAGGCGTTCGGTTGGTCACACCGCAGCTTTGCCCCGCGCTCGATGCGGGAGGGCAGGCAACTGATCGGCTGGGGCGTTGCGTGCGGCACATTCCCCGTTCTGCGCGCATCCAGCGAGGCACTGATCCGGATCCTCGCCGATGGCTCTGTGGAAGTCGTCAGCGGCGCGATCGACATGGGGCAGGGTACCTATACGATACTCGCTCAGACCGCCGCCGAGGTGCTCGGCGTCCCAGCGGAAAGCATCAATGTCCGACTTGGCGATTCATCGCTTCCCGGCGCCACGGTCGCTGGCGGTTCGATGCTTGCCGGCGCCATCACCGGAGCCGTTCACAAGGCGGCATCGGCTGCTCGCGATGAACTGATCGAACTTGCTCTCAACGACGGCGCCTCTCCCTTCCGCGATACGGGCGCCAATACGCTGATGGTCGCGGATGGCCGGATCTTTGTGCCCCGCGATGGGGGACTGTCCGTCTCCATTTCGGAACTCATGACGGCCCTTGGTCGCGACAGCATCGACACACGGCGAAACACCCTTCCAGAAGGAGAGCAGGGGCCGGAGGGTCACAAGAAGGCCTGGACAACCATGGGAAGCATCCAAGGGCCGACCGCGGGTGAATTCTCCATGCACAGTTGGTGCGCGCATTTCGTCGAGGTCAAGGTGGACGAAGACTTCGGCACGATCCGCGTGTCGCGAATGGTCTCGGCATTCGATTGCGGCAGGATCTACAACCCCAAGCTCGCCGAAAGCCAATGGCGCGGCGGCATCATCATGGGGATCGGTCAAGCGTTGCTCGAAGAAGGTTTGGTCGATTCGCGCAACGGACGAGTCATCAACAACAATCTCGGTGACTATCTCGTTGCAACGAATGCCGACATCCCGCCGATCCAGGTTATCTCGGTTGGCATCCCCGACCTCAATGCCTCGGTTCTGGGAGGCAAAGGCGTTGGCGAGGTCGGTATCGTCGGTGTCGCGCCGGCAATCGCCAATGCCGTCTTTCACGCAACCGGAAAACGCGTCCGGGACCTGCCGATAACACTCGAAAAGCTGCTGTGACTTGAGCGTTTCATCGGTTGCGTTGTTACTCGGGCGATGGAGCGTGCAGCATAAAGTCGTACGCAATAGCGAGTTCTCGCGCGCCATGATTGGAGCGCGCGGGAGCAAAATTTAATACGGAATAAAGGAACGGGTAAGGTCAGCGCCTTTGCCTGCCGACCGTCGGGCGACCCGACCCCAAGGGATCACAGGAGCCGGTGCTTTCGGCCTCTCAGAGGCCCTCTACAAGCTGTAGTATCTGGGAAGAATCGACAGCGCTCGGCATCTGCGATCTGCAAGATGCCCCTCAGGTGGGATCGACAGGGAAGGCATCTTCAGCGAGCGCGAGTTCATGCCGGGCATCGTGCCGATGATGGAAATCGGCGCGCGCTATCACAACGAACAGAGCGCGTCACTCAAGCGTGCCAAGAGCCTCATCGCGTTGAACGGTAACCGCAGTGCGGGGCTGCCGAATATCCCACTTATTGCCCTTCTCCGGACATGAATGCGTACGCGCGGCCTGTCCGAAAGTCCCGCTTCAAGTCAGCTGCGGTGAGGGAAGGTCAAGCGTGAGTTGCTGGCCTCGGACTGTCGGTCGCCGGCGGCTGACATCGAGTTTACCGAAGACACGCTTTCGCCTTTCGGCATCTCGCTCCCACTCGGACCGGATGTTGGCAACCACAGCCAGGGCCTTCGCAATGACTTGTTCCGTATGGGTCATGAGAACCTCCGTCTGAATGTTCTCCGTTTGTTCTCGTCTTGGCACGTCGTCAAGCGTGATGTTGCGCAACGGCACTGGACGAAACGAATCGCTTTTCCATTTACTGGATTCTCTGATGTCAAGGGGTTTAGGAGATGGCCAGCGAGATTCCCGTTTTTATCAACCCGATGGACGTTGGATTTGAAGGCAATACCGGCTGCTTTCGGCATGCTGATACAGTCGAGGACCTCGCCGCCATTCTCCTAAGCAGCAAATGGGATTGGTCCAATGTTCCATCCTTCCATCACGCACTCATGTCGACTCTGGAAGCCTTGGAATTCTATACGGACGCTGCAAGCGCTCGAGCGGCCTTCGTTGTAGCCGCCCACGAGGCAGGTCTTCAGGTCTTGCCGGATGACGCAGCAAAGGTGCGGAAGGCCAGCTGAAAAAGAGAGCCCTGCAGAGGCAGGGCTCAAGAATGATGAGCAGTGCCCTAGAGCGGGCAACAATCGGACGATACGCCTCGCATTCGAGGCCTTCAAGGTAAGCAGTTCTCATCTTTGTTTCGTGACAAGCATCAATGATCAAATCTTCGCTGCTCAGCCAAGGGCATGGGTGTCGGCAGAGCGCGATGAGCAGGCGCCTTTCTCAGCCACGAAAATGCAACGGCATGTCGGCCCCCGACCGCTGCAGTGGTTTCAGGATGACAGTGCGTTTCGGGCTGTCCGATGAAGGCTCTGATCTCGTCGAGGCTCTTGGAAAAGAGAGTGGTTGGTCGAGCAACCTTGGGGAAGTCCTGAAAAAATAGAGCTTGTTTTGAGCCTTCGGCAAGGCGTCGCGGTCGTTCCACTACCAACGCGCCTCCTGGCTGCCCGTTGTGCAAAGCGAAAGAGGGAAACTGTACTCAGCCGTGTTTGACGGATGGCTGCACTTTAGTGCCGCCTTAAATAAAATCGTTGCGTTATGCATGATATCGCGTCACGTTTGCTGGTGCCGCAAAGGATTTGACGACTGGTCGGCGGGCACGGGCGTCCTATTTTGAGGGAATGCGATGTCAATTGAAGGTCGGCGCGCAATTATCGCTAGGGCATTCAACCGTGCCAAAGAGGTTGGGCTGCCCCTGGAGGGATCCGCGGAATTCGAAAGTTGGTTGGAGGAATGGGCAAAAGGCGACATTGACATCCCGATCCTTCGACGCAGGTACGTCGAACTGCTGCGGGCGCGGGACATTGCATGGCGAAACAGACACGTCTTGGTGGAGTAGACGTATTTGAAAGGTCGTCTGAGGAGGGGACATTAATGAGTGATCGCGCGATTGGCTACTTGGTGGCGGCAGAAGTGTGTGCGCTGTTCTGGATTGCCATTGGGATGTTGGTGCTTGGGAGTCTTTAGCCGTTAACGCCCGTTGAACCCGCAAGCAGTCGGGAAGCAGCCGTTGCCGCGCGGTGCGTGTGGGGCTGTTCCTACGTCGCACGGGCTGGGCCTCGGGCTGATATCTGCTGAAGCTGGTTGGCGACGGCAATTGGGCCGCCAATCCAGCTGCGAGGATTGCCGCGTCCAATGGCAGCGGGAAAGGGCAGCAGCCGTCGCTATTCATGAGGAGGATCGATGTTCAGTGTAGCGTCTCTGCCAACCCATTCGCTGCCGCTGAGATCCGAGCAGGAACGAACCCGTCCTTGGTGGTTGACGCCTTCTATGGCGGAGAGCGTCAAACCTTACGAAGATAAGATCGGACGAACGTACGTCATTTTTCACTTCGCACCTGCGGTAATTGTCATACGATTTAAAACGCTAAATAATAACAAAAATCAGTTGCTTGCTTGAATTTTCTCGACTACGTTTTTTTGCAGAAGAGTTCCGAAATACAGGTCCTTGCCGACGATACTCAGCCGTGGTTTGACCCCGCTTGAGGGAGGATGGTGACGTTGTTTGTCCGACTTCGTTTCTTCGCGATGGTGCAGCGAGTGTGTGATCTCGTCTTGATCCGATACCGACCTACGACGGCAATCTGACGCGTCGTAAATCCATTACCACTTTTCTAAGATGGTGCTCCCGTGTGGCGTGCCCGAGGTTTGTTATGCAAAAGCAAGCTGTCGTATTTAACGGTCAGGAAGTTGGGATCGCGGTTCCTGTCGAAGACCGCCTCAAGTTCATCGCTGTCCGGTTCAATGTCATCGACCTGGACAACAGGCTCTTCGACACGGTTACCGAAATCCGGCGCGCCATTACAGAGCACCTGGCGTCCAACGGCCGACGTGCGATCACTTCGGGCTGAATGCCAAAGCGCTTTCCGCTATCAGCAGAGGATTTTGAACTCCGGTAGGCGGCCAGCAACTCCTGTTTCTCAAACAGGCCCAACCAGGGATGAGATAGAATGGCACTTGACTTGTTTAATGCGCCGATTTTTGCGCAGCGTAAGCACTTTATCCAGGAAATCGTGGGCCTGGACGACGTGTTCGATTTTCTCGATGAATGGCCGACCAGCAAGCGAGATTTGACCTACGAAACGGTCGTGAAAGTTGTCCGGGAAGCCGCCTGCAGGGAACGCCCAATCGCCGTCGCGGCGGAGCGTTTCAGGCAATTTCTGAAGAGCCACGAGCAGTTTGTCAGCGTCGAAGATGTGCCTGCGCGTTTCCAGCAGTTGTCCGGTGGCAATCTCGGCGGTACTTGAACTGACAGATCGTGTTCGTCGCCTCTGCTTACGTTCCCCTTCTTTGTACGATATCGAACGGGACCGTAAGGGTAGTGCTCACGCAACGAACCTTTACAGTCCGAAGCTCCGGTTTGCGAGCCCATGCACGGGTGGGGTACCCAGCCGCGCGGTACCTGCCGGCAAGAACATGAACCCTTGCGGCGCGGAGCGAGACCCAACTCCACGAACCTGCGCCGTTCTGGCCAGCCATTGGTGGCCGGACAAACTCCGCGGCTAGGCAAGGGATGGTGTTCAGCGAGCTCCAAAGACCGCGCTGTAGATTGTTGGGATCCGTGCTATTTATTGGGAGCCATATCAGCAGAGAAGGGTTCCGAGCAGGCGCGCCGCTCGTGCCAATTTGCTACACTGCGCAAGCTTGTTAATTGGATATTCAGCATGTCTGCAGGCGCGTTAAGCGCAGTCTCAGCGCTCGCTGTAAGTTCATGGTTGAGTGAGTCTTCAGACAATCTATCGGTCGTGAGCACGTGAACCCACCTTTTGATGAGACCGCCCTGGGAAGGGAGTTTGATCTTTTCGCAGCTGAATTGACCATGCTGCCAAGGTCACCAGAGATCACTGCGTTGGAACTCCGCTTTGCCCTGTTGCGAGAAGCTGTGGCAATGCGTCTCGCAGGACCGAGCCGAATAACCGTTGAGTTGCCTTCGTCGCTATTTGACGCCTAGAATCCTTGTCGGATCACACTTTGGCGTGTCGTGGTCCTGCCCCTTCGGTGGTCTTAACAATTCATTCGACGACGATATTCGTCGAATATCTACAGACGGTGGAATGAAGAATGGAAAGCAAGCTGCATGAACCAGTCGATCTGGCTGCGGACTTGGAGTTCTTCAAGCTGTTGACCGGTAGCTTTCACCGGCTCGTCGGCAAGGCGTTTGTTCAACCGGGGCAGGGGCCCGGCTGGCTCTATCGTGAAGCACCTTTTGTCGTTCTGGTCCACAATACGGATCCTGATCCGCGCTTCATTTACGCCAATATCGCCGCCCAGACGCGCTTCGAATATACATGGGATGAGTTCACGAAGCTGCCGTCGCGCTTGTCTGCCGAGGTTCCGGATCGAAAAGAACGCCAATTGCTTCTCGATGCCGTCGAACGTCAAGGCTATGTCGCGGACTACCGGGGCCTGCGTGTCACCAAGTCTGGAAAACACTTCTGGATGGAGAATGGAATTGTCTGGCAGTTGCTTGATGAGCGCGGCAGGTCGCGAGGCCAGGCAGCAGCTTTTTCCAACTGGACCGATGTCTAATCGGCGTCCCCGCGCCGCCAACGCGACAATGGATTGCACAGCTGTGCAATTTATCGCCGAGATCGCCCCGCTGTCATGACTCTGTTACGCTTAAGGCGTAGCACGGCCTTCTACATCCGAGCCAATGGAGAGGGCTATGAACAGACGCGATTTCCTTGTCACCACCACCGCAGCCGCGGGCATGCTGATGCTGCCACGCCTTGCATCGGCCGCGACAACGACGATCGATCTCTACAGCGGATCGGACGCGAACATCGTCGATTTCTGGAATAACATCGTCCGCCCGGCCTTCGAAAAGGCTCATCCGGATCTGGCTGTGAAGATCACCGACGCCGGTGACAACACTGGCTTGCGCGCGATTGCAGACCGCGCCCTTGCGGCGCTAAAGACGAAGACGGATCCGCAAGCCGATATCTTTGAGCATTTTGATCCTCGCCTTCCACCAGCTGGCGCGGAGGCCGGTCTATGGGTGGAGTTCTCCGCGCAGAACATCGAAGGGTTTGACCACGTCAACCCGTTGGCGGTCGACAGCAAGTATTCTCTCCCTTATCGCGGATCGCAGGTGCTGCTTGCCTATGACAAGACCAAGCTCGATCCGAAGGATGCTCCAAAGAGCTGGGAGCAACTGTCGGCGTGGATCAAGGCCAATCCGGGCCAGTTCATCTACAACCGCCCCGATAAGGGCGGTTCCGGCGGAAACTTCGTGCGCCGCGCTATTCATGAAGCCAACGGCCGTGACCCGAAGAAGTTCACGATCGACAACTTCACAGCCGATTACGCCAACCAGACGTTGACGCCAGCCTGGGCGCTTCTTAACGATCTGGCGCCGTCGCTTTACGAAAAGGGCGCCTATACGGCCGGAAACACGCAGTCGATCCAGCTTCTTGCGCAAGGCGTCGTAACAATGACGCCAGTCTGGTCCGACCAGGTCTTGCAAGCGATTTCGCAGGGCGTCCTGCCGGAAACCACGGGTCTCGTCCAGCTGGGTGACCTGGCGCTCTGCGGTGGCTTTTCTCGCATGACGGTATTTTCGAATGGCGCCAACAAAGACGCAGCGATGAAGCTTGCGGCTTTCCTGCTGACCAAGGAGATGCAGGAAGCGATCATCACCGAAATCGGCGGCTTCCCCGGCGTCTCCTGGGATCACATTTCGGATGAGCTGCGCCAGAAGTATGCGGACGTCATTCCGGCGACGATCCCCACCTTCCCGGCTGGTGACTGGGAAGCCACCATCAACGACGGCTGGTATCGCAACGTCGCGCCGGGCATCAGCCGCACCTGATGCGCAGGTCCATGACACTTCCGCTGCTGGCGCGGCTTTCTGCGCCGGCGAGTGGGCAGGGCTGGGTGGGGCTTCCGTTGGTTGCCCTGCCTGTGCTTCTTCTGGCTTGGTTGATCCTCTACCCGATCCTGTCGGCGGTGGCGAGCACGGTCTTCGTCGCCCAACCGGACGGAGCATCGGTGCTTTCGTTGGCCTCCTACCGCTTCTTCTTCGGCGACCAGTACAGTCGTGCCAATCTTTGGATCACGCTTTGGACGACGCTGGTTTGCGGCGTGCTGCTGCTGGCCATCGGTCTGCCGATCGCTCTCTACCTTCGCTTTTCTCGTGGGCCGCTCTGCGCCTATGTGCAAGGGCTCGCCATCTTCCCGATGTTCGTGCCGTCGATCATCCTGTCCTACGCGCTCATCCGCACCATTGGTCCAAACGGCGCCGTCGACGTGCTGCTGAATGCGGTCGGATTACCAAAGCTGCCATCCCCCTATCTGACGCCATGGGGACCGGTCATTGGGCTCGTCTGGGACAACCTGCCACTCACGGTCCTGATGCTCACGGCGGGGTTGGGCAATATTCCGAAGAGCTCAATCGAGGCAGCGCGCGATGTCGGTGCTTCGCCACTACGCGTCTTCTTGTCGATCATCATGCCGCGAATGAGCAATTCGCTGCTCGTCACGACCTCTTTTGCGATCCTCGGTATCTTCTCGTCCTTCACGCTCCCTTATCTTCTCGGGCCGGCTTCACCAGAGATGATGGGTCCCTTCATGCAGCGGACGTTCTCGGACATGAACGACCCCGTCAACGCCCTGACGCAAGCGGTTATCGCTTTCGGCTTTTGCCTCGTATTCGGGATATTCTACGTGCGCTCTATCGCCCGAAACAGGCGAGGCGTGTGATGAAGCCTGTAAGGCTTGCCGTCGCGGAGGCGGATTGGATCGGCGCCTTGCTGGCATTGCTGTTGACGCTGTTTATCGCTTTGCCGCTCATTGTTGTCGGAACCTGGGCCTTCAGCGAAGTCTGGCGCTACCCCTCCGTGATCCCGCAACAATTCGGACTTCGCTACTGGTCGCTGACATTGTCGCGAACCGATGTCTGGGAGGCCCTTTTCCTTAGCCTGCGCTTGGCAACCACTGTGACAATTCTTTCCGCCGTCATTTGTCTTCCCGCCGCCTATGCCTTCGCGCGCATGAAGTTTCCGGGCAGGAATGTCCTTTTTCTGTCGTTCCTCGCCTCGCATGCATTTCCGAAATTCGGGCTCTTGGTCGCAATTGCTGGCATCTTTTTGCAAATCGGGCTGATCAGCACGTTCTGGGGCGTCGTCCTCATCCAGTTGGTAGGAACCTTGATGCTGATGATCTGGATTCCGGTCGCTGCCTTCCAAAACGTCGATCGCCGGATGGAGGAGGCAGCGCGCGATGCCGGGGCCGCCCCTTTGCGCGTCTTCTGGTCGATTACGCTGCCGCAAGCGGCGCCGACGATTGTAGCGGCCGCCTTGCTGACTTTTGTCGGGACGTTCTACGAAACAGAAGGGGCATGGCTGATCGGAGCGCCGCAAATCCGAACGATGCCGGTGCTGATGGTCACCTTCATCAACAATCAGATCGTCGTTCAATACGGCGCCGTGCTCTCCGTGATGCTGTGGGTTCCTTCTTTCATCGCGCTCATGTTTGCTCGCAGGGTGGTCGGCACAGGAACCTTCGCAAAGGGGTTGGGAGCATGAGGCTCATTGCGGCGAATGAAGCCAGGAAGGGATTCACATGGCACGCTTGACCATAAAGGGCGTCTCGAAGAGCTTCGGCGCCTCCCATGCCGTTCGCGATGTCTCGCTCGATGTCGAAGACGGAGAACTGGTCTGCCTGCTTGGTCCTTCCGGCTTGGGCAAGTCGACATTGTTGCGCATGATTGGCGGCTTCGAAGCGCCGACTGCGGGAAGCATCCTGATCGATGCAAAGGATGTTACGTCAATGCCGCCGGAAAAGCGGCCGACAGGGATGGTGTTCCAGAGCCATGCGCTGTGGACGCACATGGACGTCTTCAACAACATTGCGTTCGGTCTCAAGCTTCGCCGCCTGCCGGGAGCAGAGATCCGGGAACGCGCCGAACAGGCGCTGGCGCTCGTCGGCCTTGCCGACTACGGCAAACGCATGACCACGCAGCTGTCTGGTGGCCAGCAGCAACGTGTAGCGCTTGCCCGCTCGCTTGTCCTCGAACCCAAGATCCTTCTGCTCGACGAACCCTTCGCAAGCCTCGACCAGCACTTGCGCGAGCGGCTGCGCGAGGAGGTGCGTGATATCCAGCAGCGGCTTGGCATCACCACGCTCTTCGTCACGCACGGGCAGGACGAGGCGCTGGCGCTTGCTGACCGGATCGTTGTTATGCGTGATGGTCGCACCGAGCAGATCGGGCCGCCCGATCGTATCTATCGAGAACCAGAGACGGAATTCGTCGCCGGGTTCATCGGTTCGATGAACTTCATTCGCACGACTGTGAAGGGCGGTTTGAGCCAGCATGCAGCCTTTGCGCTCCCGGTTCCTGTTGCAGACGGCGAGGTCGTGCTTGCCGTTCGGCCCGAAGCCCTCTCGCTTGCCGTGACGAAGGGTACGGGTACCGGCATCGTTCATCGCAGCATCGATTTTGGCACCCATAAGGTCGTCGATGTCGATCTCGCCGACGGAACAAGGCTGAAGGTAATGACATCGAGCGACAGCGACTGGACGACGGGCGCGCCAGTGGAGCCAGTGGCCGCGGCCTTCAGGGCGTTCCGCGAGAATCGGCTTGTCTACGAATTCGCCCCCGTATCGGCTCGACAAAACGATCGGGTGTTTGGGCATGCTTGAAGGCCGTGGAGTTGCAATTGAAAGAGCGGGGCATCGCACCTGGCTGAAGTGGCACCGCGGCCACCGTTTTGCCGGTGACATTTCCTTCACCGACGAGCGCATCGTTGAAGGTATGGAACTCGGGGCCAGCGTCGAGATCGATCTTGTGCGCTTTGGCGGCGATGGCTTCGCTGTTTTGCATGACGAGACCCTTGACGCGGCGACAACAGGGTCCGGTCCGGTTCGCGAGGCGTCCGAGGCCTATTTGCGTGGCCTTTATCTACGGGATCCTTTCGGGGCACCGAGCGGGCACAAGGTCATGATGCTTGGCGATCTTGCGCAACTCCTGGCCCAGATCAACCGGGATCCTGGCGCCGTGTTGCAGCTTGACCTTAAGGAGAGTTCAAACACCATACGCGACGTTGACATTGCCGCGTTTACGGCAGCCATTTCGCCGGTCGCGGGGACCGTCATTCTTTCAGGCGGCGATTCGGTTGCCGTCGCGCGGCTTTCAACGGCCGTGCCTGACATGGCAATCGGCTACGACCCATGTCACGGCGGCGCTATCGAAAGGTTGATGGAAACCCGCGATTTCGCAGGCTTCGTTGCTGACGCTCAACGCGCCGTGCCCCGCGCACGGATGATTTATCTCGATCGCCGCCTGGTATTCTTCGCCGATCAGGCCGGCTATGATCTGATCGGTGCTTTTCATGATGCGGGGCGGGTCGTTGACGCCTACACGATCAACGCGGCCGTTCCGTCCGCCCTGCCGGGCGTCAGGCGCCTTATCGAGCTGAAGGCTGACCAGATCACGACGGATGACCCGGTCGGCCTGGAACGGCTTTTGATGGAAAATCAGGCCTGAAAGCCTTCAACGATCCAGGGGTGTAGAACCCGGTTGCCAGCAAGGATGTCTCCGTTTGAGGTGACGGGCCCACCATTGAAAGCGGAAACCACGCCACCCGCCTCGCGCACCAGCAAGGCAGAAGCGCCATAATCGTGCAATGACAGACCATCCTCGAAGAAGCCGTCCAGGCGGCCACAGGCGACATAGGCGATCGATAATGCCGCTGAACCAAGCCTACGCACGCCAGCGGTGGTTGCCATCAACCGCTTGAGCGCGTTGAAATAGACGTCCTCGGGCACGGCCTTGAGTTGGCCCGGAATCGGCAAGCCAGCCCCGACGAGAACGTCTTCGATCCCCTTGGAGCTCACGCACCCGATCCGCTCGCCGTTCAGGTACGATCCGCCGCCGAGCTCCGCACTGAAGAGCTCATCCAGCATTGCGTCATAGACGACGCCGGCGACGATCTCAGCGCCTTCGACGATCGAGATCGTCATGCCGAAATGCGGGATGCCCCAGGCGAAATTTGTCGTCCCGTCGATTGGATCGATGTAGATGACAGGCACGCCATCCTTTGCATTCCGGTTGCCGACCGCTTCCTCGCCTTTAATCGCGTATGAGGGAAAGGACCTGTTCACTTCGTCGACGATGATCTGCTCGACGGCAATGTCGATCTCGGTCTGATAATCCCTTTGCGCTTTTGCCACCAACTCGCCATCCAAGCGACGGCGCAGCGATGAGCGCGCTTTAGCGCCTCCGATAAGAACAGCTTCAGCTAATGCCGCCAGGCGCGGAGAGGCAGTTGGTGAGATGCGGGAGGACGCAGGAGAGAATTCGGCGGGATTTGGATTCGACATCGTTGTCAGGTCATCGCAGACCCGTATGAAACTTTGATGACGAAAACGCCGGTTCCAGCGTTGGCGCTCTCCTGCAGCGGTGGCATTGGCAAAGAGCGTCCAGACGCCAGACAGCCCTTGGCGATCGAGGCTCTATGTGCCCGACACGCGGGTTTGGCAGTATCACTGCTGGACGATCACACGGGTTCCCGGTCGGACCATATCGTAAAGCTCCTCGACATCTTCCCGGTACATGCGAAAACATCCGCTCGATGCGTTGGTGCCGATGGAAGATGGGTCGTTGGTACCGTGGATACGCAGCAAGCCGTCGGCAAGATAGATGGCGCGTGTACCGAGCGGATTGGAAGGCCCCGGCTTCACGACTACGGGCAGCCTCGGGTTCTTCCGGCGCATGCTCGCCGTCGGTCGCCACTCGGGATGTCTGCGCTTCGACGTGACATGTGTCGTACCGTACCATTGTTTTCCCTCGCGCCCGACAGCAATCGGATAGGCGAGCTGCTCGCCTCGAGGCGTCGTATAGACCAGCGTGTGCTCCCGCGTGGCAATGACAATTGTTCCCCCGCCGCTTCTCGTTCGGCGTTGGCGCTCCGGTATTGGCTCGCCATAGTCGGGTGGGGGGCCATATGGCCCATACGGGTCATAGTAGCCATAATCGCCGTAGTCGTCATACGGTCCGTAAATCTGGGCCTGAGCCTGAAAGGCAATAAGCAAAAGCGCTGTTGCAAATAGAGCCAGGAGTTTCATTTCCGCTATCCACTTGTTTTACAAGCAAGATAGCCTCGAAATCTATGGCGGCATTGTGGCGACCGTTGTTCTGACTATGGGGGCAAAGCGCAAGATGATGTGACCGCCTCGCCGCCGGCCTATCTCCTGATTTATCCCGTTAAAACAGCGAAAGGTCTTTCAGTGCTTCAGCGCCCGGCGATCATCGACGAACTGCAGGTCATTCTCTCCGAATGGGTCGTCGGATTTGGAATCCCCAAAGCCGATTGGAGCCTATCTCTTCGGCAGCACGGTCAATGATGGGGGGCTCGTTTCAATCCGGAGGCCGCGGACTTCGACGTCATCGTCGTCCTGGATTGGGATAGGGTGCCTCCCGGCGCCCCTGATCTTCCCGAGAAAAACTCACGCAAGATAAAGTGGGTGCCGATGGCGATCGCAGCTCATGAGGTCGCAAACCGCGCGCTCGGCGGGGGTACTCGGTGACGTTGTTTCGTCCTTCCGATGCATGCCTCGAGCGCCGCTGAACGGAAAAGCTCAAGGCAGTCGCTGATAAGGCCGTTGAACTGCTACCCATATTTCCACGCACGTTCCATTAGCCTTATTCGGCCAGAAATTGAAAGAATCGCTCTGGTTGCGCAGAGCGAGGCTTGTTCATGCTCCATTGGGATTAGCTACTTTAACACCATTCAACTTTTCCGAGTTGAAACATACCTACGAAGGAAGTCTCTCAATGAAACGTGTATCGTCCAAAATTGCCCTCTTGGTCCTGCTTGCAGCCGTCAATGTATCGCCCGTCTTCGCGGCCGACGCAGCCAAACCAAAAGGAGGGGCGCCGGAACAGACCGAAAGCATGAAAGATTTCATAAAGGCCAATCCGGACTGCCTGGAAATGAATGATCAATGCTCATTCTGCTCGGTCGTGGATGGAGAGGCTCAATGCTCCACGCCTCAAATCGCATGCGTAAAGCAAAAATATCAGTGCACCATGCGATCAAGCAAATAGAAGGGAATATCTATGAATCTGAATGGTCGCCGTCAGTCAACCAACGTTGAGTCCCGTACAGGTGACGGCACATATGACGGCAATGGCAACCGTATCCACGGTTACGGAGAAAGTGGTCAGCTGACCCGAAACGGTAAACCTATAACTCCAACTACGACGCTCGCGGTAAGAGGTATGGCGGCTCTAGCGGCAGCTCCAGTCGTGTGATTTGCACCCACTTCTTCAAGAAGGGCATGCTCGAGCGTGATGTCTGGAAGGCCGATCTTTCATTCACGTTCCAGAACCTCTCGGCACAATAATCCGCGGCTATCACTTTTGGGCAATTCCCTATGTCCGCTTGATGGGGAAATCCCGCGTGGCGGAAGCCATCATGTATCCGATTGCCAAAGCACGCGCTGAGGAATTGACATATCAGATGGGTATGCGAGCAGAGCCCAATTTTGCGGGCAAACTCGTACGTTTGATCGGCGAACCCATTTGCTTTGCTTTGGGCGCCATGGTTGGCGAACAGAATTGGCAGGGCCTTTGGGGTTCTACGGAAGCTCAAGACTAATTGAGAGGTGGGGCGTAACCGCCTCACCTTTCGCAGGCGGTAAATGCTCTTCGAAACGGCGTTGGTGTGCGGATCGATAGGCGCGATTTGGTCCTTGAGATGTTGGTTATTCAATGTCGCTGCCGTTGCGTTGCGCCGAACGGATTTCGGGCGATCCTGACCAGATTGGCGGGAACACGCGATGCTCCTCAGCCCCCTTTTGGTCTCGGTCTACCGAACAGCTCCGCCGTGCAATCGATCTCGACGGCCGCGCCGGCTGAGAGCTTGATTTTCTGCCGCGCACCGGCAAATCGGACAATCGTTTCGACATCGGGGCGCCGAGAGCTTCAGCTTCGTCGGTCGTCCGTCCTTCCAGTGGAGATCGAGCGTCATACCGCCCCGAACGCGGAGGCCGACCAATGATCCGATGGGCCATTCCCTTGGAAGGGCCGGAAGAAGGCGGAGCTCGTTCGGACGCGACTGCGCAAGCATCTCCAGGATACCGGCGGCGCCGCCGAAGTTTCCGTCGATCTGAAATGGCGGATGAGAGTCGAACAGATTGGTGTAGGTGCGCTGCGGACGAAGAAGGAGCTTGACCACATCGAGCGCGTGCTCGCCGTCACGAAGCCGCGCCCAAAGATTGATGCGCCAACCGATGCCCCGGCCCTCAAATTACTTGAAACGTTATCATCTATCTTGGCGCTGACAAGTGTTTTTTGTCGATAAACATACGAATTTACCGATTAGTGCGTTTGCCGCGTGCAATTGGCGACCGTGGTTCAGTCACCGCCACTTTGGAGGCCGCCGGGGCATTGTGGCGACTGTTGTTCTGACGCTGGGGCATAGATCGATGTTGGTTGGCGGATTCATACCCTAAGCAGAGTTCTCAGCCATCTGTCCGCACCGCGGTCAGCAATTTGACAGTCGAGGGCTTCGGGATGGAGCGCGATACTTAGTCCCATGCTGGTCAAACTCGTCCGATCGCTTGGTGCAGGCGTTTGTTGCTCGCCAATCAGCTGCATAACGCAGATCATTTGAACGGGATCGCGCTCGGCGAGACTTGCAGAGCCCTCGAACCCGCGGCTCGAAACGCAAATCCAAGCGCAAATGCAACCGCAATTTTATTCAATTCCTGAGGTTCGCTCGTAAGTACTGGTCGATTGGGCAGCAATCACGCTATTGCGCTCGGAAGAAGACAGTCGTTTAACGACGTGACTGGGATACGACTTAGCGCTTAACACCTCGTTTGGTGACTTAACGCTAAGTGGAACAGAAACCGCCGTTTGCGGTCGTCATCCGGTCCCTTTTGGCTCAGTCTAGGCAAACGATCTCGATTTCGCGTGTCGCCGACGCTTCGGCCACGGTGCGTCTGCGCTATGACCCCAAGGAGCCCATTTGTCTGAAACCGGATCCCTTTCTCAGCCTCGATCTCTCTTTGGCCTCTTCTCGTCGTTGCGCTTAGGTGCTCTCGGACTTGGTGTGAGCAGTTGCCTTGTCAACGTCCTGGCGCTCACTGGTTCGTTCTTCATGCTACAGGTCTATGATCGCGTCATTCCCAGCCGCAGCCTGCCGACCCTCGTCGGTTTGGTGGTCATCGTTGTGGCCCTCTTCACCTTCCAGTGGCTGCTTGATCTCACGCGATCCCTGCTTTTAGGGCAGATCGGACGGGCGGTGGACGAGCGGTTCTCAGGGCGTGCCTTTCTCTCAGTCGCCCTGTCAGCATCGCGCAAACCGTCGCCGGGAGATGGTCTGCAGACGATCCGCGATATCGATACAGTTCGTGGATTCCTGTCCGGCCCGGGTCCGGGATCGTTGTTCGATCTGCCCTGGATGCCATTCTATCTCGCGCTCTGCTTCCTGTTTCACCACTGGATTGGCGTCACAGCCGCGGCAGGCGCCGTGATCTTGACGGGTCTGGCGCTGCTTGCCGAGCTCAAGTCGCGCGAACCCGTAAGGGAGACGGCCACGATCCTGGCTGAGCGAATGGAATTTGCTGAAACCGCGAGGCGCAATTCCGAAGCGGTCGTCGGAATGGGCTTTGCGGGCGCGCTTTCGGTGCGCTGGGCTGAGGTCAACCGGCGCCACCTCGACAGTCACTTGCGCACCGCCACTTTCGTCAACTCGCTTTCGACGCTGTCGCGGTCGGCGCGCATGTTGCTGCAGTCCGCCGTGCTGGCGGTGGGCGCCATACTGGTCATTCGCCAGGAAGCAACCGGCGGCATCATGATTGCAAGCTCGATTCTCGTCAGCCGTGCGCTCGCCCCGATCGAGCTTGCCATCGCACATTGGCGAGGATTTGCAGCTGCGCGCCAAGCATGGTCTCGGCTCGACCGGGAGGTCCGGCTCACGGAGGAGACGCTGCACGACGTCGCGCTGCCGGCGCCGCGGCAATCGTTGATGGTGGACAACCTTCACCTCGGAGCTCCGGGCTCGAAAATGCCAATCATTCGCGGCGTGTCTTTCGAGGTCAAAGCGGGTGAGGCAGTTGGCATTATCGGCCCGAGCGCTTCGGGCAAGTCTTCGCTGGCGCGCGGCGTCGTCGGGCTGTGGCCGGCCTTTGCCGGAGATATCAGGCTGGACGGAGCGTCGCTTTCACAATGGACGCCCGAAGCGCTCGGCCACCACATCGGCTATCTGCCGCAAGACGTGTCTTTGTTCGAGGGGACTATTGCCGACAACATCGCCCGGTTTGATCCGGAAGCCTCTTCGGAGTTGATCATCGCTGCCGCCCGGGCGGCGGGCGTCTACGATATGATTGTGGGTTTTTCTGATGGCTTCGACACACGGATCGGTGCGCAGGGAACGGCGCTATCTGCGGGCCAGCGACAGCGCATCGGGTTGGCGAGGGCACTCTACGACGATCCATTCCTCGTTGTGCTCGATGAACCGAATTCCAATCTCGACATTCAGGGTGAGCTGGCACTCGCGCAGGCGATCGAGGGTATTCGCTCGCGGCAAGGGGTGGTGTTGATCATCGCCCACCGATCGAGCGCGCTTTCTGTCGTCGACAAGGTGCTGGTTCTCGACGGCGGTCGTGCCAAAGCGTTCGGTCAAAAGAGCGATGTTCTCAAGACGGGACCAAAGCCAGTCTCCGCTACCGGTTCCTTTGTCCGACTGTTGCGCGCTGGCGAGGGGCTTTCGTCATGATCAGAGCAGCCGTTACATCGACAGAACGGGCGATCCGCCGCCTCACTTTTCTCGCTCTGGCAACTGGCATCCTTCTTGTCGGCGTGCTTGGGGGGCTTGCCTCGGCGATCCGCATAAACGGCGCAGTGATCGCTCAGGGAACACTTGTCGTCGACAGCTACGTCAAGCCGGTGCAGCACCAGAAAGGCGGCACCGTGGGGAAGGTCTTCGTCCGCAACGGTGATCGCGTCACGGCTGGCCAGATCCTCGTTCATCTCGACGACACGCAGACGAAGGCGAACCTTGCGATCATATCGCGACGGCTGAGAGAGCTTGCGGCGCGATCCGCCAGGCTTGCAGCAGAGCGCGACGGCCATGATGCCATCGCATTTCCGGCAGTCGCCAGCGGCACAGATGCTGCTCAGGCTGCCGCCCTTACGAGCGCCGAGCAGCGATTGTTCGATGACCGCCGCGCATCGCTCAGCGGTCGGACGGCGCAACTGCGCGAGCGCGTACGCCAGCTTGAACAGCAGGCCGAAGGTCTGACAGCGCAGCAGGACGGCAAGCGCCGTGCGATCGGCATCATCGACAAGGAACTGGCAAGCCTTGAGCCGCTGCTTCGACAGGGAGTCATTCCGGCAACACGGGTCTATGCCTTGCAACGTGATGCGGCCGATTTGACAGGAGAGGCCGGGAGCCTCGTTGCCTCGACAGCCGAAATCAAGGGCAAGATCGCCGAAACAGAGCTGCAGATTATCCAGGTGGGCGACGACCATCGAAGCGAGGTGTCCGAGCAGCTCAGGCAGGCCGAGGGCGACAGCGGTGAATATGCCGAGCGCCGCGTTGCGATAGAGGATGAGCTGCGACACGTCGACCTCAGGGCGCCGCAAGACGGCATCGTCCACCAGCTCGCCGTCCATGCGCCGGGGGCCGTGATTTCGCCCGGCGAGGCCATCATGCAGATCGTGCCCGATCATGATGTGCTCACGCCCGAACTGAAGCTGTCGCCGCAGGACGTCGACCAGGTTGCTGTTGGCAAGGAAGTCGGCCTGCGGTTCTCTGCGTTCAGCTACAGGACGACGCCGGAACTGAGGGGACGCGTTGCGTCGATATCCGCTGACCTGACGACGGACACACATTCTGGTCAATCCTACTACACGCTTCGGGTCGCGGTGCCCGAGAGCGAATGGCAAAGGCTTGGCGCGCTGGCACCGGTTGCCGGAATGCCCGTCGAAGCCTTCATCGAGACGGGCGAGCGCACAGCACTCGGTTATCTTGCAAAGCCGTTCACGGACCAGCTGGCTCGTGCATTTCGGGAGGAATAGTTGCAGCCATGGGAGAAGCAAGACCCTTGAGACCTATCAAAACCCGAAGGAGTTGATAATGGCAAAGTCGATACAAAACGCCGTCGGCCAACCGCTGTTTTACAGTGGCGCCTCGACCGCATGGTTTTCCGCGACCGGCTCCGGCCCCGTGCTGAACGGAACGTCAGGTAACGATTCAATATGGGGTGACAGCTCCGTCAACGTGACCATGCACGGCGGAACCGGCGATGACATCTACTATCTCTATTCCAGCATAAATCGCGCGGTGGAGGCGCCTGGAGCAGGGATCGACACGATCAACACCTGGATGAGCTACACGCTGCCTGAGAATTTCGAGAACCTGACTGTCACCGGCAACGGGCGCTATGCTTTCGGTAACGCGCAGGACAATATCATCTCCGGAGCCTCGGGAAGCCAAACGATCGACGGCGGCGCCGGCAATGACGTGCTGATCGGTGGAGGCGGGGCCGATACATTCCTCTTCACTCGGGGCAACGGAAGCGACCTGATCGTCGATTTCAGCAGCGACGATACCGTGCGGCTGAACAGCTATGGGCTTTCGTCGTTCCAGCAGGTTCTGGCTCATACCGTTCAGGAGGGCGCCAATCTGCGGCTCGATCTCGGCGGCGGCGAGAGCCTCGTCTTCGCCAATACCGTGGCGTCGGATCTGCAGGCGAGCCAATTCCAATTGACGCTCGACCGTTCTCACCTGGCGCTGACCTTCGACGACGAGTTCAACAGCCTGTCTTTACGCAGCGGAGATCAAGGGACATGGGATGCGAAATTCTGGTGGGCGCCAGAACGCGGCAGTCCGCTGACGGGCAATGGTGAGCTTCAATGGTACATCAACCCGTCCTACGCGCCGACCGCAGCGGCAAATCCGTTCTCAGTGAGCAACGGCGTATTGACGATTTCAGCGGAACCGGCCTCGCAGGCGATCCAGTCGCAGATCAACGGCTACGACTACACATCCGGTCTTCTGAACACGCATTCATCCTTCGCCCAGACCTATGGCTACTTCGAAATCCGTGCCGATATGCCGACAGAGCAGGGCGTCTGGCCTGCCTTCTGGCTGCTTCCGGAGGACGGATCCTGGCCGCCAGAACTCGATGTCGTCGAGATGCGCGGGCAGGACCCGAACACCGTCAATGTCACGGTACACAGCGACCACAGCGGTGCGCATACGATGACGTCCTTTCCTGTCAAAGTGGCAAGCACTCAAGGCTTCCACAACTATGGCGTCCTCTGGGACGAGGATCACATCACCTGGTACTTCGACGATGTCGCCGTTGCGCAGACGGACACGCCCGAGGACATGCACGATCCCATGTACATGCTGGTCAATCTTGCTGTCGGCGGCCCCGCGGGAACGCCATCGAACGGTCTGGCAAATGGTTCGGAAATGCACATCGACTATATCAGGGCGTATGCTCTTGCGGATAGTCCAGTGCACGCAGCCACGGAAGCCAGTGCAGGCAACGATTGGCACATTTGATGGATGCAGACCGTATCGTAGGGTCATGATGACGCCAGTCGACCCGGACCGATTGAACGCCGTTATCCGTTAGGTCGCCTCGACAACGCTTTGATATCGCGTTCGCCGATCCCGCAGGCGTTCGCGATATCGTTCCTGGCTTGCCGAGAGATGAGCGCGCATGGCATCGCGCGCACCAGCAGCATCGCCTGCAGAAATTGCGTTCAGTATTGCAAGATGCTCTCTCTGCAATCCGGCCTGATAGTTATACGAGAGCACATCTTCGGTGGCATAGGGCGAATTGACGTCGCACGGGATGGTACGCTCGCCGAGCGCGTCGAGAACTTCGACATAGAAAGGATTGTTGGTTGCCTCGGCAATGGAACGGTGGAAGGCGAAGTCAGCCTGGCCCGTCGGCTTGCCAAGTTGCAGGAGGCGATCGAATTCGAAAAAGCTCTCCTGGATCTGCGCTTCCTGCGACGCATTTCTGCGGGTTGCGGCCAGCGCCGCACTTTCGGCCTCGAGCGCGATGCGAACTTCAAGCACGTTCAGAGCGTGCGATATATTGCTTGATCTATCCTGCCTCAAGATCGGGCCGGACGACTGATGGCCGATCACGAAGATGCCGGCGCCCTGCCTCGTTTCCAGCAATCCATCGGCGACGAGGGCGGCGATTGCTTCGCGAATGACGGTTCTGCTGACATCGAAAGTTCCGGCGAGCTGGGTCTCTGTCGGCAACTTCTGGCCAAGGGAGACCTGGCCCGAAAGGAAATCCTGGCGAAGAGAACCGGCAATCCGTTCGGAGAGCTTCTGCCGTCGGGATGAATTGAGATCGACCGGAGGGGGCGCGGTGTTCAAGGGCGTCATCATGTCCGTGAAAGATGCTTGAGCATATCGCGAGCGGCTCATTGAGACAACTATGCCGGAAGTCATCATACAAAAATTGCAGCAACAAGAATTTTGTCCGGCTAAGAATCAAATTTAATAAGGAAAAATAATAATTTAATGCGGTATTTCTTGCGTCGATTGCTGATGCAATTGAAGGGTGTGTGTTGCCACACTGTGATCAATATGTATGATGACTTGAAATAAGAGGTTCTGGGAGGGTATGATGGGCCACACCGATTTTACCAACCGCTTCGCGATCGACCCGAAGACGGCGGCAAGGTTCAACACGGCCGAGCTGCGCGAGAATTTCCTCTTGCCGCCGCTCTTCGCGCCCGGGCGCATTCAGCTGCACTACACCAACTACGACCGCATGATCGTCGGCGGCGCGATGCCGACGTCTGCCCCGCTGGCACTGGAAACGATCAAGCCTGCCGGGACCGAGACGCTTCTTGCCCGGCGTGAGCTGATCGCGGTCAACATTGGCGGTGCGGGTATCGTTGTCGTCGACGGCGAGGAGTTTCAGGCCGGCGCCCGCGACATGGTCTATGCCGGGATGGGGAGTTTGGTAACGTTCCGTTCCGTTTCGGCCGAACAGCCGGCGAAGTTCTACCTTCTGAGTGCGCCGGCGCATGTCCGTCACGCCTCGAAACGCATCGGTATATCCGATGCCAAGCGTATCGACCTTGGCTCTCAGGCGACCAGCAATGAGCGCTCGATCTTCCAGTTCATCCATCCGCAGGGCGCCAGGACCTGCCAGCTCGTCGTCGGCATGACGACGCTTGCGGCGGGCTCGGTGTGGAACACCATGCCCTGCCACGTGCATGACCGGCGCATGGAGGCCTATCTCTACTTCGATCTGCCGGAAAAGGCCCGCGTCCTGCATCTGATGGGCGAGCCTGAGGAGACACGCCATCTCATCGTCAAGAACGAGGAGGCCATTCTGTCGCCCGGCTGGTCGATCCATTCCGGGGCCGGCACATCGAGCTATGCGTTCATCTGGGCAATGGCCGGCGACAATGTCGACTACACCGATGTCGATCTCATCGCCATCGAAGATCTGAAGTGAGGACGGACGATGACAGCGAGTGATCTTTTCGTATCGGCCGAGGGTGCCGAGTGGGTCAGCCCGGAGCCGGGCGTAAGCCGCCGCATCATGGCCTATCTGCCGGAGATGATGATGGTGGAGGTTGCCTTCGAGAAGGATGCCATCGGCGCGCAGCACTCGCATCCGCATATCCAGGCAAGCTACGTGGCGCAAGGCAGTTTCGAGGTGACGATCGATGGCCGCACCGAAACCCTCTATCAGGGTGGAAGCTTCATCGTGCCTCCCAACCTGGTGCATGGGGTCAAGGCGCTGGAAGAGGGTCGGCTGATCGATACCTTCACGCCGCATCGCGCCGAATTCCTGACGTGAGGCTGTCATGACCATGTTCGACCTTTCCGGCCAGGTGGCGGTGGTCACCGGTGCCAATACCGGCCTTGGCCAGGCGATCGCGGTCGCGCTGGCCACCGCCGGCGCTTCAATCGTTGCCGTCGGCCGCTCGGCGATGGACGAAACCGAAGCCGCGGTTCGCAAGACCGGCGCAGGCTTTCACGCCATCAAGGCCGATCTCGGTTTTATCGAGCCCGTCAAGGCAATCGTCGACGAAACGGTTGCGACCTTCGGCAAGCTCGACATCCTGGTCAACAATGCCGGAATCATCCGTCGGGCCGATGCCATCGACTTCACGGAAGCCGATTGGGATGCGGTCATGGACATCAACCTGAAGAGCGTCTTCTTCCTGTCGCAGGCTGCTGCCCGGCATATGCTGGAAAGAGGCAGCGGCAAGATCATCAACATCGCCTCGTTATTGTCCTTCCAGGGCGGCATCCGCATTCCCTCCTACACGGCCTCAAAGAGCGGACTTGCCGGATTGACCAGGTTGCTGGCCTGCGAATGGGCCGGCAAGGGCATCAACGTCAATGCCATTGCGCCGGGCTATTTCGTGACCAACAACACCACTGCCCTGCGCGAGGATGCGGACCGCAGCGCCGCCATCCTTGCCCGCATCCCGGCTGGCCACTGGGGCGACCCCGCACAACTCGGCGGCGCAGCGGTCTTCCTGGCATCACAGGCATCCGACTATGTCCACGGCATCGTCCTGCCCGTCGATGGCGGATGGCTGGCGCGGTAACGGTTCAGTGTCCGTTCCACCAACGAGGCAGCTCTCTTCAACCGCGTTACGAACCGCACTGCTGACGAGGATCGAGGTTTTCTAGTCACGGGTTCTGGCCTCCAGCCGCGAGCCGATATTTACCCGTGTCGCCGATGGCGGTATTGCCGACGGGTCTCGGCGCCGACACTGCCAGCAACGGCCAAGGACGTTTCGTAATCGTTGCCCACAAAGGACGATTGCAATTGTTCAAGACCGTCGAGCAGGGTCTGTTGGCCGCTGTCACCTGCGCGCGTTGAAGGGGCGTCCACCCCCTTCAATAGCTGGCGCCCCCGGTTCCGAAGACGTAAGCCAGAGATGCTTCCCTGGAGACGGTCAGCAGGTGCTGCATACCTGGACTTCTTCCTTCGCCCGCGACATCAGCGCTGTGTTCTCCTCCTGGCCCTGAGGAGAAGGTGAGATCGTAAGTAGGAGAGAGTGTCCAGAAAGGGTGGTTCTTTGCGTGGTCGTCTTGGTTTCGAGCATACACGTTGAAGACCATGCGCTGAAATATTTGAAGGACTTCGGAAC
Organism: Rhizobium sp. CF122; assembly: GCF_000282035.1. Classification (GTDB taxonomy): domain Bacteria; phylum Pseudomonadota; class Alphaproteobacteria; order Rhizobiales; family Rhizobiaceae; genus Rhizobium. Next base: position 64,448 of record NZ_AKKA01000075.1, read on the forward strand.
TGTCGCGGGTCATCATGAGCGTCAGCTTGTGGAGTTGTTCGTAGTTCAGCGACGCTTCCCGATGGCTGGCGTGCATCAAGTACGCGCATGCGTTCCCCCAGAAAGTACGATGGTTCGGGACGAACGGTGACACTGCACGCGAAGCTCGCGCAGGCTCTCTCAGGCGCAGAAACTCCTGAGTGAAATGGGCGATGGTCGCAATGTTTGTGCCATTTCAACACCCCAGCAAGAACCTGAAGCACTTGATCGCCTCGGCGCTATTGTACGGTTTCTTCAGAAAACGGCACCGTTCGGGCAACGAGGACTGCCGCAAGCTCACGACGGCGGACGTAATGACAATGGCGAGTTCGGGCCATTGCCGGTGGATCCTCACGGCGAGATTTACACCATCTACGTTGCCCGGCATGTTTATCGCCGTGAAGACCAAGTCGATGTCGTTCCGGCGATCCAGGATGCGCAAAGCTTCCTCGCCGCCGGCGGCATCCACGGCCGCCAGACCGGCCATTTCGATCGCCCGCCGCATCGCTGCTCGCAGTTCGGCGCTGGCCTCGACAACCAGAACCGTGGGGAGCGTTTTCGACTGGAGAGCTACTTGGGACATGGTCGATATCCTTGCTCAGATAACGAACTAAAGCACGAATGTTGCGATGCAGCAATACGTATGCGCAAGGATTTGCGCCGCCTGAATGGTATAAAATAAAATCTGAAGACCCGAGTCTGGTTCCTTTCGCATTGCGGCGTGTAATGCCATCCGCAGGAGAACGGCTGCGCCGTTTTCGACCGCGTGCGGCAACTTTGCCACGACCCACGGGCTCCATCCTGGCCGGCCACTTGATATCGACGCGGCGTGACATAAGTGATATAGAGGATTTATCACTAAACTCATGAGGCTCCCAATGCAGCCACTGTTCGACCATGCCATACTGATAGATGACCTGGCTTCACCGGCGATCGCCAGCAAGGATACAAGCGCTGTCCAGGCGAAACTATCGGCTGCGATTTTTGAGGCCCTCGGTTCTTTGCGGAAAGGCGAGACTTTGAGGGTCGGAGGAACTGAGCAAGAGCTACAGCGGTTCGCCAATGCGGTGGCCGAAATCGCATTCGGCGACTCCGTCATTCTGCGTCTCCACCGGAATTTATCCGGGGCCGACAAGGAGTCGGTAAAAACTTTCGCTGACGCACTGGTCCGGGTAAGCGGGTCGGTCGAAGAGAATCGACTGGAAGCAGCAATAGGCAAACTAGCGGAAGTGCTTTTGCCGGACGAACTCGAAGATGCGCGCGGCGTGCTTGCGGCAGACAATCTTGCGTTACGTGATCGCTTTGTCCAGGAGTTGCCTCAACTAAATAGTATCGATGTTGGAAAGCAGTCTGGATCCAGCGCAAAGAACAGTTACGCAACAGCAGCGCGCTGGAAGAAGAATGGCGAAATCATTTCCGTTCAGCATCGAGGCTCTGAGTTTTTCCCGGCGTTTCAGTTCCAGGACGGCCGACCGCACCCAACCATAAAGCAGGTTCTGGCGGCGCTTCCTCAATCCATGACAGCCTGGCAGAAGGCGTTGTGGTTGGTGTCTTCGAACGGCTGGCTGGAAGATGCCGCACCTATCGATCTCCTCGACAATGCCGACGCCCTGGTGGCTGCGGCGAAGAAGGAACATGAGGAGGTTATTGGGTGAGGGGGAACAGTGTTCCTCCTCCACCGGCTGCATTCGCGATCGTCAATGTCGCGACGATCAGCGCTGGATCGGTACTTCATCGGACACACGCATCTGCGTTTCGTCCGGGTCAGTTCAATCCGTGCCTCGGGCAACCGACAAGATTTGCGCCGTTCGCAGACGTGACTGGCACATGTGTTCCATCGCTTTATGCGGCGACCAGCCGGGAGGCTGCCGCGTTCGAGAGCATATTTCATGATATTGCTCCTACCGCGCGATTTAAAACCACTCGCTTAAGCACGGTCAAATCGCGGAGCGTCAGCAGAATCGTTCCAAATAAAGACCTCCCTGTCGTCAATCTTTATTCCCCGGACCTCAAAGCCTGGGGTATCGCCCGCACGAATTTGATAGAGACACCAAAGTCGACCTATCTGAAAACAGTCTTGTGGGCGCAGGCGCTTCACAGAGCGTATCCGGATATCAAAGGCATGATCTGGACGTCGCGCCAATGCGATCCGGAGAGCTGCCTGGTCTTTTTTGGAGATCGTGTCCGAGAGAGCGACTTTGATGTCTTGGATTGTATCGATGTTGCTACAAATCCCAACCTTCTTCTGGAGCTGAGAGGCTGGGGTAAGCGCGCAGGAATTACGATTATCTGACGGTCGTCTCTCAGCTGGCGGCCTTCAACCTTTTTCCGAAAGGCTGCGAGTCCCGACAGAAGCGGAACTCTTTTATCCATCGGTCGACGTGATACGTGCAGCCGCCGGGTATCAGGCCTTGCCCTTGCGGACAACGTCGGCAATCGTCACCTTCTTGGGAATAAGCTTGAGTTTGAAAAAGGTGTCGGCGATGTCTTGCTGCTGCGCGACAACAGAGTCATCAAGGTTCTTGACCCCGTAGGATTGACGCTCGAGCGCCTTGACGAGGACAGGTTCAGGGATGCCAACCGATGGTGATAGCTCTGCAGCCGCAGCCGTCGTGTCGGACTTGGTCCATTCGTCAATCTCAGAAATGGCGTCTATCAAGACATCGATCGCCTGGGCGTGGCCGTCGACCAGCGTCCTGGTGCCGAGATAGAACTGGTGATTGGGAACGATACCCTCGCCGTTTCTGAGCTCTCGCGCTTCGATCGCCACTTCCGCAGCTGCCTGGAAGGGATCCCAGATGACCCATGCGTCCACCGCGCCCTTTTCGAAGGCTGCTCGACCGTCGGCCGGGGCGAGGAAGGATGACGTCACATCCTCATAGGACAAGCCAGCTTCTTCGAGCGCCTTGACGAGCAGGTAATGCACGTTCGAGCCCTTGTTGAAGGCGACCTTCTTGCCCTTCAGGTCCGCAACAGACTTTATGGGGCTATCCTTCGGGACAAGTATGGCCTCGCCGCGCGGGGCGGGCGGCTCGTGTGCGATGTAGACAAGCGGAGCGTTCGCGGCCTGGGCGAAGATCGGCGGCGTTTCGCCTGTCGATCCGAAATCGACAGCACCAGCATTCAGAGCCTCGAGGAGCTGGGGACCGCCCGGAAACTCGGTCCATTCAACCTTGTAGTCGATGGATTCAAGTTTCTTCTCCAGCGTCCCTTTGCCCTTGAGAAGCACCAGAGTCCCATATTTCTGGTAGCCGATACGTACGACCTTGTCAGCAGCGCCAGCCAGTCGAACATGCGTCAAAGGTGTCGCGATGGCACCTGCCACCACCGCAGTGAAAGCTCGTCTTGTGATTTTCATCATACCCTCCGGAATAAGACGACGCCAAATTAAAGTGTCTCTACATTTTTACTAGAATATACGTACTCCCGCGTCCGCTTTTCCGGGATTCACTTTTTGTTCTGTCCCGACAGCGAGCAAAAAGAACTCGCCTCATGCTGATCCGGATTTTGACGCAGGGGCCGCTTGACCATGGTGTCAAAGTCCAGGCCGTCACCGGCACTGGAAACGCGCCTTGATCACAGCATCCAAGAAGCTTTGCTTCACGGCGGCCATCCGAAATTAGTCCGTTGGTTCTTTGCTACAGGCGCAGAATGAGCAAAAGCCCTGCCAGGCCGGAAGCTGATCGATCGGCGCGCGGTTCTCGAGCCGTTCGCTCCCCACCCGATGATCTGTGCGATACCAGTCCCGGCAATACATTCCTCCAGCATCTATTTGGGTTCTGTGAACCTCACGAGGCCGCTGGCCGACCGTCACGCGCTATCGCGCCAAAGGCGCCATTCGTGGCCTGCCGCCAGGACTGGATCGTCGCAGTCGGGCCCGACTTCAGCGTCTTCGCTACGGCACCTCGGGCCTCGCCTCCCTAGAACTCGGCGACCTTACCCCAGGCAGATTTTCGGAAGCGGTCCGGATGGTAGGCGCGGGGGTCGACGATTGGCTCGTCACCAGTGACGATGTCGGCGATCAGGTGACCGGCGCCGGGACCAATGCCGAAGCCATGCCCGCTGAAGCCGGCGGCGAGGATGAACCCCGGTATGGCGGCGATTTCGCCAATGCCGGGCACACCATCCGGCGTGCTGTCGATATACCCCGCCCATGCGGCCGTGATGCTGGTGTTCTTCAGGTCGGGCAGGAGGTCGAGGGCGCGCGAATGGGTGAGGCGAATAGTGTCCTTATCGACGGCAGGATCAAGGATGCGCATGCGCTCCATTGGCGTCGGGGCATCGAGGCGCCAGTGAGTCAGGCTCTCGTGACCGGAGCGGAAGCCTTCGAGGCCGCCGGGTGCAAGGCTGCGCCAGCGCCGAGCGAACATCGGCAGAAACTGCGGCGCGAAACGCAATTGCTGCGGCGTCGGATCGACACGGCCGCGGCCGCTGATGGCGAGCGTGTAGCCGCCGTCCCCGCGACGCGTCACCGAAACGGCGGCCGTATGCAGCGCATCCGGAAGGCTGATGGCGCCTGGCGAGACGGCAAGAATCGACGAGCGGACCGACGCCTGGGGAAAGCGGATGCCGAGCTGCCGGCAGAAGGAGGAGGCCCAGGCGCCGCCGGCAAGGATCGCCGTCTTCGTGCGGATGGTGCCATGCTCGGTGACAACACCGGAAAGGCGACCGCCTTCTGTCTGTATGCCGCGGGCGGCGCAGGACTGATGCACGGTGCCACCAAGCTTGAGGATCGCACGCGCGACCGCGGGTGCTGCACTTGCCGGATCGGCGGTGCCGTCGGTCGGCGAAAAGACGCCCCCCTTCCATGGTTTTCCGGTGGCGCGGCCGCGTTCGCTCGCCTCGGCACTGTCGAGCATATGCGTCGTGACGCCGAGTTTGCGGGCAAAGTCGCGCCACCGGGCCCAGCCGGCCAGTTCCTCTTCGCTATTGCTAAGGTAGAACAACCCGCAGCGTCGGAAGCCGGTGTCCTCGCCGCTCTCGGCGGAAAAACGCTCCCAAAGATCGAGGCTCTTCGTCGCCATTGGCAATTCGCGGGCGTCACGGTTCTGCTGGCGGCACCATCCCCAGTTGCGGCTCGACTGCTCCGCGCCGATCCGGCCTTTCTCGACGAGGGCTACCTTCAATCCCCGGCGGGCAAGATAGTAGGCCGCAAACACGCCGACAATGCCGCCGCCGATGACGACGGCATCGGCGTCTTCGGGCAACTGCGGCGTTGTGTCGATGAGTTTCAGCGGTGCGGGCATGGCGTGACCTCCGTTATGACCACCACAGTCTAGCGGCTTTGGCGCAACAGCGTTGCCGGACTGCGACTGCGCGCAGCACAAGATTCCGTCTTGCGGGAGCAATGCCGCCGTTTCTGCTTCGGCCCATTGTGCCAAACGAAATCGACACGCCTCTCCAGTGTGTTAAGGTCATGGCTGGGAAAGTCGCAGCACAATCTGCTGTCCCGTTGGCCACTTCAGCAAGGGGAAAGGGCGTCATGAAACTCGACCGGATCGATATCAAAATTCTGTACGAACTGCAGAAGAATGGCCGCATCACCAATGTCGAACTCGCCGAACTGGTCAACCTGTCGCCGAGCCCCTGCCTCATGCGGGTGAAGAAGCTGCAGTCGGAGGGCTATATTGAGGGTTATTCGGCACAAATCAACGTCGGCAAGTTGGGGCAGACACTGACGGTCTTCACCGAGATCACATTGAAGAACCACCGGCAGATCGACTTTGCCCGCTTCCTTGCGGCGATCGAGAAGGTTGACCACGTGATCGAATGCCATCTGGTGTCCGGCGGCTACGATTATCTGCTGAAATTCGTCACGGCCGGGATCGGCGAATACCAGACGATCATGGAGCGCCTCACCGACATGGACGTCGGCATCGACAAGTATTTCAGTTTCGTCGTCTTGAAGTCGCCGATCGTCAAGGTGCACATGCCACTGACCAGCCTGTTTCGAATGTAGGATCTTCGGATCGGTTTGCGCCGGGTTGCGCGGCCGGGGCTTGCGATTTGGCCCGCTCCTCCGGCGCCTCAGCGCCGGCAATAGGCTCGCACGAGCTCCGGATCCTGTTCGAGCCCATCGAGCCACGTGGGATCGAGCCTCGGCACCGACGAGAAGAGCAACTGCGAATAGGGGTGCTCAGGTGTCTTGACCTTCGCCGGCGTGATTTCCTCTACCTTTCTACCGCCATACATCACGACGATCTCGTCGCAGATGGCCTCCACCACGGAGAGGTCATGGCTGATGAAGATGTAGGAAAGACCGAGCTCGCGCTGCAATTCCTTGAGGAGATCGATGACGGCGGCCGCGACCACCGTGTCCAATGCAGAGGTGATCTCGTCGCAAAGGATCAGCTTCGGCTCGGCGGCGAGTGCGCGGGCGAAGTTGACGCGCTGCTTCTGGCCGCCCGAGAGCTCCCCTGGGCGGCGATGACGCAGGTTGCGCGGCAGGCGCACCATGTCGAGCAGCTCGTCGATGCGTGCGCTGCGCGCCTTGGCATTCATGCCGTGATAGAAGGTCAGCGGCCGGGCTAAGATGTCCTCGACGGATTTCGCCGGATTAAGCGCCGTATCGGCATATTGGAAGACGATCTGCATTTCGCGCAGTTCATCGCGCGAGCGCGCGCGGGCGCTACGACCGAGTTCCTTGCCGTCGAAGACGATCTTGCCGACAGCGGCCGGCAGTATGCCGGCGATGGTGCGCGCGAGCGTCGACTTGCCGCAACCCGACTCGCCGATGATACCGAGGTTGCGCCCCTTCTGCACCTTGAGACTGACATGCTCGACGGCGCGCACGAGAGGCAGGCCGTCGGCCTGGGCCTGGCCGTAGCCCGCGACGAGATTTTCGATTTCGAGCAACGGGGCCGGACCACTCTCTGCCGCGCCCGCAGCGCCACGGGGTTTGGGCTCAAAAGCGGCGAGCAGTTCCCGCGTGTAGGGGTGCTTCGCGCCGTCGAGGATCTCCTTGGTGGTGCCGATCTCCTTGGTCTCTCCGCCCTTCAAGACGACGATGCGGTCGGCGATCTGGGCGACCACGGCGAGGTCGTGCGAGACATAAACGCCGGAGATGCCGCCCTTCTTCATGACTGACTTGAAGGCGCGCAGCACCTCGATCTGTGTCGTCACGTCGAGCGCCGTCGTCGGCTCGTCGAAGATGACGAGCTTCGGGTCGCCGATCAGCGCCATGGCGGCCGAAAGGCGCTGTAACTGGCCACCGGAAACCTGGTGCGGATAGCGGCTGCCGATCGTTTCCGGCTCAGGCAGTGACAACGCCGTGAAAAGCTCGACAGCGCGGAGGCGCGCCTCGTCGGCCGACATAAGCCCATGAATTCGGGTGACCTCGATGACCTGGTCCATGATCGTGGCGGCCGGGTTGAATGCGGCGGCGGCTGATTGCGGAACATAGGTGACCTCGGTGCCGCGCACCCTGGCGCGCTGCTTTTCGCTCAGCGTCACCATGTCCTTTCCGGCGACGGAGACGCTGCCGCCGGAGATGCGACAGCCGGGGCGGGCATGGCCCATCAGCGTGAGCGCGATCGTCGTCTTGCCGGAGCCGCTTTCGCCGATCAGCGCCACGATCTCGCCCTCGGCAATGTCGAAGCTGACGCCGTTGATGATCTCGACGCGCCGGCCGGAATCGGTGGTGGCTTCGACCTTCAGGTCGCGGATTTCTACGAGATTGACCATCATTCGCTCCGATCGCGGATCTTCTTTGGCAGGTTGTCGATCAGCAGGTTAACGCTGATGGTGAGGCTGGCGATCGCAAAGGAGGGAGCCATCACCGCCGGTGCGCCAAAGGGCAGGCCGCCGATGTTCTCGCGCACGAGAGCCCCCCAGTCGGCATAGGGCGGCTGGACGCCAAGGCCGAGGAAGGAGAGGCCGGAGAGCAGGAGAACGATGAAGACGAAGCGGATGCCGAGGTCAGCAAGTACCGGTCCGACGATGTTCGGCAGGATTTCCGAGCGGATGAGATAGAGGGTGCTTTCGCCTCGGATGCGGGCGACGGTGATGAAATCCATCGCGTTGATATTGACGGCAAGCGCGCGGGCGAAACGGTACGCGCCGGGGATATAGATCACCGACAGCGTCAGGATCAGCACGGGAATGGAGGAGCCGACGGCAGCGACGACCACAAGGCCGAACAGCTTGCTCGGGATCGAGTTGAGGGCGTCGAGGAGGCGGCTCAGGACCGTGTCGAGCCAGCCGCCGGCGACCGCTGCGATCATGCCGAGCATCACGCCGCTGAAGCAGGCGATCGTAACTGCCGCAAGCGAGATGCCGACCGTGTAGCGGCCGCCCATCAGGATTCGCGAGAGCATGTCGCGGCCGAGATAGTCGGAGCCGAGCCAGAAGTCGCGGCTCATCGGGCCGAAGTAATCGAGGTCGACAATCTCGCCAACAGGGTAGGGGATGATCAGCGGCGCGAATATCGCGATCAACACCCAAAAAAGGATGACCGAGAGACCGACCATGCCGATGATGTTGAAGCGATAGCCGAGGCGGGTTCCGGAAATCCGGTCAGACTTGGTCTCAGAACTGGTCATTGTCATCGGAGCCTCGGATTGGAAAGGATGGCTATGATATCGGCGGCCGTGATCAGGAGCAGGTAGCCGAGGCAGAAGATCATCGCGCAGCTCTGGATCAGCGGCAGGTCGCGGGTGGCGACGGCGTCGACCATCAGCTTGGCGATACCTGGATAGTTGAAGATCGTCTCGACAATGATGACGCCGCCGAGCAGGTATGAGAGCGAAAGCGCGACCGCGTTGACAATCGGGCCCAGAGCGTTCGGCAGCGCATGCCGAAATACAATGCGCGGCCGCGAGGCGCCCTTGAGCAACGCCATCTCCACGTAAGGCGTGTTGAGGGTCTCGATCACCGCTGCCCGGGTCATACGGATCATTTGCGCCGAGATGACGAAGGTAAGGGTGATCACCGGCATGGCATAGATGCGCAGGAGGTCTGTCAGCGACGTGACTTCGTTCGCGAAGGAGAGCGCCGGCAGCCATTTCAGGTAGACGGCGAAGATCAACACCGCGGAGGTCGCTATCATGAATTCCGGCACGGAGATGACGCCGATCGTCAGCACGGTGACGGCGCGGTCGTACAGCGAGCCACGTAGCATCGCCGCGGTGATGCCGAGCGTCAGCGCGATCGGCACGGAAAAGAGCGCGGTGATGCCCGCGAGCTGCAGCGTGTTGATGAAACGCCCCCCGATCAGCTCGGCGACCGGCATCTCATTGGCATAGGAGGTGCCGAGGTCGCCCTGCAGCAAACCAACGATCCAGCGCAGGAAACGGAAGATCGCCGGGTCGTCGAGATGCATGGCCTTGCGCAGACCTTCGACTGCCTCCGGCGTGGCGGCCTGGCCAAGCAGGATCGTCGCTGTGTCTCCCGGCAAGAGCGTCGTCGCGAAGAACACGGCGAAGGAGACGATCACCAGCGTGATCAAGGCGATGAGCAATCTGCTCAACACGAGTGATAGGACATGGTTGTTCACGCGCGTTCCCTTTCGGCATTCGAGATTTCAAACCAAAAGGACCAGGGCTGCAGCGGTGCGGCTGCAACCCCGACCGTTCGCTTCATCAGGCTTCGAGCCAGACATATTCCGCGAAGGCATACCCCATCTGGCCGCCAAGCGGGTTGGCTTCCAAGCCCTTGAGCTTGGCGGTGATCGCGTCGACATTGGAGATATAGGCCGGAATGATGGTGCCGGCTTCGTTTGCGACCATCACCTGCATCTCGTTATAGATCGCTTTGCGCTTCTCCTGGTCGAGTGAGCCGCGCGCCTCGATCAGCATCTTGTCGAATTTCTCCGATTTGTACTGGCTTTCGTTCCACGGCGCTTCCGAAGTATAGAGCAGCGAGAACAGGATGTCCGGTGTCGGACGCGGGTTGATGTTGCCAAAATGGACCGGCGCCTTGAGCCAATAATTGTCCCAATAGCCGTCGGCCGGAACGCGTTGAACGTCGAGCTTCAGTCCGATTTCGGCAGCTGACGCCTGGATGATCATTGCCATATCGATCGAGGAGTTTGCCGCCTCGGAAGCAATCACAGGGATCGACTGGCCAAGGACACCGGCCTTCTCGAAATGGAACTTCGCCTTCTCCGGATCGAACGCCCGCGGCCTCAGGTCCGCATTGTGGTAGAAGTTTGCTGGGGAAACCGGCTGGTCGTTGCCGATTTCGCCGAGGCCGCGGAGCGCCGATTTGACGATCTGCTCGCGGTTGACGAGGGACTTCATTCCCTCGACGAAGTCCCGCTTGCTGCCAGGCTCCAAGTCCATGCGTATGTTGAGATTGGTGTAGTTGCCGGAGGTCGTTTTCGAGAGCACGAAGCCGTCGCCTTGGGCCTCGACCAGGCGCATCGAGCGCGGATTGATCGTAGCGGCGAGATGGATGTCGCCCGAGAGCAGTGCGTTGACGCGCGAGCTATCGTCGCTGATCGCGAAGTACTCGAAGGAATCGACGTTCGGGCCGGACTTCCAATAGTTCTTGTTCTTGATGCCGATCGAGCGCACGCCGGGCTCAAAGACTTCTCTCACGAATGCGCCGGTGCCGTTGCCCTTGGAAAAATCGGTCGTGCCATCGGCGACGATCATGAAGTGGTGCATCGACAAGATGGTCGGCAGGTCGGCGTTCGGATTTGCGAGTGTGATCTCGACCGTCTGCTTGTCCACGGCCTTGAAGCCTGTCATCTGCGCCGCGATCTTCGCGACCTTCGAACCGACGGATGGATCGAGATGGCGTTTCAACGAGAAGACCACGTCGTCGGCGGTCAACGGCTTGCCGTCGTGGAAGGTGACGCCGCTCCTCAGTTTGACCGTCCAGGTCTTCGCATCCTTGGACTCGATAGCCTCGGCGAGCTCCATCTGCGGGCTGCCGCTCTTATCGAGGAAGGTGAGACGGTTGTAGAAGGAGCAGCAGCGCACATAGTCGGTGGAGAGCGATGCCTTGGCCGGGTCGAGCGTGTCCGCGGTCGAGGACGACCAGCCGGCCGCTTTGAGTGCGCCGCCGGAGACCGGCGTTGCGGCTACCGCGTTGGAGGCGCGGCCGAGCACTAGACTGCCGGCAGAGAGGGCGGCGCCACCGGCGAGCATCATCTGCAGCAGTTCACGGCGCGTTGCTCCGCGGCGGATGGCGTTTTCGACCATGGCGTCGTCGGATCTGGTCCAATTGGTGATCTTGTTGTTCATGTCATTCCCCTTTTCGTCTGTTGGCGGGCTGCCCGTCTTCCGCGGGCTTAGACCCAATCCGGTGAACTGGTCAGCTACGTGCGACGGCCACGGCATCGGCAAGGCCGGCCATGGAGGTGAAGTGGTAGTCGGGTTCGGTGAACTCGGCCGGCTCTATGGTGCCGCCGTAACCTTTCTGCGCGTGGCGCCGCTCGATCCAGCAGTTGGTCAGCCCAAGCTTCCGCGAAATGCCGATGTCGTGGTACTGGCTCTGAGCGACATGCAGGACGTCGTCCTTCGAATTGCCTTCCGAGCCGATGAAGTCGAAGACCTTCTCAAAGAAGGCGGGGTCAGGTTTTTCGGTACCGGTATCGTCGGCGGTGAATGCGGCGTAGAAGGGATCGCCCAGTTCCTTGGCGAAGAAATCGAACGCCCAGCGGCGCGCATTGGTCATAGCGACAAGCCGGTAATTCTTCGCAAGGCGCGCCAGCGCTTCTGTGCTGTCTCCGAAGGCCCTCCAGTTCGCGGCGGAGTCCCTGAGACGCTCGCCATATTTCCGCTCAGTCGGAAGGCCGAGCTTCGGCGCGATGTCAAGATAGACACGCACCAGGTCGTCCGGGAAGAGGTCGGCGCCCTTGGAGTAGCGCGCCGCGCGGTAGAGGCTGAGCGCCTCCTCGCCATCGATGGCGACACCGGCCTCGGTGGCGATGCCGGCGAGGCAATCCTTGAGGCCGCCCTCGAAGTCGATCAGCGTGCCGACAACGTCGAAGGTCATGTATTTGAATTCGGGAAGGCTCTTATGCACATCGATTCCCCAGTTTTTTCGCGTCCCAGGCCGGAACGCCGACTTCATGAAGAAGAATATTCTGTTCCCGTCGGCGGGATGTTTTCCCCGCTCTTGCTGGAAAGGCCGCATATGCCGGGATCCGGCCGCTTCCTTGATTTGAGTTTGGCAGTTGTGCCGCGCCGGAGTCTCCGAAAAGGCACCGTGGCGCGGCACAAAATTTCGAATATGGCGGTTCCGCGCTATATAGCGTCAGTCGTCCATCAGGCCCTCAAAGCCTGGCGAACATCCGGGTCTTTCAAGGTCTCGTCCAATGTCTGGCGGGTGCGCTCAACAATCGCGTCGATCTCCGTCGCAGTGCAGCACAGCGGCGGCGCATAGCCGAGCACGCCATTGGCGAAGGCGCGGATGACGAGACCGTTTTCCCAGGCACGGTCGAAGATGCGGCGCGCCGGCTCCGCGGCCGCCGGCAAAGGGGTCTTCCTCGACTTGTCGACGACGAGCTCGACGGCGGCCAGCATGCCGCGGCCGCGCACATCGCCAACAAGGGGATGGTCCCTCAGGCTTTCGAGACCTTCCATCAGCCGCGCACCGGCCGTGACGCCGTTTTCCAAGAGGCCGTTCTCGTAGAGCTTCAGCACCTCGAGACCGACAGCGGCGCTGACCGGATGCGCCGAATAGGTATAGCCGTGGCCGACGGCGGAAGCGCCGGCGCCGTCGGCAATCGTCTGATAAACGTGATCGGACATAAAGACAGCGCCCATCGGGACGTAACCAGACGTCAGCCCCTTCGCGACAGTCATGAAGTCCGGCACGATCTCGTCCTCGGTTGACGCAAAGAGCGGTCCGGTGCGGCCGAAGCCGGTGATCACCTCGTCTGCAACGAAGAGGATGCCGAGCTCGCGGCAGAGTTCGCGCATCGCCTTCATCCAGCCCTTGGGTGGCACCAGCACGCCGCCCGAGCCCTGGATAGGCTCCGCATAGAAGGCGGCGACACGCTCGGGGCCGATCTCCTCGACCTTGCGCCGCAGGGCGGCTAGCGAGGCCTCGACGATCGCCGAAGGGCTCTCTCCCACCGGATTGCGATAGGCATAGTGAGACGGAATTTTGTGCTGCCAGTCAAAGGGAATGCCGAAGCCAGCATGAAAGGCCGGCAGCGCGGTCAGGCCGGCGCCGACCGTCGATGAGCCGTGATAGCCTTGCTCCATCGAAATGAACTGATCGCGTTGCGGCTCGCCGCGGGCAATCCAATAATAGCGGATGAAGCGGATCGTGCTGTCGACAGCGTCGGAGCCGCCGAGCGTGAAATAGACGTGGTTCAGATCGCCCGGCGCGCGCTCGGCGAGTTCGGTGGCGAGGCGGATCGCGGGCTCGGAGCCGAACCCGAAATAGGCGGTCGCATAGGGAAGCTCGCGCATCTGGCGGGCCGCCGCTTCGACGATCGCTTCGTGGCCATAGCCGGCATTGACGCACCAAAGGCCGGCAAAGCCGTCGATCAGTTGCTTGCCCGAAGCATCGGTGACCGTCGCGCCTTTCGCCGAGGCGAGCACGCGCACGCCGAGTTTTTCATGGCCGCGATAGGAGGCGACCGGATGGATGAGGTGGGCGCGATCGAGTTCGATGAGGGAATTGCTGTACATGACGATCTCCGGATCAGCCGAGCGCCTGATTGGCGAGGGCGAAGGTGGTAGCGGCCGGGTCGGCGGCGCGGTGGATCGGGGGCTTCATCATGGCGATACCCCCACCGACATGGGCTAGACCCTGGCCGGCAAGCCAGAGAGAAAGGCCCGCCTCGGCAGTGGTATCGAGCCTGATGAACAGGCCGGTTCGCGTGGAAATGAAGTGGGCCACGAGCGCCTTGGCGTCTTCGAGACCTTCGGCGACGACGGGCCCGATGGCCTCGCCGCGGCCGAAGGGGCGGATGGCGCCGAACCCGCAAACGCGCCCGTCCCGGCGGATCACTGCAAAGTTGCCGACCTTCCCGAGATAGGCGATCATCCCTTCACGGTCGGCGCCGAAAGCGAGGCGGTCGAGCGTGACGATCGCTTCGATGTCGCCCGCGGCCGCCTGTTCCGTTTGCCCAGGCTCGGCGATTGCTCCGACGATGCCCTGATGCTGCAACACGCGACCCGTCTCGCGGAAGCCGAGCCTTTCGTATAGCGGCAGGCCCTCAGTCGTTGCCACGAGTCTGAGCGGACGATCGGCCGCTAGCCGCAACGCGGCGTCCATCAGCTTGCGACCGAGGCCGCGGCCGCGCATCGCCTCGTCGACGATAACCATGTTGATCGTCGCACAGTCCGACTTGTAAGGCGTGACGAGTACAGTGCCGACGACCCGATCGCCCTCAATCGCGACGACGCCTTTGCTCAGGGTCAGCGCCATCTGCCAATCTTCAAGGCGATGTGGCCAGCCGGCCTGCCGGGAGAGCGTGACGGCGGCTTCCAGATGCTCAGGCCCGAAGGCGGCAATATCGATCTGACTTGTCTGCATGGCACTTCCTTCATTTTCTGCCCGCAAGTCTGAAGGAGTGCCGGCCGGCAGATCGTCTGAAGGCATTGGCTCGCGCGGTATCTTATAGCTTTGCATCTACCGGTCGCCGCATCTTATGCTGGAAGGCAAGAGCGCTGGGAGGGGGCCGGGGCGGAAGACACCATTGACGACCAGCAGGCCGCACAACCTTCTGCCAAAGCCGGCTCTCGATACGATAGATTCTGCTTCGAACGCGGCCAAATCAGGCGAGGCGATGGGAGGCGCAGAGCCTATGATCCTTACAGAATACCTGGTCCCGTTCTTTCAAGGATACGCACATGACGACATTCCGTCCGAAATACATCACCTTCGACTGCTACGGCACGCTGACGAACTTCCAGATGGCGGAAGCGGCCCGCGACCTCTATCGGGAGCAGCTCGACGAGGCGCGCATGGCTGAATTCATCAAGAATTTCGCGGCCTACCGCCTGGACGAGATCCTGGGCGCCTGGAAGCCCTATGCCGAGGTGGTGCACAATTCGCTCGAACGGACCTGCAAGCGCAACGGCATTAAATTCCGCGATGAAGCTGCGAAGGTGGTCTACGAGCGCGTGCCGACATGGGGGCCGCATGCGGACGTGCCGGCGGGGCTTGCCAAGGTCGCCAAGGAGATCCCACTGGTGATCCTGTCGAATGCAATGAATTCGCAGATCCTGTCGAATGTCGAAAAGCTTGGCGCACCCTTCCATGCGGTCTACACCGCCGAACAGGCGCAGGCCTACAAGCCTCGCTTCAGGGCCTTCGAATACATGCTCGACATGCTGGCCTGCCGCCCCGAGGACATCCTCCACTGCTCGTCCTCCTTCCGCTACGACCTGATGTCGGCGCACGACCTCGGCATCAAGAACAAAGTCTGGGTCAATCGCGGTCACGAGCCAGCCAATCCCTATTACGGCTATGTCGAGATCGCCGACATCTCCGGCCTGCCGGGCGTCGTCGGTCTTTAGAAAAGGCGGTGCGCCATGAAGTTCCTGTCCTATTGGCATGATACAGCCCCTGCCTTTGCCGGAGCTGCGCAAGGCCCGGTCGATGGCCATTACGACGTCGCCGTGATCGGCGGCGGCTTCACCGGCCTCAGTGCGGCCCGGCAGCTCGCCCGGGCGGGGGCGAAGGTCGTCGTTCTGGAGGCGGAGAAAGTCGGCTGGGGCGCCTCCGGCCGCAATGGCGGACACTTGAATAACGGGCTCGCCCATAGCTATCTCGCGGCCAAGGCGGAACTCGGCAGGGAGCGGGCGATTGCGCTCTACAAGGCGTTCGACGATTCAGTCGACACGATCGAGGCACTGATCACCGAAGAAGGCATCGACTGCAACTTCCGCCGCGCCGGCAAAGTGAAGCTTGCCTCGAAGCCCCAGCATTTCGAGGCGATCGCCCGCAACTTCGAGGCGGTCAACGCGGAGGTCGATCCAGATACGGCGCTTCTCAGCGCCGAGGATCTGAAACAGGAGGTCGGCTCGCCCTTCTTCGGGGCAATGCTCTCGAAGAAGAGCGCGATGATGCATATGGGGCGGTATGTCGTCGGCCTCGCCGAAGCGGCCACGCGCCACGGCGCCATGGTTTTCGAGAGCGCGGCGGTCACCGAGCATCGGCAGGCGGGCGGCCGGCACACATTGAAGACCTCCCGCGGCAGCGTCACCGCGGATGCGGTTCTTGTCGCCACCGGCGCCTACACGCCTTCGATTTTCGGTTATTTCCGCCGCCGCATCATCGCCGTCGGCAGCTTCATCATCGCCACCCGATCGCTGACAGGCGCGGAGATCGCGGCGACAATGCCGGGTAGCCGCACCTGCGTCACGTCGATGAACATCGGTAACTATTTCAGGCTCTCGCCCGACAACCGTCTGATCTTCGGCGGCCGCGCGCGCTTCTCGGCGACATCCGACCAGCGTTCGGACGCAAAAAGCGGCGCGATCCTTAAGGCGAGCCTTACCGCGATCTTTCCGCAACTCGCCAATGTCGAGATCGACTACTGCTGGGGCGGCCTCGTCGACATGACCAAGGACCGTTTCCCCCGCGCCGGTTATCAAGATGGCGTTTGGTACGCCATGGGCTATTCCGGCCACGGGGCGCAGCTTTCGACGCATCTCGGCATGATTATCGCGGACGCAATTCTCGACCGGCCGGACCGCAACCCGCTGAAGGGTCTCGAATGGCCGGCCGTGCCGGGACATTTCGGCAAGCCCTGGTTCCTGCCGCTCGTCGGCATGTACTACAAGATGCTGGACACGATCCAGTAGGCAACGCGGGGGTAGGAAGAAGGGCGCGGACCGGACAGGTGCGCGCCCTTCTTTGTTTGGATGATCTAACCCGGCGTGCCGCGTCAAGTGTGCAGCGATCTTGCGAAAGAGCTGAAGCGCCTCGCGCGCTTGAGAGCGAGATGAAGAAACACGCCGGCTTTTCGCGCGCATCCCACTCTACTCCTGGAACCGATCACGTCTTAGGCTTCGATTCGACCCAAGATCGTCGTGACCAACCTACGGCGCGTCGCGTTCAATCGAATCACGCGCCGTGGATCCCTTGTTTGTGCATGTCGTTGTCCCAAAAGCCGCGGCACACTTTTGGGCAACATGCATTAATCCAGTCCGCCGATGTGGAAGCTCTTCATCTCGAGATATTCCTCGATGCCGACCTGGGCGCCCTCGCGGCCCAGGCCGGATTGCTTGACGCCGCCGAAGGGGGCGACTTCGGTGGAGATGGCGCCGGTGTTGAGGCCGACCATACCGAATTCCAGCGCTTCCGCCACACGCCACGAACGTTTCAGGCTCTCAGTGTAGAAATAGGCGGCCAAGCCGAAGGGCGTGCCGTTGGCGATGGCGATTGCCTCCTCCTCCGTCTCGAAGCGGAAGAGCGGTGCGACGGGACCGAAGGTCTCTTCGCTGGCAAGCAGCATCTCGGTGGTGGCGCCCGTGAGCACGATGGGGGGCCTATATTGTCTTCCCTCCGGCACCCACCTGCCGCGCGCCGCAAGTTTCGCGCCCTTGGCAAGCGCGTCCTCGACATGACGGTCGATCTTGTCGATCGCCGCGTCATTGATCATCGGTCCGATCGCAATGCCGGGTTCCGTACCGGGCCCAACCTTCATTGCGTTAACGCGTGCGCCGAGTTTCTCTGCAAAGGCGTCATAGACGCCGGCCTGCACGAGAATACGGTTCGCACAGACGCAGGTCTGGCCGCCATTGCGGAACTTGGACGCGATCGCGCCTTCGACCGCCAGATCAAGGTCGGCATCGTCGAAGACGATGAAGGGGGCATTCCCGCCGAGTTCGAGCGAGAGGCGCTTGACGCTGTCGGCCGCGCCTCGCATCAAGAGAGATCCGACGCGCGTCGAGCCCGTAAAGGAGATCTTGCGCACTGTTTCATTCGCCATGAACTCGTTGCCGATTGCGGTCGGCATGCCGGTGACGATGTTGATCACGCCTGCGGGAATGCCGGCGCGCTCTGCCAGAACTCCGAGGGCGAGCGCTGAAAAGGGCGTGAACTCCGAGGGCTTGATCACCACCGTGCAGCCGGCCGCCAAGGCAGGTGCCACTTTGCGGGTAATCATTGCGTTCGGGAAGTTCCACGGCGTCACGATCGCGCAGACGCCGACCGCCTCTTTCAGAACGACGATGCGCCGATCGGCCGTCGGAGAGGGAATGGTGTGGCCGCCGATGCGACGCGCCTCCTCGGCGAACCATTTGACGAACGAAGCGCCATAACGGATCTCGACGCGCGCCTCGTCGAGCGGCTTGCCTTGTTCCATCGTCAAGAGCAGAGCCAAATCCTCGAGGTTTTCGATCATCAGCGCATACCAGCGCTCAAGTAATGCGGCCCGTTCGGCATGCGTCTTCTTCTTCCACGGTCCGAAGGCGGCATTGGCGGCTTCGATGGCGGCGCGCGTTTCCTCTTCGCCCATGTCCGGGATGGTGCCGAAACGCGTCCGACTGGCGGGGTCGAAAACGTCGACGGTCTTACTCGAGGCTGCGCCCAGCCAGGCTCCGTCGATGAAGCCCTCTTGCCGGAAAAGTTCCTTGTCGTTCAACATCATATTCTGCTCCTCTAAAGATCAGCCGAGCGCGGCAAGGATCGCCGCGGTGATAGTTTCTGTCTTGTCCTTACCGGGCACGGTGCCGATGCCCCGGGCAGTGGTCCTTTCGAGCGCGCTCATGACGGTTCGAGCGGCTTCCTTTTCTTCGAGATGCTCCAGCATCATCGCGCCGGACCATATGGCGGCGACAGGGTTGGCGATGCCGAGATGGGCGATGTCGGGTGCGGAGCCGTGTACCGGCTCGAACATCGACGGTGCGCTTCGATCAGGGTTGATGTTGGCGGAAGCCGCAAACCCGAGCCCGCCCTGGATCGCGGCACCGAGATCAGTCAGGATGTCGCCGAAGAGGTTCGAGGCGACGACGACGTCGAGGCTGTCCGGCGCCATCACCATGCGGGCGGCCATGGCGTCGATGTGGTAGCTCGTCGCCTCGACATCCGCGTATTCGGCGGCGAGCTCTCGCGTAATCTCGTCCCAGAACACCATGGAGTATTTCTGGGCGTTGGATTTTGTCACCGAAGCGAGCTTGCCGCGGCGTTGTCGCGCCTGCTCGAAGCCGAAGCGCAGGATCCGTTCGACGCCCGTGCGGGTGAAGATCGAGGTCTCGACCGCGACCTCATCGACCGTTTCCTGATGCACGCGGCCGCCGGCGCCGGAATATTCGCCTTCGGTATTCTCGCGGATGCAGAGGATGTCGAAATTTTCCGCCTTCAACGGACCTTGGACACCCGGCAGCAGCCGGTGCGGGCGGATATTGGCATATTGCACGAAAGCCTTGCGGATCGGCAGGAGCAAGCCGTGGAGTGAGACGGAATCTGGCACTTCCGCGGGCCAGCCGACGGCGCCGAGTAGGATTGCATCGAAGCGGCGCAAGATTTCTATGCCGTCCGTCGGCATCATCGCGCCCGTTTCCTTGTAAAAGGCGCAGGACCAGGGAAAGGGCGTGGCGGTGAGCGAGAAGCCGGAATGCCTGGCGACGGTCGAAAGAACCTGCCAGGCGGCATCCATTACGTCCTGGCCAATGCCGTCGCCGGGAATGAGTGCGATCGAATAGGATTTCATGGAGGCTCCTAGAGGCTGATGAGAACGCTCTTGCACTTGCGGTTGGCCTGGTAGGCCTCGCGTCCGAGGTCCTTGCCGACGCCAGAGCGCTTGTAGCCGCCGGTCGGCAGGATGTGGTCGCGCGAGCGGCTATAGCGGTTGACCCAAATCGTGCCGGCCTGCAGCAGTCGCGTCAGCCGCAGCGCGCGCGACAGGTCGCGGGTGAAGAGGCCAGCGGCCAGGCCGTAGGTCGGGTGGTCGGCGAGAGCCAGTGCCTCCTCTTCGTCGGCGAAGGTCTGCATGGTCAGGACCGGACCGAAGATTTCTTCGGTAATCGCTGGCGAGGAACTGTCGTGCACGGCCATCAACGTCGGCTGATAGAAATAGCCCGACGCATCCATTGGGGCGCCCCCGAACAGGCATTCGCCGCCGGCTGCAACGGCAGCCTCGACGATGCCGTGGATGCGGTTCAACTGGCGCTTCGAGATGATCGGCGAGTATTCGCTTGCCTCATCCCAGGTCGGACCCGGCTTCGCCGCCTTCATGCGCGTGATGATCGCCTCGGCGAGCGGCGCAGCAACGCTTTCCTCCACGATCAGGCGGGAGCCGGCGATGCAGGCTTGGCCAGCGTTAGACATCATGCTCTGGGCGATTGCCGCCGCCGCCTTGTCGAGATCGGCATCGGCGAAGACCAGTTGCGGGCTCTTCCCGCCGAGTTCAAGCGTCATGGGCTTGACCCCGGTGCGGGCGACATTGGCCATGATGGCCGAGCCGGCGCTGGTCGAACCGGTGAAGCTTACCTTGGCGACGTCCGGATGGCCGGTGAGGGCAGTGCCGGTCACCGGACCGTCGCCCAGCACGACATTAATGAGACCGGCCGGCAGGCCCGCGCGGACCCCGAGCTCGGCGAGGTAGACGGTCGAAAATGGCGTGATTTCGGAGGGTTTCAAGACGACGGCATTGCCGGCGGCAAGGGCGGGACCGAGCTTCCAAGCGGCCATCGAAACGGGGAAATTCCACGGCGTGATGGCGCCGACGACGCCATAGGGCTCGGTCATGATCATGCCGAGATTGTTGTCATCAGTCGGCACGAGGTCGCTGCCTTCCTTGTCGGCGAATTCTGCGAAAAAGCGGATCTGTTCGGCGCTGACGGCTATGTCGCCGGCGATCAGGTGCCCGACCGGGCGTGTCGAGGAAAGCGCCTCGAGCTTAGCGAGGGTTTCCGCCTCCCTTTCGATCAGGTCGGCCCAACGCTGCAGCACGACTGTGCGCTCGCGCGGACGCACGCCGCCCCAGTTGCTCGCCTTCAGCGCATTCTTGGCGGTTTCGACGGCGCGATCGACGAGAGCTTCGTCTGCGAGTGGACAGTCCGCATAGGCCTTGCCGTCGGACGGACGATGCATGTCGATATCGCCCTCGGCAGGGATCAGCCGATCGCCGATGAAGTGCCCGAGGGGCAGGGGAAGAGTGTCGGGGTCAAAGCTGAGAGTCATAGCGGGTCCTCGGATAAGGTCATGCAAGCCTACCGGGAGAACGCGAGCAGCATGCATCGAGTGGCGATGCGCCGACGGCGGAAAATTACGTTTTTAGTGACAAGACAGCGAAATCTTCGGAGGCTGAGATGGGCCGGTCGGTGACGTATCGGCGATGCGCCGGAGCAATCTGACAGGGGCACGAGAAAGCGATTGCCAGGTTGGAGCAGCAACGACACGCCAGAAAGCCGCGAGCGTGTCGGAGGGCGAGGATGCCGGTTGCCGGCAAGTTTCCGCCGAAACCAGTTCGCGCGCAATCCGTGGGAGATAGGCCTGTATCAAGGGCCTTGATCGGATCGCGCGGCCGGGCACTACATGACCGTTACGTAGATCTTACGTACGGTCTCGATCGTCTTCCAGACACCGACAAACCCCGGCTTCATGACGAAGCTGTCACCGGCTTTGTAGACGACCGGCCCGCCGCCTTCCGGCGTGAGTTCGACGACACCGGAGAGGATATGGCAGAACTCGAAAGTCTCGCCCTTAATCGAGCGCGTCTCTCCGGGGGTTGCCTCCCAGACGCCTGTATGGATCATCTCTCCCCGTGCGACGTCTTGAGCCCAGGTCTTGAAGGAGGGACTGCCCGAGATCAGGCGATCCGGAAGCGGACCGGACTCGCGCGGCGCGAAAGAGGGATTGGTGTCGATGTTCTTCAAAAGGGACATGGGTTTCCTTTCCTGGGATTGAGAGCTTAATAGCCGCGGCCGCGATCGATGAGCCCGATGGGATCAAGTCCGCCTCGATGACGCTTGATGTTCTCGATCACGGCCTCGGCGGCTGTTTCCGGTTGGGTGACGCTTGCTATGTGCGGCGTCAGCAGGATTTTCGGGTGGCTCCAAAAGGGATGACCCGTTGACAGCGGTTCGGGATCAGTGACGTCGATGACAGCACCGGAGAGATGGCCGCTATCGAGCGCCCCGATCAGTGCTTCATGATCGAGCTGCGGCCCGCGGCCGACATGAACAAGTGCCGCGCCTGCCGGGAGCTTGGCGAAAAGGACGGAGTCGAGGAAACCGCGTGTCTCGTCAGTCAGGGGCAGGAGACAGATCAGAATGTCCGTGGAGCCGAGCAGCGCATGGAGCCCGTCTTTGCCATTGAGGCATCTGACGCCCTCAATTTCGTGCGGGCTACGGCTCCAGCCGGAAAGGGGAAAGCCGAAAGGCTTCAAGCGCTCCAGGACGGCGGTGGCGAGCATGCCGAGGCCAAGCACGCCGACGCGGCGTTGGGCCGCCTGGATCTGTGTGATGGCCTGCCACGATTGCCGCCGCTGCTGGTCGAGATAGGCGGGTAGATTGCGGTGCAGCGCGAGCACGGCAAGTGTCACATATTCCTGCATCATCCGGACGATGCCGTCCTCGACCATGCGTACGACCTTCACATGGGGCGGCACGGCCTCGATGCGGAACTGGTCGACGCCGGCGCCGATCGAGAAGAGGATTTCGAGGTTGCGATAGCGCGAGAGGTTTTCGGGAACCGTCCAGGTGATCAGGTAGCGCACCGCATCCGGATCGGCCGCCGCCGCATCGGTGGCGAAAGGAACGTCCGGAAGCTCACGCGAAAAAGCTTCGGCGAAAATCGCACCGCGTTTTGCGTCGGAATTGAAGAGGAAGGTCATCGCGCGTCTCCTTCTTGTCTCAGGCGCGGCAACATTCGCCGAGCCGCTCGATCATCGCCTGGCAGGCCAGGAGCTCATCGACGAGGATGAATTCGTCGGGCTTGTGGGCGCGGCCGATCTCGCCGGGGCCGCAGATGATCGCGTCGATGCCAGCCCGTTGGAAAAGTCCCGCCTCGGTGCCGTAGCTGACCGCGGGGAGAGACTCGAGACCGGTCAATTCTTCCAGCAGCCGCGCAAGCGGCGCATCAGGGCCGAGCGAAAGTGCCGGATAGGAGCTCAGTTCCTGCCATTCCACTTCGAAGCCGCGTTCCGACAGCGCCTCGGCGGCCTCTCGCATCGGCGCGAGCAGTTCCGCCGGATCGACGCCGGAAATTGCCCGTGCCTCGAACTCGGCCTCGCAGGTGTCCGGGATGATGTTGACCGCCTGGCCGCCCTTCACCGTGCCGATCTGCAGAGAGGAGTAGGGCGGCTCGAAAACATGCTCGAAAGGACCACGGGACAGTCGGTCGGCTTCGCCGATCGCCCGTGCGAAGACGCTTGCAATGGCATGGATGGCATTCAGTCCCATCTCGGGCCTCGACGAATGGCCGGAACGACCCTTGACCGTAAGTCTGGCGGCGGCCTTGCCCTTGTGGGCGCGGATCGCATGCAAGCTGCTCGGCTCGCCGATGATCGCGCCGAGCGGCGTTGCGCAGAGTTCCGGCAGGCGCGCGATCATATGTGGCACACCGCGGCAGCCCGCCTCCTCGTCATAGGAGAAGGCGAGGTGCAGCGGCCGGCGCAGGTGCATGTCGGCGAGCTTTGGCGCGACGGCGAGGGCAGCGGCCAAGAAACCCTTCATGTCGGTGGCGCCCCGCCCATAGAGTCGGCCCGCCTCTTGACGCACACGGAAGGGATCGCCCGTCCAGCCGCTTTCGGCCGCCGGAACGACGTCCATGTGACCCGAAAGAATATAGCCCGGCACCTCTTTCGGACCGATCGTGGCGAACAGGTTAGACCGATCGCCTTCCGGGCCGGGAAGCAGGGTGACGGCGATGCCGTGGTTTTGCAGATAGCTGCGGATCCAGGCAACGATGTCAGTATTGGGGGTGCTGACGACGGAGGGGAAGCTGACGAGCTTTTCGAGGATTTCCACTGCCTGCATTCTTGTCCTCATCCCGTTTCGCTGGGGTCGGCGCCGTCGATCATGCCAAGTACCTTAGAAGCCTATCCAGGCTTTAGATGCCGAAAGCGCGTCGGATTTAGAGGATTGTTGTGCGTCAGGCGGCTTCTCAAGTGAATTGTATCGAGCGCACCGTCCTAGTCTAAGGGATAGAAGTTGCCGTGGGCCGGTTGGAAATCGGGACGAGAGCAAGACGACGGCAGGGACGGGAGGCAAGGAGTGGACACACCGACATCCGAATCCAAAGTCATCGACAGTTTCGAAATGCGCATAGCCGGGATCGACAGCGCCGATCTCGAGCAACTGCACGCCCTGTCGGTTTCCGTCGGATGGCCGCTCCGCTCTGAGGACTTGCAGCTCCTGCGCGAGGTCGGCCGCGGCTATGTGGCGCTTGATGAAATCGGCAGGCTGACAGGTTCGGCCATGTGGTTTCCGCACGGTGATGATTTCGCGACCATAGGCATGGTAATTACTTCGCCGCGGCTGCAGACAAACGGCGCCGGGCGATGGCTAATGGACCACGTGCTTTCGGATTGCCATGGACGCGATCTAAGGCTCAATGCGACCAGGGCCGCCCGCCGCCTTTACCATTCCCTCGGTTTCCAGCCCGTACGGACCATATACCAATGCCAGGGCATCGCCCGCCGCCCGATCGACTTGATTACGCAAACGGAGCAACCTGAGGTCCGGCGGCTGGAGGGGGAGAACCTTGCCGCTGTCGTCGAGCTGGATGCAGGGGCATTCGGTGTTTCGAGGGCGGCGCTGATCGGCAAGCTCTTTGCACAATCCATAGGCTACGGCTTGGTTCGCGACGGTCGGCTGTGCGCTTTCGCGCTTTGCCGTCCGTTTGGCAGGGGGCATGTCATTGGCCCGGTCGTGGCAGAAACTGATGCGGACGCCGTCGCAGTGATACGGCAACATGTCTTCGCCCACGAAAATCAATTTCTGCGCCTCGATACACCAGTCGAGTCCGGCACTTTCGCCACATTCCTCTCGCAATCCGGCCTGACGGTCTTCGACACAGTGCTCGCAATGTCCCGGCGGGGCAAAGGCGACGCGGCCGTAGTACCAGGACCGAACCTGTGCGGGCTGGCGAGCCACGCGCTTGGCTGAGCCTTTACGGCTTCTGCAATGGCAAGATCACACGCGTTCAAGCCTCGCAGCGACTTTGGTCGTCGGATTGGATGTCCCCGTTACTTCAGTCGAGTGCCGGCGCGCTCGAGCACGCGGCGCGGGTTCTCCAGACGGCGCGGAAGCAGGCTCCCTCTGCTTTCGGTGATTGGCGGCTTAGGGGCCGTTAGCCGGCGGGCTGCTTTCGGAGAGCAGGCGTTGAAAGCTGACATTCGTTCATTAGCGGCTCGAAGGTCCGCTTTTGACCCCGCAGCAGACGATTTTTTGCTGCCGCCGCCGCGGTGCATGACCTCGGATGACCGGTCTACGGCATGGAAGCTTGCGCTTCCTGCGCGAGCAGGTTATACACTGAACTAGATGGTTCAGTATTTAAGTCCTCCCCTCGATCTCTCGTTTGCGGCGCTGTCCGATGCGACCCGCCGCGGGATCATCGATCAGCTTGGGCGAGGGGACGCGTCGATCACCAGTCTCGCGGATAAGTTCCAGATGACGCTGACCGGCATGAAGAAGCACGTCCAGGTTCTCGAGCGGGCGGGGCTCGTCGTCACGCAGAAGGTCGGACGGGTGAGAACCTGCAAGCTTGGGAAACACGGCCTCAAGGCGGAGGCCGAGTGGATCGAGGCGCATCGCAAGCTCTTCGAGGCCCGCTTCGAAGCATTGGACGAAATCATCAGCGAAATGAAACAGGAGGGAAGCGATGACACAGCAAGTTAACAGTGTAGGTGGAGCGCAGAACCGCACGTCAGTCGAGCGCAGAGGGGATCGCGAACTCGTCGTAACGCGGACATTCAATGCGCCGCCGAGCACGGTTTACAGGGCGTGGAGCCAGCCCGAGCTGTTCCAGCGCTGGTGGGTGCCAAAATCGGTGTCCGGCGTTTCGCTCGTATCGTGCGATATGGACGTCCGTACCGGCGGCAAATATCGGCTGGAATTCGGCGCCGGCGGTTCGGACACCATGGCCTTCTATGGCAAGTATCTCGAGGTGGTGCCGAACGAGCGCATCGTCTGGACCAACGACGAGGGCGAAGAGGGCGCGATCACGACCGTGACCTTCGAGGACCAAGGCGGGAGGACACTAGTGAATTTCCACGAAGTCTATCCATCCAAGGAGGCGCTTGAGGAAGCACTACAGGGCTCGGCGGCCGCATTACCGGAGCAGTTGGATCAGCTCGACGAATTGCTTTCCAGCATAGGCGAGTAGCGCGGGTCGGGAAACTCGCCTCGAGGGAACGTCTGCTCTTGGGAAGTGACCCCACCGGCCTTTCTGGCCGGAGCGGGCGCGCGTATCCGTCAGACATTCGCCGCTAATTCGAAAAGTACCGAAAGCTACCTTGATCAGGTTAGTTCGTTGGCGAAGCGTTCCCGGGTAGAGTGTCTTCTCACCAGATCGAAGGCCATGATAAGCGGCGTCTATGGGAATCAAGAACTATCTGATCGAAGGCGGTTCCGGCACTGGGAAAACGTCTGTCGCTACCGAACTGGAGCGGCGGGGCTACCATGTCGTCCATGGTGACCGGGTCTTGGCCTATGTCGGCGACCCCGAGACGGGCCAGGCACTCGCAGGACCACCCGAAGGCGCCGACCGCATCGTTTGGGGATACGCCCACTGGATCTGGCCTGTTGACAAGGTCCGCGCTATTGCTGCCGACACCACCCATCCTGCCACCTTCCTCTGTGGCGGCTCGCGCAATTTCCACAAATTCCTGGACCTATTCGACAAGGTTTTCGTGCTCGATATAGACGTTGAGACGTTGAACCGACGATTAGATGGGCGGCCGAATGAGCCGGGCTTCGAGCCGGCCGAGCGGGCGCTGGTGCTGCGCTACCATCATACCCGGGAATATCTTCCCATCGGCGTCAATATCGACACGACGGGTTCCGTCCCAAGTGTCGTCGACGATATCCTCGCTCAACTCACCTGACGCCCTGAAAGTATTGAGAATGGGATGGGAAGCACTCAATTATTGAGGGAACGCTAGCCGCCTGAACGGCTCACAGGCGGCATTATCGCTTTCGTAGTCGACCGGCAGCTGTCAGAACGAGAAACCGGGTGTCTTAACGACCGACAAGCAGGCGCATAGCGGCTCGGTCGCAATCTTTGGAATTGAGAAAGTTTCGTTGACACGTGCAGCCCCACTGTGCGCGGGGCCGTACGCGCTCAGATCTCAGTGTGCTCAGCTAGTTCCAGTGCATCCTCAATGTCCACGCCGAGGTACTTGACCGTATTTTCGATCTTGGTGTGCCCCAACAGGATTTGGATCGCGCGAAGATTGCCTGTCGCCTTGTAGATCATTGCGGCCTTCGTGCGCCGAAGCGAGTGCGTGCCGTAGTCTTCGCGTCGTAGGCCAATTGCGGTCGCCCATTCATCGACCAATCGGGCATACTGGCGAGTACTCAGATGATCGGTGTGGTCGACTCGACTGGGAAAGGCGTAATCGTCAACTGTTTCACCTCGCCGTTTAAGCCATGTAAGCAAACTTGCCCTCACCTCCGCCGTGATTTCGAACTGAACCGGACGGCCGGTCTTTTGCTGGACGACCATGGCTCGAGTTCGAATTTCCGTTCCTGTCACGAGACTCCCGATTTTCATTTTCACGAGATCGCAACCACGCAGCTTACTGTCGATTGCGAGATCAAACAACGCACGATCTCTCAGGCGCCCCTCCCTATCAAGGAAGAAGCGGATCGCCCAAATCTGGCGCTGTTTCAGCGGCTTCTTGACACCGACCTTTCGGCCGGCGTTCCACGCCGGACGGCCCAGGGCGGTAGGATTGTATTGTGCAATACCCATTTCAGTTCTCCTTCGGCCAACATTGGCCGTTAGGAGAACGCATGGGCGCAAGGATTGAGGGGCCGAAAAACGGACCGGCAACTTCGGGCTGCGGATCTTCAAAGAGCGGACATTCGGGTGGGCGCGGACATCGTCGTGACCTGATCCTGAGTGGGCTTTCGGAACGACCGCGTCGAACGGCCGGGAGCCTGACAGAGCAGTCATTGCGTGGGGCTACACCTCGGCTGCGTCCACATGAGCCACGGCCGACTCGATCTCAACTAAGATCGCTCTGAGCAGCGGCTCAAAGTTCTTTCTTGCCTTCTTTCTCCCTGCTATCGTGGAAGTGAGGAGACGGCGCCATGAGCGAGACCCGAAAGCTGGCTGCAATCCTGGCCGCTGACGTGGTTGGGTACAGCCGGCTTGCCGGCGCCGACGAGGACCGCATCCTGGCGAGGTTGCGGGCACTGCGCAGCGACCTCATCGATCCGACGATCGCCGTGCACCATGGCCGGGTGGTGAAGCGAACCGGCGATGGTGCCTTGGTCGAGTTCCGTAGCGTGGTGGACGCCGTGCGCTGCGCCATTGAGGTGCAGAACGGTATGGTGGAGCGTAATGACGGCGTGCCGCAGGACCGTCGCATCGAATTCCGGATCGGTATCCATTTGGGCGACGTGGTCGAGGAAAGCGACGGCGATCTGATGGGCGACGGCGTCAACATCGCCTCGCGATTAGAGGGCGTCGCCGCGGCGGGCGCGATCTGCCTGTCCGAGGATGCCTATCGCCAAGTCAAGGCGAGGCTCGACCTCTCGGTCAGCGATCTCGGCAACACGCAACTCAAGAACATCGCCGAGCCGATCCGGGTCTATTCACTGCAAGTCGGCAGCGCCGGGACCAAGGCAGCCGCGAGCTCGGAAACGCCGACGAGCCAACCGGCGACGGCAGTGTCACCGAAGCTGTCGATCGCCGTCCTACCCTTCGCCAACATGAGCGGTGACGCTGAACAGGACTACTTCGCCGACGGCATCTCGGAAGACATCATTACGGCGCTATCGAAGCTGTCGCAGCTCTTCGTCATCGCCCGCAATTCGTCGTTCACTTTCAAGGGCAAGAACGTCCATATGCAGGAGGTGGGCACGAAGCTCGGCGTGCGGCATGTACTTGAGGGCAGCGTACGCAAATCGGGGAACAGGGTACGCATAACCGCGCAGCTCATCGACGCGACCACCGGCGGGCATCTATGGGCGGAGAGGTTCGATCGCGAGCTCACCGACATATTCGCGGTTCAGGACGATGTCACGCAGCAGATCGTCGACGCGCTGGCGGTCAACCTGACAGAGGGCGATCGGAAAAGACTGGCGCCGGGGCAGACCCGGCACCCTGAGGCGTATGACTGCTTCTTGCGCGGCCGGGAGCTGTGGCACCGGCTGACGAAGCAAACGAACAGCGACGCTCGCGACCTTTTGCAACGTGCCGTTGAACTTGACCCGAGGTTCGCCTCAGCGCACGCCTTCCTCGCCCTTACCCACGGGCTCGACTACCTCAACCGGTGGAGCGCGTCGCCGCAGCGCTCTATCGAGCAAGCCGAAGAGGCTGCGACGCTCGCGGTAGCGCGGGACGATAGCGATCCCGTGGCGCACTGGGCACTGAGTGTGGTCAAGCTTTACTCGCGACAGCACGATAGAGCCATCAGCGAGGCCGAACGCGCGATAGTCCTCAATCCGAACTTCGCCGAAGGGCAGGTTAGCCTCGGCGAGGCACTAATCTATTCAGGCAGATCCGAGGAGGCACTCGCCTATTTCGATCGGGCGAGGGTCCTGAACCCGTACTTTCCGGATGTCGTTCTCCACTTTCAGGCCTTGGCCTTGTTTCAACTGCGAAGATACGAAGAGGCCGTCGAACTGTTGCTGCAGCGCGTGAGCCGCAACCCCGTCACCGATGTCTCGCGCGCGCTTCTGGCCGCTTGTTACGGGCACCTCGGCCGTTTCGAAGAGGCTCGCGCGAGGTGGCAAGAGGTGCTGCGCGTCAACCCCGACTACTCATTGGAATACCGTCGCAAAGTCTTGCCCTTCAAGAACCCCGCCGATTTCGAGCTTGTCTTGGAGGGGCTGCGCAATGCCGGGGTCGTACAATGACGGGTGAATATGTCCGATCTCGATCCTGTTGCGCGTGGGACGCTATCGCCCAAGGCATGAAGCTGCGCGTGCATCCTGAGCGCTGCAACAAGGCTGAAGATGCGAACCTGGAGGGCTACTACAAAGCTCTAAAGGCGGAGGGAATGCCGTTCGCTAAGGACAATTCCGATAAGTACGGCCCCTTGACCCCCGAGCAGTTGACCCAGACGCTCTACGAGTTCAAGACCAAGCAGAAGACTTCGCCGATGGCGCAACTGGCGGATCTTTATCTATGGCCGATCTGCATGGGCGGCTATCACGCCAGCAATCGTCCTTACCAGCGCCTGACGGACGACGGAAAGCTGATTGACTGCCATATCAGGAAGACGAGCGGCCGATGCTCGGATCCAAATATAGCTGCTTTGAGAATGTCGAACGGAAGGCCTAAAACTCAAAAAGCCTCCGACGTTTCCGTCGAGGCTTTTGGGCGACCGCAAAGGCGATCTCGTGGGCCAGGCCCGACCGAATAACTATCGTACCCCATGATTTGTTGCAAGGAATTTTTCGTTAAACCGAATTAACCTGACGGCGGTAACGAACGCTACATTCGTCGAAATCATGTACGAACCGGCATCGCTCGTTCCCTCGGAACCTATCACCAAGCCGCTGTTGTTGTCGACATCCCACCGCGCGATGACGCCCACCGTCACCGTCCGCGTGACTGCCGCTTCGTCGATGACAAGCTCGATCCCGACCACCGTGCCCGTAGGATGGCCTTTGGAAGACTATGATGTGCGATCCGGCACAGCAGGCTGCGATGTTGATGGTTTACGGGCATTCGCTCTCGTGTCTTAGTATTCCGACGAGAAGTATCCGGTATGATCACAAGCCAACTACGGATGAGCGCCAGCTCACTTATAGCTGCATTCCTAGGCCGATTTCATGTCAGCTTCTAGGTACTTTCGGATACGGCGCGAACGGCGAAAATTCGAGGGCGCAAAGCGGTCTCTCGCTGACGACTGCTTTCGGGCCCGTTGCTGACATCGTTGAATAATCGCGGGTTCCCGTTGACGCCGAGGATGCAAAACCTCGGCACGGCTATCCGATGGACGAGCATCGAGAGGGTGGTTCTCATTTTCACCGAGTACCGGCGAGGGCTCGCGGCCGGTAAATTCCGCTCATTCAGCTGTGGGCTCTCTTGGTTGCCAACCGACGATGTCGGGGGTCAAAGCGATCAAGGAGCGGCGTCAGCGATGCACTTCAAAAGGGTGACCACTATGGACAGGCTTTTCTATGTTGGTGTGTTGGCCGCTCTCTTTGCGGCTTTTGCCTTTTCGCTTAACTTCGTTGTGCCCTTCATAATCGGTGACTATTCCACCTTCGATTTTGCCCTCA
Organism: Rhizobium sp. CF122; assembly: GCF_000282035.1. Classification (GTDB taxonomy): domain Bacteria; phylum Pseudomonadota; class Alphaproteobacteria; order Rhizobiales; family Rhizobiaceae; genus Rhizobium. The sequence goes on from NZ_AKKA01000075.1 coordinate 95,734, forward strand.
TCCGTCATGTTGTCTCAGCTCTCGTAGGACTTTGCGTCCTGTCATTGGAGAAGCGCGTGGTGCGACATCTCACGCTCCGGAACTGTCTGTCGGCTATCTGGCTCGCCTTCATCGGATATGTCGGCTACTTCCTGACCGTGACGGGAGCGGCCATCTATGCCGGTCCGGTAATCGCTCCAGCCTTTCTCGGCCTAGTACCAATCGTACTGATGGTCATTGGTAATCAACGTCAGGGATCGCTGCCGTGGCGAACCCTTATGATGCCTCTCGCGCTGGTGCTGGTCGGCCTGGTTCTCGTCAATGGTACGGCATTCACGGCCGAAGGATTGAACTCGGTCCGATCATTGTGGGTTGGCGTGCCGCTAGCGCTTGCTGCCGTCGGACTTTGGGTCTGGTTCGCCCTCGCCAATCAGGCTGCACTCGCCGCTCGACCAAAAATGCCTTCCGGTGTTTGGTCGGCGTTGATACTGGTGGGGGGCGGCGTCCTGATGCTGGCGTTCTATCCTGTCGGGGCTGCAATGGGCCTCTTCCGTCTTCCAACGATAGGCTTCGGCTGGAGCACTGCGGGCAACCTATATGTTTGGGGTACAACTTTCGCGCTGTTGGCAACTGTGTGCGGCGTTTGGGCTTGGAACATTGCGTCACGAAGCCTGCCGGTTGCATTAGCCGCGCAATTGATCGTCTCGGAAACAGCCTTTGGGGTAATCGGAGGGCTTATCGTGCATGCGCGTTGGCCAACTCCGATTGAAGGCACTGGCGTCGTAGTTCTGATCGCCGGCGTTGTTCTGTCAGTGCGCATTTTCTATGATTCCCAGGTCACATCGGGAAAGGCATTGCTTGCGCACGAGTGAAACAGCGGATGCAGGAACGAATAACAGGCGCTAGTGTCGAGTTTCAACCAAGTTCAGCGCAATGACCGCAGTTGGCGTTTTGCGGAAGAAGACCCGCCTTCTCCAACGACAGGCCGACAGCAATGGTCATTCCCCGTGACCATCGCGATCATCTGAGCGATCTCGTAACGCGGTCGAACTTGACAACCTTGCAGGCAGCGTTGACCTGCCAGAGGTGACCATAATGGGGAACTTATAGTTATTGCCCCGCGCTGTCGCCTCGAAATCGATGAGCACGAAGAGACCTTGTCACCGCCGTTGAAGAACGGATGCGGTTGTTCCACGCGATTGGCGCGTCCCCGTTAGTCGGAGTGGCTCTGTCCGGGCTGTGGTGGTAGGCTAGAGTGTGGGAGGCGCGCCCATGAGCGAGGCCCGAAAGATCGCAGCGATCCTAGTGTCGGATGTGGTCGGTTACAGCCGGCTCGCCGGCGCGGACGAGGATCGTATCCTGGCGCGGCTGCGGGCTTTGCGCAGCGATCTCATCGACCCTACGATCGCCGTGTATCACGGCCGCGTGGTCAAGCGCACCGGCGACGGCAGTCTTGTAGAATTCCGCAGCGTTGTCGATGCCGTGCGTTGCGCCATCGAGGTGCAGAACAGCATGATCGAGCGCAATGCCGGCCTGCCGGCTGAGCGGCGGATTGAGTTCCGCGTCGGCATCCATCTGGGCGATGTCGTCGAAGAAAGCGACGGCGATCTTATGGGTGATGGCGTCAATATCGCTGCCCGCCTGCAAGGAATTTGCGATCCCGGCGGCATCTGCCTCTCCGAACAGGCGTACTGGCAGGTCAAGGCAAGGCTTGATCTCGCAATCAACGATCGCGGCGACGTGCAGCTCAAGAACATCAACGAGCCGGTCCACGTCTATTCGCTGCTGGTCGGTATCCCCACCCAGGCGAAGCCTGCAACGCCAGCGGACAGCGCAGGACCGGAAAAGTCTTCGACGCGGCTCGCGCTGCCCGACAAACCCTCGATCGCGGTCCTGCCGTTCCAGAACATGAGCGGTGACCCGGAGCAGGAGTATTTTGCCGACGGCATGGTGGAAGACATCATCACTGGGCTGTCGCGGATCAAATGGCTGTTCGTGATCGCGCGGAACTCGAGCTTTGTCTATAAGGGAAAGGCCGTGGATGTCCGGCAGGTTGGGCGCGAGCTTGGCGTGCGCTATGTGTTGGAGGGCGGTGTGCGCAACGCGGGCAACCGATTGCGCATCACTGCCCAGCTTGTCGAAGCTGAGACCGGAGCGCATCTGTGGGCCGACAGATACGACGGCGCGCGGGAGGATGTCTTCGACCTACAGGACCAGATCACTGAAAAGGTGGTGGGCATCGTCGAGCCGAGCCTGCAGCGATCGGAGATCGAGCGTGCTCGGCAAAAGCGCCCTGAAAACCTTGACGCCTATGACCTCTATCTGCGCGCCGTCCCCCACATGGCAACGGTGATGCCCGCCGACGCCAAGGTCGCTGCCGGGCTTCTGGAGGATGCGCTAGGCCTGGACCCGAACTACGCCGCCGCCCATGCGCGCCTTGCCTGGTGCCACGAGATCTTCTTCACGCGGGGCGGCTTCGACGAGGCCGACAAGGTCGCCGGGATCGGGCACGCACGCTCCGTGATTGCGAGCGGCACCGACGACGCGGCGGCATTGGCCATCGCCGCCTTTGCGATCTTTATGCTGGGCAAGGATCAGGAAGCGGCGTTGAACGCAGCCGAGCGCGCCCTGTCTTTGAATTCCTCCTGCGCTACCGCGCTCTATTTCGGCTCCGTCCTCTACGCCTTTGCCGGTCTACCCGCCAAGGCGACCTCCAATGCCGAACGCGCGCTAAGGCTCAGCCCGTTCGATCCGATGGCCTATGCGGCGCATTTGGCGCTCGGAACAGCGGCTATCCAGCAGGAGCGATACGACGAGGCGGTAGCGCATTGCGCGAGGGCCGCTCAGGCAAATCCCCGGTTCAGTACGCTTTATTTCTTTCAGGCTGCTGCGTTGGCGCTCGCTGGCCGCCAGGAGGAAGCACGGCCGGCCGTGCAGCGATTGCTCGAACTGGAGCCAGGGTTTCGGCTCCGCGTGTTCTTCGAACTGGGGATGGTGCGGGCAATCGCCGACAGGTTTGCGGACGGGGCGCGCATGCTGGGCTTGCCGGAGTAGCCGGCTTCAGCGGAAAGTTCACCGGAAGGGCAAGTCGCTCCGAGATGGCGTCAATCCTCACCATTAGCCGTCAAAGTCATTCCCGCCCGATGACGTGATACACGCCTGACAATGCTACGCCTTCAGTGTCGGAGGCTACCGGCAGCGGCGAGCATCTCCGCCGCGTTTGGAAAGATGCAGAGGCTGTTCGGCCCGTCGCGCGCTTCAATTTGCACCCAGCGAACGATGCCGTCGGCGTCGATGAGGAAGTGCCCGACAAGCTGTGTGGGGTGGCTTGCGAAGATGGCATGATCAACTTCATTAAGCTCGAAGCCGTCCTTGGCGTTGAGCAAGGCATTGGCCGCCATCGGATGTAGCGCTTCCGGCAATTCGCCCGTCGGGTTAATGCGAGCGGCCTCGAATTGCTCCATGCTTGCCCGATAGGGCCATACAGGCTGTTCGTGGCTGCCTTCGGGCAGGAAGTTGCCGCGCGGCACGCCGAAGGCCCGGTGCGTGGAGCAATCCTGGTCACATAGGAGCACGGCCGGCGTCGGCCGGTGCCCGAAATATATGCGGGCGCGCTCCACCGGCGTGTTGATCACGGCAACAGTTTCCACCCCCGCGGCGCGCAGGGCAGGCTGTAGGCCACCGAGCTGTCCCACCTGACGCCGGCAGAACGGGCAGTGCAACCCGCGGAAGAAGGCAATCAGAAACGGGTGACCGTGGAGGCTGGCGAGCGAAACCGTTCCTTTTTGATTTGCCGACGGAAGTGCGAAGGCGGGCGCGTATTCCCCTGGTTGCAGCGGGCGTATCGGGTCTCCCATGGCATCTGTCCTTTGCTAGGCGTTCAGGTGAATGCTGGGCTTGATCTAAGTCCGACACCTATCACGCCACGGCACCACTCGCTATGTTCACGGTGCAAATCAGCTGCGCGTGGGAACCTTCAGAAGTCTTGCGACGGCGGCATGTCCCACCGCCCAAACCGGCCACCGACCAACAAAGAACTGCGTAAAAATCACATGAGTTTTTTAATGCGCTATAGTTTTCTGTCGATTACTCTTTGCCTGGAGTTGTGTTTTAGGTGGCGATTGTGATGAGGACGACCTTCCAAATAAAGTTGCAAGCACGGCCGTTGGGATGAACGCAAGTTGGCGACTGATCTCATTGCACATCCTGCTATGGACGGCGCTCGCTTTAGCTGCGTACAACACCGCAGGAGCCTATAAGCTCGCGAGTTGCTGGCACATCCTCCTTGTTTATATTCCGCCTCTCAATATCCTGTTCCTGCTGTTTGCCATCTATAGCTTAGCGGTTCTATTATCGTCAGTTTCTCGTCCGTCGATGCGTGCACAGCCACGTTTTTTAGGAGCGTGTCACGGGACGATACTCACAGTGGGAATGGTAGGATGTAACTTAGCCGCTGTGTCGGCAGCCGGTCAGGTAAACTGCCTCTGGGACCGACTGCAATTGGCGCGAAGCTGCCCCTAGAAAATCGCGCCTCCGTGTCGGCTTTGGGGCCGATGGACGACCGTCCGCTGCCAGGTCACCTAATACGAAAAGCGGACATATGAGCTCTTGCACCGAGGTCTGGGATCGGCCTTTTTCCGGACATACACTCACGCATTCTTCGGGAACAAGATTGACCCTGGCCTGTCGTGTCGTCCCCCATGGGCGGAACCGCTTTCATAGTTGGGCGTTTTTGTCAGTTAGATCGGGTACCGCTGGCATTCCGCCGGCACTGCCGAATGGGAGAAAAATCATGAGAACGATATTGATCGCGATAGGTGCGTTAACTGCTTTAACCGGGTCTGCTTTTGCGGCCGAGCCGGCCAAGATGGTCGAGACGAAAATGGGCAAGGTCCTGGCCACTGAAAAAGGCATGGTGCTTTACACCTTCGACAAAGATACAAAAGGCAAATCCAACTGCGATAGCGATTGCCTGAAGAAGTGGCCGGCGTTCCACGCTGGAGCCAAGGCCAAGGCGGAAGGCGAATGGTCTCTAGTCAAAGCTGCGGATGGCAAAGAGATGTGGGCCTATGAGGGTAAGCCGCTTTACACCTATGTCGAGGATAAGAAAGCCGGTGAAGCCAACGGCGATGGCGTTGGAGGAGTGTGGCACGTGGCCAAATAGGTCACCGGCGACGGTTCGAATGGGCGGTCGTCGGATCGCCCTGAACCCCAAGACCAACTTCTGGAACGACCTATCTCTCTCTGTGGCTTCGCCGACAAACCCACCTGTCCGATGACCGCTGGCAATCATTGTGATCGACTGAATTGTGCAACAGCAACGGAGGGACAGCTCGCCAGCGGGTCATATAGCTGTCAATCCGCCTTCGCCTCTCTGGGAAGCCATCCGTAAGCACTCAGAATGGCCATAGCGAGACCTGGAAAGCGTTCATCCAATTCCGAGCAGCGCGAATGGTTACGCATTTCCACGCCCTGACGCTCGCAGCGGATAAGGCCGGCCTCGCGCAGCACTTTGATGTGGTTTGATAGCGATGACTTGGGGATTACGCGCTCGCGCATGTTGGCAAGCGCAGCGCACGTCCCGCCGGAGCCGCCGCCCGCAATTTGCGCGAATATCGCCGCGCGTTCCGGATCGGAGAGGGCATGCAGGATCGCTTCAGGCCGTACGTCCTCTATTGCTGGATGAAAGAGCGGTCTCATGATTTTTTGTATATGGGGGCTTGAAACCAAGATCAACAGTTCCGAACTTCCGAACTATGGAACAATGCCGCCAATTCCGACGGCACTCCGAGTTGAAAGGAATGCGCCATGGGTAAGCTCGCTGGAAAAGTTGCCGTCGTGACGGGGGGCTCCAAAGGCATCGGTGCTGCGATTGCCAAGGCACTCGCATCGGAAGGTGCACAGGTGGTGGTGAACTACGCTTCGAGTAAGGCGGGGGCGGACGCGGTGGTCCAGACGATCACGGAGGCCGGTGGCAAAGCCATCGCGGTCCAGGGCGACGTTTCGAAGGCCGAACAGGCGCAGGGACTGGTGGACGCTGCGGTCAAGGAATTCGGCCAGCTCGACGTGCTGGTCAACAACTCCGGGGTCTACGAATTCGCGCCGATCGAGCAGGTGACCGAGGAACAGTATCGTCGCATGTTCGACGTGAACGTTCTGGGCGTTCTGCTGAGCACCCAAGCCGCGCTCAAGCATCTCGGTGAGGGCGGCAGCGTCATCAACATCTCGTCGGCGGCGACCAGTCTGGCTCCGCCAGCTTCCAGCGTCTACACCGGGACCAAGGGCGCATTGGACAGCATCACCAGCGTGCTTGCCAATGAGCTGGGCCCGCGCAAAATCCGGGTCAACGCGATCCTCCCGGGCATCGTCGAGACTGAGGGTACCCACACCGCGGGGTTCATCGGCTCGGATTTCGAGCGCAGCGCAGTGACCCAGACTCCGCTCGGCCGCATCGGCCAGCCGGACGACATTGCTGGCGTCGCTGTCTTCCTCGCTTCCGACGATGCCCGCTGGCTGACCGGCGAGCGATTGGTCGCCAGCGGCGGTTTTCGCTAATGATCCGTCGATGTTGTGCGTGCTCCTCACGGGGCACGCTCAACGCCTCTCCGGATCTCGTCATCTCGCCAACCAAGATGGTTTAGGTGACGATCCTGCGTTCGCGCATATTCTCGCGAAACCCAGATAATGCGGTGGCTGGAGACGGCGCTCGGGATTGCCACGAAGCGATGCCGCTGAAGGAGGTCATCACCGAATGCCTGCTGGCCGGCGCTCGGAATGTCCGGGCGCAGCCAATTCGTTTCGCGCTATCTACTCTGCAGCTTCGATGAAACGGTGGCGTTCGTAGAGGAACTTCAGCACGGCTTCGCGGCATTTGAGGTATGTCCGGTCGGAGGCGAGTTCGATGCGATTGCGGGGACGGAATATGGTCACATCGAGCACTTCGCCGATGCGGGCCGCCGGGCCATTGGTCATCATCACGATGCGATCGGAAAGGAGCACTGCTTCATCGACATCATGGGTAATCATCACCATCGTGTTGCCAAGCCGGGCGTGGATTTCCATCACCGCGTCCTGAAGATGGGCGCGGGTTAGCGCATCGAGCGCGCCGAAGGGCTCGTCGAGCAGCAGGATCTTCGGCTCCATTGAAAGCGCGCGGGCAATCCCGACGCGCTGTTTCATACCCCCGGAAATTTCCGAAGGCCGCTTGTCCTTGGCATGCGCCATCTGCACAAGGTCGAGATTGGCCATGACCCAGTCATGCCGCTCGGCCTTGCTCTTTGTTTTGTTGAAGAGTTTGGAGACGGCGAGGTTCACGTTCTCGTAGACCGTCAGCCACGGCAGGAGCGAGTGGTTCTGGAAGACGACCGCGCGTTCCGGGCCGGGTTCGTTGACCTCGCGGTTTTCAAGAAGCACGGCGCCCGCTGAAACCGGGGTCAGGCCGGCAATGAGGTTGAGCAGAGTGGACTTGCCACAGCCCGAATGGCCGATGATCGAGACGAATTCGCCCTCGGAAATCGTCAGGTTGATGTCCTTCAGGACCTCGGCGCGCACGCCGCCCCGATCGAAATGTTTGTCGATATGGTCGAGCTTCAGATATGCGTTCATCAGTGCGTTCCTCAGTTGGCCATGGCGCCGCGGGTGATAAGTTTGCCGAGCGCGGCCACCAGCTTGTCGAGGGCGAAGCCGACGACGCCGATATAGGCGAGCGCGACGATGATGTCTGGAAGGCGCGACGAGTTCCACGCGTCCCAGATGAAGAAGCCGATACCGACGCCGCCAGTCAGCATTTCGGCCGCGACGATGGCGAGCCAGGAGAGACCGACGCCGATCCTGAGGCCGGTGAAGATGTAGGGGGCTGCCGAAGGCAGCATGATCTTGAAGAAAAATTCGAACTGGTTGAGGCGCAGCACTTCGGCGACGTTGCGGTAGTCCTGCGGGATGTTGCGTACACCGACGGCGGTGTTGATAATCACCGGCCAGATCGAGGTGATGAAGATAACGAAGATTGCCGAAGGGTTGGAATCCTGGAAGGCTGCGAGCGACAGTGGCAACCAGGCAAGCGGCGGAACCGTACGCAGCACCTGGAAGATCGGATCGAGGCCACGCATCGCCCAGATCGACTGGCCGATGATCGCACCGATGATGACGCCGGCGACCGCCGCAAGCCCAAAGCCGTAAACCACGCGTTGCAGCGAAACGAGCACGCGCCAGCCGAGCCCGATATCTTGGGAGCCGTAGTTGAAGAACGGATAGGCGATCAGGTCATAGCTATCCTGCCAGACCTGATGCGGCGAGGGCAAAGACGCATCCGTCGATGAACAGAGCACCTGCCAGACGAGAAGGATGAGTGTCAGCACGACGGCCGGCGGAACGACATTGCGAAGTGCGGCCAATCCCGCACGACGAACGTCGATCCGCGATCCATGCTTGCCGGAAAATGGCAGAACCTTTGCCGCCGGCTTGGCAGAGGCGGTCGTGGAGGGATTTTCTTTATTTGCCAGGGCGGACATCAACGCGCTCCTCACGTGAATGAAAGGCCGGCGCGCCGTCGCGCGCCGGAGGTGGGTGTCAGGAGGCAGCCTTGATCGAAAGGCTGTCGAGATAGGCAAAGGGATTTTCAGGATCGAAGACCTTGCCGTCGAAGAAGGTCTCCTTGCCGCGGGATGACGATGCGGGAATGTCGGCTGCAGCGACGCCGAGATCCTTGGCGGCCTCGCGCCAGATGTCTTCGCGGTTCACCTGGTTGACCAGCGCCTTGATGTCGGTATTCGCAGGCAGATTTCCCCAGCGGATGTTTTCCGTCATGAACCAGGTATCGTGGCTCTTGAAGGGGTAGGAGGCGCCGTCTTTCCAGAACTTCATATAAAGGTCAGTGGCCTTGACCTCACGGCCGTTGCCATAATTGATGTCGCCCTTGAGGCGGCCGAGCACATCCTTCGTCGGGACGTTGAACCATTGGCGCTTGCCGAGGATATCTGCCATCTCCGCCTTGTTGTCCATGCTCTCGCACCACTGCTGAGCCTCCATGACAGCCATCAGCAGGGCCTTGGCAGCATTGGGATTCTTTTCGATCCAGTCGGCCCGGAGCCCGAGCGCCTTTTCGGGATGACCCTTCCAGAGCTCGCCGGTGGTGGCTGCGGTGAAGCCGATGCCCTGGTTGACGAGCTGCTCATTCCACGGTTCGCCCACACAGAAGACGTCCATGTTGCCGACCTTCATGTTGGCAACCATCTGCGGCGGCGGCACGACGATGGTCGAAACGTCCTTGTTCGGATCGATGCCACCGGCGGCGAGCCAGTAACGGATCCAAAGGTCGTGGGTGCCGCCCGGGAAGGTCATGGCGGCCTTGACTTCCTTGCCTTCCGCCTTCTTTTTCTCGAAGGCGGCCTTCAGTTTGGAGGCATCGAGCTGCACGCCGGTTTCGGCATATTCCTTGGCGACGGAAATGCCCTGGCTGTCGAGATTGAGCCGGGCCAGAATCGCCATCGGTACCGGCTTATTGTTCTGCGTCACCTTGCCGGTATGCATGAGATATGGGAGCGGCGAAAGGATGTGAGCGCCATCGATGCCATTTGCTGCGCCGCCCAGCACCAGATTGTCGCGCGTCGCACCCCAGGATGCCTGCTTTGCGACATCCGTTTCCGGAAGGCCATGCTTGTCGAAAAAGCCCTTTTCCTTGGCGATGATCAGCGGAGCGGAATCCGTAAGAGCGATAAAGCCCAGCTTGAGACCTTTCACTTCAGGGCCTGCCCCGGCTGCGAAGGCGCCGGACGGGAAGGCAGTCTTGACGGCGCCGATGAGGGCAGCCGTTGCAGTCATCTTGAGCATGCTGCGGCGGGTCATGCTGGTTGTCGAAATCCCAGTCGTCGAAATCTTTGTCATGCGCAGGTTCCCTCTGCTGGCTGAACTTTGGACACAAAAAAACGCCGCCGGAAATTGCGTTCGCGGGATCGGATGATCCCGGACCTCAAAAACCTTGCGACGTCGGTGTCGTTTGCAGGCGCTTATGCCGCGCCTGTCTGCGCCGGTCGCCGTTGACCGGAGCGTCTTGGAACCTGCAATCAGCGTGCCAGTTCTAAGACGAACGGGTAACAGCATGAAACAAGAGGAGAAATCGGATAATTCCGCTGATGAGCATTTTTTATGCATATTTACATTATGCGAACATTTTGTGCAATTGCTTGCTGTGACCGCCGTCGTAAGAGCGTTTATTTGTGCAGTGCACACGATAGTAAGGCAGTTATGATGCAGGCTGTGAAATGGACGCTGGGGGCCGCTTGTTTGAAATACTGTAGCCATACGACGAGCGGCTCTACCGCCAACGCCACAAGGCCAAACCTCGTCGCCGAACTCAAAGACCGACGGCGCATCGGCTCCATTGCCGAACCGCGCCATGGGTAGCTTCTGTCCGCGAAATCAACGTTTGCAGCTCGGCGTCGGTCTGGTCTGATCGCAGTCGTTGGCCGCAGCCGGCTGTGCGCTGCTCGAGCCTGCCAGGGTTCCGACATGGGTGGCGTAGTTGTCGCGAGTGTCCTGGTCGACCACAGCAACGGGCGCGGCGAGAACCAGGCCGGCAACGTTCCCAGCGGCCGTCGCAGCCCCACTGGTCGCCACCAAAATCTGGTCGCCAAGTCCGACGTGACTGTCAGTCAACGTCTGCCCGTCGGAGATACGCTGGCCAATGAGCTGCACGATCTCAGGCGACTCCGCGAATTTGCCGTGGTTCATGCTGTCGCCGGATTTGATCTTGGTGAGGTCGATCACCATGATCTTGTTGTCCTCGAGCTCCTTCTTATACGGGGCCTGCTCCGGATCGATGGCACCAAGCCGGGAGACGTCGCCCCAGACCCGGCGCGAGAAAGCCAGTGCCTTGTCATCACGTGAGACAAACAGCGTGAACTGCGGGTGCTGCTTGCCCATATCCGCGATCTGCTGGCGGAAGACATCGACGTCAACGTCAGGGGCCGCGAGCATGACGTTCTTGAACTTCTCCGGTAGGCGGCCGTTGCGAATGGCCATCTGGCGCAAGGATTCCAGCGCCAGCCAGTTGCCCATCGAATGCGCGAGGATCGAGACTTCCTTGACCTCGGGATCCTTTGCCAGATACTGGAAAAGCGTCTCCAGGGCGTTGCGCGTATAGTTGGTGCTTTCGCGGTCATAGCCGTAGGCAAGCAGGCTGCCGCGCGAGGGCCATGTCACCAGGACGGGGGCGCTATGGACGCCGGAGTCATGGACGATCTGCGCGAAGCGGTAGACGGCATCCTCGAACCTGTTGTTGAAACCGTGGATGAAGACAAGGACGCTGCCGTCGGGCGCCTTTCTGACGCTCGCGCTCAGCCATTTCTTGGCTTCGTCGATGTTGAGATCGTCGGCCTTCACGGTCGCGAAATCCGTCGCCGGATTGGACGGCAGTTTCTTTGGCCAGGCGACCTGTCCTTTCTTGCGAACTTTACTGGGCGGAATGGAGATCGTCATGTCGGCGAAGGCCGGGGCCAGCGCACGTTCTCCGTTGAACATCTCGCCTGGAACGGTCGACCGGGTGCGGGTCGTCGCGATCAGCATGTCGACCTTCGGCGACTGCGGAGACGTGTCGGCCACGGGTGTCAGCACATCCTTCGGATGTCCTCCGCATCCGGGTAGTGCCACGATCATTGAACATACAAGAAACCAACGAAGCCAACTCTTGTGGGCCGATGCCGACGCTACGCTACTTTGACTGCCCACAGATCGCCCTCATCAAAAAAATGCTGACCGACAGCCCCTCGACCGCCTCGTCCTAGCAGTAGTAGACGCCGACCGCGCAGCGCCGGACCGTGCGCCGTGCCACTCCGGCGACGCTGACCGGCGTCAGCGGCCGGCCGATCCGGGCTTCGGCCGGGGTTACGATGCCGTCTGGCACAGGAATTGAAAATTTCTCGGCGACCTCAAGCCCGGAAATTCCAACGGCCGCGGCAATCAGGAGAACTCTCACGCGTCTGAACAGGGTCATTGCTTCGCTCCTTTTGCGAGGTGATCGGGAAGCTCGTCGGTGTCCTTGAGCTTCGACAGATCGACCTTCTTGGCGTCCGTGGTGTTTTTGAACGTGTAGTCTGCCGCCACGACGTCGGTGCCCGTCTTCCAGTCGCTGATCTGGATGCTGTATTGCGGCCCCTGATCGACCTGCGTCGCGGTGATCACATACCTGCAGGGGTAGGGATGTTCGCCCTGCGCGATCCAAATCTGCCAGTCGACCTCCTTGGCGCGGAAGGCGAGGTGGTCGCACTCGGTGCCGCCGATGACACCGCTGCCGAGATCCTTCACGTCCGTCACGCCGTCCATCAACGTGCCGTAGACGTCGGGCAACAGGAGGTCGGCACCGGGGACAGGCCGATGCAGCTTGTCTCGCATCTCGTCGACCAACTGAGCGATCGTTCCGGGCACCTCGGCCTGCGCATAGAGATTGGCGTCCTTGCCGAAAACGGTCGCCGTCTTGCCGTCAAAGACCATCTCGACGTTGGCGAAACCGCCGTGCCGGGTGATGCGGAGCTTGTCCGGTCGGCCCATTTCCACCTTGCCGGAACTTGCCAGCAGGATCTTTTGATGCTCGGGGGTGACGACTTCCAAGTTGGTGTCGTAGGCGAAGGAGATGGCCTTCTGGGAGGCGAGATAGTCGGACATCGCCTTCACCAGCTTCTTGGCGTCGGCTTCGTCGGCACGGGTTGCCGACAAGGATCCGGAAACGATCATGGCGAGCGCCCCGGCCGCGAATGCGGCCGCCAACCGATGCTGAAATCTACCTGATGGTCTGGTCATCGACGCATGCCCTCCCGAGCGGATCGTTGCAATCCGGCCAACTCTACAGTCGGACGACGGAAAACGCCCGTAACATCTGGTAGCATCTGTGCCGTTACGGCCCCCAGACACGGGCCCGCGCGCCAGTCAACGTGGCACAAGCACGGACGAACTGTGAACCGGCAGCAGCATCGATTCCCGTACTTCGTCCGATGCCGGCAGGCCCGCCTTCCTTAGATCGGCGATCAGTCTCGCGCGGTCGCCTGGCTGGACGTTTCTGGCCTTCAGTTCGGCCACGACATTGGGTACGAAATCCGGTCTCATCTCGTTGAAGCGCGTTGCCTCGCGGCGCGCTTCGTCCATCATCCCGGCATTGACATAGATCACCGCGGCGACCGCATGGAAGAGAGGAAACTTCTGGAGATCCGCCTGCTTGATTTCGATGACCGAGGTCTTGTCGTCGTTCAGCATGTAGGCGGCGAGCGCGCGCGTGCCATGGTAGTAGCCGCCGCCGCCGGGGTTAAGGGCAAGTGCGCGGTCGAGCAGCGCCGCGCCACGCTCCCATTCGCCACTCATCGCGACGCGGGTACCAAATTCTCCGAGCAGTTCCGTGTCGTTCGGATTGGTCGCCAACGCCTGTTCGCCCACATGCAGTGCTTCGGCAACCTCCTGCTTGAAGAACAATGCGGTCATCAGCGCCTGATGTGCACGGGTATTGCCCGCATCCAGTTGTACGGCACGACGGGCGGCCTGCAAGCTACGATCGATCGCCGGCGTCGCGTTGGTACTCGGATTGAACCGGAACCGGTCCTCGTCAAGATAGATGATGGAGAGCATCGCCCATGCGGTGGCAAAGGACGGGTACCGGGCGACGGCGCTCTCAAGGCAGTCCCGCACTCGACGATGCTGGACGGCGCTCAATTCCGCACGGTATCCATAGAAGCTCAGCGTGCAGCCATAGACACCGAGATCCTCAGGGGGCGGATTGGTTGCGTCCGACTGGGCCATGATGCCGTAGGGCTGGGCCACTGCTGTCGCCACCTTGTTGGCTACGTCCGACTGGATACTGAACAGATCGCCACTTTTGATGTCGTCGTCGTAGGTCTGCGACCAGAGGATTTCGCTCGTGTCGGTGTCAAGCAGGCGCGCGGTCACACGAACGCGGTCGTCCGAAACGCGAACGCCGCCCACAAGAAGGAAGCGGGCACCGAGCTCGTCCCGGACTTGAGACGCCTCGACTTCCGATGGCAGGGAGGTGGACGTTTCGCGGCCAAAGACCCTGATTTCCTTGAAGCGAGGAAGCGCTGTCAGAAGCTCCTCCGTCAAGCCGGCGGTGTAGAGCGCCGCCTTCGGGCCATCCCCGAGGTTGGCGAACGGCGCGACGACGAGCGTCGGACCTTCCGACTGGGCCTTCAGAGACTTCGGCAAACCTGGCAGCAGATAAGCAGACAGCACGAGTGCGGTCACCACGACGCAGAGCATCAGCGCGGCTCCCACGCCTATCGGCATCAGCTTCCGCCATTGCGCGCGCGGCCGGGACAAGCCTGGATCGTCGGGGTTCGGTGAAGCATCGTTCCACACGAAGGACGGAACGTATCCGCCCTTGGGCATGTCTATTCGAATCGGATCATTCTGTCCGGCCACCAGGTAGTAACGCTCCAGCGCCCGCCGCAGGCGTCCAGCCTCGATGCGAACGACGGGATCGTCCTGCTTGAAGCCTTCCGAGCGCTTGAACACTTCCACGGCGATCGAATAGCCCTTGATCCGATCTCCACGCCCGGAAAGCACCTCGTCCGTCACATAGGTAAGGAATGCGGCGCTGCGGCCAACGCGGGGGAATTCCGCACTGTTGACGACGCGCGCTAGCTGGTCGCGAATATCGTCCAGGGTGGGAGGAGGGCGCGGCGATGATGGCGCAGCGATGCGCCCATCTGGCAATTCATTCTGCACGACTTTCTCCTCACCCGCTCTTGAGGGACGCCTGTACCAGAAATTATATGAAGCATTTCGAATGCAACCTACTGCAGAAATCGATCGTCGTCCACGCAGATACTGCACACGACGCAAGCTGTTTTTGCGCCGTGGGTTAATATCGTGGGGCCGGGCCCAAAGAAGACGTCGACAAGATCATGCAGCAAGCGCCGAGCCACCCGAAAACTACCCCGTATGTTACTGTTACATACTTGCGCTTTTGCGATGCCCGGTCAGGATCCCGAGTTAAGAGTTGCTCGGTGTCTCATGCCGTCAGGGCAGAGCTCCGCTGAATGATAGGTCTACCGCTCGAGGGAACATCATGACGGCGCAAAAAAGAACGGTCTCGCTACTAGCAGTTGCCTTGGCCACGTCGGCTTTGGGCACCTTGGCGTTCGCCCAGAACGCGTTCGAAGTCCCGAAAGCGATAACGACCCCCGACAAGGTCGAGACGCGGATCGGCACGCTAGACTTCAAGGACGGCGCTCCTACTCCGGAGACCGCCCAGAAGATCTATGACACGCTCGACTTCACGCGCGGCCTCGACGCCTTCCTCAATAGCTATGGCGGCGCATCCGCGATCGCGCTCGAACGCGGGTTCCAAAGCATCGGCGCGAAGGACAACGACGTCGTCATCTTTCCCGAACTGATGGATTCCAAGTCGCTGTTCCTCACGGCCAATGCAGACACGGTCTACTACCTCGCCGTCATCGATCTTTCCAAGGGGCCGGTTGTCATCGAACAGCCGCCGAAGGGGCTAGGCACCATCAACGACATGTGGTTCCAGTGGATCATCGATATCGGCTTTCCCGGCCCGGATCGCGGCGAAGGCGGAAGATATCTGCTGATCCCGCCGGGCTACGATGGTCCGCTCCCGGACAGCGGTTTCCATGTGGCGCACTCCAGGACATTGCGTGCGCTGTACGCTGCCCGCGCCTTCTTGACGGAAAATGATCCGAAGCCGACCGTCGACCTGATCAAGAAGACATTGAAGATCTACCCCTACACGCCCGGCGGCTTCGGAACGAGCATAGCGACGGCCCTCGAAGGCAAGGTCAGGCTCGAAGCCAATCCACCGGTTCCCGAAACAAATTTCATCGACGCCAGCGGCAAGGCCTTCAACACGATCCCGCCAAACGACTTCTCATTTTTCGAGATGATCAATGACAACATCCAGGCGGAGCCAGCCGACTCCTACAATCCCGAGCTGGCCGGACAACTGGCGGCGATCGGGATCGCCAAGGGCAAGGAGTTCAAGCCGAACGAGAGGATGAAGAAGATTCTCGTGGACGCCGCGGCGGTCGGAAACGCCTCCGGGCGCGTGCTCAACTGGCGGCCGAAGGATTCCCTCGGATGGACCTACTATCCGGACTCGTCCTGGGCCAACATGCTGTGGGAGGGTGGCGCGAACTTCGAGACGCCGCCGCCGATGCTCACCAAGGACGGTTTGTTCGATCCGCTTCCGCCGACTGGCGCGCGCACGCTCGACTCCAAGACGGCCTTCTACTACGGCTACACCCTGGACTCCCCCGGTATGATCATGCGACTGCCGCGCGTCGGTTCGCAGTACCTCATGGGCTTCCTGGACGGTGAGAAGAAGGCCCTCGACGGCGGCAAGACCTACAAGTTAACGCTGCCCAAGGGCATACCGGAGGCGGCCTTCTGGTCGTTCACGGTCTACGACAACCAGACCCGCTCCATGCTCGACACGCCCCAGCGATATCCTCGTGCGGGCAGCCAAACCTATCCGTCTCCCGCGGCGGAAGCAGCCGCGGATGGCTCCACCACGATCTATTTCGGCCCCGATCAGCCGAAAGGCGTCAAGCGAGGCAACTGGGTACAGACGGTTCCCGGCAAGGGATGGTTTACGATCTTGCGGCTCTACAGCCCGCTTGAGCCCTTCTTCACGAAGGAATGGCGTCCAACCGAAATCGAACTTGTCCGCTGAACTTCCAATAACGACGGCAAATTCATCCCACATGAAGGGTCGAAGCAATGCGCAGTTCGAACCTACCAATTCTCTTGCTATCCTCCACGGTTTTGACGGTCAGCGTCGGAGCGGCCTCGGCACAGGAGCGACATGCGTACTTCGGACAGACCCACCAGCACACGAGCTGGTCGCTTGATGCCTACATCATCGGAAACACCGTGACGGGACCGGAAGAGGCCTACCAGTACTCGATGGGGCAGACCATCAAGCATCCGGCCGGCTTCGATGTGAAGATCAAGACGCCGCTCGATTTTCAAGGGGTGACCGATCACTCGGAATATGTCGGTGTCGTCCGTCTTGCCAATGATCCCACGTCGCCGATCAGCAAGCTGCCGATCGCCGCGAAGCTGAAGGTGACCAAAGACAACAGCGCGATGAAAATCTTCCAGTTCCTGGCCGGAAGCATTGCCAAACACCAGCCAGTCACCGAACTCCTTGATCCGGCATTGGCAGGCACGGTGTGGAAGGAGAACACCGCCATCGCCGAGAAGTACAACAAGCCGGGAACGTTCACCACCTTCTGTTCGTACGAGTGGACGTCGATGCCCAATAACCAGAACATGCATCGAAACGTCTTCTTCAAAGACTGCGCAAAGCTTCCGGAAGCCCCGTTCTCCGCAATCCAATCCGACCATCCCGAAGACCTCTGGACGTGGATGGACGGTCAGCGAAAGGCCGGGAACGAGGTACTGGCCATCTCGCATAATGCCAACCTTTCGAACGGCATCATGTTTCCGACCGATGTCGACAGCAAGGGCAACCCGCTCGATGCCGCCTGGGCTCAGCAGCGCATGACCAACGAGCCGCTCACGGAACTCAAGCAGGTGAAAGGGGCTTCCGAGACCCATCCGAACCTGTCGCCGAACGACGAGTTCGCCAACTTCGAGATCATGAACTTCCTGATCGGGCTCGATAACAGCACTTCCAGGCTGCGCGGCAGCTACGCCCGAGAAGCATACGAGAACGGTTTGGCGATGCAGGCGACCCGGGGCTACAACCCCTACAAGTTCGGGGTAGTCGGCGCCGGGGACTCTCACAACACCGTCACCGCTTATTCGCAATCGAACTTTTTCGGCGATCATGGCCTCGTCGACGCGACGCCCGCCTCACGACTGGCGGGCAAAGTCGAATCCGGCATGAACATCCTCGAGACCGGAACCTCGGGCCTCACCGTCGTCTGGGCGGAACAGAACTCCCGCGATGCAATCTTCAATGCGATGCTGCGCAAGGAGGTCTACGCCACGAGTGGCGTGCGGATCCAGGCACGGATGTTCGGCGGCTGGGACTACGACAAGGGTGTCCTGGCGAACGCGGACTGGGCCAAGAGCGCCTATGCCGGCGGTGTGCCGATGGGAGGCGATCTTCCTGCGGCCGACGACAAGGTTCCATCCTTTATCGTCTCGGCGGTGAAGGACCCTGACGACGGTAATCTCGATCGGATCCAGATCGTCAAGGGCTGGACAAAGCAGGGTCAGATCTTCGAAAAGATCTTCGACGTCGCCTGGGCAGGAAACCGGCAGCCCGATCCGGTCACCGGCAAGCTGCCGCCGATCGGGAGCACCGTCGATATCACCAAGGCGACCTACACCAACGACATCGGCGCGGTGGAACTGAAGGCGGTCTGGACTGACCCCGAGTTCGACCCGAGCCTGCACGCGTTCTACTACTCGCGCGTCCTGCAGATACCGACACCGCGCTGGAGCACATACGACGCCGCCAAGCTCGGCATCCTTCCACCCAGCAGCGTGGCCGCCACGGTGCAGGAACGCGCATGGACGTCGCCGATCTGGTACACGCCGACGCCTGCGGCCGTCGCCAAGGCCGAGCGCGGCCTGACCGTCGAGGATCTGACCAAGGCAGGAGCCGTCGCGCTCACCAACGATCAACTGAAGGAACTCGTCGTCGGCAAGACGTTCAAAGTCCGCAACAGGGTCACGAACCAGAATTTCGATGTCCTGTTCGGCGAGCATGGACAGCGCGTCATAACCGAGCTGAACGGTGGCCCGCCCAAAGCGGACGATGTCCTGCAGATCATGCATCCGAGCACGTCAGGATCGACCGCCGACTATGAAATCAAGAACGGCCACATAATCACGACGATCGATGGAAGCCCGTTCGAGCTGACGGTCTATACATCGAGCGACAAGTACGTGGCCGCGCGAAGCAACGAGTTCGGCTACGCCAACTACGAAGTCCAGGCCGTCATCCGGTAAAGGAGGCTGTCGCTATGAAACTGTTTCCCATCGCACCTGACGCCTTTGACGTGCGTGCCGGGGGGGCGACGAAGAGCAGGTGGCGGAGAGCTCTCGGCGAACCGCTGCTTCATTTCCTCGTGGTCGGCGGATTCCTGTTCGGCGCATACCAACTGCTGACGCCTCCGCAGGGGGAGGGCGAGGCGAATACCAACCAGATCGTTTTGACGAAGGACGACGTTCGGCAACTGGCCATCAGCTGGCTGGCGCAGGGAAGATCGTTGCCGACGGCGGAACAGGTACGCGGTCTCGTCGATCAGAAGGTGACTGAGGAAATTCTCTTCCGGGAAGCAGTGGCCCTCGGACTTGACCGAGACGACGAGGTGGTCAAGCGCAGGCTGGCGCAGAAGATGGACTTTCTCGCCTCCGATGTAGCCTCGATGCAAGAACCGACGGATGCTGACCTGAAGGCATGGTTCGACAAGAATTCCGAGACCTTCGCGTTACCCGCGCATGCAACTTTCAGGCATCTCTACTTCTCCACGGACAAGCACGGGAAGGGAACGGAGGAGGCCGCAGCGGCTGCTCTGGCTCTCGTCGAAGGCAAGTCGCCGGACTCGAGCGAAGTTGCCGCAATCGGCGATCCCTTCATGTTCCAGACCCACTATGGCGACGCGACGCCCGACCAGATGGCGAAGGAATTCGGACCGGAGTTCTCCAAGGCGCTGTTTCAGCTCACGCCAGGCAAGTGGGTCGGCCCCGTCAAATCGGGATATGGATGGCATCTCGTCTGGATCGGCTCCATCGAGCCGGGGCGCATTCCGAGCTACGCAGAGGTGATGCCCAACGTGAAGGCCGGTTGGGTTCAGGACCAATATCAAGAGATAAAGCGTACCTCTCTGGAGGAAATGCGGTCCCGTTACTCGGTTATCGTTCCCCCAATCGAGGCCGCCGACTTTCAAGACCTACAGGTTCCCCGGATACAACCTCGGGCTTGAGGTGTCCGCGCAATGAGCATCCTACGGATATTGCCCAAGTTGTTCGTCGGCATCTTTGCGGTCTTCCTTGGGCTTGCCGGGGCGGTCACCGCCCACGAGATACGGCCCGCCTATCTTCAGATCGATGAGATGGCCGCAAACCGCTTCAAGGTCGTCTGGCGTACACCCATGCTGTCGGGCATGCGCCTTCCTGTCGCCCTGCGGCTTCCAGACAGCGTTCGCAACCTGACGACGCCAACCGAACGCGATCTTCCCGATTCGCTCGTTGAGACGCGCGTCATTGAGACGGCGGATGGAAGCCTTGCGGGCGAGCGTGTGGAGTTCGTCGGTCTGCAGGCGACGATCACCGATGTGCTGGTCCGCGTTCACATGCTGGATGGAGCGGTCACGACGACGATGATCCATCCTTCGCAGCCGTGGGTCGACGTCGCTTCCCGGCCGGGACGCCTCGACGTGGCGAAGACGTTCATCATGCACGGGATCGACCATATCCTGTTCGGTTACGACCACCTGCTCTTTGTCCTTGCGCTGATGTTCATCGCGCGAAGCTGGCGGGCGTTGCTGTTGACGGTGACGGCGTTCACCGCGGCGCATTCCATCACGCTGACGCTGGCGACCCTCGGGTTCGTTCACGTTCCCGGACCGCCCGTCGAAGCGGCGATCGCCTTCAGCATCCTGCTGCTCGCCTGCGAGATCATTCGTATCCAGAAGGGCCAGACAAGCCTGACGGCGCAACGACCCTGGATGGTGGCCTTCGCCTTTGGGCTGCTGCATGGGCTGGGCTTTGCAGGAGCGCTTTCGGAGTTGGCCCTTCCGGCCGGAGACATTCCGCTCGCCCTGCTGTTTTTCAATGTGGGCGTCGAGATTGGGCAGTTGATGTTCATCGCCGCGGTGATCGGACTGATCGCGCTGGTAAGGCTGGCGAGATATCCGGCGTGGCTTGGCCGCCATGCCTTCACCACGGCGACCTACGCGATCGGAGCAATGTCGGCATTCTGGTTCGTCGAGCGCGTGGCTGCGTTTTGAGTCCGCTCCAAGCACTTTGCGAGCGTTTGTTACCTTCAGTGACCGCCCAATAGGAGAGATTTGCATCAGCATGAGATCGCCTGTTGTGAGGCGACATACGCGAACGGACAAACCGGATGGGGAACGGTGTTGAATTCGTGAAGTGCTCATTCAAGGAGCACGCCAAAGTTATCGAGGAACTCGCCGCCCGCGACGAGGGGTTTTGCGACATGTGCGACGACTTTTTGACTGCCCATGACGAGAAACTGCAGTGGGAGCGATCGTCCGCTCCGGAGTGTGACGAGCGCATCGGCGAGTACGAGGAGCTCATCGAGGGTCTCCGGATCGAGATCGAACAGGCCGTCAATAGTGCCGCCGTCTCCCCGCTCAAACCGCCACGGCGATAAAGCCGACCCCGCATACGACGGAAATGACCACTTCAGATCAATCGCTCCAGGATAGGAACAATGATGAGAGACAGAGTTGGTATCTTCGCAGGGGTGGCGCTCGCTGCCTTCCTCTCAATGACGGCCGTTAGCAAGGCAGATACGATCAGCTACGCCGATGCGGTGACGACGCTCGCCAAGGAGTGCGGCGCCGACATCAAGAAGTTCTGCAATGGCGAGAACCTCGGCAACGGCCGCATCCAGGCCTGTCTCGAGAAGAACGCATCGAAGGTTTCCCCAACGTGTACCTCGACGCTCGCGAGCGTCATGTCGTCGATCGCCCAGCGCCAGGAGGCGCAGGCGTCGGTGTTCAAGGTCTGCCAGCATGACATCTCCCAGTACTGCAACGGCGTGAAGGGCGACGGGAACATTCTGTCCTGCCTCATCGAGACGAAGCGCGTCGACAACAGGGAATGCAACCAAGCAATAACCGACGCCGGATGGCGGTGAACCATGACCGGAAAGAGGGAAAACAACATGATCGCTCACGGCCTTCGCATTTCAATGGCACTCGGCCTGCTTCTGGCTCCGAGCATCGCTTCCGCCCAGCAGCTCGACAACAGTCAGATCATGAGCACGCTTGGACAGGTGAAGTCTGCAGCACCTGCCGTCGATGTCGCTCTGCTGGTGGAAGAAGCGAACGCCAACGTCGGCAAAGGCGTTGCAGCGCTGCCCAACTGGAACAAGCTGTCGGAGCTCTCGCAGTTGATCGTCGAGATCGATTTCGAAAACAACTCGACCGCCATCGAGCCGAAATCCTACCGCACCGTCGGGCTGATTGCGGATGCACTGCATCATCCGGATCTGTTCCGCTACAAGTTCCTCATTGTCGGGCATTCCAGTGCGACAGGAACGGCCAAGCACAATCTCGATCTCAGCCAGAAGCGCGCCGACGCAATCAACGAAGCGCTGTCGACCACCTTCGCAGTTTCGCCAGATCGCTTGTTCTCGGTCGGTGCCGGCGAGGAATGGCCGATCGATCCGGGCCACCCGGAGGCGGCAGACAACCGACGTGTTCAACTGATCAATCTGGGACTGTTGAAATAACGCCACTCAGTGGAAAAACGGGAGGAAGCAGATGCTCAAAATCTCCGATATGTTCATGATCGCAATCGCAGCAGGCCTTCTATCGTCAACGCCGGTTCTCGCGCAGGACGCCATCTCGGCACCTGCGCAGAAGGCCATCGGCGCGACCAAGTCAAAAATGGTGCCGTCGCTGGCCGTCCTCAATTCCGCAGGCGCAAAGCTTGAGAACGGCAAGCTGACGATGAGCGGCATCTCGGCCGTGTCTATCGTGTTTGCCGACCGCCCTGTGCGCTCTGCAGGTCATGTCTTAACTTCCGAGTTCATCAAGCAGTGGGATGAAGGCCCGGACAGTTTCGCCAAGGATCCGCCCAATGCGACGATTTCGGTCCTGAGCGGCAAGGGCGATACCGTCGCCGATGCCGTCGTCGTCCTGAAGACACCGAAGCTCGAAGGCGGAAACCTGACCTTTGAGGTCGCCGTCCTAGAAGGCGATCTCGCGGGCGCCGATGGTCCTGCATCGCTGTTCATCGACTGGTTTGCGGCCCGCGGTCCTTACGGGGGCGTTGCCGTCGGAGGCGCTGGTTTCCGTGCTCCGGTCTGGCGTGGCGGATGGTACGCACATCCTGGCGCATATTACGGAGCCGGCGTTGTCGCAGGAGCGGCAATCGGTGCCGCGGTCGCTGAGGATCGTCGCTACTACCCGCCTCCGGCATGCGGATATTACCCCTATCCTCCCTGCTACTAGCGCCAGGGTGCAGCAACATGCCCGCGCTGGTGTCGGCCCGGTGGGAGGCTTTCAAAACACCTCCCACCGCAGGTGACAAGACTGAGGACCTCGCGATTGGACCATCTAACGAACCCGAACCCAGTTCTGGAAATTCTCGTCGGCACCGTGTTTCTGATCGTGGTCATCTTCGTGCATGGCGTGGGTATCCGGAGCATCGGCCTTCAGTTCAGCAAGTCTTGGGCACACGTCACCAGCGCCACGCCGCATTGGCGGCTGAACGTGATGCTGGCAGTGACGATCGCTGCGCTGGCGATCCTGCATTTCGCAGAAACACTGATCTGGGCGGTACCACTCTATGTCAGGGAGATCATCCCCTCGATGCGCGACAGCTACTACTACGTCTTGGAGAGCTACACGACGCTCGGAGAGGGCAACGTCAGCCTGCCGGATCGATGGCGGCTCCTAGGGCCGATCATCGGCATGTCGGGGCTGTTCACTTTCGGCTGGACCGGAAGTGTTCTGGTCAGCATCATGACCGACTTCGGAAAGTTCGACCGACTGCAGGCGAGACGAGAACGCGTGGAGGAGGACAAGGGGGAGCCAGAAGGCCGACCTCCGCGTTAATGCTGCTACTCGAAAAATGCGGAACTATGCAGATCCTATGAGGAGCGCCGATAGCGATCAGCGCTGTGGCAAAGTGAGGTCGCTTAACCACAAACACGAAATGCTGGCTGCCGCAGACAGCCTCGAGCTCAAGCTACTGCAGCGCGAACATCCATCCTCGCAGCTTGATCTCTCTATGGTCTCAAAAGCCAGGCACGTTCATCGCTTTCGGGTCGTGACACCTGGAAGGTGGAACTGATCCGCGGTCTGAGATTGCACGGAGGCGCTTGGCTGTGCCGATACCTAGCAGCCCCAGCGCAACGCAGCCGTTGCAATGGGCGAATCCCATAGAGAAAACTCCTCGTCCGTAAGGAAAGCAAGCGTGATGGAAAGGCCCTGCATGTCGAGCGAGGTGGCATAGGTGCCAACCAGCGAGCGTTCGATCCGCACGCCGTGCTCCTCCATGATGCGCAGCGCGGAGTTGTAGGCAAGATAGAGTTCGGCGGGTGGCGTGCCGCCAAGCCCGTTGACGAGGAGCAATGCTTTGTCGGTGCTTTGGCTGATGTCGTAAAAGATCGCCTCACTCAGATGGTTGATGATGGTGTCGGCGTCAGAGAAGAGCTCTCTTGAATGGCCAGGCTCCCCGTGAATGCCGACGCCCATTTCTATCTCGTTCGGCCCAAGCGTGAACGTCGTGCGCTGCGTGTGTGGCACCGCGACACCGGTCAGTGCGACGCCCATAGACCGGATGCGTGAGGAGAGGCTGTCGCCGATGGCCTTCAGTTCGGCGAGGGACTGGCCCTGCTCGGCCGCGCCTCCCAGAAGCCTTTCCGTGATAAGCGTGCCGGCTACGCCGCGTCGACCGCGACCGTCGCCGGCCCTCGTCGTTTCGATGTCGTCGCTGGCAAGTACCATTTCAATTTTATGCCGGCCCGCCACCATCTCCGCCGCCATTTCGAAGTTCATGACGTCGCCATCATAGTTCTTGACGAGCAGCAGGCATCCGGCGCCGGTGTCTGCTTCCTCTATCGCGCTGACGATCTGGCCGGGCGTCGGAGATGTGAAGATATGCCCGACGCAAGCGGCATCAAGCATGCCGCGACCGACGAAGCCGATGTGCATCGGCTCGTGACCGGCGCCGCCGCCGGAGATGATCGCGACCTTGCCGGGAACCAGGTGGCGGCGGCGTATGCATTTGCGGTCGGCGCCGAACACAACGAACTCCTCATGGGCGCGCACAAAGCCTTCGACGCTTTCGGCGACCATGGTCTCGGCTGTGTTCATGAACTTCTTCATCAAGCCCCTCCCAAGGCGATGATCGTGTCAGACTTGTCGTACGTGCCACAAGGGTTTGCTCAATCCGGCGGCCCGGAAATTGCGGCAATCTTCTGCACCAGATCGGCGATTGCTTCCTCCAGCAGCCGGTTGCGCCGCTCGTCGCCGAAATCAGGCACCATCAGCGAAAGGTGCCTCAGTTTTTCTAAGGCGCCAAGCTCCGGCAGTTTGCCGGGATGTGCGGCCTGGTAGGCGTCCAGAAAGCGCTCCTGTTCGGCGGCGCTGAAATGGCACACCCGGAAGATCGTCGCGAGATGCCGGGCAGGAAGAGGCGTCGCATAGGTCGGGCTTGTTATCTGCGTGACAAAGCTGCGATGCTTGCCGAGTTCCGTGGCCAGGCGCTGACGTGTTCCAGAAGGTCTGTTGTCGATGATCTGCGCCAGAATGGACTTGTAGGCGATAATGGCGTCTTCGGTGTCTTCGCGCGCCATCTTATTCTCCGGCTGCCTTTGTCCCATCGGCGTTCAGACCGACGATTGCCGATCTTATCGCGGGAAGTCGAGCTGGCGCCACGGAAAAATGCCTGATGCCCGCGGCAAGCAGATCCGCGGTCCGGGAGGGGTCTGCGGCCATATCGCCGCAGATGCTAAGTGGCTTGCCGCCGGCAAGCTTCACAGCCTGGGTCAGCAGGCGCAGCAAGGCCGGCACTGCCTGGGCTTGGTACAGGGCGAAGTCGGCGTCCTCGCGTGGCGAAGCGACGAGATATTGCGCGAGGTCGTTCGTACCGAACGAGAAGAAGTCCGCGCTTTCGAACGCATCCAGCATGAGCGCTGCGGCCGGGACCTCTACCATCATTCCGATCGGGGGAATGCGATTGAGCATGCCGCGGCGGGCAAGCTCGCTGGATTCTTCGCGATAGATCTGCCTGATGTCTTCGACATCGGATGGGACAGTCACCATCGGCAGCATGATGCGGAGATTGCCGAAGACGGCTGCGCGCAAGAGTGCGCGGGCTTGAACACGCGCAATCTCCGGCCGGGCAAGGAGAAGGCGGATGCCGCGCAGTGAGGACATCTCGGTGAGGCCGGAGAGCGGCTTGTCGCCGCCTATATCCAGCATGCGAATGGTTACCGACCGGCCGTCTGCCCAATCCAGGAGGCGACGGTAGATCGCGAATTGCTTTTCTTCGTTTGCAGCATCGCCGAGCGACATCACCGCGAATTCCGAGCGCATCAACCCGATGCCGGCGGTTGTCGCAGCCGGGATCGCATCGACGTCATCGGGCGCGTTGACGTTGATGGACAACAGTACCTGCGAACCGTCGGCCGTGCGCAGATCGCCGTTGTCGACTGTCGACACGGTGCTTGTCACGGGATGGTCGAATTGGGCCGGCGTTGCCATCTCCTTGGCTGTCTGAAGGATGACGAGGCCTGAATCGCCATCAACCCCTATGTGTTGTCCGGCCTCTGTCGCAAAACGGCCGGCGCCTATGACCATCGGGACAGACCGGGATCTGGCAAGCAGGGCGACATGGCCGACCGCGCTGCCGGCATAAAGAGCGATACCGCCACCTGCCGACCAGTCATGTGCGAGGAAGCGACTGGGCTCCATGTCTTTTCCGACATAGATGGATCCGGCCGGAAAGTCGTCGACGGGCGTTCCAGTGAGGACCGATAGGACGCGATTCTTGATGTCGAGAATGTCGACGGCACGCGCCCGCAATTGGTCTTCGGCTGAGCACTCCAGTTCGCGGATGTATCCGTCGAGTGTCCCGACCCAGGCGAACGCCACGTTTTCGCCCTGATCGATGCGCGCGTCGGCCATCTCCGCTAACGTCGGATCTTGCAGCACTTCGATCTGAAACTCGATGATATCGCGGCTCTCGGGGTCTGTCCCGGTCGCAAGGTCCTGTAGTTCGCGGATGGCCGTCTTGATCGCGTCGGCGAGCTCGGCATGGTCAGAAACGCTTGATGGCAGTGACGCGGCAGCGGCGAGCGGCTCCGCGATATAGGCCGGCCCGGATGCGACGCCCGGAGACGCGCCTGTTGCTTTCAATCTAAGCGGTGCGGCCATGCTTCTTTTCCTCATCGAAGTTGCGCTCGATGAGGTCCTTCAATGCCCGGATTGCCTCTTCTGCGAGGATACCGTCGGCGCGGATTTTCAGTATCGATCCCTTGCGGATCCTGGCGCCCATGATCTTGATGATGCTCTTGCCATTCAGCCAGACGTCGCTGCCATTGACCGCAACTTCGATCGAGCAGGGGAACGACTTTGCCAGCCGCGTGAATGTCACAGAAGGCCGGGCGTGTAATCCCACGCCGTGCTTCACTTCGACCTCCGTCTGGCAACTGGCGTGCACCTGTTCGGCCTCCCGGTTTCCTATGCGCAATCCGCCGCTCATCAGGGGGACAGCTCCTCTGCCGTCGCTACGACCTTGGCCAGCGATGCTCCGCCGGAGGCCTCCGCAGCGGCGATGACCGCGCCTTCCACCACTGGCGCATTGCAAATCAAGACGAGCTTGGCGCGCGGCAACCCCAGCATTTCGATGGCCATCTCGCTGTTGGTTTCGGCTCCGCCAAGATCGACGAAGACCGCGACACCTGCCTCTGACCAGGCCTCCTCGATGGCCTTCAGGATACCGCGGGCATCCGTGCCGAGTTCGCCTTGACTGTTGCCGCCCGACCAGGCGAGCGGCACGCTGTCGCCGACCATCTGCCGGACCATGTCGGCCGTGCCCCGCGCGACCAGCGGCGAGTGGGAGACGATCACGATCCCGACGTTTGGGGTCTTCACACTCATGCCGGGCGGTACTCCTCAAGGTAGCGGCAAATAGCGGTTGTCAGCAGAGCGCAGCTCGAGGCGCCCGGATCGACGTGGCCAATCGAACGCTCTCCGAGGTAGGATGCGCGGCCACGCATGGCCTTCATGGCGGCGGTAAGTGCGGCGGAAAGTTCTGCCTGCCGGACGATATCCGTCAGTGGCGAACGGTGCGCAAGCGCATCCTGGACCGGATACAGCACGTCGAGGAGGGTCTTGTCTCCTGCGTGCGAACGCCCGCGGCGGGCAACGGCATCGATGGCCTGCTTCAAGGCCACCGAAAAATCCTGTCCCTGATCCGATTTGCGTAGCTCGCGCCCCATCTCCATCAGCAACGTTCCGTAGAGTGGACCGGCCGCGCCGCCTATGTTCATCACCAGTGTCAGACCGATTTTCTCCAGCGCGTCGGGCAAGGGGAGGCACGCGACCGTGGCCTCTTCGGCGCTAACCGCTTCGCAGCCGCGCCGCATGTTGGTTCCGTGATCGCCGTCACCGATTGCGCGATCCAGGGCGCAGAGATGATCGCTGTTTGCCGCAATCGTCGCACGGCAAGCTTCAATCAATCCCGCAAGGAGAACTGGTTCTGCCTGCATCTGTTGCCTCCCAGCACCGCGCCAGCTCATGCCAGCGCTGCGACCACTTCGAATACGTTTGCCACAGCGACAGCTCCCGGATCCGGCACGCCCTCCAGATCCCTCTCGCCGACGTAAGAGGCGCGGCCCGCCTTTGCCTTTCGCATTGCCTTTGTCGACTCGGCACCGGCTGCCGCAACCTTTGCTGCTCCGGCGACATTACCTGATGTTAAAACAGCAAGCGCCGGAGCCAGTGCGTCGACCATCGTGCGGTCGCCGACACTGGCTCCGC